>DAOUBR010000036.1:0-23871 GCA_034432535.1 Anaerolineales bacterium | reverse complement strand
CTGAGTTGTACATGTTGTTTTTTCATCCTGCCATTTTCACCAAGCAGGCTGTTTTTGTCAAAACCTTCAAGTATTTACTTTACGGCGTATTACGGTGTATTAAATTCGGCGCTAAAATATTTCCGCCAAAACATTCCAATGACAGGCTGTTTTTTTATTTCACTCTTTCAACGAGGTTTCCATGCTTCCCTCCTACCTTCTTTCCCTGCGCGAAGGGCTTGAAGCCGCGCTGATTCTCGGCGTTTTGCTGGGCGCGCTCGATAAAATCCGCCGCGCCGATTTGAAGCCCGCCCTGTGGGCGGGGGCTTTTGCGGCAATCGTCTTCAGCTTGCTGTCCGCGGCTCTGCTAACCGCGCTTGGGCTGAAACTTGAAGGCAAAGCCGAAGAAATTTTTGAAGGCTCAGCCATGCTGCTGGCGGCCGGCGTGCTGACATGGATGATTTTTTGGATGAACGCTCAGGCGAAGAATTTGAAAGCCGAGCTGGAAGGCGGCGTGTACCAAGCCGCGTCCGCTTCCGGCGGACGCGCCCTCTTCGGGCTGGCTTTTATCGCCATCGCGCGGGAAGGAATCGAGCTGGCGCTGTTTTTAACCGCCGCGTTTTTCGCCGCCAGTTCAAACGCAAATGCGCCCATTCTGACCGTTTCCGGCGCGGCGCTGGGGCTTGGCGCTGCGGTTTTGCTGGGATGGTCGCTGCTGGCTTCCACCGCCCGCCTGAACCTTAAAAAATTCTTTCAGGTCACCAGCGTTCTGCTCGTGTTATTCGCCGCCGGACTGACGGCGCACGGCGTTCACGAGTTTAACGAAGCAGGCTGGATTCCCGCCGTCGTCGAGCATCTGTGGGACGTTAACGCGCTGATAGACGAGAAATCCTTCTTTGGGCAAATGTTGTCGGCGCTGTTCGGTTATAACGGCAACCCCTCGCTGACCGAAGTCGCGGCGTATCTGGCTTATCTCGGCGGCGCGGCGTGGCTGTTCGCCCGTCCGACCACGAGCGCGGAATCTTCCGCCGCGCAGCGGGCGTAAATCTTTTCATGGGACAGGCAGGATCAACCAGGCGTCTTCGCCGCGTTTTCCGCGCGGTCTATCGTGAAGGTCCCGCCTGTCCCGTTTTTTCTTAAAGCCCTAATTTAGAGCGGCGCGCGGATTAAATTAACCTGAATTCGGGATAAGCCTTGTGAACCGCCCCAAAGGCTTTGTGCGAGCGGCTTCAAGGGTCAAATTTAGCCTTCGGGACGCTTATCTCGAATTGACGTTAAATTAACGCGAGTTTGGAATAAGGACGCGGCATTCTCAAAGCCCGGTTTCAGGCTAAAAAACAAACAGGGTGGACAGGATTTTTAGGATGAGCCGCGCGGAATCCGTAATTACGAAAAAACGTCCCGAAAGTTAGTATTGCTTTTTGATTTACTCAAATGAACCTTCGGGACGGTTATTTCAAAGCCATGGGAATAAGGGTTAAGTTCAGAAATGCGCCGCAGAGTTCGCGGGGATTTTTCCATGGGCTTCTCTGTGTTCTCCGCGTCTCGGCGGTTATTCCGAATTGAGATTTATAATCGCCGCATGGAACAAAATATTCTCGCGCATATTCAATTGGCTTTGCAGGAAGACGTCGGCGCAGGCGACGCGACGACGGAAAGCGTCGTCCCCGCCGCAGCGGAGATGAGCGGCAAAATCGTCGCCAAGCAAGGCGGCGTGGTCGCCGGGTTGGAAGTAGCGCGCGCGGTTTTTCATCTGCTGGACGAGACGATTCGCTTCGAGGCGTTGGCGGAAGACGGGTCGCAGGTAAAGCCCTACGTCGAGCTGGCGCGGCTGCGCGGGCGCGCGCGTCCGCTGTTGACGGGCGAACGCGTCGCGCTTAATTATCTGGGGCGCATGTCCGGGATAGCCACCCTCGCCCGCCAGTTTGTGGAAGCCGTCGCCGGCACAAAAGCCAAAATTCTCGACACGCGCAAAACCGCGCCGGGGCTGCGCCAGCTGGATAAGCTGGCGGTGAAATTGGGCGGGGGGGAGAATCACCGTTTCGGGCTGTTCGACATGATTCTCATCAAGGACAATCACATTGACTTCGCGGGGGGCTTGGAAGAAGCCGTGAAGCGCGCGCGCAACCATCCGGGCGGGCTGGAAATTGAGGTCGAAGCGCGAACCCTGACCGACGTTCAAATCGCGCTGGCGCTCGGCGTAGAGCGAATCCTGCTGGATAACATGTCCGTCGAAACGATGCGTCAAGCCGTCGAATTAACCGCCGGGCGGGCGAAACTGGAAGCTTCGGGCAACGTCTCGTTGGAGACCGTCCGCGCGATTGCAGAAACCGGCGTGGATTACATCTCCGTCGGCGCGCTGACGCATTCGGCGAAGGTTTTCGACGTCAGCTTGCAGTGGACGAGGTGAAGCGCGTTAAGCGACGGCGACGAAGAGAAAGGGCGGCTAGCCCGCGCATAAAACTTCGTTTTCGGTGACGATCCATTGCACGGGGACGTCGTGTTCAGCGCGCGGGATTTCGTCCAGCAGCAAATCATCAAAGACGATTCCCGCGCTGATTCCCGCAAAGCCGGCGAGAAAACGGTCGTAATATCCGCCGCCATAGCCCAGGCGCCAGCCGCGCCGATCAAAGGCGAGACCGGGAACCAGCGCCAGCTCGATTTCTTCCGGCGGGACAAGCGGCAAGGCGAGGTCCGGCTCCATCATGCCAAAGGGATGCGCGACCAGCCGCCCCTGCACGTAAGGGTGAAACGCCATGCGTTTGCCCTCCTGCGGCAAGACGCGCGGCAAGACCCAGCGCTTTTGGGCGCGTTTAAACAAGGAGGTTAAGCTCGCTTCCGCCTTCATCGGCAGGTAGGCGAGGACGACCGCGCTGCGTTGAAAGACTTCCCACGCTTCGAGTTTTTCGCAAATGACGAGGCTCGCCCGCGCGCGGCGCGCTTCGCCCAGCGCGGCGCGTATTGCGCGGCAGCGCTTTCGCAGCGCGGCTTTTTGTTCGGGGATGGAACTCACGCGCTTTAACCTTTGACGATGAGTTGATGAATCAGATGGGCGTAGCGGTTTTGCAGGCGGATGAAGTGATTGTTCACCGCGTCGGCTTCCGCGCCTTCAGGAGCGAGAAAGCGCCCGTCTTCCACGCCGCGTCGCGCAATTTCGCGGCACACCGCCTCGGTGATTAATTCCGCCAGCAGCACCTGGCCCTGCGGGGTTGAATCCAGTCGCTCTTGCTTATCGAGGTATAGTTTGACCGAAGGCGCGGCGGTGGCGATGACGATGCTGGAGTTGACGCGATCGAAATAAACGCGCTGGCGCGGGTCGGTGCGGTCGTCGAAGCGAATATCGGCGAACAATCCGCGCCGATTCGAAGAGGGCTGCTGCGGCGGCGCTTCCTTTTTGGAAGTCACTTGCGCGAGCGCGACGGCTTTGTGACCTTTGAGGTAGGCGGTAATCGTCCCTTCCACGCCCGCCTGCCGGCCCTCCACCCTCGCGCGCGCATGACCCATCGAAGGCAAATCCTTATACGGTTCCAGCCAAACCTGCGGAGTCAGCACGACAATTTCCGGATGATTGGAGACGATATAAGCCGGCTCGTCAAAATGCGCCCCCTCAGGCAGATCTGCGTTCAGAGTCAACCCGGCGACCTGACCAATTTGAATATGAACGCGCTCCGGCTGAAAGCCGATTCCCGAAGGAGGCAGTTCCACGCGCCTTCGCGCGCCTTCGTTTTTATCGCTCAGTTCGGAAAGCGCAATGGAGTTGAGTTCGCGCAGCGCGCGTTCCATCTTCTGGCGCAATTCCTTGTTCAGGCGCGTTTGCTCTTCGCGCAGCGCGTGTTCGCGCTCGGCTTGCACAATCGGCTCAACGCGGGCTTCCACAACGGCGCGCAGCGCCTTCGCAAACGGATGCGACCAGTTGATTCCGTCGCGCGTAGCAGTCAACACTGGCTCGTCGTTCTTCAACAGCTCGTGCAGATAATCGCAGCGCAGCGCGCCATAGAAAAACGCCGCGTAAGGGTCGTTTTCAAATTTAAGCATGGTCAGCGCAATGACCATTTCGCGGCTCAACACCAACAGCCCGCCGTCGGCGTAATCGCCTTCCTCGCCGCGCGTGGAAAGCTGAATGGCGGAGCGATATAGCTCCAAACGAACGCTCGCCGGAAAGCCCTCGATGGGCAATTCTTCATCCAGCAATTTTTCGCCGACGGGCGGTTTATAAGCCAGCGTATACTCATTGCGAATTTTATCCCCCCCGCCTATATCGCGCAGGATGATGCGCCGCGCAGGGTTCATCATAATGGCGCGCAGCTCAAAATGACGCTGCAGGTAATTACGCAAGTTGTCAAACTGCGGCACTTTGACGTCGTCGCGCGAGACGATGATTTCCAATTCCGTGCCGTTGCCCTGCGGAATTCCGCGCTGACCGCGCAACGCTTCGTCGGCGGGGACGGGCGTTTCCAGTTCGAAGGTCGGCTCGCCGTCTTTAATCAGCAGGGCGCATTGGTAAAACATTCCGTCTTTAAAAGAGCGCACATAGCCGTGACCCAAACCGAAAATCGCGTCTTTCAAGCCGCGCCCCCACATGCCGCGCACGCGCAAATCTTCCTTCACGCCGCTGGTGGCTTCGCCATATGTGCCGACCACCTTATCCATGCGGGCGTCGTCCATTCCCTCGGCGAAATCGCGCACGCGAATCACTGAGTTTTGATGTTTACGGTGAACCTCAATGACAATACGCCCGTCCGCCGGCAGATCGGCGGCTTCCAAACGAACGTAACTATCGTTGCAATTGGTGACCACCTCCACCAGCGCGCGCAACACGTCTTTGCGAATCGCCTGGTCGGCTTGCTGCAGCGCGACGCGATTGGCGTATTGCAATTTACGGCTGCGACTCATCGCTTCGACCTCCCAACTTTCTTTTGCGGGACAAGCAGAGCGGCGAAACGCCCGGCGCAAAAATCAAGAAAGGCTACCAAATCGCCGCGATGATGAATCGCCGCATATCCTTTGAATTGCTCCACGTTACGCGCCAACGTTTCAGGCGAGGATTCCATCGTGCAAAGCAACAGGCTTCTAAAATCAAACTCGCTGATATTTGAAGATGTTCCGTATTTTTTATATTGAATGTACGCGTCTGAGGTTTCCATCATGCGAACGAATTTTCCCGCGCGGATTCGCGCTTCGGGCGAAACGCTCGGCGCAGGGGGAGTTTCCTTTTCGGGCTGAGATTGAACGGCAGGCACGCTCGGCGCGGGCGGATGGAGGACTTCCTTCCAAATCGTCGCGGCGGATTCGGCTTTTGGCTTCGGCGCGGGCTTGGGATGCGGCAAGGGCAGCTGTTCCGCCTTCTCCGCGGGCTTGACTTCCGCTTTCGCGGCGGGCGCGACCTTCTTTTCCGCGGGCTTGACTTCCGCTTTCGCGGCGGGCGCAACCTTCTTCGCCGCGGGCTTGACTTCCGCTTTCGCGGCGGGCGCGACCTTCTTCGCCGCGGGCTTGACTTTTTCAGCCGGCGCGACCTTCTTTTCCGCGGGCTTGACTTCCGCTTTCGCGGCGGGCGCAACCTTCTTCGCCGCGGGCTTGACTTTTTCAGCCGGCGCGACCTTCTTTTCCGCGGGCTTGACTTCCGCTTTCGCGGCGGGCGCGACCTTCTTCTCCGCGGGCTTGACTTTTTCAGCCGGCGCGGCTTCCTTAACCTTTTTCTTCGGCTTTGGCAATTCCACGCCCAGCGCTTTGGCAGCCAGCCTGACGACTCTCATCCCTTTGGCGCTCAGGCGAAAGCGCGAATCCCCTTCGGCGACGACGTATTTTTTGCGGCGGCATTCCTGCCAATGCCGCGCCACCACAGCCGAATCGGGCCAGCGGAAAAACTTCTTAAGCGCGAATTTTTTGGGAAAGAGCCGAAAACACGCGGAGACCAGCTCTTCCAACTCAAACTCCGTCCGCCGTTCTCGCAGCGCGTAAAACGCAAACAAGACGAGGCTATCCAGCGTCATCCCGGCGTATAGCGTTCCGTCGAATTTTTGAAAATTCTTTTTTCTTATGGAGCGCGGCGGCTGAGTTTGTTTCTTCATGCTTAAAAAGCTCTCCTGAAAAGGGCTGCGGTTGCCCGCCGATTTTAACGTTTTTTTACGCGGCAGGATTATAATTTTTTCATCTCATTCATCTAATAAACAGGAGGCGCAAATGACCGCTAAATTCACATGGTATGGACATGCCACGCTTGGGCTGGAGACGGGCGGATATAAAATCATCGTGGACCCGTTCTTCACCGGCAACCCGGCGGCGACCATCCCCGCCGAAAAGGTCGAGGCGGATTATATCCTCGTCAGTCACGGTCACGGCGACCACGTCGGCGACGGCGCGGCAATCGCCAAACGCACGGGCGCGGCCATCGTCAGCAATTTTGAAATCGCTTCCTGGTTCGCCGCGCAAGGCGTGGAAAAGACTCACGGGCAGCATCTCGGCGGCGGGTATCGGCATCCGTTTGGCTACCTCAAACTCACGCTCGCCTTGCACGGCTCCAGCCTGCCCGACGGCTCGAACGGCGGGAATCCCTGCGGCTTTTTGCTGACGAACAACGAGGGTAAGAAGCTCTACTTCGCGCAAGACACCGGTTTGTTCGGCGATATGAAACTCATCGGCGAAGAAGGGCTGGATTTCGCGGCGATTCCCATCGGGGATAATTACACCATGGGTCCCGCCGACGCGCTGCGCGCGGTGAAACTTTTGCAGCCGAAAGTCGTCGTTCCCATTCACTACAACACCTGGGACCTGCTTAAACAGGACGCAAACGACTGGGCGGCGCAAGTTCAAAAAGAGACGCAGACCAAAGTCGTCGTATTGAAGCCGGGAGAAAGCTACGAGCTGTAACCGCGCCCGCTTCAAATCAGCCGCGAACTCGCAAGTTCGCGGCTGATTTGTTTTTTTTCGTTCTTTTCTCAAACGTCGAAGTACAGGCTCATCTCGTAAGGGTGCGGGCGGTTGCGGACGGCGAAGTATTCATTATAGCGCTTATACTCCACCCACTGCGCCAGCATTTCCTCGCTGAACACGCCGCCCGCCGTGAGGAAGTCGTGGTCGGCTTCGAGCGCGGTCAGGGCTTCGTTGAGCGAAGCGGGCAGCGATTTGATTTTGGCGCGCTGCTCGTCGCTCCACGCGAAGATGTTTTCGTCAATGGGACCGAAGCCCGCCTCGGTCGGGTCAATTTTGTTTTTGATTCCGTCCAAGCCCGCCATCAATTGCGCGGCGAGCGCCAGATAGACGTTGCAAGTAGCGTCGGGCGGGCGGAATTCCATGCGAGCAGTTTCGGGCTGCGTGGCATATTTGGGGATGCGCACCGCCGCGCTGCGGTTGCCGAGCGAGAAGAAAGCGTTCACGGGCGCTTCGTAGCCCGGAGTCAGGCGGCGATAGGAATTGGTGGAAGGGTTGGTAATCGCCAGCAGCGCCGACCCGTGTTTGAGCAGCCCGCCGATGTAATACAAGCCTTCGCGACTCAGGCAGCCGTAGCCTTTGGGGTCGTAAAAGACGTTCTTGCCGTTTTTGAAAAGATGCTGATGAAAGTGCATGCCGCTGCCCGCCTCGCCGTATAAAGGCTTGGGCATAAAGGTGACGGTTTGGCGGCTTTCGCGCGCGGTCATCTTGGCGACGTATTTGATGATCATCGTCGCGTCGCCGGCTTGAAGCAAGCCCATCATCGGCGTTTCAATTTCGCATTGACCGGGGCCGCCGACTTCGTGGTGATGATATTTAACCGGCACGCCCATCTTTTCCATGCGCGCCGTCATGCGCGCGCGCAGCTGGTAGAGCTGGTCTTTGGGCGGGATGGCGTGATAGCCGCCATGCAGCGGAATGTAATGCCCGTGTCCGCCTTCGTGGCTGTTCCAATCCGCCTCGGCGCTTTGCACGGCGTAAGCGGCATGATTGGCGTCGTTTTCGTAGCTGACGCTATCGAAGACGTAAAACTCAAACTCCGGTCCCCAGCGGCTTTCGTCCGCGATTCCGCTGGATTTGAGATACTCTTCGGCGCGCAAGGCGACGTTGCGCGGGTCGTTGATAAAAATCGCGCGCGTGTCGGCTTCCAGCGTGCGGCAGATGAAGCTGAGCGTAGGGGCTTCCCAAAACGGGTCGAGGAAGGCGGTCGCCAAATCCGGGACGAGGACCATATCGCCCGACTTGACCGATTTCAAGCCGACGGACGAACCGTCGAAGCCCACGCCCGCTTCCATCAAGCTCAGCTCGAATTGGCTCGCGGGAATGGTCAAATGCCGCCAGCGGCCCCACAGGTCGCAAAATTTCAAGTCAATCGCCTGAACGCCCTGTTCTTCCACGTATTTGCGGGCTTGTTCAAAAGTCTGAAACATGGATGCTCCTTGTTGAAAAAATGCCTGCGCGGTCTCCGCGCCCGGCGTCGCCCGTTTACGATAGCGCCGACAAGGAGATTTGTTTAGTGTGTTTCATCCTTCCCGCGTCAAACAACCTTCTTGCGTAAAATTTTATTCCAGTCCAGCATGGGCTGGACGCGTTCCAGAGGAACTTCGCCTTCGGGGACGTACCCGACGAAAGAGCGGTTGTATTCGTCTTCCGAGCCGTCGTCCAAATGCCATTGCAGCGGCATTTTGAAAGTTCCCACCGCGGAGGTCGCTTTATCGCCGTCGGGCAGCGCGGTTTCAAAGGTAATGACGACCATGCCGTCGGCGGTCTCGGCGACTTCCGCCGCCGTCGCTTCGTGAATCCAGCGCAACCATTGAAAGCGGGTGGTCTTCGTCTTATCGGGGTTGACGATGACGCGCGAGCGGGTGGTGATTTCGCCGACTTTATATTCCCAGCCGCCTTCTTTCGCGCTTTTCTTTTTAAGGAACTCCGGCGGCAGCAAGCCGACTCCTTGTTTGGTGGCGGGCGATTTGGCTATCTGCCAGACGCTCGGCTCTTTATCCACAAAGCGCAGCCAGAGAATGCTGGCGCCTTGTTTGTAATCTTTTTCCGAAGTCGGCTTAACGTAATACGCGCCAGGCAGCTTCTGTTCCGCTTCGTGAGCGAGATACCACTTGGGTTTGGGCGCAAGCCCGCCCGGCGGCAAATGTCCGCGCAAATGCTGGCAGTGTTCCGCCGTTTCGTTGCACACCGCGCGGGCGACAATCAGTTCGCAAGTCCGCCCATGTTCGTCGCGCCACGCCGAAGGGTCGTGATTTTCCCAAGCGTCCATCAGCGCGCGCAGTTCGGCGGATTCGGGCGCGTTGCGCGCGGCTTCCTCTTCCTTCGTGAGGGTTTCCCAATTCAAATCCCGCGCGTGATTGATGCGCAGCGGCGTAAAGCGGACAATTTCCTTCCATGCCCATTGCGGGAAGGAATCCTTCATCGCCTCCAACCGTGTCAGCGCTTCGTCCGTCGTCAGAGTTTGCATTTCGTAGCGGACTTCTTCGAGCGAGAGGGCGACCAGCCCGGCGCGTTTGGTCTTGGGTCCCGAAGCTTTCACGCCGTTCAGATGAAGCGCGGCTTTGCCCTTCCATTCGGGTTCGGTCGCGCGGGCGAGTTTGGGCGCGTCGGGCGAACCGTTCCCGCCGTATTGTTCCAACTTCCGCTGGCAGCGTTTTTCCACCTCCGCATCGTCCAGCGCGATGAGCGCCCGCTCGGTCTCCAGCGCCTTCAAGCGGATGAGCAGGTCTTTGGGGTCCGCCCACGAGCCGTGCGCGCTGGCGTATCTCATGCCGGAAAAATGAACGACCATGTATTGCAGCCAGAGCGGGAAACGCCGCGGCTCTTTTTGAAAGCGCCGGTAAATTTCTTCCAGCAGCGCGTATTGGTCTTTTTCCGCCAGGGCTTCCACGTAGGCTTCGATTTTGCCGTACACAATATCGCGGACGGTAAGCGGCTTCTCCTGCGGGAATTGGACGACGAATTCGGCTTCGGGGGTTTTGAAGTTCGGGTCGCTTTGGGAAAGTTTGCGCCACGCCAGTTTGCGCTCTTCCACCCTGTCGTACGTCGCGCGGAACGCGAGCAGCCGCTCCATTTCAAATTGCGCCATCGGCAGGGTAATTTGCTGTAAGGCTTGCAGCTGCTTGCTCTCCTTGGCGTATTTGGGGTGATTCGGGTCCATGTTTTCATGCCGCCGCGCCAGCGATTTAATTCGCTCGCGCAGCCCGTCGCGGTGAATCTTCCAGCCGCTTATCACGCTTTCCACAAAGCTCTTTTCTCCGCGAACGTCTTTGGGCCAGCTTTGAATGAAAAGCGCGTGTTTATTATTGATTTCGGTCAGCTCCGCTTCGTCGAGTGGTTGAAACTTCTCCGCCAGTTCCGCGCGGACGTCGGGCTTTAAGAAATAATCTCGATACGTCAAATATTCCTTGTAAGCGGCGGCGGCTTTCGCCTCCCACCTTTTTTTATGCGCCTGCACGTCGGCTTCCAGCGCGGAGACGTCTTTGTCTTTGTATTGCGCCCATAAATCCGCTTCCATGTAGTAAGTCAAAAAGTCGCGCAATTTGACCTCGCGCATGGGATAAATCGTCTGGCGCAAAACTTCATTCTGCCATTGAAAGTAATAAGGTTCGGTCATGTCGGCTCCTTTATCATCATCAAGAGACAGGGGCGTCGCGCAACGGGAAAACTGCGTCGCCTCAGTTCATTGAGTCAATGGACATTATCTGCAATAACCGTCCCGAAGGTTCATTTGAGTAAATCAAAAAGCAATACCAATCTTCGGGACGTTTTTTCGTAATTACGGATAAAATTTAATTGTATCGTTTTCAAGAGTTAACGGCTGACGACCCAGACTTTTTCGCCGTTCAAGACGCGCGCCAGCAAGCCGGGAAATTCCAGCGCGTTAATCGGCTTGCTGATGAATCCCGCAAATCCGGCGGCTTTCGCCCTGACGATTTGCAACTCCGGGTCGAAGGAGGTGACCGCCACCGTCGGAATACGCGTGAGACGCGAATCATGCTTGATTTGCTCGAAAATTTGATAGCCGTCCTGTCCGCGCTTGAGCATAATATCCATCAAAATCAGGTCTATCGGCAGATTTTCGATGATGTGCTGCACAATGCCGTAACCCAGCGCGTCCTGATAGACCTTCGCGCCCTCTCTGGTCAGCGCGGCGGCGAAGACCTTGACGTTGAGCAAATCGTCTTCCACCAAAAAAATTCGTTTTCCTTCCAAAATTCCGGGCATACTTTTTTTCCTCTAAAATAAAAGTTTGCGCTTATTCCGGGCGCCATGCGGCTTGCAGGGGCAAGGAGAAAAAGAAGGTCGAGCCTTTGCCCATTTCGCTCTGCACCCATAAATCGCCGCCGTGCGCGCGGGCGAAGCCACGCGAAATGGGCAGCCCCAATCCCGTGCCTTGCTCCTTTTTGATTCCGTCGGGCGTTTGCACATACGGCTCGAAGATGACGGCTTGCGCTTCGGGCGAGACGCCCTTGCCGGAGTCGCGCACGAAAAAAAGGATGTGGTCGCCGCGCGCCTCCGCGCGCAAAACGACTTCGCCTTGCTCGGTGAATTTGGCGGCGTTGGAAAGCAAGTTCAGCAAAATCTGGCGGACGCGGCGCTTATCGCAGGCGACTTTCGGCAAGCCGCCGTCAATTTCCAAACGAAATTTCACCGGCTTTTCGGCGAACATGGGAGCGGCGACGTCAATCACGCCGTCGAGAATCTCATACAGGTTGACGTCGTCCTCGACATAAAGCGCCGTCTTGCCCGCCTGTATCTTGCTCATATCGAGAATATCGTTGATTTGCGCCAGCAGATGCATGGAGCTTTGCAAGACAAGTTTGAGCAGGGTCTTTTGCTCTTCGGGAACGGGACCGACCATTTCGTTGACGATCATTTCCACAAAGTTGATGATGGCGTTGAGCGGCGTGCGCAGCTCGTGGCTGACGCTGGCGTGGAATTGAGTCTTCAGGGCATCGGCGCGGCGCAGCTCGTCGGCGGCTTGCACCTGCATACTATACAAACGCGCGTTCCGTACGGCGATGGAAATTTGCTCCGCCAGCGTGGTGAAGATTTGAATTTCCGCCTCGCCGAAACGCCCGCGCTGATCCGAAAGCAAATCCAGCGCGCCAATCAATTCGCCGCCGACTTCCATCGGGAAAGTCGCTTCGGCTTGTGCGTACGGCAGGGCGGGGTCGGGCAGATAAACCTCCGCGCGGGAAACGTCGTTGGCGACGGCTGTTTTCCGCTCGCGCGCGGCTTTGGCTATCAGACTGTTTTCTGCAGTCAGGCTGATTTCGCGGATGGCGCGCCGCAGCGTCTCTTCCGAATCGGAGGCGGCGCTCAAAATCAGCAAGCCGCTCTCCGGCTGCAATAAATACACCGAGACGGAGTAAAGACGAAATTCGCGTTGGAGCAGCCGCGTCATCATCGGCAGCAGCTCGTTCAGATTTAAGGTTTGCGTAATCCGCCGCGAAACCTGCGCGGCGACGCGCAGGTCGCGCGTGCGTTCCGCCACGCGCCTTTCCAGCTCGCCGTAACTGGCAGCCAGCTCGCTTTGCATACGGGCGAACGATTTCGCCAGCTCGCCGATTTCGTCGTCCGAGCGAACCGCGATGCGCGCCTGCAAATTTCCGGCGGAAATTTCGCGCGCCGTTTTTTCCAGACTCTCGATAGGCTGCACGATGGATTTCGTCAGCGACAGGGCAATCAGCGCCGCGGCGGAGAGAAAGACCGCCAGCGCCGCCGCCAGCTGCACGGCGAAAATGTTGCGCGCCGCGTACACGCGCGCCGCGGGTTGTTCCAACGCCAGCGCCCAGCCGATGCGCGGAATAGCGGCGGAGGTGCCGATGACTTCCTCGCCGTTCAAGCCGATATAACGCAGCGCGCTCGCTCCGGTCTTGCCCACCAACAGCGGCGCAACGCTCGGCAAGTAAGCCAGATTGCGTTCCTGTTTGATTAAAGCCGGGTCGCGGTAGCCGACCAGATTGCCCCGCTGGTCCACCACAAACAAATAACCGTCGTCGCCGATTTGCAGTTCGTTCAACGGCTGCCAGATGTTGCCCAGGTCCGCCTGCCCGATAACAATCAGGTCGGCGCCGTCGCCGGTTTTGGCATTCAAGGAAATGGTGGAAATGGGCTGGCTTTGGCGGTTGAAAGAGACGTTCCGGAGGTAAGTTTCGCCGCGTTGGGCGCGGAAGAACGCCTCCTCGCGGGCGCGGTTTCGCAGCGTAAAAGCGGGCTGCGCGGCGCAATGTTCCAGCCGCGCGATTTCGTCTCCTTTCATATCCACAAAGGCGATGGAAAAGTAGGTCTCCTTCATCCGTCGGCAAGAGGATTCCAGTTCCGCCAACCACTCGCGCGGCGGCTCATCCAGATTTACCAGCCCAGCCAGCAGCGTCATCCTCTCGAACAGGTCGTTGAAGTACGCTTCAACGTAAGCGCTGCCGACCTCCACCACGCTCGCCTGCCGGGCGCGCACGTCTTCGTTGTTAAAGCGGACGAAGCCCCAGCCGAAAAGCGCGCCCGAAACCAGCAAAGGCAAAGTCGCCGCCAGCGCAAACGAAAGAATTAGGCGTCTGCCAAGCCGCGAACTTTTCTTCATGAGGAAAGCCTATTTTCCCAGCGCCCAGGTATCGTATAACTTGGCAAGCCGCCCGTCGGCTTTCATCGCGGCGATGGTTTCGTTCACAAAGGCGAGCAGTTCCGCGTCGCCCTTTTGAACGGCGATTCCAAACTGTGCGGGCTGCAAAATTTCGCTGGCGACTTTCAAATCGGGATGGGTTTTGATGTATTCAATGCTGTTGATTTTGTCGTTCAGCGCCGCGTCGCAATAACCGGCGGAGAGGTCTTCCAGCGAAGAGACCGTGTCGGAATATTCGTGAATGACGACGGCGACTCCGTCTTCCAGCGCCTTTTGGGCGAAAATCGCGCCGGTTGCGCCGGTCTTGACGCACACAATTTTTCCCGTCAGCGCTTTGAAGTCGGCGACGTCGGGGCTATCGGCGCGAGCGACAACCACCAAGCCCGTATCCACATAGCCGTCGGACATATCCACCAGTTCTTTGCGTTTTTCGGTGATATACATGCCCGCGATGGCGAGGTCCATCTTGCCGGCTTGCAGCGCGGGAATCAGGTCGGCGAAAGCCATTTCCTTCCAGACGATGGGAACGCCAATGCGCGCAGCAATCGTCTTCGCCAGTTCCACGTCCAGCCCTATGAGCTCGCCCGTTTGCGGGTCGTGAAATTCAAACGGGGCAGTCAGCGCCGTGCCGACGACCAGCTCGCCGCGCTCCCTAATTTCCTGCAAGCGCGGCGAAAGCGGCTGTTGCGTGGAAGCGCCGCACGCGGAAAGCGTAAATGAAACAAGCGTCACGAAAAAGAGCAATCGAAACAAGAGGTTAGCGTTCATCTTGGTTCTCCTTTTGGCAAAAAAAGCCCATCGGTTTAATATTCCGGCGCCGGCTTTTGCGTAATTTGTTCCACCGCTTCTTTGAATTTTTTAAGGTTTTCTTCGCTATCCGGTTCCGCGGCGGCAAGAACGGCGGGAATTTGCGTCAGCGCCGCGAGCGCCACCTTGCCCTCGTAGCCTTTTTCTTCAAAGACGTAGGCGTAATACTTCATCAGTTTCTCCGCCACGCCGCGCCTCCTTCGCCCTACCTGCGATAAAACAAATCGCCGCGCGCCCTCTTCCCCGTTTGCGCGGCAGGCGCATGCAGAAAAATATCTTCCCCCCTGCTCCTCGCTCGAAAATTGAACCGGCAGGTTTTCATTGTTCGCTCCGTTTCGACGACGCGCAATAACGGATAAGCAAGAGACTTTTCTGAAACGCAGACGATTATAATTCGCTCCCCGCCAAACGGCAAACGAAGCCATTTTGTCGTTTTCTTCAATATTTTACTCTTGACATACTATTTTACACACAGTATAATGCAATAAAAGTTAAAATATGGCAAACAAAGAGACGCTTGAAAACATCGTCCTGGAGCTGCGGCGCGGCGTGATTGCGCTGGCGGCGCTCAGCCAGCTGGAAAGCGAGCAATACGGCTACTCTCTGCTCAATCGGCTCGCCGAACAAGGGCTGGAAGTGGATCAGGGAACGCTCTACCCGCTGCTGCGCCGTCTGGAAGCGCAGGGCTACCTGCAATCCAGTTGGAAAATCGAAGAGTCGCGCCCGCGCCGCTATTACGTCCTCAACGCGGAAGGGAAGAAACTCCTCGCCAAGTTAAAAAAAGAATGGGCTGGAATCGTCTCCGCCCTCGATACCATGCTCGCGTAACGCGCGCAATAAGGAAAAAGAAAATGGAACTCATCAACCGCTACGTCGCCGAAGTCGGCAAACGCCTGCCCCTGATGAAGGGCAGAAAAGATATTGAAAACGAGCTGCGCTCCACGCTGGAAGATATGCTCGAAGACCGCGCGCGGAAATCCGGCAAAACCGCCGACGACGCGCTGGCGGCGGAACTGCTCAAAGAATACGGCTCGCCGCAAAAAATCGCGCAGACTTACAACCCGCGCCCCTACTTAATCGGGCCCCGCCTGTATCCGATGTTCGCGGCCGTCTTAAAAATTGTCCTCGGCGCGGTTACGCTCGCTATGACCGTCGTCGCGGCGATTGAAATTTTCCAACGCCAGCCCGGCAGCGCGATGGATTTCGCCGCCGTCGTCGGCCGATGGGTTGGCAATGTTCTCTCGGCGGGCATGGGCGCTTTCGGCAACATCGCGCTGATTTTCGCGGCCATCGAACGCTTTGTCCCTATCCGCGATGTGGAAGTTGAGGTCGTGGAAGGCGAAGAATGGAATCCTGCCGCGCTGCTCAAAGAACCCGACCCGGAAGATGCGCCGGTTTGGAGTTCCATTCTCAGCATCGTCCTGACCTTCGTCGTCCTCGTGATTTTCAACTTCAACAGCCGTCTGATTGGCGTCTACTTTCTGGAAGACTACGGCTGGCGTTCCATCCCGCTGCTTTCCGAAGCGTTCTTCCGCTGGCTGCCGGCGATGAACGCGCTGTGGATTGCGGATATTCTCTTGAACGCAGCGCTGCTGCGCGCGGGGCGCTGGCAGGTTTCCACGCGGGCGTTCTTCATCGTCCTCAAACTCTTCCAGATTGGCGTCCTCGCCGCGCTGTTGAGCGGTCCCTCCATTCTGGCGCTTTCGCCCGCAGCGCTGCAAGGGGGCGGTCTCGCCGACCCCGAAGCCGCGCGAATTCTCAGCCTGATGGCGCAGCAGGGCGTCCGCGTAGCGCTGGCTTTGGGGATTCTCGGCTCGCTGGTGGAAGCCGTAAAAATGGGCGCGCGAATCGTCAAAAAAGCGTAACGCTCCCCCTCAAAACGAGACTCTCGACTCGGTCAAAGTCGAGGGTCTTTTTTTATTCACGCGAGTTCGGAGTAAGGGCATGGCTTTCTCAAAGTCCGGTTGCAGGTTAGAAAACAAACAGGATGGACAGGATTTTTAGGATGAGCCGCGCAGAAAACAGGGGGAAGACGTCCTGTTGATTCGGTTAAACAAAGCGGCGCGAGCGATCATGAGAAAGCCATGGGAATAAGGGTCAAATTCAGAAATACGCCGCAGAGTTCGCGGAGATTTTTCCATGGGCTTCTCTGTGTTCTCCGCGTCTCGGCCGTTATCCCGAATTGAGGTTTTATTCGTAAAACGCCTTGATTTGCTCCTCCGTCATACCTTCGACGAGGGGCGGGTCGCTTTGCTCGACCAAATGCGGCTTGCCGTGAAAATCAATCATGTGACCCGACTTGGCGGCTTTGGTTTGCAGGTAAAAGACGTTATGCTCGTTGGGCGGAAGGATGTGCGGAATGCGCTCGGTCACGCGCACGCCGTATTGTTCCAACTGCGCGATTTTCTTCGGGTTGTTGGTCATCAGTTTCACCGAGCGCACCTGCAAGGCGTGAAGCATGTGCGCGGCGACGGCGTAATCGCGCTCGTCGTCGCGGAAGCCCAGCGCCAGATTCGCCTGCACCGTGTCCAGACCCTTGTCTTGCAGGCTATACGCGCGGATTTTATTAATCAGCCCGATGCCGCGCCCTTCCTGCCGCAAATACAGCACAATGCCTTTGTCCATTGCGCCGATTTTTTTCAGCGCGGCTTCCAGCTGGTCGCGGCAGTCGCAGCGCAGCGAGCCGATAACGTCGCCGGTCAAACATTCGGAATGCAGCCGCACGGGGACGTCTTCCGCGCCGAAGACTTCGCCCTTGATGATGGCGACGTGTTCCTTTTGGTCCTGATTATTAGAAAAAGCGACGATGTGAAAATCGCCGAAGCGCGAGGGCAGTTCGGCGATCGCCTCGATATGAACGCAGACGAAATTCTCGCGTCCTTCGCAGCCGGCGCAGGCGTTTTCTTCGAGCATTAACTTGATTTGTTCGTGCGTGGATGTAGTCATGGTTTCCTTTCCGGGCGGGGCGCCGCGCCGATTTCAGCGGCGGATTGCAAGACGTATCGCAAAAGCAGCCCGCCGTCTTCGCGCACTTCTAGCCCCGTCAATTTCAAATGGATAGCGTTCGCGCGGGTCAATCCCGTCCCGTCCGCGAAAGTGGGAGCGCGCGCGCCGCCGAAAATCATCGGGGCGACGTACAACAAAATCTCGTCCGCCAACCCCAGCCGCAGCAATTCAAAGTTGAGCGTCGCGCCGCCTTCGACCATCAAGCGCTTCACGCCGAGATTTTTTAAGGTTTGCATGGCGAGCGGCAGGTTAACGCGCGGCGAATCGTGAACGTAAGTTTCCACGCCGAGCGCGCGC
The DNA here is from genome assembly GCA_034432535.1 of Anaerolineales bacterium. Classification (GTDB taxonomy): domain Bacteria; phylum Chloroflexota; class Anaerolineae; order Anaerolineales; family Villigracilaceae; genus Villigracilis. Next base: position 6,227 of record DAOUBR010000036.1, on the reverse strand, counting down.
AGCGCCTTAATCCCCAAGTCAGACGTCCGCGCGGCGGCGAATATTACCTTGCGCGCCTCGCCCGCGTTTATAAAATCCCCCTTAAGGGGGACTTCGTCGGCGGCGGAGACGACGCCAACTTTAATGGGATTGGGCGAAAGCCCGCGGCGGATTCGCTCGGCGCGCCGCGCTTCGCTCTTGACGGTCAGTTTGGGGTCTTCATCCCGCAGCGTCGCCCCGCCCACGAGAATCGCGTCGGCGGAAGCGCGCAGCTCGTCCACCCGTTCCTTATCCCACGCGGAAGAAATCGCCGCGCCTTTGCGCTCATAGTCGTCCATCTTGCCGTCCGCCGTCATGGCGGAATTGATAAAAATATAAGGGCGCTCCATCGTCCTCCGTCCGTCAATAAGATTGCGAAAAATACTGCGCGATGAGGAAGCGCAAATCTTTCGAGGTATATTCGCGCGCGAGGTTGAAAAAATCCTGCGTCGAGGCGCGCCCGCGCGCGTAACGAGCGGCGTATTCTTTCAAAAAGCGGAAGAAGGCGTCGTCGCCCATCAGCGCGCGCAAATCGCGCAAGAAGTACGCGCCGTTAAGGTACACCGCGTTCACATACGAGCGATACGTCGGGTGGTCGTACACGGAAGAATCAACGTAGCCGGAGGGGCCGAAGTAATCCACGCGAAAGCCCTGCCACCAATCGCCGTATTTAGGATAGTTGTATTCGTAAAAAATTTTTTCGCTGTAAGTGGCAAGCGCCTCGTCCAGCCAGGGCTGAGTCGCCTGATTGTCGCCGACCAGTCCGAACCACCATTGATGCGCGATTTCATGCACGTTGATCGTCGTCAGGTTGTTCTTCGCGCCGCCGCCGTATTGTCCGTAAAACTTGGAGGAGACGAAAGTCAGCCCGTCGTATTCCTGCCCGTCGTGAATATCCGCCTCGACGATGGAGAGCGTCTCGTAGGGATAGGGCGCGAACTTCGCCTCAAAGAGCGCGACGGCTTGCTTGGCGGAATACAGCGCGCTTTCGGCGGCGGCTTGATAGCCCTGAAAGTAATAAGAGCGTATCGTCGTTCGCCCGACGGCGGATTCCGCGACGAGGAATTCGTCGCTGGCGGAAAGGGCGAAGGCGCGCGCGCCGTACAGGCGATAGCGCGTCCATTCGCCGTTGGCTTCGGCGGGGGCGGGCGCGGCGACGATAACTTCGGCTTCGGTCTTGAGGTTCAGTTCAATGTCGGCGGAATCGTAGGTCAGATGCTCGCCGAAAGAAGCGGGCGGATTCAGCAGCCAGCCGTTTTCATACGGGACGAGAAAGGGATACCAATCCGCAAGGTTGATTTGGTTGTAATCGTAGCCGAACAGCCCGTCGCCCTTAGGCGGAAGGTTGAGCGTGAATTGCAGGGTCAGCGTGGTCGGTTTGCCGGGCAAGAGCGGGGTCGGCAGAGGGACCGTCAGGCGCTGCCCGTCGAGCGCGTAATTGACAATCGGGGCGCCGTCCTGCGCGAGCGAGATCAGTGAAAAAACGCCGGTCCACAAATTGGGCTGCGTGGAAAAGACCAGTTCAGAGAGCGTTTCGCCCGTTCCGTTGTAATAGCGAACGGTCTCGCCGACGGCGAGCGTATGCGCGCGGAAGTTCAAGTCAACGTACAGAATGTAATTCGGGCGGGGAAGCGGCTGCGGCGGCGAATCGGTCTGGGGCGGCGGAAGCGTTACGACCGTCGGCGGGAGCGCGGTTTCCGTCGCAGTGGGAGAAGGCTGCGGGGCGAGGGTCAAAGTCGGCGGCGGGAGCGGAGTCGAGGTCGAAACGGGAGTTTCGCCGCCGGCGGCAAGCTGCGAAGCGGGCGGTTTGGGAAGCGCAAAATTCCCAAAGACCGGGCGCGTGGGCGCAGGGACGGCTGGCACGGCGGCGCAAGCGTTCAGCGTCAGCGCAAAGAGAAAAAGCGCGGCGCGGCGATACAGATTCATTGATAAACGTGGCGGAAGTATTGAATCACGACGTCGGAATAATCGGTTTTGACGCGGCTGGCGAGGATGGCGAAAAAGTCTTCAGGCGTCATGATTTTATGCGCGCCTTGCGCGGCGTACTCTTGCAGGAAGCCGAAGAACGCCTCGTCGCCGATGCGCTGGCGCAGGTCTTCGTAAAAATGCGCGCCCTGCAAATACACCGTGCGGCGGTAAGATTCAAACCCCTGCGCCTGATAGATGGGAATATCAATAAATCCCTGCGGGTTGAAAAAATCCACGCGATACGCCCACCATTGCTTTAAGCCCTGCGGGTAATAATGCTCGTAATAGATGCGCTCGGAATAAGTCGCCAGACTCTCGTCCAGCCAGGGCTGCTGCGCCTGATCGTTGCCGACCAGCTCGAACCACCACTGATGCGAAGTCTCATGCACGCCGATATAAGTGAGATAGTTCATCGGCGTATTGTCGTATTGGTCGTAATACAGCGGCGAATGATAATAAAACGCGGAATACTCCATGCTGTCGCGGAAGTCCGCTTCGACGATGGAGAGCGTGCGATGCGGATACGCGCCGAAACGTTCGCTGAACAGCTGCACGGCTTCGGCGCTGGTTTTCAACACGGCTTGCCCGGCGATTTTGTGCAGCGGAAAATAATAACTGGAAATCAAGACGTCGCCGACCTGCGTGGAGGCGACTTGAAACTCGCGGCTGGCGGAGAGGGCGAAAGCGCGCGCGGCGTCTATCACATAGCGCGTCCCGCCTTCGATGGGAAAGGGCTGCCCGCTGGCGGCGACGACCGGCGCGTTCGCCGGGTCGGCGAAGCGCAAGTCCACGATGAAATCGGCGGATTCATAAACGAGATGTTCGCCGTAATACCAGGGGTCGTGCAAAACCCATTCGCCGTTCACGCGCGGAACGACAAAGGGATACCAGTTCACCAGATTGGTCTGGCGTTTGGTGTATCCGTAAATGCGCGGGCGCGCCACGTTGGGGTCTTCCTGTTCGGCGTAAGGCAGGTCGAGCGCGTATTTAACGCGGATGACCGCCGTCGTTTCGGGTTGAATAAAATCAGGCAGGGGAATATCCAGCCGCTGCCCGTCCAGCGCGTACGCGGCGGCGGGAATTCCGTTCACGGAAAGCTCCTCAAGGCGAAAGCTGCCGCTCCACAAGTTCGGCGGGACGGCGAGAGTCAGCGCGTTGAGTTTGCTTCCCGCGCGGTTGGGATATTCGATGGTCTCGTCCACGTTGAGCGTGCGCGCGTCGTAATCGAACAAGACGTTCAACGTATATTTGGGGCGCTCCGGCAGCGGGACGGGGGTGGGCGTGGGCGGAGTCGGAACGAAGGTGGGGGTGGCAGTGGGCGGCGGCGCGAAGGTGAAGGTCGGGATGGGAGTCGGCATGGACGCCGAAACGCCGCAAGAGGTCGTCAGCAAAAGAAGGAAAAGGGCGGCGAGGGACGCTTTGTTTCTCATGAGCGAGATTGTAATACAGGTGGGCGATGGACGGCGGACTTCAGCGCGGGAAGAGTTTGCGCCACCCCAGCGCAAGGACGAAGAAGGTCGTGGCGGTCAGCACGATGGCTGCGCCCGAAGCGATGTTCCAATAATAAGAAAGGTACAGCCCGACGATTCCCGAAACGGCGGCAAAGAGCGCGGCAAGCGCCATCATGCCCGGCAAGCGCCGCGCCAGCAGATAACCGGTGGCGGCGGGCGTGACCAGCATGGCGACCATCAACGCCACGCCGACGGTCTGCAGCGAAACGGCGACGGCGACGGCTATCAGCCCTAGCAGCAAGTTGTTCAGCGCGTTCACCGGCAGGCGCAAAGTGGCCGCCAGCGCCGGGTCGAAGGACAGAATGAGGAATTCCTTGTAAAACGCGGCGATGGTCAGCAGAATCGCGCCGCCGAAAATAAGAATCAACCACAAGCCGCGCGAAGAAACGCCCAGCACGTCGCCAAAGAGAAAGTGACTTAAATCCACCGCGTAGCTGCGAACGGTGGAGATGAGCGCCACGCCCAAGGCGAACATGCCCGCGAAGATGACTCCGATGGCGGTATCTTCCTTGATTTGAGCGTTCTTGCCTACCGCGCCGATTCCCAGCGCGGCGAGCGTCGCCGTGCCAAGCGCCCACCAGAAAAGCGCGTCGCGCGAGCCGCCGCTAATCAAATATCCGAGCGCCACGCCGGGCAAAATGGTATGCGCGAGCGCGTCGCCGAAGAACGCCATGCCCCGCAGCACAACGTAAGTCCCCGCCGCCGCGCAAACGACTCCGACCAGCGCCGCCGCAATCAGCCCGCGCTGCATAAATTCATATTGAAGAGGTTCAAGAAGGAAAGCAATCATGTTTTTTCAGGTTATTCGCAACACGAGTCGTCAATCGCCTTGTATCTGCCGCCGTAAGCGGCGAGCAGGTTATCCGCCGTGAGGACTTTTTCCGCCGAGTCAAAAGCGATGATTTTTTTGTTCAAGAGCATAATGCGGTCGAAGCGCGCCGCCGCCTGTTCCAGGTCATGCGTGGCGACGATCACGGTGACGTTTTGGGCGCGTAGCGTTTCCAGCAGGTTGAGCAAGCCCTCCTGCGCGGGCGCGTCGAGACCGGTGAAAGGCTCGTCCATCAGCATCAGTTCGGCTTCCTGCGCCAGCGCGCGCGCAATGAAGGCGCGCTGCTGCTGCCCGCCGGAAAGCTGCCCAATCTGCCGCGCAGCCAGACCGCCCAGATCCACCATATCCAGCGCGCGGGCGACAATCTCCCAATCGCGTTTTTTGGGGAAGTTGAACGGTCCCAGCTTCGCGGAACGTCCCATCATCACCACGTCCGCCACGCTGACGGGGAAACGCCAGTCCACCTGAGAGCGCTGCGGGACATAAGCAATGCAGCTATGGGCGGAAGGACGGGAGCCGGAGACGCTCACCTCGCCGGAAGAAAGCGGCTGCACCCCGGCGACGACCTTAAGCAGCGTGCTTTTGCCCGCGCCATTCGGTCCCGCCACCGCCACGCGCTCGCCCGCGCGCAAAGCGAAGCTGACCGAATCCAAAGCGATTCGCGCGCCGTAACGCGCCGTCGCCGCCCGCGCTTCCAGAATGGGCTTATCGGTTTGATGGGAGATATGCGGATACATTATTTCAACGCCTCGACAATTCGGCTTACATTATGCCGCATCATTTCGAGATACGTCGGAGCGGGCGCGCCTTCGGTCAGCGATTCTAAATGCAAATCCGAGACGACCCGCGCGCCGGTTTCCGCGGCAATTTGTTGAGCGAGGGTTTCGTTATCGCCCGCGTCGAGAAAGATGGCGGAGACGCCCAACCGCTTCATATCGTCAATCAACTGCGCCATTTGCTGCGCGGAAGGGGCGGCGTTGCTGCTGAAACTGGAAAGGACCGAGCCGGTCGTCTCGAAGCCGTAGCGCTCGGCGAAATAGCCCAGCGATTCATGGTTGGTCGCCAGCAGACGACGCTGCGGCGGAATCTGCCCGACTTGCGCGGCGATCCAGGCGTCCAGCTCTTTCAGCCGCGCGATGTAAGCCTCGGCGTTGGCGCGATATTCCGCCTCGCCCTGCGGGTCGGCTTGAATCAGCCCGTCGCGGATGTTTTCGACGTAGCGGACGACCAGATGCGGGTCGAGCCACATGTGCGGGTCGCCGGCTTCGTGGGCGTGTTCTTCTCCGCCCGCTTGCTCTTCCTGCGGGGCTTGGCGGGGAGTCAGCCCGGCGGAAGCGACGACGGTCAAACGTTCTCCGCCCGCGTTTTCCAGCAGCGTTTCAAGAAAATGCTCGTATTCCAGCCCGTTCACAATCAAGACGGCGCTATCGGCGACGCGCCGCGCGTCCGAAGGGACGGGCTGATAAGCGTGCGGGTCCGCGCCGTAAGGCAGCAGCGAAGCGACCTGCGCGCGCTCCCCCGCCACGTTTTGGGCAATATCCGCCAAAAAGGTGGTGGAAGCCAGAACCTTTAACCCCTGCCCGCTTTGCGGAACAGGCGCGGCGCACGCGCTTAGAACGAACAGAGCCAGAATCAACCCCAAAACAAGACGCTTGTTCATCAACGGAAAAGTCTCCTTTATTTTTTTGCGGCGCAGCGCCGACACAAGCCGAACAATTGCAGCCAGTGACCTTCAATCTGGTAACCGGTCTTGCGGGCGATAGCGCGCGTTAGCGCGGCGAGGTCGTCGCCTTCAAAAAACTCCGCCGCGCCGCAGCCGCGGCACAACAGCAAATGCTGATGTCCCTGCGCGGCGGCGATAAACGCCTGACAGCCCTGCGGCTGATGCACCCTTTGAATCA
>DAOUBR010000035.1:0-94142 GCA_034432535.1 Anaerolineales bacterium | reverse complement strand
GCCATTCGTCCGCTTCGCGCGTGGACTGGAACTTGGGCGCGTCAATCGAGGGAATCCCATCTTTGGGCGGACCGCCCGAAAGGATTTCGCTGTATGGCACGGAGTGTTTGCTGAAGTCGGTGCGAAATTCGCTTTCGGCGCCGCGTGGGGGAGATTCGGCTGGAAGGGTGGTAGGGGTCATTTGAACAGGATCAACCTCGGCGGAGTCCGAGGCGGGAGGGGTCGGTTGGGGAGTCGGCGCGCACGAGGAAACAATCCATCCAGCCGCGAGAATCCAAATCATCCAATTTCTAAACATGGCGGCTCCTTTTGCCAGAATAGAGGAAAACCGCCTGGCGGGTCTTACCTTTTCACTCCACACACCCCAGCCGCCACTCGTGACCGCCGCGGGCGAGGAGTTCGTCCGCTTCGGGGGGACCCCAGACGCCGTGTTCATAGAAGACCAGCGGCGGGAAGTTGCGTTCCGCCCAGCCTTGCAGCACGGGGTCAATGACATGCCAGGATGCTTCGATGCCGTCGGAGCGGGTGAAGAGCGATGCATCCCCCTGAAGGGCTTCGAGCAGGAGGCGTTCATAGGCTTCGGGGAGGCTGCGGTCGTTGAAGGAATCGCGGTAGTGGAACTCCATATTCACCGAGCGCATGTCCTGGTCTGAGTCGGGGACTTTGGCTTCAAATCGCAGGTGAATTCCTTCATCAGGCTGGATGCAAAGAGAGAGGATGTTTGGCGCAAAGTCGCCCGTATGATCGAACATCATGTGCGGCGGGCTTTGAAATTCGATAACGATCTCGGAGGTCTTGCGTTTGAGCGCCTTGCCTGAGCGAAGATAAAACGGAATTCCCTGCCAGCGCCAGTTATCCACAAAGAGTTTCAGTGCGGCATAGGTGGGCGTTTGCGAATCGGGGGCAATACCCTCGCTTGCGCGGTAATCAGCATATTGAGCGCGGACGGTATCTTCCAGCGCAATTGGGCGGATGCTCTGAAAGACCTTGACTTTTTCGTTGCGAATCGCGTCAGCATTGAAGGATGCGGGCGGCTCCATCGCTAACAGCGCCATCAATTGAAAGAGATGGTTTTGGAACATATCGCGCAGCACGCCTGATGTGTCGTAATAGCCCGCGCGGTGACCGACGTCCACACTTTCAGCCACTGTGATTTGCACGTTGCTGACGTAGCGCCGATTCCAGACAGGCTCGAAGATCGTGTTGGCAAAGCGGAAGAAGAGAATGTTCTGTGAAGTTTCCTTGCCAAGATAATGATCAATGCGATAGACCTGACTTTCATCGAAAGCGGCATGGACGGCGCGGTTGAGTTCCTGCGCCGATTTCAAATCGCGCCCGAAGGGTTTTTCAATGATGATGCGCCGCCAGCCTGTATCCGTCGATTCGTGCGACATGCCCGCCGCGCCGAGATGTTGGGAGACCGAGCCATAGAATTCAGGAGCCGTCGCCAGGTAATAGAGTCGGTTGGCCGCGCCCGCTTCGAGGTCCAGAAGGAACGAGTTGAGTTTGCCGAAGTCGTCCGCTTGGTCAAGATTCCCCTGGAAGTAGTGGATGCGCGCGGCGAAGTCATCCCAAAGAGCGGGGTCGAAAGTTTCGGCGCTGGATTGGGCGACGCCCTCGCGCAGATGGGCGCGGAAGTTTTCATTGCTGTATTCGCGGCGCGCAAAGCCGACGATGTTGGCGCATTCCGCGAGCCGTCCCTTTTTGAAATTGTTGTAGAGGGCGGGGATGAGTTTACGCCAGGTCAAATCGCCTGACGCGCCGAAGATGATGATATTGGTGGTTTCGCAAATGTCAGTCATCATTCCGCCTTTTTAATGGCGTGCCCGCCGAACTGGTTGCGCATGGCGGCCAGCAGTTTTGCCGCGTAACTTTCTTTTTGGCGGCTGATAAAACGCTGTTGAAGCGACAGGGTGATGATCGGCGCAGGTACATCCAGGTCAACGGCCTCGAAAACAGTCCAACGACCCTCGCCGCTATCTGCCACCCAGCCCGCGACGTCGGTCAATTTCTGGTCGGTTTTCAACGCGTTCGCGGTCAGGTCCAGAAGCCAGGAACGCACCACGCTTCCTACCCGCCAGATTTCCGCGATCTGGTGCAAATCCAGGTTGAAATCTTTTTTCGCTTCCATGATGCCAAAGCCCTCGGCATACGCCTGCATGAGTCCATATTCAATCCCGTTATGAATCATTTTGACGAAATGCCCTGCGCCGACAGCGCCGACGCGCCCCCAGCCTTGATCGGGCGCGGGCGCGAGCGTCTCGAAGATGGGACGCAGGCGGGATACCGCGTCCGCTTCGCCGCCGACCATCAGGCTGTATCCCTCGGTCAAACCCCACACGCCGCCGCTGGTGCCGACATCCACGTAATGAATTCCTTTTTCTTTAAGCGTTGCAGCGCGGCGAATATCATCTTTATAAAACGTATTCCCGCCGTCAATGATGGTATCGCCAGGCGAGAGAAGTTCAGCCAATTCGTTGATGACCGCTTCCGTCGGCGCGCCTGCGGGAACCATCACCCACACCGCGCGCGGCGCGCGGAGCGCGGCGACCACATCTTTGAGCGTTTGTGCCGCGACGAGGCCGACTTCTTTTGCCAGGTTTTGCGCGGCTTCAAATGCGCGGTCTGTGCCGACCACACGGTGTCCGCCGTTAATCAATCGGCGCGCCATATTGGCGCCCATTTTTCCTAAACCGACAATGGCAATGTCCATGAGGTATATCTCCTTTGAGTTTGAAAATCGCTTCTTATTCGAGATAGGCATTGCGCCCGTTTAATTACCATCGAAGCGCGTTTGCCTTCCCTGCCGTAAGAAACGCAGAGATATTTGTATCCGTAAGAGTATCATACTTCTCAGCGAAATTTTTTGGGAGACACAACCATGATTCAAGCAGTGATTTTCGACCTGGACGGCACGTTGATTGCCACTAAAAGCGGAGTCGTATGCGCGCGCCGCCATTCAATTAAAACCAGGCTCGTTTAGTGAAGTGAAAGCCATCTCTGCTTTTGAAGATTTCATGGGCGGTTCACGCGAAGAAGTCTCCAAAGGAATGTTGCATCGCTTTGGTTTGGAAGATTCTGCCCGCGCCCGCATGGCGGAATTCGGCAATTTGGAAGCCGTGAAGAATTTAATTTCGCCGCGGGCGGGCGTTTGGTACATTTGAGCCCTCGCGGCGTTGCGCGCAAGGAATTATAATCCACTTCATGGAACGCAAAATTTTTTACGGCGAAGTTCAACCCGCCGACTTTGCTCAGGCGCTGCTCGCTGAATTTAACCGCGGCAACTTGCGCGCCCAAATTCTTGGGCAGGGCGATAATCTCGTCGTGCAGGTTGGAACGCGCCCCGGCGCGCAATCGGGCGGAGAAACTGCCATCTCCGTCTCTTTGCGAAAAGTGGAAGACGACGGCGTGATGGTCGAGCTCGGTCAGCAGGCGTGGCTGGGCGTGGCTGCCAGTTTGGGCGTCAGCGCGTTGGCGGCGCTGCGCAACCCTTTTAGCCTGCTGGGCAGGCTGGACGACCTGGCGCAGGACATTGAGAACTTGCAATTGAGCGAGCGAATTTGGGGCGTGATTACCCGTTTCGCCCGCTCGGCGGGGGTTGCGACGGAACTTTCCGAAAGGCTCAAGCGCGTGACTTGCGAATACTGCCGGACGGCGAACCCGGTAGGCGCGCCTGCTTGCGTCGCTTGCGGCGCCCCGCTGGGCGAAGCGCAGCCCGTCGCCTGCCGCCATTGCGGATACGTCGCGCGGGCAGGGGATAAAATTTGCTCGAATTGCGGGCGCGCTTTATAGAGGCGAACATGAATCTCAAGGCTTTGGAAGCGCGTTTACAATCTCTGGTCGAAGTAGACCTGGCGAAAATGCTTCCCGGACGCAGCGTGGAAGCGGCTATCATCCAAAAACTGGCGGCGGCTATGCACGGCGCGGCGCAGCTGCAGGAGGACGGCGCGATCGTCGTCCCTAATTTTTACACGCTGATTCTGCATCCGCAAAACGCCGCAAAGTGGCAGGATCCCGAATTACTTGCAGTATTATTACACTCTATCGCTGAAGCGGCGCGGGAGGCGGGATTCAGGTTTACAATATCTCCGACGGCGACCGTTTCGGTCAACGAGAAAATCCCATTGAACGACGTTGAAATTATTGCTTCTTATAGGACGGAACCTATGGCTGACACAAACGCTCATCCGACAGCCGACGGAGGACTTGAACAAGAAAACGAGAAAATCCCGGCGAACGCTTTCCTTATCGTTGAAGGCGTGAAAGTCTTTCCGCTGACTGCCCCGGTGATTAATATCGGGCGACGGCTGGATAATCAACTGGTGATTGACGACCCGCGCGTCTCGCGCAATCATTCGCAGCTGCGCGCCATTAAGGGACGCTACGTGCTGTTCGATTTAAACTCCACCGGCGGGACCTTCGTCAACGGGCAGCGCATTAACCAGAGCGTGTTGTATCCGGGCGACGTGATTTCGCTGGCGGGCGTGGCGCTCATTTTCGGGCAGGACAACCCGCCCCCGCGTCCCGATTTGAAAGAAACCGCGCCGCTGGAAAGCGCCACTTCCGACCGCCCGACCGCCTTTTTGAAAAGTTCCGACTCAAACCCTGATTTGAAAAAGAAGTAATGAGCGGGCAAATCGTACTGCTGTTGAGGCTGCTTGCCGCGCTGGCTCTGTACGCTTTTCTCGCCTGGGTGTTATATTCCTTATGGCAAGACGCGCGCCGCGAGGGGCGCGCGCTGGCAAGCCGCCGCGCGCCCGGCGTATGCCTGACGGTGGAACGTCCCGGCGCCGAGCTGGAGCAGAAATATTTCTTTCAATCCGAAATTTCGCTGGGGCGCGACCCCGGCTGCGACCTCGTTTTAGAAGACGATACCGTTTCCACCCGTCACGCCCAGATGGCGTATCATCATGGTCAGTGGTGGCTGCAAGACCTCTCTTCCACTAATGGTACAATACTCAATCGGACGATGGTGACGACGCCGACGGTGGTCACTTCCGGCGACGAGATTCAATGCGGCTCGGCGCGGCTATATGTGACCCTTTCGCCCGATACCGTCGTACCCCCAACGCAAAAAGTGGAGCGCTCATCATGACTCAGAAAGTTTCCATTGCCGTTATTGGCGGCTCAGGCTTGTATGATATGCCCGGTTTGAAAAACGCCAAAAAGCGCAGCGTTGAAACGCCTTTTGGTAAGACCAGCGCGCCGATTGTCGTCGGCGAACTGGAAGGAACGCGCGTCGCTTTTCTGGCGCGACACGGCGTGGGGCATACCCTGACCCCTTCCGAAGTTCCCTATCGCGCCAACATCTACGCCCTCAAAACGCTGGGCGCGGAAAAGGTCGTCAGCGTCAGCGCTTGCGGTTCGCTGCGCGAGGATTACGCGCCGGGACATATCGTCATTCCCGATAACTTGTTCGATTTCACCAAAGACCGCAAGCGTTCTTTTTTCGGCGGCGGGCTGGTGGCTCATGTTGGGGTGGCCGACCCGTTCTGCCCCGAGCTGTCCGCTCAACTTGAGTCCGCCGTCCGCGCGACCGGGGCGATAGTTCACTCCGGCGGGACCTTCATCACCATCGAGGGACCTCGTTTTTCCACCAAAGCCGAATCGAATTTATATCGCGCGTGGGGCATGTCGCTTATCGGCATGACCGCTTCGCCCGAAGCCTTCCTCGCCCGCGAGGCGGAGATGTGCTATGCCGTGATGGCGCACGTCACCGATTACGACGTGTGGCATTCGAGCGAATTGCCGGTGACGGTGGAGATGGTGATTGAAACTTTGAATAAGAATACGCAGGTCGCGCAGGAGGCGATTCGCAACTTTGCGCGCGCCTATCGCCCGGAACGCGGCTGCGAATGCGGCAGCGCGCTTTCCACCGCGCTGATTACCAACTCCAAAGCCGTTCCCGCTTCTTTGAAGAAGAAACTTAAACCGCTGACGGGAAAATACTTGAAGTAAAAGCGAATCCTCTTTTCAGAAAGAAAACGGCCGCCGAATTGGGCAGCCGTTTTCTTTTCGTTCAAGCGCGGCGTTTTACGGATATCGCAATTGGCAGCCGGTTTTCTCGTCCCACTTGCAGGCGGGCGTTTGCAGACAGCGCGCTTCGTTCTCAATGGAGAGACAGGGGTTGGGCGGCAGCTCGCAGCGGATGGTGGTCACTTCCAGCGTGACGCAGCCGGGACCGCTCAGGCGAATCTTGCCGGGCGAGCAGGCGCCGAGCTCTTTATCCAATTTGGAGCCGGGCGGGCAGCCGGGGTACGTTCCGCCCGTCGTCGCCTGACAGCATTGAAAGACGTCGCTGTATGAGTAGCCCGCCGGGCAGCCGACGTAGAATTGCGAAGCCAGCGCGGGGTTATCCACGCCGTAGGGGGCTTCGAAGATTCCGCCGGGCGGAGCGCAGACCTGCGCCAGCTCGTCGAAGTACAAGCCGGGAGGACATTCGCCGTTGGCGTTTCGGCTGACCACGCAGGTTTGTTTTTCGCCGCGCTGCAACGTCTGATACCCGATGGGGCAGCCCGCCACGCCCGGTTCGCCGACGATGGGCGCGTAATTGCAGGCTTTGGACGTCGGGTCGAGCGCGTAGCCCGGTTCGCAGGTCGGCGCCGCGCCGGTGACGTCGGGCGAGTTGCTGCATGCCGGGTTGCAGACCGTCAGCTCGTTGGTCCTTTCGTAATATTTGGGACCTTTGCAGGTCAGCCGCCTTTGACCGTCCACGACGGCTTCGGTGCATTCCAGGTCTTTATCGCTTTGAAATACCGCGTCGGCGGAAATATCCACGGTGGCGAAGCTATCGCCCTGAGCGCAGTAGATACCGCGCAATTCGGCTTCGGGCAGCTGGCAATTTTGGGCGGAGACGACGCCGGTGGGGATGAAAGACGGGAGCTGACAGTAAGGCGCGTAGGGCAGGGGGTCGGTCACCACGCAGCGGAAGCCAATATCGCGGCGGTGGTTGCCGCCCGCGTTGAAGTGGCGGATGGCGGAAGCGATTTGGTCGGGGTAGCTTTCAAACGAGCTGCCGCGAATGACGCGGTATTCGCCCGTCGCGGGTCCGGTGGGGTTGGCGGACGGGGATTCCTTATAGTAGCTCTCGCTATACCAATCGGCGACCCACTCGAAGACGTTGCCCGCCATGTCGTAGGCGCCGTAAGGGCTGACTCCGTCTTTGAAGGCGGCAACTTCGGAGACCCGCCCGTTGCAAAAGGCGTAATTGAGAATATCGCAGGCGGGTTTTTCTTCGCCCCAGGGGTAGGTGGCGCCGTTTTCGCCTCGCGCGGCTTTTTCCCATTGCGCTTCGGTGGGAAGCGTTCCGCCCGCCCAAGCGCAGTACGCCTGCGCTTGTTCCCAAGTCACGCCGACGACGGGATGATTGGCGTATTCAGGGTTGTTGAACACGGGGCCGCCGAGTTCTTGCGCGGGGGGCGCGCAAACGCCGAGCGCGACGCACTGAGCGTACATGCGATTGGTGACCTTTGTTGCGTATATCCAATAAGGGTCTAATGCGACAGTGTGAACGGGCGCGTTGAAATCGCCGTTGCCCATCGTGAACTGCGAAGCGGGGATGTAGGTCAATTCGCCGCCGTCCACCCAGCGGATTTTGGAACCCGCCTGGGGACCGCCCAGCGTGACGGGGGGTAGCGCGGGCGGCAGCTCGACGGGCGTTTCCGTCGGCGGGGCGGGCGTGGCGGTGACGACAATCACCAGCGGAGTGGGAGTCGCGCCGCCGCCGCACGCGGAAAGAAAGGCGGAAGCCAGCGCAAACGCAAATATCGTTTTATAAAGTTTATTCATTCGCTCTCCTTGTCCCGCTTGAAGCGGGATTTATTTATTATAAACTCGCTTTGCGCCGTTTCAGGAGATTGGGCGCGGAATTTTTACGGGCTTGCTTTTGATAGTATCTCGATTTTTGCGTAGACGCCGCAGACTGGGCAGGCAAAACCGTCCACGAATAGGGTCACGAATACTCGAACACGACGAGCGCTTCAAGAATGAAAGCGCTCTAGCAAAAGCGCGACCATTCGTGAATTCGTGGATGGCATTCGTGGACGGCCTCCCAAAATATGGGAAGCGACATGAATCCCCATTCGGCGAGGAAGTGTCGCGGCGCAGACGTCCGCCTCCGCCAATCCCGCCCGGACATTCAATGCCCGGGCTACTCTTGCAAAGCCGTCTAAGACGGATAAGCGCCAGCCGTTCAGTTCGCTTGAGCGGACTTTGCATGGATAGCCCGGAGTTTATCTCCGGGCGAAGCCGGCGTGCGAGATTGTCGGTCTTACGCCGTTTCGTGCATCTCGCGCTGCCTTTCGGCGCGTTCCCCTTTCTTTTTCTTGCTTGCGCCGCAGGGTCGGCGGGAAGCCGGTTATAATACGGCTTAAATTCAACATTCGTCAAATTCGCGGCGGAAAAAGTCCTGCGGACTCTCGACCAGCCCGAAGGGCTTCCAGGCGCTAAGGCAGGACTTTAGTTCGCCGAAACGGAAACGCCAATCAACAAGGGATAGCCATGAAAGTCTTCCTCTCCTCCACCTACAACGACCTGATCGAATACCGCAAAACCGCGCACGATGAAAACCATCCACGAATAAGACCGCGAATGCACGAACGGCGAGTCTTCCATTCGTTTATTCGTGACCCATTCGTGGACGGCTCTCCCAGACTCTAACAGGAATTCGTCATGACCGCAAAAAAACTTGCGCCATTACTGATTGCGCTTTTGGGTCTCGCCCTTGTTATTGCTGCGTTTGTGGTCTGGCTCGAACCGCCCAAAGATGGTGGAGTATTCAGCGCAGCAGGAGCAATTATTTCTTTTCTCTTAGGCGCGGGCGCGAGCATCAAAGGCTGGAAAGATTTATTCAAAAAAGATGAACCTGTAAACAACATTAAGCAGGAAATGATCACCCAAAGCGAAACCAGCACGCCCATTCAAGCCCAAACGGTAAATATTTACCAAACTGCTCCCGCGCCCCAATTACCAGTTACCAATCACCAATTACTCAAAAATACTTTACCGCAACAACCCTTCTTCGTCGGGCGCGAAAAAGAACTCGCCCTCATCGCCGAAGCGCTCTCCCCCGAATCCCGTACCTGGGGCGTGCTGATTGACGGTCCCGGCGGCGTCGGCAAGACCGCCCTCGCCATCAAAGCCGCCCACGACGCGCCCGCCGAACTCTTCGAGCGCAAAATCTTCATCACCGCCAAAGTGCGCGAACTGACCGCCGAAGGCGAAAAACCGCTCACCAATTTCACCCGCCCGACCTACCTCGCCATGCTCGACGAACTGGGCAAGGAACTGGGCGTGGACGGCCTCGAGCGCCTCCCGCCCGAAGCCCGCGCCGACCAACTGCGCCTGGCGCTGGCGGGGGTGAAGGCGCTGATCATCTTCGACAATTTGGAAACCTTGCCTGAAGAAGAACGCATGCGCCTGTTCCAATTCCTCTCGCGCCTGCCCGCAGGGAACAAAGCCATCGTCACCTCCCGCCGCCGCACGGACGTGGACGCGCGCATCGTGCGCCTCGACCGCCTTGCCCGCGGCGAAGCCCTGCAACTCATCGCCGAACTCGCCGCCAAATATCCGCGCCTCGCCAAAGCCATCGTCAGGGCGCAGCATGGCGCAAGTTTCAAACTTGCGCTACAGGAAGCCCTCGCCCTCGCCCGCCGCGCCGTCGAGATTTTCACCCGCCTGCGTTCACCGTATTTGCAAGAGGCGCAGGAACTGCTGGCGGAGATTGAAAAAACTATCGGTTGACAGTTGACAGCGTCTGGCTCAGACCGACAACCATCAACCGCCAACTGACAACAGAACTCCATCAAAAGGAAACCATGCCCACCACCTACCCCCCCGAACCCTTCCGCATTAAAGTCGTCGAACCCATCCGCTTGATTTCGCCCGAAGCGCGCGAAGCCGCGTTGAAAGAGGCGGGCTACAACCTGTTCAACATGAAAGCGGAGGATATTTTCATTGACCTGCTGACCGACAGCGGCACAGGCGCCATGAGCCACGACCAGTGGGCGGCGCTGATGCGCGGCGACGAATCCTACGCGGGCGCGCGTTCCTTCCAGCGCCTGAAAGCCGCCGTGGACGACATCTTCGGCTTCAAGTATTTCGTCCCCACCCATCAGGGACGCGCGGCCGAGAACATTCTTTCCGCCTGCCTGGTCAAGCCTGGGATGTACGTCCCGAGCAACATGCACTTCGACACCACCGACGCCAACATCCGCGCGCGCGGCGGACGCCCGACCAACCTGGTCATTGACGAAGCCTTCGACGTCGCCAACCCGCATCCGTTCAAAGGGAACATGGATATCGCCAAATTGCGCGCCTTCATCGAAAAAACGGGCGTGGAGAAAATCCCCTTCGGTATGATGACCGTCACCAACAACGCGGGCGGCGGGCAGCCCGTTTCGATGGAAAACCTCAAGGCGGCGGCGGCGGTGTACCGCGAATATAAAATCCCCTTCTTCATCGACTCGGCGCGTTACGCCGAAAACGCCTACTTCATCAAACTGCGCGAAAAAGGCTACGAAAACAAATCGGTCATCGAAATCGCCCGCGAGATGTACGCGCTTGCCGACGGCATGACCATGTCCGCCAAGAAAGACGCCATCGTCAACATCGGCGGATTGCTGTGCCTGAACGACGAGGCGCTCTTTCAGCAAATCAAAAACGAGTTGATTTTGCGCGAAGGCTTCCCCACCTACGGCGGTCTCGCCGGGCGCGACCTGGACGCGATGGCGGTGGGACTCTACGAAGGGCTGGACGAAGCCTACCTCGCCTCGCGCCTTTCGCAAACGGCGTATCTCGCCTCGCGCTTAAACGAAGCGGGAATCGCCACCATTCAGCCGGCGGGCGGACACGCGGTGTATCTCGACGCGACCAGCGTCCTGCCGCACATTCCCCAAAGCGAATTCCCCGGTCAAGCCTTGTGCGTGGAGCTCTACCGCGAAGGCGCCATTCGCGGCGTGGAAATCGGCTCGGTCATGTTCGCTTACCCCGACCCCGAAACGGGCAAAATGATTTACCCCAAACTGGAATTGCTGCGGCTCGCCATTCCGCGCCGCACGTACACGCAGAGTCACATGGATTACGTCGCCGATTGCGCCGCGAGAATCAAATCCCGCGCCGAGAAAGTCCGCGGCTATAAATTCGCTTACGCCCCCGAATTGCTACGTCACTTCACGGCGCGGTTTGAACCCTTGTAAGCCTTTCACGTCAAAAAATATGATTCCGAATCAATGGTACGCCATCCTTGAATCAAACGAAGTCAAACGGGGCAAGCCCGTCGGCTTTACGCGCATGGGAGAAAAGATGGTCGCATGGCGCGACCAAAGCGGAAATTTAACCGTCATGTCGGATTTGTGTCCGCATCGCGGCGCGGCTTTAAGCGCGGGCAAACTCGTCGGCGATTGCGTCCAGTGTCCCTTTCACGGCTTCGAGTACGATATTTCGGGCGCGTGCAAATTGATTCCCGCCAACGGGCGGAACTCGCAGCCGCCGAAGGCGATGCGGGTCAAGACGTATCCCGTCCGCGAGGCGCATGGAATCGTTTACCTTTGGTGGGGCGAGCCGCGCGAGCGCGAAGCGTATCCGCCCCTCCCCTGGTTTGAAAACATCGAAGGCATGGTTTATTCCACCCTCCGCAGCCATTGGAAGAATCACTACGCTCGCGCCATCGAGAATCAACTCGACGTGGTTCACCTGCCTTTCGTTCACTACAACACCATCGGCAGCGGCGGCAGAACGGTGGTGAATGGTCCCGTCGCCAAGGAAGTCGAAACCGCGCCCGGCAGTTACCGCCTTGACCTGTGGGTGGAGAACGAAGCCGATTACGGGCAAAAGCCGCGCAAGCCTTCTGAAATGCCCGCGCCGCGCGGCCGCCCGTTGATTCAATTTCACTTCCCGAATTTGTGGCAAAACTGGCTCTCGGACGATTTTCGCGTCTTCCTCATCTTCGCTCCGATTGACGATGAAAATACGATGATGTATCTGCGCCAGTATCACCGCGTCAAACTGCCCGTCGCGCGGCAGTTGTTTGAACTCTTGGGCGGACTCGGCAACCTCTACATTTTGAATCAGGATAAGCGGGTGGTCGTCACCCAGCGTCCGCCGCGCCCCGATTTGGATATTGGCGAGACGCTCATCCCCGGCGATTATCCCATCGCGCTCTATCGCAAGCGGCGGCGGGCGCTGATTGCAAGAGAGGAAAGCGAAGCATGACTCTCGCGCCCTTCTTCAACCCCAAAGGCGTCGTCGTCGTTGGCGCTTCCGCTTCGCCCGAAAAACTCGGCTATGGCGTAGCGCGCAACCTCGTCCAAAGCGGATACGCGGGCGCGATACACTTCGTCAGCCAGAAAAGCGGAACGCTGTTCGACCGTCCAATTTTTTCCAGCGTGGCGGAAATTCCCGACCCCGTAGATTTAGCCATCCTCATCGTTCCCACGCAAGCCACGCCGCAAGCCATCGAAGCCTGCGGTCGGCGCGGAATTAAAGCGGCGATTATCGTCTCCGCCGGTTTTCGTGAAGTCGGCGCGGAAGGAGCGGCGCTGGAACGAGAATGCGTCGAGACCGCGCGCAAATACGATATGCGGCTGCTTGGTCCCAATTGCATTGGAACGCTCGATACGCACCTCCCGCTGGATACCACCTTCTTGCAGCCGCCCATGCCGGCGCAAGGCGAAGTCGGGTTTATTTCGCATTCAGGCGCGTTTTGCGCGGCCATCATTGATTGGTCGCGTCAGCAAGGCTTTGGCTTTTCGCAAATCGTCAGTTTGGGCAATCAGGCGGACGTGAACGAGACCGACGCGCTGCCCGAAATGGCGAAGGACGAACACACAAGCGTTATCGTCATGTATTTGGAGAGCGTAGCGGACGGGCGGCGTTTTGTTAAGGTTGCGCGCGAAGTCGCAAAACGCAAACCCGTCGTGGCGCTCAAGGTCGGGCGTTTTGAAGCGGGACAAAAAGCCGCCGCCTCGCACACCGGCGCGCTGGCGGGCGCCGAAGCCGCCTTTGAAGCCGCCTTCGCCAAATGCGGAATCTTGCGCGCCGAAAGCGCCGAGCAGATGTTCGATTGGGCGCGCGCGCTCGCGGCTTGCCCGCTGCCCAACGGGAATCGCATGGCGATATTGACCAACGCGGGCGGTCCCGGAGTCATCGCCGCGGACGCGCTGGAAACCAACGGGCTGAATCTCGCCGCGCTTTCCAAAGAGACCGAAGAAAAACTCGCCGCGCTGCTGCCGCCTTCCGCCAGCGTTCACAACCCGGTAGATATGCTCGCCTCTGCCTCGCCGCAGCAGTACGCCCAAAGTTTGGAGATTCTGCTTGCTGATGAAAACGTAAACGGCGTCATGGTCATTTTGCCGCCGCCGCCCATGTTCAAAACGGAGCAGGTCGCCGACGCGCTGATTCCCCTGATTGTCGAATCGAGCAAGCCCGTCGTCGTCGCGCTGCTCGGTTCGACTCTGGTTGAAGAAGCCGGGCGAAGATTCAGAAACGCCCGCGTCCCCGCCTATCCCTTCCCCGAAAGAGCCGCGTCCGCGCTGGGCGCTTTGGCAAGGCGGCAGAAATTTTTAGAAGAAGGACAGAGGACGGAGGACGGAGGACAGAGGACGGAGGATGGAAGACGAGGGGCGGAGGAACTGCTCGCCGCGTATGGAATTCCCGCCGCGCCGATGAAACTGGCGCGAGACGAAAACGAAGCGGCGCAAATTGCGAGCAAACTCGGATTCCCCGTCGTCATGAAGGTCGCCTCGCCTGATATTTTGCATAAATCCGATATTGGCGGCGTGCTGCTGAACGTTAACTCGAAAGAAGAAGCGAAAGCCGCTTACGCCTTGTTGATGGAAAGGGCGAAACAATCCGCGCCGAACGCCCGCGTGGAAGGCGCGCACATCCAGCGCCAGATTTCGCCGGGGCAGGAGGTCATCGTCGGCATGGCGCGCGACCCGCTCTTCGGCGCGCTGATGATGTTCGGCTCCGGCGGCGTGGAAGTGGAGGGGCTGCGCGACGTGGCGTTTAAACTTGCCCCGCTGACTCAAGCCGAAGCGGAGGAAATGCTCCGCGCCACCTGGGCGGGCAGGAAGCTCAAAGGGTTTAGAAACATTCCGTCGGCGGACGAGCAAGCCGTCGTAGACGTCCTCGTCCGACTTTCGCGTCTTGCCGCCGAGCATGAAGAAATCGAAGAAATTGAAATCAACCCGCTGCGGGCGTTAAGCGAAGGCGCGGTCGCCGTGGACGTTCGGGTAAAATGGCGGGCATGATAACCGTATCCACCCTGACGTATTACCCGATTAAGGCATGCCGCGGACACGACGCGGCGGAATCGTTCGTCGAGCGCATGGGCTTGGCGCACGACCGCCGCATGATGGTTGTGACGCCTGACGGAAAATTTTTAACGCAGCGCGAACATCCGCGTTTGGCGTTGGCGACGCCGACCTTAACAAACGGCGTCGTCGCGCTCTCCGCGCCGGGCTTCGATTCGCTGCGCGTGGCGATTCAAACTGCGGGCGCGATCATTCCCGCGACGATTTGGAAGGGCGAAACCTTGCCCTCGGTGGATTTGGGCGACGAGGCGGCGCAATGGTTTTCGGAATGGCTGGGCGCGCCCGCGCGGCTGGTTCATTTTGCCGAAGGGCGCAAGCGCGCGTTGAATCCGAAATACGCCGTCAGCCCCGAAGACCATACCGCCTTCGCGGACGGCTACCCGATTTTGATTCTCTCGGAAGAATCGCTGCAAGACTTAAATTCAAGGTTGGCTTCGCCCGTGCCGATGAATCGCTTTCGCCCTAACCTCGTCGTGAAAGGCTGCGCGCCGTTTGAAGAGGATTCGTGGAGGCGAATCCGAATCGGGGACGTGGAGCTGGCGCTCGTCAAGCCGTGCGCGCGCTGCGTGGTGACGACGATTGATAAAGAGACGCTCGTTCAGGATAAAGAGCCGTTGAAAACGTTAAGCCGTTACCGCCGTCACGAGCTCGGCGCGATTTTCGGCATGAACGCCATCCCGTTGAACGAAGGCAAAATCGCCGTCGGCATGGAAGTCGTCGTGACGGAACGCGGGTAGCGCTTAGCGCGCTTGCAGGACGATAAAATTCCAAAATTGCAGCGCAATCGTTTCAATCCCCCGAACCAATTTTTTATCGGTGGCGGGAATCTCTCCGTTGTAGCCGATGGCGACTAAAACGTAAACCTGCTCGACGCCGTTCTCTTCCCATGCAACCAACGCCGAATCGCCGATGACCAGCCGTTCTTCGGTGACGCTCCCGCGCTTGTTATAAAACGCGCCGCCGGGCGGCAGCAGCCGCCTTAATACTCCCAGCCGCGCGTCGTCGTTCGGGGTGTATTCGCTCAGGTAGTTGAGAATGATAGCGCGGGCTTGCGGGTTGAGCGCCCTGCCGTAATACAAACTTTCGTATAGCGCGGCGATCTCTTCGGGGGTGGAAAGCCGTTTGCTCAAATTGGTTCGCGGCGCGCCCCATTCCCGCAGCAAGGCGGCTTCGTTTATCCCCGAATCGCGCGTCGCTTCGCGCAGGGTCTTCGCCGCCAGCTCTTCCGATTCAACCAGCATGGCGCGCAGCAATTGCCGATACGTCCGCCCGATTCCCCGCGTCGAAAGGTATTCGTCGTATTGCGCGGGCTGAATCCCTTTCGCTTCCAGCGCCTTAAAAAACAGCATGGCGAAAGGCAGTTTGATGATAGAAGCGACGTGGTCTTTTTTATCCGCGTTGAGGGCGAAGACCGTATGCGCGCCGTTTTTGCGGATGAGGATATGCCATTCGCCGCCGTAGGTCGGCAGCGATTGAAGAACCTGCTGCGCGAAAACCGCTTCCCAATCTATGGCGGGCGCGAAAGAGACGGGCGAAATTGCGGCTTCGGGCGCGGCGGTGGAAGTCGCAGCCGCCTCCTTGAACGCGGGCGTGGCGGAAGGCGCAAGGTCGAGCGCGGGCGCAGGGCTGGGCGGCGCTTCGAGGGCGCGCGGCTTGGGCGGCAGAATCCCAATGGCGAAGGCGGCAGCCAGCAGCAGCGTCGCGATTCCCGCGCCAATCAACAGCCCGATTCCAATGAATTTTGCGTCGGAACTCATAGTAGCGTTTTTCCCTGCCGCTCGAAGCCTTCCTTTCCTGACGAGCGGCGCTAACCGCTCGTCAGGATTTGTTGCGAGGCTATCCAAACATGGGGGCGATGAAAATCAGCGCGCCCCCAAGAGCAAGCGCGGCGACCGCTTGCCATTTGATTCCGGGCTCCAGCGTTGAATTTTTGGGGTTGGACGGGTTGTAATACACCGTCGCTTCTTGCCCCTCTTTGTATTTTTCAATCGCGTTTTTTGCCGCTAAAAAACTGAACAGCGAAAGAAACGTATCTCCAAAGAAAATGCGGTTGCCGAGGAATTTTTCGCCGTTTACGGCGTATTCGTAATAAAAGGCGGTTTGATTTTTGGTCGAGAACAGTTTGCGGGTTTGTTGATACGCGCTGACGATTTCGGCGCTTGCGAGCGTTATCACGCCTTGCGTTTTATCCCAAGAACGGCTGACGAGAGCGCGGTACAGGTCAAAGAGCGAGACCAGAACGACGACGACGCCTAGAATGGAAACGATAAAACTCATTTCTTTTCTCCTTTGCAATAAACGGTTAAAATTCGAGGGGCTTTGCGAAACGCTTTTGGCGAGATTCGGCGGGGAATAAATCTCCGCCTCAAGAATCGTTCGCTCCGGCTTCGCGTCAATGCTCCGCTTGACGAGCGATTATAAGCCAATTTTTTGTTTGCTTGGGTTGGGTCGCCGCGCAAAAAGCCGCCCTCGAACTTCGAGGGCGGCTCCGCGGTTTGACGATTCTTACTCCGAATCGCGGTTAAATCAGCCCGACTTCCTTGTTAAACTCCATAATCAATTCGTCAATTTGGTCGGCTTGCTTTTGCACCGCCGTCCAGTAATCCGGCTGATACCACTGCCGCTGAATCTCGTCGTAGGTCTTGCCCTGCTGCTCGACCCAGGTGTAATACTTCAAGTTATGCACGCGGCGGCGGTCGGTGTAGCGCAATTCCAGCATGTTGTCGGTGGATTGTCCGCGCAGATAGCGGGCGAAATCGGCGGCGGCGTTGGCTTCGGTATATTCGCCGAATTCTTGATGCATTTCATGCAGGCGCGAGCGATAGAGCTCCATTGAATCGGTCAACACGGTGAGCATAATATCGTTTTCGCCCATTTCGTAATACTTCGCCGCTTTGATTGCGGAAAGCACGTTTGAAATTCCGGAGAAACCGAGCAAATCGAGCTTGCCGACGACTTCTTCCGAAACGCCTTGCTGAACCAGATACGCCCGCCCGCTCTCCTCGTTGAACAGGCGCGCCAGATTGACGACCGCGTTATCGTCAATTGCGACCACGACGTCGGTGTTCTTGACGTTGTGAATCCACGGCACATGCTTATCGCCGATGCCCTCGATGCGGTGCGCGCCGAAGCCGTTTTCCAGCAGGGTGGGGCATTGCAGCGCCTCGCTGGCGACAATCTTGCTATCGGGGAAGAGTTGTTTCATGTAATCGCCGCTGGCGATTGTTCCCGCCGAGCCCGTGGCGGAAGCCATGCCGCGATAGCGGTCGTGCGATCGCATGACCTGTTTTAAGACCTCTTCCATCGCATGCCCGGTCACTTCGTAATGCCAGAGGTAATTGCCGAATTCCTCGAACTGATTGAAAATCATTAAGTCCTGACCCGATTTGCGCAGCTCCCAGCATTTATCGAAAATTTCTTTAACGTTCGATTCGCTGCCCGGGGTTTTGATGGTCTCGCCGGCGACTTTGGCGAGCCAATCAAAGCGCTCTTTCGACATGCCTTCGGGCAGGATGGCGATGGAATCGCAAGCCAGCAGCGCGGAATCGTACGCGCCGCCGCGGCAATAATTTCCGGTGGAGGGCCACACCGCCTTTTGCGTGGTGGGATCAAATTGCCCGGTGACCAGACGCGGGACGAGGCAGCTAAAAGCCGCTCCGACTTTGTGCGCGCCCGTCGGAAACCATTTGCCCACGAGGACGATGATTCGCGCTGTTACGCCGGTCAGCGAAGGAGGCAGTTCCATGTAATTCACGCCGTCGAAGGTCCCGCCCGAGGCGCGCGGTTCGTTATGCCAGTTGATGCGAAACAGATTGCGCGGATGAATATCCCACAGCCCGACGCTTTTTAATTCCTCTTTGATTTTCGCGGGAATTTTGGAAGGGTCTTTCATTTGGGCGTAAGTGGGGATGATGATATTGCGCTCTCGCGCGCGCTGAACGGCTCTTGCGCGGCGGTCTTTGTGAATGGTCAAATCAATGGCGCTCATGATTTTCTCCTGAATATATTTGTCAGACAACTTTTATTATAGCACATCGCCCGCGGCGCGGCGGCGCGACCTTGAAAATCAGCCGCGCTCAGCCGGTGAGATTCAGCGCCCAATTTATTGAATACGCCCCGGCGTAGGCGAACATCGCCATTTTTAGCAGCTGACCGACCCAACAGAAGAACATAAACTTCCATAGCGGCATTTTTGCCATACCGGCGGCGATTCCTGCGACGTCGAAAAACGGGTTGGGAATCGCGGCGAGGACGAGCAAGGCCCAACCGCCGTATTTTTCAATCCATGGATTGATTTTTTTGTAAATATCGGAGCGCTCGATAACGGCTTGCCCGCTGAATCCCGCCAGATAGCCGGAAAGCTCGCCGATGACCCCGCCCGTTCCGGCGAAGAGCGCAATCAGCAGCGGATTGAAGACCTGAGTCGCCCCCATGCCGAAGACCATCGCCACGCCCGGCGCGGGAAGGATGACCGTCGCGTTCGCCATCAGCATAATGACGAAAATGCCGGGGTAGCCGTAAGCGGCGAATTCTTGCGCCCGCTCGCGGATGCTGTAAATAAAAAGGGTAATTCCAATCACCGCGGCGAGAGCGAGGACGCGCAAAAGAGCAACGCCAATTCCCGATTGAACTGGCGTTGTTTCTTTTTGATTCTGAGGCTTAACTTTCTTCGATGAAGACATGGATGATTTTGACGGCGGGAGCGTTCACCTTGCCTGGGTCGCGCGCGGGAATGGACATAAGCACGTCCAGCCCTTCCACCACCTGACCGAAGACGGTGTGACGGTTGTCGAGATGCGGCGTGGGCAGGTGCGTGATGAAGAACTGCGAGCCGTTGGTGTTGGGTCCCGCGTTCGCCATTGAAAGCACGCCGCGCTTGTCGTGTTTCAGGCTGGGATGAAACTCGTCTTGAAAGCGGTAGCCGGGTCCGCCTCTGCCGGAGCCGGTCGGGTCGCCGCCTTGCGCCATGAAGTTATCTATAACGCGGTGAAAAATCACCCCGTCGTAAAACCCTTCGCGGGCGAGAAAGACGAAGTTGTTTACGGTGATTGGGGTTTTATCCGCGAACAATTCAATGACCATCGTGCCTTTGTCGGTTTCCATTCGCGCGGCGTATTTCTTCTTCGGGTCAATTTGCATGGCGGGCGGGGCGCTCCATTGTTTTAACATTTTCTAAATCTCCTTGTTCGCTCTTGTTGGACTGAGTTTACTTGCGGGGAAAGGCTTTATCCCTGTTTTAGCAAAGATTCAATGCGCGCCACTACCATATCCAACGCGGCGGCGTTGTATCCGCCTTCGGGAATAATCACGTCCGCGTACCGTTTGGAAGGCTCGACAAATTCCAGGTGCATGGGGCGCACGGTTTCTTGATATTGCTTGATGACCGATTCCGTCGTCCGCCCGCGCTGAGTAATATCGCGGTGCAGGCGGCGGATGAAGCGCAGGTCGGCGTCGGTATCCACAAAGATTTTCACGTCGAACAATTTTCGCAGCTCGGGCTCGACGAAGATGAGGATGCCTTCCGCCAGAATCACGCGGCGCGGGGCGACGGTGTACGTTTTTTCGGTGCGCGTGTCGGTCGCAAAATCGTAGATGGGAACTTCGACGGGGCGGTTTTCTTTCAACGCCTTAATGTGTTCGACGAGCAGCTCGGTTTCGAGCGAGTTGGGATGGTCGAAATTAATTTCGCGGCGCACAGCCGGCGGCAGCCCGCTTAAATCCTTGTAATAGGAATCGTGCTGCAAGTAGGCGATGCGCTCCACGCCCACGCGCTCCAAAATCTTTTGCACGACGGTCGTCTTTCCCGACCCTGAACCGCCCGCGATGCCGATAACCAGCGGAGTGGATTGAGACATGGAAGGTATTATAAATCAAACGCGGCGTCGGCGTTCAAGTTGGCGAGTCCGCGCTTCGCTTCCTCTTCCAGCGCTTGCCCGTATCCAATCAGGCTTTCCACCGAATCCAGCAGCAAGTCGGCGTGCGGCGACAATTCCTTTGCGCTGCACACGCCGGAAAGCGCGCCGACGACCAATCCAATTCCCGCCGCGCGCGCCATTTCTAAATCTGCGACGGTATCGCCCACGACCATCGCTTTCGAAGGCGGAACGCCCAGCCGCGCGCAGAGCGTTAACGCCATGTCGGGCGCGGGTTTGGCTTTCACCCCGTCGTCCCCGCAAACCAGCGCGGAGACGAAGCCTTCCAGGTCAAAGGCTTGCAGAGTCGCCACGGTTGGGGCGCGGTCGTCGCTGGTGACGATTCCGATTTTGATTCCTGCGCCGCGCAAACTGCCGAACAAGGCGCGCAAATTCGTCAGCGGGCGGGCGAGCAGCGCCGGGTCGGGGATGCGCCACGCCTCGTCTATGATTTTCCGCGCGGCTTCTTTTCCTACGCCCTTAGCCCGCGCGACTTCCACCGCCGTTTGATACAGCTCGCTCATCGGCGCGGAAGCCAGCTTCCCGTCCGGCAGCGTTTTTTGCCGCGCTTCGTCGTAGCCCAGAGCAAGGCACAGCTCCGCGCGAACGTCCAGCCCGCTCAATAAGCGGATTTGCTCCGCGAGGTAGAGCGTCCATCCGCCCCACATCGTCTCAAAATCAATCAGCGTGCCGTCTTTATCGAAAAGAATCGCTTGCGCCTTGAAATGCCTGAATAATTCCATTGGGGGCAATCATACCAAACTTCGCCGCGCGCTCCGCATACAGCCTTGCAAGCTTCGTTTATAATACCCCTGCCTATGACCAGACTTAAAGTTGTCGTCGCCATGTCCGGCGGCGTGGATTCTTCCGTCGCGGCGGCTTTGCTTAAAGAGCAGGGCTATGAAGTGATTGGGATGATGATGCGCTTGTGGTCCGAACCGGGGAAAGAAGATTCCAATCGCTGCTGCACGCCGGATTCGATGGCGCAAGCGCGCCGCGTAGCGGGCGTTTTGGATATTCCTTTCTACGCGGTGGACGCCAAACAAGTCTTCCGCGAGACGGTAGTGCAGTTTTTTTTGGACGGATACGCGCGCGGCGAGACTCCCAACCCTTGCTTGTTGTGCAATCGTCAAATCCGCTGGTCCTTTTTGCTGGAACGCGCGCTGGCGCTGGGCGCGGATTATATGGCGACGGGGCATTACGTCCGCTTGCGCGAAGAAAACGGAAAAAGAAAATTGCTGCGCGCGGTCGATTCTTCCAAAGACCAATCGTATGTTTTGCACGTCTTGAATCAGGAGCGGCTCCAACGCGCCATGTTTCCCGTGGGGGAATACCCCAAAACTGAAATCCGCGAGCTTGCGCGAAAGTTTAACCTTCCCACCGCTTCACGCAAAGATTCGCAAGATTTGTGTTTTTTGGCGGGGGAGGATTATCGCGCCTTTTTGCGGCGCAACGCGGCGGAGATTCTCAAGCCGGGCGATATTCTCACGCGCGACGGCAAAGTCGTCGGGCGGCACGACGGGCTGGCAAATTACACCATCGGGCAGCGCAAGGGCTTGGGCGTCGCTTCGCCCGTCCCGCTGTATGTAATTTCTAAAAACGCCGCCGCTAACACGCTGCTGGTTGGAACGCGCGAAGAACTCGGCTTTTCCGAATTGACCGCCCGCGACGTAAACTGGATTTCAGGCGAAGCGCCGCGCGAACCATTTTGGGCGCAGGTGAAAGTTCGCTATACTGCGAAGGAAGCCGAAACGCTGGTCACGCCGCTGGCAGGGAATCGTTTGCACGTCAAATTCTCTCATCCGGCGCGAGATGTGGCGGCGGGACAGGCGGCGGTGATTTATTTAGGCGAAGAGGTTTTAGGCGGCGGAATCATAGAATAAGCCGCTTCTGGCGCGTAGCCAATCCCCTCTTTCTAACTTTCCAACTTTCCAACTTTCCAAACCTTCCCGCCTTCTCCCTCATGTCCAACATCCCTGCTTTTATTTACGCCTTGTTTATCGCCCTCTTGTGCGGCGCGCTTTATCATTTCTTTCGCGGCGGCGGCGGATGGAAACTGCTGTTCTACCTCGTCCTCAGCGTTTTAGGCTTTGCGGCGGGGCAGGGCTTTAGCCTTTGGCGCGGGTGGATTCTGCTTTCTTTCGGCAAACTGGACTTTGGAAGCGGCGTTTTGGGCAGCCTGCTGCTGCTTGTCCTGGGCGAATGGCTTGGAAAAGTTGATTCAAACGGGGGCGGCGAAAGCAAGGTATAATCTGCGCCCGCCGGTTTTTATGACTGGCGCATACATTAAAAAAGGAAAAAAGTAAAAATGGAGTACGTAACTTTTCTTGTAGATTTCTTTCTACACCTTGACGCATATCTGAACGACGTCATCACAACTTACGGCGGCTGGACCTACGGCATTCTCTTTGCGGTGATTTTTATCGAAACGGGCTTGGTAGTCATGCCTTTCCTGCCGGGCGATTCGCTGCTCTTCGCCGCCGGAACTTTCGCCGCGCTCGGCTCGCTGAACGTCTGGTATTTGCTCGGTTTGTTGATGGTCGCGGCGGTCGGCGGCGACGCAGCGAATTATTCCATCGGTCACTATTTGGGCGAGCGCGCTTACCAAATTAAATGGATTAAGAAAGAACACCTTGAAAAGACGCACGCCTTTTTTGAGAAGCACGGCGGCAAGGCGATTTTCCTCGCCCGCTTCGTGCCGATTGTCCGCACTTTCGCTCCCTTTGTGGCGGGCGTTGGCAAAATGAGCTACGCTTACTTCGCCGCTTACAACGTCATCGGCGGGATTACCTGGGTACTCTTGTTCACCCTCGCGGGCTATTTCTTTGGGAACATTCCCTTCGTGCGCCGCAACTTTGAATACGTCATCGTCGTCATCATTCTCATTTCGGTTTTGCCGATGGGATATGAGTGGCTGAAGGCGCGCCGCGAACAAAAAGCGGCTGTCGCCGCCGAGTAACAAAATTCAATCGCCGCTGGGTCGCAAAATTACGCGCCGCGACTCGGCGGTTTGTTTTTTAACTCTGAAAGAAAGCCGTTTGCATCGGCGCTTTGCGTCCGTCCAGCAGCAGGTAAGGCGCGGCGCGTTCCGCCGCGATTCCGAGTTTCCTCAGCGCGGAAAGGTCCCGCAATTTGCGGATGCGCCTTGCCCGAAGAATCGCATCCGCGCCTTTCAATCCAATGCCGGGGATTTTGATTAACTCGCGTTTTTCCGCTTGATTGATTTCAATCGGAGCGTGAAGCAAATTCGCCCGCGCCCACGCCTGTTTGGGGTCGGTTTCCAGCGGCAGGTTGTTATCCGCCGCGAAGGGCAAATCTTCCAGCTCAAAGCCGTAATCCCGCAACAAGAAGGAAGCCTGATACAGGCGCAGCTCGCGCTTCGGGCTGACGGCTGGCTTGTTTTCCATCGGCGTATCGGGGACGGGATGAAAGGCGGAAAAATACGCGCGCTTCAAACGCACATTTTTGTGCAGCCATTCGGTCATGCTCAACAATTCCAAATCGCTCTCATCCGCGCCGCCGGCGACGAACTGAGTGACGAGGGAAGGATATTTCCTGTTCCAAAAATTGCGCGCGGGGAAATTCTGGCGCATTTCTTCCGCCCACTGCAACGGACGCAGCAGCTCTTCTATAAAGACTTTGTGCGGCGCGAGCCGCGACAATCTCGCCGTGCCTGGCGCTTCCAAATTGACCGAAATGCGGTCCGCCAGCTGCATGGCGCGATAGACTTGTTCTTTTTCTGCGCCAGGCATAATCTTCAGGTGCAGGTATCCGCGATATTGATATTTCTTGCGTAAAATCTCCGCGCTGGCGAGCAAACGTTCCATCGTGCGAACGCCGCCGCCCGCCACGCCGCTGCTGATGAAGAGTCCCTCCGCCAGCCCGCTTTGATTCAATTTGCTGAACAGCGCCGCAAACTCGTCCGGCTGAAAGGCGGCGCGGCGGAAATCCCGCCCGGCGCGAAAGGGACAGTAATAGCAATCGCGCTCGCAGGCGGAAGAGAGCAAGGTCTTCAACAGCAGGACGCTCCCGCCGCCGGGGGTGCGCGCGCGGTGAACGAAGGTTTGTTCGCGTTCCTTTTGAGAAAAGCACGCGGGCGAGGAATCGGAAAGGCGCGGTTCGCCGTCCGCTTCAAACGTCGTTTGGGCAGCCAGCCCGTAGAGGGTTTCGAGCGCGCTCACGCTTTTATTTTAGAACAAAAGTTCCAAAATAGCAAGCCGCGCCGACGCGGCGTTTATGGCTGGCTGCGTCCAGAGAATGGACGCAAAAAAGGACTCCCGCTGGAGCCCTTTTTGTCTGAGAGGTCTATTGCGCTTATTGCAAGAAAGTGATTTCCACCGTCATGCCCCAGCGCAGGCGCGGGTCGGGAACGTTTATCTGAAGGGTGGTTTTATAAAGAATATCGCCGCCTTGCTGCGTGTAAGCGCCGCTGATTTCCGTCACCACGCCTTGCAGAGTCAGGTCGGGCAGGGCGTCCGGCACGATAGTCGCTTTTTGCCCCACGCTGAGTTTGACCGCCTCCAACTCGGTGACGTCGGTCGTTTCAACCGCCCAGCGGGAAGGGTCAATCAGGCTGATGACGCGGATTTCCGGTCCCGCCTGCTGACCGATTTCCACATTCACTTCCGCGACGATTCCGTCAAACGGGGCGATGATAACGTAATTGGCAAGCGTGTCTTTTGCCGCTTCTAAATTGGCTTTTGCCAGCGCAAGCTGTTCGGCGTTGGGGCCATTCAGGCTGATTTCGTATTGATGCTTGGCTTCCGTCTCGGCGGCGAGCGCGGCGTCGTAAGCGGCGCGGATTTCGTCGCGCTTGCGGATAATCTCTTCCAGCTTGCGAATCGCTTCGTTCAGGTCGTCTTGCGCTTTGTCGAGGTCGTCTTGCGCGGTTTTGCGTTTTGAGTTTTTCTTATCCAGGTCTTTATACTTGTCAAATTCGTCTTGGGCGTCTTGCAGGTCTTTGCGGCGGTCTTCCACGTCGGCTTTGGCGTTGTCAATGTCGTCGTCTATGTCGTCGAGCTTGAGCGCGTCCCATTTCTTTTCGGCTTTGGCGCGTTCCGCTTGGGCGGTCAGGTAGTTTTGCCAGAGTTGGGCGCGCTCGCCGCTTTCGTTGCGCAGCAGCGCGTCGTACGCGTTTTGAGCGACGACCAGCTGCGCTTCCGCAGGTCCGGCGTTTGCCAGCCGCGCGAGAACGTCGCCTTTTTTAATCGCGTCGCCGGTTTTGACCGTTATTTCTTCCACCGTTCCCCGCGCCTGAAAGAACAGGTTCGCCGCGTGCGCGGGTTTTAGCCTGCCTTCGGCGACCACTTCATTGGGAGCGACTGTTTCTTGCGGGGCGGGCGTGGCGGCGGATTGAGGCTGGCACGCGCCCAGCGAAAACGAGAGGAGCAGAATCAAAGCGACGAAACTTGCCGTAATTTTTTTCATAGAACAACCTTCTCTAAGTAATCTTTTGAATTTGATAAACGGGCGGGCGTTATTCGTACGCCAACACCTCGCGGATGGTCAGGCGGGCGGCGTTGCGCGCCGGCAGCACAGAGCCGAGAGCGGAAAGCGCCAACACCAGCCCCAGCCAGACTCCGTAGCCGGTGAAAGTGAACACCACTTCGATTGGCGTTTCAAACACCGCGACGCTGACGATGTAAGACAGCCCGTAAGTGAACGGAATAGAAAGAACGACGGCGAGGGCGAAAGAAATCAGTCCGACGGTCACGCCTTCGGCGATAACCGTCCGCATGACGGCGCGGTCGTCCGCGCCGATGGCGCGCATCACCCCGATTTCGCGGGTGCGTTCCAGAACGTTCATGCCCATCGTGCCGGTCAAGCCCATCGCGCCTACGACGGCGGTGAGAATCGCCATAATCAACAGGAAGACGACGAGAATATCCAGGCTTTCCAGCGCCGAGTCGAGCGAAGCGAGACCCGATTCCGCTTTGCGAATTTTGAAGCCGTTCTCGCGGAAGAATTGGTCGAGTTCGCGCGCCATTTTGTCTTGCGAGGCGCGGTCGTGCGCGTTCGCGACGACGCGGAAGGACGAGGAACGGTTCGGCAGGTTGGCGATTTGTTCGGCGTATTCCAGCGGAATGTAGGCAAAGACGCCTTCTTGCCCGACAAACTTAAACAAGCCGATGACTTCCCACGTTTCCTCAGACCCGTTCACTTTCAGCCAAATCGGGTCGCCGGGCTTGAGATTGGGATAATATTGCAGCGTCTTTTCGCTGACCAAAATTTTGCGAACGTCGGTCGGGCGCATCCAGCGTCCCGCCACCATAATCGGTTCGATAAGGCGGCTTTCGGCGGGCGGGGCGAAGACGTTCATGTTTTCCGCCACCGCGCCGTTGGGATAAAGCAGCTCGAAGGCGAGGAATTGCCAGCCTTCCACCGCGACGACTCCCGTTTTTCGCAGCGCGAATTGTTCCACTTCGCGGACGCGGTAAGGCTTGTCGAAATCGAGGGTGACGTCGGCGCGGAAATATTTTCCGATGGCGGTCATATATTCGTGCAGCGAGACGCGCACGTTAAAGACGGAGATGAAAATCGCTCCGCCCATCGTCAGGGTGAAAAGCGTCAGCGCCAGCCGTCCGCGCCTTCGGAACGTATTGCGAATGGAGATGATGAACGGGCGCGGAAAGTGAATCCCGCGTTTAGCGAAGAGCGTGGTAATTTTTACCAGCGCCCAATCGAGCCAGTTCGTCCGTTCCTGACGTTTGTGAGGTTTGCTCTCGTCTCCCGCCACGTCGCCGCTGAGCGCGCGCAAGATGGTGATGCGCGAGCCGTTAATCACTGGCGCCAGCCCGGCGATGAAGGGGATGAGCAACCCCAGCCCAATTTGCACGGCGAACGCCAGCGGCACAATGCGATACCCCAGCAGTTCGAAGCGCAGTTTATCGGCGACGAATTGCGCCAGCGCGTACGCGCCCCACCCGCCGGCGGGAATCGCCAGCGCCAGCGCCAGCGCGCTGAAAGCGAAAATCAGCGCGACGTACATGGCGAATACCTGATTGCGCCTGCCGCCCACCAGTTTAATCACGCCGATATGCCGCAGGTGCTGGCTGAGCAGCGCGTCCAGCGTATTGGCGATGAGCGAGCTGGAAAGCAGGACAATCAACGCGCCCAGCGCCGTGAGAATGCCGAGAATGGCGTTCACAATATCGGCGAGCGGGTATTTATGTTTTTCCGAAAAGCGCGTGCGAACGACGTCGACGCCGTTCTTTTCCAGCTTGTCTTTGATGGTCGCGCCCATCTCGCGGATGTGAAAAATATCGTCTTCGCCTTCGCTGAGGGTGACGTAAGCGCGGTTATACAGCTCCGGCTCGCGCAGCGTGGGCATGGTTTTCATCGAGACGAAGGCGAGAGAGGGGGCGAGAAAATCGCCTGCGCCCGAGCTGGAATCCTGCACGACGCCGACAATCTTCAAGCGTTTCAACGCTCCGTCGCGCAACTCTAAAATCAAATCTTCGCCGACGCGCAGGTTGACTTTTTCCAGCGTTTTCTTTTCAATCAAAATTTCATCTTTTTTCGCTTGCGCGGCGCCTTCCACCGGTCTTAATAAATTGACTTCGTTCTTTTTGAAGTCGTCGAAGGCGATGACGTCCAGCGAAATCCAGGTCTCTTCGTTTTCCGGGCGGGCGCGAAAGTTAACCACGCGCCTCGCTTCCGCCTGCTTCACGCCGCGCATGTTGCGGATGTTGTTCAGCGCGTCTTCGTTGAAATCTCTCATCCGCAAGTCTATGTTCGCCGGGTTGTTCGCCGCGTAGGAGACGCCCATATCGTTGCCGATAATCTCATACGCGCCGACGATGACCCCCACGGAAAAAACGCCCACTGCGATGGAAAGCGCCACCAGCAGCGTGCGTCCTTTGCTGTCCCACAGGTCGTGCAGTATCTTACGCCATCTTGGTCGCATAGCATGGAAGGACCTGACGGCTGAACGCAGCCGCCAGGTCCCGCCCTTTCTACTTTAACAGCTCGCTGGCTTCGGCGGCGGAATAAGGCTTGACCAGCACGTCCTTCAAGCCGTGACGCATAAAGGAGGTGACGCGCTCCGGGTTGATGGCGGAAGTCAACACGATGGCTTTCGATTCCAGATTGGCTTTCGCTAACGCTTCCAGAATTTCAATGAGCGGCGTGGCTTCGATATACTCGTCCACCAGAATCAAATCGGCGGAAGGGAGCTTCTTTGCGTCGCTGACGCGCGTCAATTTGACTTTGGAGTTTTTCAGCATGTCGGCGAAGAGCTTCGACCATTCGTCGTCGTCGTCAATCAGCAGCACGGTCTTCGGACTGCCCAGCAGGACAATTTCGCCGAGCGGGCGCCCTTGCGGTATGAACAGCGTCGCCGTCGTTCCCTTGCCTTCCGCGCTGGCGATGTTAATGCGCCCTTGAATTTGAGAAATGACGTGCAGCGCGGCGGGCAAGCCCAGCCCATGATGGGCGGCGCCTTTTGTGGTGAAAAACGGGGACCAGACTTTTTCCAGCGCGTCGGCGCTCATGCCCGCGCCGTCGTCTTCGATGCGAACTTCCAACATGCCGCGCTCTTCGGCGGGGCGCGCCGAAACCTTGATGTTGCGGGCGCCGGCCTCCGCCGCGTTTTGCAGCAGGTTGCCCAGCGCGCGCGTCAGCTGCGTGCTATCCGCCATGGTGTAAGCGGCGGACGGGTCAATTGAGACTTGCAGCGCGCCCTGCGGGATGGCGTGTTGATAGGCGGCGGTTTGCAGCGTGTCGGCAATCAACACCGGGCGGGGCTTCATCTCGCGCACCGCGCCGATGAGTTGTTCCTTCACTTGAATAATTTGCGTCGCGCTTTCCGAAATCATTTCCAGGTCTTCTTTCAGCGATTCCAGGTCCACCTTGCCTTCTTTGGCTTCCTCGCGCAGCCGCGCGACGGTCAGCGAAATGGGCAGGGTCTTGTTGCCAATCCAGTGAATCGCTTCGGTCGAGGCGGTGGTCAGCGCCTCAAAGACTTTGTTGCGCAGAATTTCCGCATGCGCTTGTTTGAGCTGCTCCAACACTTGCGCGTTGTGAATCGCCACCGCAAGATGTTCCGCCATCGTCAGCAGGGTGGTGACGTCGTCTTCGCTGAAGGCGCGCTCTTCCGAACTTTGAATGGTCACCGCGCCCAGCGGTTTGCCGCCGTAAATCAGCGGCAGCGCCATTTCGGAGCGGGTGTGCGGCAGGTGCGGGTTCTTGAAATGCACACGCTCTTCGCCCACGTCCAACGCAATGCGCGCCTCGCTCATGGCGATGCACGCGCCAATCATGGATTCGGCGCCGACCTTGAGTTTGTGTCCTTCGGCGACCATCGCTTTGCCGGCTTTGCCGTAGCCGGCGCGCAGCACGGCGTATTCGCCTTTTTCATCCAGCAGGAAGACGCCCGCGTAATATAAGCCGTAAGATTCGCAGATGATATTCACGGTTTGGGGCAGCAGATCTTCCAGGTCGAGAATGGAGGTGACTTCCTTGCCGACGCGGTTGGCGGCTTTGAGCAAGCGCGAGCGCCGCTCCGCTTGACGATGGAGATGCGAGTTTTGAATGGCGATGGCCAGCTGGTCAGCCATCGTTTGCAGCGCGTCAATATCTTCTTCGTGGAAGGCGGCTTCTTCGGTGGATTGCACGGTGAGCGCGCCCAATACTTCGTTGCCGACTATCAGCGGCAGCGCCATTTCGGAACGCGTTTTAGGCAGGTGAGGGTTTTCAAAAAAGACGGCTTCTTCGCCTACGTCCAGCGCGATGCGCCCTTTCTTATTGGCGATGCACGCGCCGATCATCGAATTTCCGCCGACGGCGAGCTTGTGACCTTCTTTGATCATCGCCCGCCCGGCCTCTCCGCGCCCGGCTTTCAGCACGGCGTATTGTTTCGCCTCGTCCAGAAAGAAGACGCCGGCGTAATAGAAGCCGAACTCGTCGCAGATGATGTCCACTGTGCGTTGCAGCAGCTCGTAGGGGTCCAGAATGGTGGTGATGCTTTTTGCCGCGCTTGCCGAAGCCTTTAACAAGGTCGCGTATCGTTGAATATCTTGAGCCATAATCGTTTCCTTTTTATAAATGGTTCTGTTGGGCGTCGCCTGGAGGTTACGCGCCAAGTATTTTTTGAATCAATTCCACCAGCCCTTGCTCGCGACCTTTGACGAAGAAGGCGCTGGCTCCGCCGCTGACGGCTTCTTTGGCTTTGTTCACCTCGTCGTAGGCGGTGAGAATCACCACCGGCAGGGAGGGCTTTTGCTTTTTTAAATCGGCGAGCAGGTCCAGCCCGGCGCCTGATTTGGGCAGCCCGTCAAAGCCGGGCATGTTCAGGTCCAGCACCGCGATGTGAATTGCGTTGAGGTTTTGAGCGAAGGTTTCGCTTCCGCTCTTACAGTCCGAAGCGGTAATCACGTCGAAGCCGGCGCGCAGCAGCGTTTTTTCCAGGCTTCTTAGAATGAGTTTTTCGTCGTCCACCAAAAGCACGGTTGTCATTTGTCCTCCAAAAAAGGTTTGAGATATAAAAACAATTTATCTATTGCGCGGATTGCGGCTTCGCCGCCGGCAGCCAGACCAGGAAAGCGGCGCCTTGTCCGGCTCCGCTTTCCAATTTGATTCTGCCGCCATGCTGATTCACAATTTGCATCACCGCCGAAAGCCCCAAGCCCGTGCCGCCTTTGCCGCCTTTGGTGGTGAAGAACGAAACCCAAATCTTATCTTGAATTTCTTTGGGGATTCCGGGGCCGTTGTCCTTAACGGTAACGAGGACGAAGTTGGGGTCCTGGTCGCGCCGCCCGCTGACCCATATCTTCGGGTTGGGGGTCGTTTCCGCCAGCGCTTCCCATGCGTTTTTAATCAGATTGTTGAAGACTTGTTCCACCTGACGCGCGTCCACGAAGGCTTCGGGCATGTCTTCCGCCCAGCGCGTTTCCACCACGCCGTCGGGCAGACCCATGTTGGCGACGGTGTTTTCAATCATATCGCGCAGCGAAACGGGGGCGTCGTTGCGCTTGCGGGCGGGGCCAATCAGCCCTTCCTTGATGTCCAGAATCGTCATGGCGCTGTTTTCGGCGATGTCCAAATCTTCCAGCAGCGATTCTACGCTGACGAGCGCTTGCAAACGATTCGGCTTCATTGCGCGCATTTCTTCCAAAATCTTTTTAACGTCCATCCCTTTGAGCGCGGCTTCCTCGCGGATGGTTTCTACCGCGAGGTGCAAGGCTTCGTCGTTCAAATCCAGCTCGCCGGCGTGAGCGGCGAGCGCGACGAGGTATTGCACGTCTTCGCGGACGCGCTTGACGCTGCCGGGAATGGGCGCGGCTTTGTTGCCCACCCAGTGAATCGCTTCGCCGGTGGCGGTGGCGATCGCCTCGAAGGTTTTGGTGCGGACGAGTTCTTGATTTGCCGCTTCCAGTTTTTGCAGCAATTGAGCGTTGTTGATGGCGATGGCGATTTGGTCCGCCATCGCTTGCAGCGAGGTGACGTCGTCTTCCGAAAAGGCGTTGAGCTCGTCGCTTTGCACGGTGAGCGCGCCCAGCGGGCGTTCGCGCACAATCAGCGGCAGAGCCATTTCGGAGCGGGTGTTGGGCAAATAGGGGTTGTTGAAGCGCGATTTTTCGCCCGCCACGTCCAGCGCAATTTTCGCCTGCCGGGTGATAATGGAGTTGCCAATCATCGAATTTTCGTCCAGATGCAGGCGGTGGTTTTGCTCAATCATTTTGCGCCCCGCCGCGCCGTAGCCCGCGCGCAGCACAGCCCATTCGTTATCTTCGGAAATGAGAAAGATGCCGGAGTAGTAGAAATTGAATTCGCTGCAAATGATGTTGACCGTGTACTTTAACAGGTCGTCAATATTCAAAATGGACGTGACCATCTGCCCGACGCGCGCCGCCGTTTCCAATAGTTTATGGCGGCGTTCCAGCATGGCGAACATGCGCTCGTTTTGTTGCAGCAAATGTTTGTTCTTTTCTACGGTGGCGGTCAACTGGCGGATGTTTTCTTCCAGCCGTTCCACCAGTTCCTGTTGGTAGGCACGCAAATGTTTTTCCGCGTCTTCCAGGGCGTCGGTTCTGCCGTTCAGGTAGGCGTCAATTTGCGCTTCAAAATCCTCGTCAATCGGCTTGGGGATGAAGCCGATGGCGCCCGCGGCGAGCGCGCGCTCGCGCGCGCCTTCTTGCACGTTGGCGGAAAGCACCACCACGGGCGTTTCAGGCAGAATCTTTTTCAGCCGCGTAGTGGCTTCGCTGCCTGTCATGTGCTTTTGATTGTTGTCCACCAAAATCAGGTCGGGGCGCGTTTCTTCCGCCAATTGCAGCCCGTCCAGCTCGTTTGACGCTTCGAGGACGATGTACTTGTGCGAAAGCAGCCGCCGCACCAGCGAGCGGGCTTCGGCGTTTCCGTCTATGTATAAAATTTGAGGAATCGTTCTTGGGTCGGTCATGGGTCAGAGCCTTTCGGCGCGATGGTCCGCGATTCTCTGCGTTTCAAGTTTGGCTTGAACGATTTTAGAGACGGCCACGGCGGTGATGGGCGATTCGCTCATGATGCGGGCGAAGTCGGCGCGAGGAATTATAACCACTTCCACCGGCTGGCTGCCCGCGCGCACGTTAGCGACAGTTTTTCCGCCGCTTTGCAGCTCCGGCTCGCCGAAGAATTCGCCTTGTTTCAAGTTGGAAAGCGCGTATTCTTGTTTCTTTTTATCGCGCAGCACGACTTCCACCTCGCCCTTGCGAATGATAAACAGGCTGTCGTCGCGCGTGGCTTGCGAGAGAATGGTCTCGCCGGGATGATACCGGCGCTCTTGCCGCAGTTTGGTCAGTTCCAACATGTGGCGGTGACGCAGCTGCGGCAGCGCGCGGGAAATCGCCTCGTCCACCAGCTCGCCGTCCGAGATGACGATGTTGCGGTGCGTGCGCGAGGTCAGCGAAGGGTCGTGCGTCACCATGGCGATTGTTTTGCCCTGCGCCACAAACCGCTCGAAGATTTGAATGATGACGTCGGCGGAGCGAGAGTCGAGGTTGCCGGTCGGTTCGTCGGCGACGAGGATGGGCGGGTCGCAAGCCATGGCGCGGGCTATCGCCGCCAGTTGCTGCTGTCCCGTTGAAACGAGGACGGGCAGCTTGTTGGCGAACTTTTCCAGCCCCACCATTTTGAGCAGTTCTAATG
The DNA here is from genome assembly GCA_034432535.1 of Anaerolineales bacterium. GTDB lineage: Bacteria > Chloroflexota > Anaerolineae > Anaerolineales > Villigracilaceae > Villigracilis. The sequence continues at coordinate 60,793 of DAOUBR010000035.1, read as the reverse complement.
CGCGCGCCGGACGCTCGTCGAAGTCGTACATGTCGGCGTAATCCATCGGCAGCATGACGTTTTCCAGCAGGGTGAGCATGGGCAGCAGTTGGAAAAACTGGAAGACGATTCCCAAATTTTTGCCGCGCCAGCGCGAGCGCTGGCTTTCGTTGAAGTGGGAATAAATATCCTGACCGTTGACAATCACTTGCCCTTGCGAGGGGTGGTCAATGCCGGTCGCCATGTTGAGCAGCGTAGATTTTCCGCTGCCCGATTTGCCGACGATGGAAACGAACTCGCCGCGATAAATCGTCAGGTTTACGCTTTTGAGAACCTCAAAATTTCCGGCGGCGTTGCTGAAACTTTTCGAGACTCCACGCAGGACGATCATCTCGTCGGGATGAGTTTCGACTCGCCGAGCCGAATCGGCTGGATGGGAGGCGCGGCGCGCGCTCATCGTTTCCTCCGCGTCGTTTTGTCGAAGTCGAGTTGAATCTCGCCTTCTTGCAGCCGCCCGTCGGCGATGGTCAGCGCGCGGGTGAAGCGGCTGGCGAGCCCCATGTCGTGCGTCACCATCACAATCGTTTTGCCTTGCTCGCGCACCAGGCGCTCGAAGACGTCGAAGATGTGGTCGGCGGTGAGCGAATCGAGGCTGCCCGTCGGTTCGTCGGCGACGAGGATGGGCGGGTCGTTGGCGAGGGCGCGCGCAATAGCGACGCGCTGCTGCTGTCCGCCGGAAATAAAAGCGGGGAGCTTGTCCGCGTGTTCCGCCAGCTCCATCAGGTCGAGCAATTCCAGCGCGCGCTTCCGCGATTTTCGCGACTGAAAGTTTCCGGCGAAATCCATCGGCAGCATGACGTTTTCCAGCAGGGTGAGCATGGGCAGCAATTGAAAAGATTGATACACTACGCCCATGTTTTTTCCGCGCCAGAAGGCGAGCTGGTCTTCGTCCATTTCGTGAATTGAAACGCTTCTTCCGTCGGCGTTGATCGTCACTTCGCCGGAGGTCAGCTCGTCCACGCCGTTTATCATGTTCAGCAGGGTGGATTTTCCCGCGCCGGATTTTCCTAAAATGCCGAGAAATTCTCCCGCTTGTACATTTAAGTTGACGTCGGTCAGGGCGACGAAATCTCCGGCTGCGGTGGAATAGGTTTTCGAGACGTTGCGCAGTTCAATCAAAGGAGAGGTCATAAGATTTCGCCCCCGATTTTACCCCGATTGTTCTATTCGTTGCAAAATACAAATTTGTTGGGGGGTATAATTCCGCCTCGAAAGAGAGGAATTCTCAAAATGCCTAAGACCCGCATTGAACATGATTTGCTTGGTGAGCGCGAAGTTCCCGCCGAGCGTTATTTTGGCGTTCAGACTTTGCGCGCCACCGAGAATTTTTCCATCACGGGCGTTCCCATTTCGCATTATCCGCGTTTGATTCGCTCGTTGGCTTATATCAAAAAGGCGGCGGCGCTCGCTAACGCGGAACTGGGCTTGTTGGAACGCCATTTGGCGGACGCCATCTGCGGCGCTTGCGACGAAATTTTGAACGGCGCGTTGTGGGACGAGTTTGTGGTGGACGTCATTCAGGGCGGCGCCGGCGCCTCGACGAACATGAACGCCAACGAGGTAATCGCCAACCGCGCTTTGGAGTTGTTGGGATACGAGAAGGGGCGTTACGATATTTTGCATCCGCTGAATCACGTCAATATGTCGCAATCCACCAACGACGTGTATCCCACTGCATGAGATTAACTTGCCGCCGATGGCGCCCGGCTCTTCTATTATGCCGGGCAAAGTCAACCCCATCGTCCCCGAAGTGGTGAATCAGGTCGCTTTTGAGGTGATCGGCAACGACGTGATGGTCACGCTGGCGGCGGAAGCGGGGCAATTGGAACTGAACGTGATGGAGCCGGTAATTGCCTATAATCTGTTCACTTCGTTGGATATGAGATTGTTTTGGAAAAAGGCTATCTCAGCAAAGCGGAACTGGACGAGATCCTTTCGCCGGAAAATATGACCCGCCCGCGATATATTCATAAGAGGAAGTAGCGCGCGGGTCGCGGAACTTTATTTTCATCCGCTTCGCGCCCCCTGCGATTTAGCCATCTCCACGCCCAATGCGGCGAGCTCTTCAATTTCATCTGGGTTGAGCGTGGAGGGCGTGGCAAGGAAAACGCCCTGAGGGCTGAATAACGCGACGACTTGCGAGAAGCCCGCCGCGGTTTGGAACTGCTTTAACGGATGACGCTCGCCCCATTCCGCCAGCGATTGTTGCATCCACGGATTGAGAATCTGCCGCGCTTCCGCCGGGTCGGTAGTGAACGCCATGAAGTGTTTCGCCAGCGCGGGGGAGAGGGCTTCGTATGTTTGCGCTTTGCTCTTGTCCGGCGCTTCCGCCTCCGAAAAGCCGTAGAGCGAAAGAGACTGGCGAAAGAGCATAGCGGAAGCCGAAGCCAGAAATCCGCTTGAAGATTGTCCTTCCGCTTTTTGCGCGAGATAGAGAAACCCGCCTTGCGTTTTGAAATCGGGCGAGAACCAACGCATGGCTGGCGACGCTCCAACCCCAATAGGCTGCATTTGCCAGCGCACGCCTTTTGTTTCGCGCATTTCTCCCGCGCCTATTTCTTTTATAAACTCTTGCGCCGCCTGCGCGCCAATCTTGGGCATAGCGCGAAAGATTCCCTGCGGCGTTTCGTCAAAACCTTCCGACAGACCGATAAAGACGCGCAAGCGCTCCGCCGTTTTTTGCTTGCCGCGCGTTCCGCTGGAATAATAAGACCGAAAAGGAATTGTTTCGCCGTTTTTCAAATCCGCTGCCACGCAATAAACAACGCTGGTTCCGTCCGAATCGCGCGACGTGCGGCTGTCTACGCGGATGGTTTGAATATCGTCGAAGCGAATTTCTTTAAGGGAGTGAAACAGCAGCGAGCGATATTCCAGCGTGAGCAGCCGCGTGGATTTATCCGCCGTGACGGTCAACGTGTAACTTATCGCCAGCAGCGCGAAGCCGACGAGAAACCCCGCGGCGGCGTTCACGAGCCGCGGCGGCGAATGAAACAGCGCTTGATACGCGCCGTAGCCGAATGCCATCGCGCTGAGCAGCCACGTCAGAACGGGATAATCTTTGAGCGTCAGTTCGTTGTCCATAGCGTTTCTCCTTATGCCGCTAAAAAAGGACGACGAGCGCGTCTTTATCCCCCGCTTGTCCTGCGTCGTCGCTTGACTAACGTCGCTTTTTATTATACGTCATGAAAATCGGTTACAATGCCGTAAATTTCATCCTTCGCGCGCCAAACAGGAGCGACTCTATGTTCGTTACAAAAAACCTTTATCAAAACGACGCCGCCTGGGCGAAAACCCCGCTGGGAAACTCTAACGAAACCATCGGCGGATGGGGCTGCTTATTGACCTCCGCCACGATGCTGCTGAACGGAATCGGTTACGATGAAACGCCAGCCTCCGTTAACGAAAAGATGAAAGCGGCGGGCGGCTTTCGCGGCGCGCTATTTATTCCGAGCGTTATGCCTTATGTCTGGTCTCGCTGCGCGTTTCGAGACGCTCAGCCATGCGAATCTTCTCCTGCGCCCATCGCTCAAATTGACGAAGCCGTCGCGCAGGGCAAGCCGGTCATCGTTCAGGTGGATTGGAATAAACAGGCGGGCATTCAAACCCATTTCGTTTTGATTAAAGAAAAAAAGGGCGCGGATTATTCGATTTACGACCCTTACAAATACCCCGGCGACGCGCCGAGCAAAGAAGTTTTACTGACTAAACGCTACCGCTACAACGGCGCGACTTTAGCCTCGGAAATCAGCGCCGTGCTGTGGTTTGACGTGTACGGCGAGCCGCAGCCGGAGGAGCCGCAGCCCGTCCCTCTCCCGGCGGACGCGCTGAAACTATACGTCGCGGTTGACGACCTCGCTTTGCGCGCCGAGCCTTCGGTGAACGGCTATTTATATCGGCGGATGGCGTTGAACGAGGAGCTGTTCAGTTTGGAAGAGAAAGAGAAGGCGAAAGCCAAACTTGGGGTTCAGGGGCGGTGGCTTCACGTTCAGGATTCGAGCGGCAAGCAGGGATACGCGGCGGCGTGGTTTATTTCGGCGGAAAAGAACAAGCCTGCCGAGGTTCCCGCCGCGCCGACAGCCGCTCCCGCGCCGATCCCTCCCGGCGTCATCGCGCTTTATCCGACTGTTGAAGTCGCCTTCCGCGCTCATCCGAATCTTAACGGCGCGGCGCTGCGTTACATCCCGCCGACGGAGCAATTAATCAGCCTCGAACCGGCGACTGTCGCTCTTTCCAAAATTGGCGCGTACGGGCAATGGATTAAGGTGCGCGGCGCGGATAAGCAGGAAGGTTACGTCGCCGCGTGGTTTCTCAAATACGCGGGCGGCTCTTCGGCAAGCGCGGCGGCGCAGAAAAGCGGCAAGGTGAAAACGACCGCCGAGCAAGTGGCGCTGCGCAGCCAGCCCATCATCAGCGGGACGACGCTCATTAAGCGCGTGCCAATCAATTACGAATTTTCCATCGTCGAGCCGGGCGGCGAAGCCAAAATCGGCAAGAACGACCAGTGGGTTAAGGTCAAAGACGATACGCATGAAGGCTACGTCGCGGCGTGGTTTTTAAAGTTTTAATTCAGGAGGATTCGATGAAAATGGACAGGCGCTCTTTCTGGCTCGCGGCGTTTGGCGCGCTTTCGGTCTTGCTGGCGATTTTCAATCTCTTCTCTGTCGGCGGCGGGTCGGTGCGTTTTGCGCTACTGCTCTCCGTCTTCACGCTGACTCTGGTGGGTCTTTTCTTGCCGCGCGGAGAGGCGGAAGAACTCGCGGCGAAAGAATTTCTCTCCGGTCTCGCCAACGCGGAATTGGAAGCCTTGCGCGCGGAACTCCGCGAACAGGCGGCGCAGCTGGCGCGAGAGCGCGGAGTTCAAACCTCGCTGCGGGCGGTGAACGATGAATTCGCGGACGTGGAAATCGGGCGCGACACGCCCGCCGCGGTGGTAAACGCCGTTATCTCACGTTATCCTTCCGCGCCGGACGTGAAAGGCTAATAATCTATTTCCTTCACCCGTTTATCGCGCAGCGCTTTTTCGAGGAAAGCCGCGTGGCTGCGTGGCGAGCCAATTGTGTGCCAGACGTTGATAATAGACGTCTCAGTCTTGGCTTGATGATGTTCGCGCGTTCGCAAGCCGCAGGCTTTTAGTTCCGCTTCAATTTCGTTTATCTTTTTATAGTCTTTCGCGGAGACGACGACGCGATACACGCGGGCTTCGCGCGCGCGGTCAATTAAAGATTCAAGGTAGGGAAAGGCGAGCAACACCATTAAGGCGACGAAGGTCGCCGCAAGAGAGAAATATAAATCGCCCGCGCCGATTCCCATGCCGAGCGCGGCGGAAAGCCAGATGGCGGCGGCGGTGGTTAACCCGGCGATGCGCCCGCCCTCGCGCACAATAGCGCCCGCGCCGAGAAAGCCGATGCCGGTGACGATGTTCGCCGCGACGCGCGACATGCTGTTTTGCGGGTCTATCGTCATGGAATAAATTGTAAACAAGGTCGAGCCGACGGTTATCAAGATGATGGTGCGAAAGCCGGCCGCCTTATCTTGATATTCACGTTCCGCGCCGATGATTCCGCCCGCCAGCACGGCGACCCCGACTTTTATCAGATTTTGCAGCAACGAGTCATCCATTCGCGTCCTCCAAGTCGAGTTGCTTTATCAGTTCGTCCTCGTCGCGGGTTGGTTTTTGGCAAACAAATCCTTCGCAAACGTAAGCCGTCGCGCGCCCTTCAAGCAGCGGACGATTTTTTAAAAGAGCGGGGGATTCTTCGGGCGGAGGGAAGGCGGACGCGACGACGATGCGGTTGGGGTGGAAGCCCGCGCGCGCGGCTTGAATCAACGCCTCGAATTTTTCTTCGCCCGCGTTTCCAAGGATGGCGACTTGCTTCGCCTTTTCCGAGGCGAAATCTCCCGCCAGCAGCCAGCGGGTAAAAGCCAGCGGCGCGCGCAACAGGAAGTTGCTCGCCGCGCTGAGCGCGCCTTCCGCGAGGTCGCGGTACCGTCCTTCGCCGGTCAGCTCCGCCATTTTGAGCAGCGCTTCGCAAGCCAACGAATTTCCGCAGGGCGTGGCGTTATCTTGCAAGTCCTTCGGGCGGAAGAGCAGTTGCTCGTCCGCGTCGCGCGGCGTATCGAAGAATCCGCCTTGCGGGTCGCGGAACAAATCTATCATCTCGTCGGTCAGTTCGCGGGCGACTGCAAACCAGCGGAGGTGGAAGTCGGTTTGATACAGTTCCAGCAGACCAAGAATGAGCGCGGCGTAATCTTCTAAGAAGACTTCGCTGACGCTCGCGCCTGCGCGCCAGGAACGGCGGAGCCTGTTTTCGGGACGCAGGTTGTCAATCAGGAAGTTCGCGTTTCGTGTAGCCATTTTATAATACTTCTCATTTACCAACGCGCCACTCACCTTCAAAACACCAAATAAATCGCCGTCAACTAATATCCGCGCCGCTTCCGCCACAGCCGCCAGCGCCAACCCGTTCCACGCCGTTAGAATCTTATCGTCCGTCGCGGGGCGAACTCGCCTGCCGCGGGCGGCGAGCAGCTTGCGGCGAGATTCTTTCAGCCGCGCGCGCGTCTCTTCGACCGTCAGTTTGAAGCGCGCGGCGAGCGAGGCGTCGTCTAGCGCGCGCTGCAAGACCGTTTTGCCTTCCCAGTTTCCGCGCGCTGTAATTCCGTAAGCCGTTTCAAACAGTTCGCTTTCTTCCGCTAATTCGGCGCGGATTTCTTCTAGCGTCCAGACGTAGAACTTTCCTTCCGCGCCTTCCGAATCCGCGTCGAGCGAGGAGTAGAATCCGCCCAGCGGGTGAGTCATTTCGCGCTCGATAAATTCCAGCGTTTCTTCCGCGACTTGTTTAAATTGCGGGTCGCCGCTGAGACTCCACGCATGAAGGTAGGCGCGCAACAGCAGGGCGTTATCGTAGAGCATTTTTTCAAAGTGGGGAACCCGCCAAAAATTATCCGTGCTGTAACGCGCGAAGCCGCCGCCGACGACGTCGTACATGCCCCCGCGCGACATGGCTTTGAGGGCGTGAAACGCGGCTTTAATGGGCTGCGATTCAAGAGCTTGCCGCGCGTTTGGCGCGGCGAAAAAGGCGCGCGCTAATAAAAACTCAATCGCCATCGGTTGCGGGAACTTGGGCGCGGCGCCCCAGCCGCCGTAGCCCCAATCGTATTCCTTGACGAGCTCTTCGGCGGCGGCGGAGTAATACGCCGCGGGCAGCGGGGCGCTCTCTTCCGTTTTGCGAAGGCTTTGCAAATGCGCCAATACGCGCCCGCCGACGGTTTCGATGTTTTCGCGCTCGGTTTGCCATGCGTTTGCCAGCGCTTCGAGCGCTTCTCGAAAAGCGGGCATGTTGTAACGGCGGACGGGCGGGAAGTAGGTCCCGGCGTAGAATGGTTTGAGGTCGGGCGTGAGGAAGACCGAGAGGGGCCATCCGCCTGAGCCGGTCATGGCGACGGCGGCTTGCATGTAAATCGAGTCAATGTCGGGACGCTCTTCGCGGTCCACTTTGATATTGACGAAGCGCTCGTTCATAAGGGCGGCGGTCTCTTCGTCCTCGAAGGATTCGTGCGCCATGACGTGACACCAGTGGCAGGCGGCGTATCCGACGCTGAGGAAGATGGGCTTGTCTTCTTCGCGCGCTTTTTTCAGGGCTTCTTCTCCCCAGGGATACCAGTTGACGGGGTTGTGCGCATGTTGCAGCAGATAAGGGGATCTGGCGTGAATGAGTTTGTTGGGCATGGGAGTTTCGAGTCTGATGGTCTTAAATCTGACTGTCGGCGGGCAGGGGCATTATATCGCATGAGCGCGGAGCTAAACTACACCGGGCGACCTTTCCAACGGGCGCGGCGGGTGAACGTCTGCGCCAGAGAATAGAACGCCAGCGCCACCGCCGAGGCGGTCACCAGCGGGGAGAGCAGCGCAACCAGCGGACGCATGCCGCTAATCCGCACTACCAGCGCCCAGATGAGCATGGTCAGCGAGAGAGCTAACAGCGCGGGCAGACGCAGCGCGGCGTCGCCCAGCGTCCACGACCAGGCAGCCGCCAGCCAGGGTCCCAGAAAAGCGACCGCCAGCCAGGTCCAGACGAATCCGTAAACCAGCAGGCGGCGCTCGAAGACCGCAAACAGGTTCTTGCCAAAGCCGGAGATGGCGTCTTGCGGCGAACGGTACATGCGGCAGAACACCCGTCCGCGGCCCGGGGTCAGCAGCGCCCGTAAGCCCTGCGCCGCCGTCCGGCGCGCCAGCGCCAGATCCTCGGTGATTTCGCCGCGCACGGCGGCGTGCTCGCCGACCTGCCGGTAGGCGCCGCGCCGCCAGAGCATGTGCTGTCCGACCGCCGCAGAAAGCCGGGACAAGCGCGCCTGTTGGGTCAGCCAAAGCGGAAAGTGACTGAGCAATGCCCAGGGCAACACCGGCACAGTCAGCGTCTCCGTCAGGGTGACCGTTTCCTGCTGCGGCAGCGCCGAAAGCAAATCGGCGCCGTGCGCCAGCAAGGTAGCGACTGAACGGCGCAGCATGTCGGGGGCGTGCCAGGTATCGGCGTCCACGAAAAGCAGAAGAGGCACGTCTTCCGGGACTCGTTCAGCCAGTTGCTGGCAAGCCCAGTTCTTCCCCAGCCAGCCCGCAGGCAGCGGAGCGCCCCGCCCGATGTGCAGCCGCGGGTCTATGGCAGCCAGTTCCGCCAGGATGCGCGGAGTGGCGTCGGTTGAAGCGTCGTCCAGCGCCCAGACGCTGAAATCGGGGTAATCCTGCGCGAGCAGCGAGGTCACGCAGCGGCGGATGTTGGCTTCTTCGTCGCGCGCCGGGACCAATACCGCCACCGCTGACCAGGCAGCCGGTTCGGGCGCCCGTCCCAGACGCGGCAGTAGCCGCCAGTTCAGAAAAGCGTTCAAGGCGATAAAACTCAGGTACAGCAAAACGCCTTTCAGATGACTGCCCAGAGAAAGCCACGTCGTCAGATTAGTCATGCGGTTTCTCTTTGAAAGGGGGCAAAATCAGCGTATGCCGATAGCCGGCGAAAATCATCACGCCGCTAAAAACCCACAGCGCCAGCGCTTCCGCCCCCCAGCCGAACAGCAGGACGAACGGCAGCAACACGACCAGCGTCAGCAGCAGCGTCCAGCCGTCTCGCAGGCGCAAACCCAACATGCCGATGGTTAGCGTGGAACCAATTACCAGCGGTCCCAGCCACAGGGTCAGTCCCGTCCAGACGCCCAGCAGCGAAAGCATCCCCTTGCCGCCGCGTCCGCGCAGGAAGGGCGAAAAGCGATGCCCCAACACCGGCGCGATGAGGGCCGCTGTGAGTTGCCAGCCGTTCCAGCCCCAAGCCCAGCGGGCAAGCGCCGCCGGAATCGCGCCTTTGGCGAAATCGAGCAGCAGCACAGTCAGCCCAACCGGCCAGCCGCCGGCTTTCCAGGCGTTGACCAGGCCGGGGTTGCCGTCGCCCACCGCCCGCGGGTCGGCTTTTGCCAGCCGTCCCAGCCAGACCGAAAAAGGCAGGCTGCCCAGCAAAAAAGCAGCGACAATGCTGATGAAAACGTTCATGTGATGTTCCGCGCCCCTAAGCGCCCAGCGCCTTGGCAGCTAAACGGCCCGTTAGAACAGCGGTTGGCACGCCGGTCGGGCTGTAAGCCCACTGCCCGGCCTTGACCACGTGCGGAAAGGCGGTTTTTGGCGCGTCGTTGACGCCCAGCAGGCTGTTGGTGACCGGGATTTCATCGGTGAACGCCCAGCCGACGATGGCCCCTTCGGAGCTGTTCACCCAGTTGGCGGTGGTCAGCGGGGTGGCGGTGAAGCGGAAGAGCACCTTGTCCGGCTCGCCCAGCACGGGGTACACGCTCTCGGCCAGCGCCCGCACCATGCGGTCGGCCACCGCTTCGCGGAATTCGTCATACCAGCCGTCTTCCTGCACGCGTTTGACCAGGTCGTACTCGAAGAGCGTGCTGAGGATCAACCCGGTCTTGCCGGGCGGGGCGGCGTTTGGTTCGCGGAAAACCGGAATGGAAATCTCGTAGGTGTTCAGGGCGGTGAAGCGGTCGAGCCAGGCCAGCACATCGGCGCGGGAGACGTGTTCCCAATCGTCCAGCAGGCGACGCAGTTCGGTCGTGTGCGTTTCACCCAGCCCTTCACGGCTTGGCGTGTAGAAGAAATGACCGTGACCAACCCGGCGGAAGGTTTCCGGCGGCTCGTCCACGCCCAGATAGACGGTGAAGACTGAGTCCGCGCCGCGGCGCGGCAGGATGGTAGCCTTCTCGGCTTCGATTTTCTTCTGCACGTCGGACGGCAGACCGACGGTCTGCGCCAGTCGGTAAAGCGTCTTCAGGTCAGCCGCCCAGACCAGGTCGCGGTAGCCAAACTGTTCGTCGTCGGCAGTGGTCACCACCCGCCGGGCAGCGTCCAGGCCGGTGACCGGCGTCTGCAGACGGATTTCGACTCCCAGTTCTGCGGCCTTGTGCGTCACCTTTTCGGCCAGTTGTCCGACCCCGCCGCGCGGATAGATGTAATCGGTGTAAAGGTAAAAATAGCTCAGGGCGAAGAAGGCCGGCGTGCCGCGGAAGAAGTGCTGCGCCACGACGTCGCGCAGCGAGCGGTTGGAGATAATCCCTTCCAGGAAGGGTTCGACCGGCCCGCGCATGTGGCAAATCGCCTTGAGCGTAAGCACAAATTTGAACATCCACGGCAGGTAGGTTTTGAAGAAGTAGGCCTTGTCATCGAACAGGCCGCGAAAGGCCGGGTTATCTACCGCGTAGAGCGCTTCCATGTCCTTCATCACCTTGCGCACCACACGGATCAGGCGCTCCACCTGGTCGGCGCTGTCGGGGTACAGACGCTTGAGCATGGCGGCGTAGTCGTCCACCGACGCCTTGCCTTCCACGTGGACGAACTGATCTTCCACGCCCACGGTCACCGGGCTGGGGGCGGTTTCCATCTCGACGCCCAGTTCGTGCAGCATGGGCAGGATGATGCCGGCGTTGATCAGCGCCCGCACGCCGCCTTCGAACAGGAAACCGTCCCGCTCGAAGGTGCTCACCAGGCCGCCGCACTTCTCGTTCTTTTCGAGCAGCAGCGTCGAGCGGCCGGCGCGCGCCAGATAGGCGGCGGCGGTCAGGCCGGCCATGCCGCCGCCGACCACAATTGCATCGTAGTTTTTCATGCCAACCTCCCAAGTTGCAGGCTGATATTCCAGAGTTTTTCGGCTGCTTCCAGGTCGCGGGCTGGCGGCGTCAGTTCTTCTTCGGTGGTGAAGTGAAAGAATTTGTCGGTCACCCCTTCCAGCGCCGGGGAAACGCCCAGGTAGTAGAGCGCCTGCGCCGAAAGTTCGGCCGGCTGCGAGAGCTTGTCCAGGTTGCGCTTGAACAGGCGGTAGAGCGGGCCGTTCTGGCTGCCGGAGTTGGTGCGCACCATGCCCGGGTGCATGGCGTTGACCGTCACGCCATAGGGCGCCAGTTCTTCCGCCAGGATGTGCATGGTCAGGATCTGCGCCAGTTTGGCCGAGCCGTAAGCCTTCAAGCCGGTGTAGCGCTGTTTTTCCATCTGCAAATCATCCATCCGCAACCCCCAAACGGCGAACCGATAGCCTTCGGAACTGACGAACAGGATGCGGCCGCGGTCGTCCCGTTTTAGTTTGTCCTTGACGAGTTGGTTGACGACGAAGGGGGCGAGAAAATGCACGGCGAAGTTAGTCTCCAGCCCGTCGGCGGTCGCCGCGCGGCGGGAGAGATACAGCCCGGCGTTGTGAAGCAGCACGTCAATCGGCTTGTCCAGCGAAGCCAGCGCCTGCCCGGCGCGATGCATATTCTCCAGCAGGCTCAGGTCAGCCAGAATGATTTCGCACTCGGCGCCGAAGTCGCGGCGCAGTTCGGCGCGCAGGGCTTCGGATTTTTCGGCGTTGCGATTGATCGTCAACAGGCGGGCGCCGCGGGCGGCGTAGTAGCGGGCGGTGTGATAGCCGACGCCGGCCGTCGCGCCGGTGATGACCACCAGACGTCCCGAAAAATCATCTTCGCAAAGCGCGGGCGGCTTGCTCATATTGCGAATCATCGCGCCCACATTCGCCCATTCATACTGGCGCCAATATTTGACGATTCGTCTCAAAGTATCGTTCATGTACCTCCGTTGCGGCGTTGAAAAATTGCTTTACCGGGTCGAGATGGTTAGCCAAACACCCGGCGCATGAAAGCGCGGTAGGCGCGCCCCAAGCCTGGGATGTTGTCGAAAATCGCGCCCCACAAATCGTAGACGTCGCGCTGGTCTGCAATCTTTCCTTCTTCGTTCAAAGTCAGCCGGCTGAGACCGGGCATGGTCACCGTGCGCGTCTGGCGAAAGCGCAGAGTCATCTGCCATTCAATAAAAATCACGTTTCCGGCGCGAGCGGCGTGCAGCGCCTGCATCTGCACATTTCCCGAACGCCGCGCCAGCCGTTCGACCATCTCGCGGAAGGCGGCGAGGCCGCGTAATTCCTGCACGGTATCGGTAAAGTGGACGTCTTCGGCGTAGTAAGGCAGCAGATGCGACCAGTCGGGCTGACCGTCGGCATAGACGCGCGTCCACAAATCCACGACCTGCTGCACGTCGTGGGTGGCAAAATCGGGTTTTAAATCTGTCATAAAGCGGTGGTCTCCTGTAAAGCCGTCTATTTGAAAAGCGAAGATTTTAACAGTTTTTTTATCGCAGCGGAAGCGGCGCTTCGGTGATACCCGTCTCGTGAGAACGAAGAGCCTGTTTGGAAGCCCGGATAAAAAAAGACTCCCGCGAGGGGAGTCTTTTTTTAAAGTTGTGTCAGCCTTAGCCGCAGCCGCCGCCGGATTTATCGCGTTTCAACTGCAATTTGATTTTTTCTTCAAATTCCAGTTCTTCGTAGGCGACCGGGCTAGGCGAGCAGGATTCGTAACGGCTGCCAAGCGCGGCGGGGAAGACATATTTCAATTGGTCGTTGCCGGCTTTGGCGTTAAATTTCACGCCTTGCAGCGTTTTGTCCTCTTTGCCGAAGAAGGCAATCCAGTTGTTCACGCCGCCTTCCAGAATGTAAACGTTCGGCACGCCGGAAGCGGAGAGAATCTTCCACGCCTGCACGGCGGCGGTCTCGTCGTTGCTCATCACGATATAGACCGTGTTGGCGGGCGGTTCCGTGAGCAGCACGGAGACGACTTCTTGAATCCGTTCCAACGGGACGTTGACCGCGTCGTCGAGATGATAGAGGTTATAATCCGCTTCGGGACGCACGTCCAGATAGACGGGGTTCATGGATTGGTTGTACTTCGCCTTGAACGCTTCGGCGGGGGAGACGAACACCAGCCGATTGGCGAGCATTTGGTCCGCCGTGTAAACGTAGGTGTTTACAATCGGGTCGGCGTTTTCTTGCGGAATGGTCTCGGTGCGGGTGAAGGTTAATTTCTGGTAGCGTTCTTCCAGCGAGGGTTCGCCGATGAGCGCCACGCCCAAAGCCAGCGCCGCCAGCGCCGCCGCGCCGACCACGCGAATCTTCGGCTCTTTGCTCAAATCCTTTTTGCCGAAGATGCGTTCCAGCTGCTCCGCGCCCCAGAACATGAAGAGCGCCATAAAGACGACCGCTAGCGTAACCACGCCTTTGGGGACTCCGAAGACCTGGTCGAGCGTGAGGCGCCCGTAATAGCCGGCGTTGTTATACCAGTTGGAGAAGAGCGGCTCGGTCTCGGCGAAGAGCGCCGCGCCGACGAAGCCGCCCAGCATGAACATCATGCCGTCAATTTTGCCCGTCGAAGCGGAAGCCAGCGAGGTGGTGGGGCAAAATCCGCCGATGATGAAGCCGACGCCCATGATGAGCCCGCCGACCAGACCGGACCACAAGTAAGTGGGATTGACCCAGACCTGACTGAAATCGAGGACGCCGAGTCCAACCGCGCCGAAGAGCAACACCATCGCGGTCACAATCGCGGTGAACATCACTTTCAGCACGGTCAATTCGGTGAAGTAAAACTGCGCGGCGAGTTTGCGCGAATCGCCGAAGCCGGACATTTCCAGCGTGAAGCCGAACGCAAAGCCAATCACGCCGAAGAGGACGTAGGTCCACGGGTTAGCGGCGCTGACCGCGGTAAGCGAGGGGAGAGGGAAATTCATTTTTTCTCCTAATTCCAAAGTTTCCTTACAAAATACGCCAGCCCGTAGGCGCCGCCGAAGATGGCGAACATAACGACCCAAGACCCGGCGGCAAGCGTCGTTCCGCCCGTCAGGGCTTGCCCGGAGGTGCAGCCGCGCGCCATTCTTGCGCCGTAAAGGAAAATCATGCCGCCGAGAAAAGCCAGCAGCCAGCGGGTTTGGTTGGAGATGTTGGGGCCCTTGGTGGTGGTGATTTTCAGCCGTCCGTTCAGCCAGCCCGAAGCGAAGCCGCCGAGCAGCGCGCCAAAGAACACGGGAACAATCCAGTCGTCCAGCGGGTTTTTATCGCCGCCCGCCATTTTTAATAAATACGAGTTGTTGTCCACATGCTTCGGGTTAATCAAGTCCATAATGAACGCGTCAATGCGGCTGGTCGCGCCCGAAGAGCCGAGCCCGTTGCCGGTGAGAAAGAGCGCCAGGAAAAGCACAACGCCCAACACCACGCCGCCAAAATACGGATGCACGTAGGGTTTTTCAGGTCTGTTGAAGATTGATTTTTTCGTTTGAGCGGTCATTTGATACTCCTTTATAAAACGCGTGAAAAGCGGGAGAGGATGAAGGACGTCGTTTCATCTTTCTTCATCCTTCATCCTTCACCCTTTGTCTTTCATCCTTGCGCTTCGTGTTCTTCTACTTCTTCATACCCTGTGACCATCGCCCGAATGGCTTCCAGCGGAGTCGCGCCGGTGGTGGTCATGTAAATATGCACGACGAGGAAGGCGGCGAACAGCCAGGCGACGAGCGAGTGCAGCGGGGCGAGGAAGGGCAGCCCGCCCGCGACGTTCGGATACTTTTGCACGAGCCACATCAGGACGCCGGTCAGCCCTTGCAGCGGCAGCAACACGTTGAGGATGGCGAAGTACGTCGCTTTCTGAATCGGGTTCATGCGGCTGTCGGGACGTTTCTCAAAGGGATGCGGCTCGCCTTTGAAGATTCCGCTGATGTAGTATTTCGCCTGAATCATCGCGTCGTCGAAGAAGCCGTAGGGGCGCGGGATGAACTGCTGAATTTGCGCGGTGACGACGTGATAGAAGAACGAGAGGGCGGCGTTGAGCGCCAGTAAAACCGCCAGCACGTTGTGAACCGTCACCACGCCGCGGAAGGAGAACGCGCCGAAAATATCCGGGCGGTGAATGACCAGACCCGTCAGCAGCAGCAGCGTGATACCGAGCGCTTGCAGCCAGTGCCAGAAGCGGCGGTAGGCTTCGTACATATAAACGCGCTTCGTCTTCCCTTCGCGCTTCGGCATTTTGCGCGCGGCAAGGTAACGCAGCGTGGCGTGACCGAGCGCGCCGACCAGCGAGCCGACGAACGCCAGCGCGCCGAGCCAGTCAATCCAGCCGACGCGGCTGGAGCCGAAGACGTATATGCCGTCGTTGGCGGGCTTGGGTTGGTAATATAACGCCCCGTCTTCGCCGCGGACGATTTCGCCCGAAGCGCTCACATTGTTGTTCGCGTCGAAGGCCGGCATGACGGGCGCGTTATCCGCCAGCTTGATGGGCTGCGTCGCGCGCGAATCGGCGTTGTGGCAGGTCTCGCATTCGCTAATGGCGCGCTTGCCTTCCACCACGTTGTGGTTGACGCTGTACGGCTGAGTCATGCCCTCGATGCGCGGGTTGTTCAGCCCCAGCGCGGAAAGTTTCCCTTTGACGAGGTCTTCTTTCGCGGGCGAATCAATGACCAGCTCGCGGCTATCGAGCGTCTTATCTCCGTTGGAGTCGAACGCGGCGACAATATCGGGGGCGTATCCGCCGCCGCTCAAATACGCGGCTTGCAGCGCGGCCAGCGGCGCCGGGCGTTTGTTGCCTTGCGCGTCGTCGTACGCCCAATAGAAGGAGGTAATCAAGTTGTAAGGCGTGAGCGTCTTCGAGCCGTCAATGTTGGTCCGATTCAGCCAGACGGGCTTGTATCCCGTCACGAGCGAAGTCGGCTGATTGGGCGCGCCTTCCACGCCGCGGCAGGCGGAAACCGCCTCGCCCTGCGGGGTGATCACTGTCCAGTCGTAGGTTTGAATGGCGGGCGCGTACAATTGCGGGATGTGGCAGGTTTCGCACGCCATCGAGTTCATGTGCGTTTCGATATAAGGCAGCCAATCGGCGTGCGCTTTGGAATAATCGTGGCAGTTCTCGCAGCGGCGCATCGTGCCTTTATATTCCGCCGCTGTGTTAAATTGAGCGCTTTGTCCGCGCGCAAAGTTATGGTCGGGGCGCTTTAAATATTCGTTGATTTCCAGCGCGCGCGGGTCGTAAACCAGATGGCTGGGATAGCTCTTTTGCAGCTCGCTGACATGGGCGGGGTTGTTCAGCGCGTAATGGCAATCGGTGCATTGTAGCTGGCGCTGGGCGTGAACGTCCCATGCGAAGCTGAGCTCGTTTTTGTCCGCCAGATTCACGCCGGAAGCGCTGATTTTTTGCCCGCTGATAACCTGTCCGGTGGCGGCGCTTTGCGGGTAGCGCAAATCGCATTGATTGAGGACGAGCGGCTCGCCGGAATTGGGGTGAACTTCGCCGTGGCAGGTCGCGCAGTTCTCGTTGGTCGGGTCTTGAATGGAAAGCAATTCGCTCTTCACTTCGCCGTTGGCGTTGAAGGCTTCGGCGTTCCATTCCCAACCTGCGGCGGATTTCTTAACGATATTCAGATTCAGCAGGGTGGCGGTGTTGGCGTCGCCGAACTTGCCTTGCTGAATAAACTGAGCGCGGGATTCGACGTCGGGCGAATTGAGATGACAAAGGAAGCAGTTCATCTCCATTGTGCCGGATTCGTTCCAATTCCAAACAGTCGCCTTGCCGTCTTGTAAAATGGCTGTTTCTGGGTTTTGGACGCTGGCTTGCAGTTCGGTCAGCGCCGCGCCGTTGCGCGAAGTTTCCGCGGGGCCCCCGCCGACGACGCGCCAACTGTTGAGTTTCAGCCATTCGGCGGTGGAAAGGTCGAGCCGCTCGTCGCCGCTTTGCGAAAGATAGCGGTAAGTCAGCGGGTCCCACTTGCCGAACAAGCCGGGGCTGGCATTAAAGTCTTTGGTTTCGCGGTATTCGCTTAAACCTAAATCGGAATGAAAGGCGTGGCTTTGAATGAAATTCGTATCGTGGCATTGCCCGCAGGTCTTCATGGTGGAAACCGCGCCGCCGCTTTCCAGCACGCTGACGCCGTTGGAATCCAGCAGGGCAAAGTTGGGGTGCTGAATGGCGGTTTGGGCGGCGGGCGCCGCTTGCGGACGGGCGAGCGCCGCGTTAATGCCAACGCCCAGCGTCAGAACCAGCAATCCAATCAACAAGTAGAGCGTATATCGTTTCATAGGTCGCGTCCTCGTTTATTTTCTTCCGCCCCATTCTACCGGGTCGCCGGGATAGCCGAGAGCTTGCCAATCCATGCGCCCGCCTTCTCCGTGACACGAATCGCACTGCAGCGCCTTGTCGGCGGATTGCACCATGTGGGTCGTGGGCCAGTACATGTAGGTTGTGGTGAAGCCGTATTCGCCGCTATATGGCAGCCCCATGCGCTCTTCAGCAAGTTTGAAGGCGAGGTCCCAGTCGAAGGTTGTCCAGTATCCGTCTTGACCAGCGGTAATGGGCGCGAGGAGATGCTTATATTTTGCGTCGTACGGTTGTTTGGCGACGTGCAGTTTGAAGGGGAAGATTTTGGCGTTCTTGTCTTTGATGCTGCCGGCAGGTTTGTTTATGTACGTCACGCCGCCTTCATTGACCGGGTCGCCAAGAATGTAGCGATATTCGTTATTTCCGTTGAACCATAAATAAGCGGGCGCGAAGTTTTTATCGTACATAAACTCGCCCTTAATTTTCAGGTAGGTGAAGTGGTCGTCTTTGCGTCCGTCTTGCCCGGCTTGCGACCAATCCCAGTAAACTTTGGTGGGGTCTTCCAGCGCCAGCGCGGGGACGTGGCAGGTCTGACAAGCTACCGCAGAGAGGTGCGTGTTAATGCGCTCGTCTTGGTGCTGTTGATTGACGTGGCATTGTTCGCACGAAACCTGCTCTTTCGGCTCAATGGTGTAATTGTCGGCGAGCATGCGCCCCAAAATCTGATGGTCCTTCGTCCAGTGACAATCGGTGCATTGCATGTCGTACTTGCCGCCCATGTGAATATCGAGCGCTTCTTGCGGGAAATACAAGCCCTCGTCAAGGTCGCCGTGTTTTACGCCGTTTCCGCCGCCGCCGTCGAAGTGACACTTGCCGCAGTTTTCGCGGGTGGGAGCGCGGACGGAACGCGCCGCGGCAAGCAGATCAACGCCGTCGGCGGGGTTGCCATATTTGCCCTTGCCGTAAACGCCCATATCCGCATGGCAGGCGAGACAATCCACATTTTCGGCTTTGGAATAGTCGTATTTTTTCATCTCTTCCCAGCCATAACCGGCATGGCAAGACATGCAGGATTTTTGATTGCCCTGCGCGCTGATGCAGAAGTTATTAATTTGATTGGCTTTGCCGATGGTAACGGGCTCGTCGCGCCACGGAACGTCAAACGGTTTGGATTCCCATGTCCAGTGGGTTGTTTTCATCACTTGCGCCGCCGCGTCGGGGTGACATTCCAGACACGCGCGGGTCACTTCCTGGCCGGTTTTGAATTCGCCCTTGATAATGTCCTTGTGGTCGGTGTGGACGGGCTTTTCAGGCAGATAAGCCGCCGGGTCGTTTTTCGCCTGCTGGCGGGGGAGAAAATAAAGAACGGGGACGAGAATCAGCAAGAGTATGCCGACCAATCCAATCGTCCAGAGAGGGAAGCGCTTTTTTGTCATACATTCTCCTGTGAAATTTCATTAATCAGGCTGGCTTGATAGGCGAGGCGTTCTTTCATCACGCTGCGCAGCAAATCTAGCGCCTGAATTAATCGCGGATCGGAAAGGTGGTAAGTGATGGTAGTTCCGCTACGGATGGTATGCACCAAGCCGCGCTCGCGCAGCACTTTGAGATGACGCGACACGGTGGGCTGGTTAACGCCGAGCTCGCCGCGCAAATCCGTGACGTTGAGCGGCTTTTCGCTGAGGGCGTAGAGAATCAGCAGCCGATTCGGATCGGAAAGCGCGGCGCAAAAGTTGGCTTCCAGTTGGGAAATTTCCTGTTTTAGAGCGGAATTGACCATATTTACCTATATTCGCATAAACGCATATATGTAAAATATAATCGTATTGTGATGGAACGCGCAATAGTGACATTCGTCACGATTTTTAATTCGGGCTTAAGAATAGGCGCTTGCTTCAAATCATGCGCCGGGCTTTCCCCCCAATGTTCATGCGCCTGCTGCGCGTTCATCCAACCCAAAGGCTTCGCCAAATTCGTCAACAAACAAGACGCCTCCTGGAGGCAGGAGGCGTCTTGTTATTCATGCGACAAATTGACGTTCATCCGATACACTGCAAGCGGGTTGTCAAGCCTATTCGCCAATTTCGGGCAGCGCGTCCATTCCCGCTTGCTTCGCCAGGCGCAGGACGTATTCGCGCAGCGCGGCTTCTTTTTGCGGGTCAAGTTCGGGGCGTTTGTAAGCGGCGAGGATTTCTTTCACGCGGGCTTTCGCGCGGCTGAAGGTATCCAGCGAGCCGGCTTCTTTCCAGCCGCGAATGGAGTCGCGGTCAATCACATTGTCGGGGATGTGCTGCTCCTCGCGGAAGAGCTTCATGGTGATTTTTTGTTTGAGAAAATCGCCGCCTTTAAAGTTCACTTTCGGGTCGTCGAAAAATTCGGTCGCCAGCGTTTGGGTGTGAATCAACATGCCTTGCAGCATCCGCTTCGCCATGGCGATTCCCTCCGCGTCAACGACCAGTTTTTCGGGGCTTTGGCACAGCAGCGAATCGAGCATCCCCGCGCCGGAAATCATGTTGATTCCGCTCAGCGCGCCCACGAGCGCGCCCATGCCGCTTTCCAGCCCGGCTTGCATATCGAGGATTTTGGAATCCGTCGCGCCGAGATAGGCGTGGGTGGGGATTCCAAGCGACTTGCCGACCTGCGCGTAAGCCGAATCAATCATCGCGGTTTCAATCGAACCGAAGGGCGTGCCGCCTTTCCGCATATCGAAGGTGGAAGGCGCGCCGCCCCATACGATGGGCGAGCCGGGACAGGCGAGCTGGTGAATCGTAATGCCGGAGAGACACTCCGCCGCGTGCTGCGTGACCGAGCCGAGCAAAGTCACCGGGGCGGCGGCGCCCGCCAGCGGCATGGAGACAATTTCGGCGGGGATTCCCGCGCGCGCCAGCGCGATTAAATTGCCCGCGCCAAAGTTCGACCAAATCAGCGGCGGCGAGGGGCAGGCGTCGAAGACCGCGCGCGGCTTTTGTTTGAGCGCTTCGCGTCCGCCGGCGAAGATGGCGAGCATGTCAATCATGTTCTCGACGGTTTTGTTGGTGAACGCGCCGGTAACGATAGGCTTCTTCGAGAACAGCATGACGAGATACAGGCGATATAAATCGTGAATATCTTTTGGCACGTCGTGACAGGTGACGGCGGTGGATTGCGCGTCGTATTGCGGCAGGCTTTCGGCGACTTTGACGACGCGAATTAAATCGGGAGTTTCGGCGGTTTTATGTTCGAGCGTTTCGGGAATCAGAACCGCCACGCCGGACGAGCCGGGGTCGAATTGCACCGCGTCCCCGCCGTATTGCACTTTGGGAGCGCCGTCGTAGTCATAGAGGAAGAACTCGCGCGGCGCGGTTTCCAGCGCCTTTTTGACGATTTGCGCGGGGATGTGGGCGACTTGCGTTTCCTCATCCACCCGCGCTCCCGCTTCGGCGAGCAGGCGGCGCGCTTCCGCGTTTTGCGCTTTAATGCCTGGTTTCAACAACAGTTGATACGCTTCGTCGAGAATCCGCCCAATCAATTCTTCGTTCAACAGAAACAACCTGGGTTGCATATCTTATCCTTTCGTCGTCCGCTATCCGCCGTCTATTCCCCTTCGTCTTTCGGCAGATCGCTCCATCCCGCTTTTTTCGCAAGTCCGGTCATGTAATCTTGCAGGCGGGCTATTTTTTCCGGGTCAATTTCCGGTTTTTGATAGGAAGCGAGCAGTTCCTTCACGCGCAGTTTGGCGCGCCCGAAGGCGTCCAGCCCTCCGGCGGCTTTCCATGCGCGCGTCGAGTCGCGGTCAATTACGCTGCTGGGCAAATGCTGTTCTTGCTGAAAGAGCTGCATGGTGACTTTTTGTTTAAGGAAGTCGCCGCCTCTGAAATTAATCTTCTCGTCGTAAAAGCCGGTCGCCAGCGTTTCGGTGCGCTGCTTCACGCCCTCGATGAGGCGCTTCGCCATGGCGATTCCTTCCGCGTCAATCACCAATTTCTCCGCGCTGTGGCAGGCGAGGAAATCCAGCATTCCCGCGCCGGAAATCATGTTCACTCCGCTCAACGCGCCGATGGTGGCGGTAATTCCGCTTTCGAGGCCCGCTTGCGCGTCCACCAATTTAGAATCCGTCGCGCCGAGATAGGTGTGCGTCGGCATGTTCAGCGATTTGGCGACCTGAGCGTAGGAGCAATCGAGCATGGCGGTTTCCACCGCGCCCATGGGAGTCGCGCCTTTTCGCATGTCGAAGATGGCCGCCGCGCCGCCCCACACGATGGGCGAACCTTCCTGCGCGAGCTGGTGAATGACGATACCGGCTAAGACTTCCGCCGTGTGTTGCGTAACCGTGCCTAGCAAAGTCACCGGGGCGGCGGCGCCCGCCAGCGGAACGGAGACAATCTCGGCGGGGATTCCCGCGCGCGCCAGCGCGATTAAATTGCCCGCGCCGAAGTCGCTCCAAATGAGCGGCGGCGCGGGACACACGTCGAAAACGGCGCGCGGCTTTTCGCGGGCGGCTTCTTCGCTTCCGGCGAAGAGAGTCAATATGCGTATCATTTCCAGCGCGGTCCGGTTGGTGAACGCGCCGGTGACGATGGGTTTTTGGGAATACAACAGCGCCAGATATAAGCGGTACGAGTCTTGAATCTCTTTTGGCGCGTCGTGGCAGATGACCGCGGTGGATTGCGCGTCGTATTGCGGCAGCTGTTCCGCCACTTTGAGCAGGCGAATCAAGTGCCGCGTTTCGGCGGTCTCATGCTCTAACGTGTCGGGATTGAGCATGGTAATGCCGGACGAGCCGGGGTCGAAATGCACCGCGTCTCCGCCGTATTGCACTTTGGGAGCGCCGTCGTAATCGTAAAGGAAGAATTTGCGCGGCGCGCTTGCCAGCGCCTGATGAACGAGCGACGGCGGAATTTTGACGACTTGCGTTTCGGCGTTAACCTTCGCCCCCGCTCTGGCAAGCAGTTTGCGCGCTTCTTCGTTTTGCACTTTAATGCCGGGCTTAAGCAGCAGCTCGTAAGCTTCTTGCAAAACGCGGTTGATGGTTTCTTCGTCCAGCAGGGTGAGTTTGGGGCGCATGGTCGAGGAGGAAGGTTGGAAGTTTAGAAAGCGGGATGGGCGCTTTTTTCAACGGAGGCGATTATCTTCTCCATTTCCGCGCGGATTTTTTCATCCAGCGGTTCGGGCTGATGTTCCTTCAAAATCTTGCGCGCTTTGGCTAACGCCCAGTCAGGCGCGTTGTCTTTCTTCGTCTCCCACTCGGAATAGGGACGGCGGTCTAAAAATTGCGGGACGAACAGTGCGCGCATGTGCTTTTTGGTGTGCTTCTGCGCGAGGAAGTGACCGCCCGGCCCGACGTTGGCGATGGCTTCAAAAGCGAGCGTTTCGTCGTTTACTTCAATGCCGCGAATGACTTTTTCCATAATAGAAAAAATCTCGCAGTCCATCATCATCTCCGCGTAAGACCAGATGCGGCTGCCGTGCAAGAAGCCCGCGCCGAGCAGCATGTCGGACATGACCGCGCTTGCCATGAAGGAAGACATTGCGCCTTCCAGACCCGCTTGCCAGTTGGGTTCTTTCGCGCCGGTGGCGAAAGCGCCCATTGAAAGCGGAATGTTGTAGAAATCCGCCAGCGCGTTGGTCGCCGCGCCGAAGAGGAAGTCTTCGGGGCCGCCGCCGGTGTAAGCGCCGGTGCGTAAATCGGAAGCGGTTTGGGCGGCGGCATAAAAGACGGGCGCGCCGGGGTGCGCCAGCTGCAGCAGCGCGGTGGCGGCGACCACTTCGGCGTTGCCTACGGCGAGAGTCCCAGCCATGGTCGCCGGCCCGGTCGTCAGGCAGGCGGACATGGTCATAAAGCCGGTGGGGATTCCGGCTTCGGCGGCGAGCAGCGCCGCGTCCAGCGAGCCGCCGTCGTGTCCCAGCGGGGGGGCGGTGCATTGCATGAGCGAGAGGACGGGACGCTTGCGCAGTTCCTCTTTGCCGCCGGCGAGAATCGCCGCCATTTCAATCGCGGCTTTGGCTTCTTCGACGTTGTAGATTGATTCGGTCTGCACGTGCTTGGTGGAGTTTTCCCACACGGCTTTAATTTCGTGCAAACCGCGCGATTCGACGGGCGTATCCTGCGCGGAAAGCGCCACCCAGTGAAAGGCGATTTCGGGAGTCGCGTCCGCCACGCGGGCAATATCGCGCACGTCCTGTAAAACGGAAGTGCGCTTGACGCCCGTTTCAATATCAATAATTTCCACGCCGCAGCCGTCCGTGCCGAGACAGACGTGATTGCCGTCCAGCGGGAGATTTTGCTGCGGGTCGCGCGCGCCGAGAATATAAGAAGGCGGCGCTTTTTTTAACGCCTCTTCGACGACATGCGGCTTGACCTTGACTATCTTGCGCTCGTAATCCACCGCCGCGCCGTGCGCCGCCCAAATTTCCAACGCGCGTTTGGAAGGAAAGCGCACGCCGACGTGCTCGATAATTCGCAGCGTCGTTTCGTGAATTTTCTTGACGTCTTCCTTCGTCAGGACTTCCAGTTTGATTCTGGGGTCGCTGATGGTTTTGATGTTTTTAATCATCTGCCCTCCGCTTATTTTTTCGGCTCTACTCTTCCGCTTTGCCCACCAGCCGTTTCGCCTCTTTCACCGCTCCCACCGCGTCTTCGGAGTAGCCGTCGGCTTTGATTTTCTCGAACCAATCGCGGGTGATGGGCGCGCCGCCGACCATGACCTTAATGCGCGGGCGCAAGCCTTCCTTATCCATCTCTTCAATGACTTCGCGCTGGCGCACCATCGTCGTCGTGAGCAGCGCGCTCATGCCGACGATGTCCGCGTTCACTTCCAGCGCTTTGCCGATGATTTTTTCGGCGGGCTGATCCACGCCGAGGTCGTACACCTCAAAGCCGGAAGCGCTGAGCATAGTGCCGACCAGCGTCTTGCCGATTTCGTGAATGTCGCCTTCGACGGTGGCAAGCACGACCGTTCCCATCATCTCGCGCGCCGAGCCGAGTTTCTTCAACTCCGGTTCCAGCGTGGCGACGGCGGCTTTCATCGCTTCCCCCGCCATCACCAATTCGGGCAAAAAGGCTTCGCCTTTGCCGAACTGGTCGCCGATGTAGTTCACGCCCACCACGAAGCCTTTGGTAATCGCGTCCAGCGGGTGCATGTTTAATTCGATGGCTTTTTGAGCGAGCTCCACCGCCAGGTCCGCGTCGCCGTCAATGATGCTTTGCGCCATCTGTTTATATAATTCTTCCGACATGATTCAATCTCCTTTGCGTTGAATTGTTTACAAAAGAAAAGCGATTTGCTCTTCCTTCTCCCGCAACAGTTTGGCGGGGACGTTCAAATATCGGTTCAGCCATTTGCCCGATTCTTTCAAATGGCGGACAGATTGACGCGCGGCTTTTTTGCCGTCGCGTTTTTTTAGCGCGGCGAGAATCGCCGCGTGCTCCTCGTTCATGGCGCGGATGCTCTCTTCCAGCAGAGCCGGGTTGCGGAAGATGGCTTCGTACATCAGCCAGTCGGGGAAGGCGTTGGAGACCGCGCCGTACAGTTTGTTGAGCAAGCCGTTGCCGGTCGCTTCGGCGATGCGAAGGTGAAACTCGCGGCTAAGCTCGCGCACGCGCGGCATGTCGCTCAGGCTGTGACGCGCGCGCATGTCTTCCAACATGGCTTCCATCTCGGCGATTTGCGCGGCGGAGACGCGCTCGGCCGCCAGACGCGCGACCAGCGTTTCGAGAACCATCCTCATCCCGTAGGCTTCCGCCACTTCGGCGGCGTTAAACTCCCGCACGCGGACTCCGCGATAGGGGACTTTTTCCGCCATGCCGGAGGCGACCAGCAGGTCGAGCGCTTCGCGCGCGGGAGTCATGCTCACGCCCGTTTGCGCGGCGATTTCTTCCTGGCGCAGCCACTCGCCGGGCGCGTATTCCCCGGCGATGACGCGGCGGCGCAGCTCCTCAAAAATTTCTTCTTTTAAAGGCTTGCGTTCTTTCAGCGCCATGATTATATATTATATATAATTTTCAAGAAATCGCCGACATTGCGAATGTCACCAATTAAAAATGACAGCCCGTTTCGGGCTGTCGTTTTTAGCGCGGAAATCATCGAGCGTCAGTTATTGGGCGCGCCGGCGTTAATCCAATCGCTGATGATTTGAATTTGCCCGGGGGTGAGTTTTTCACCGCGCTTGGGCATCTTGCCCCTGACCACCAGGTCTATCAGCAGGCTGTCCGTCGCGTTGCCCGGCGTGACGACGGGTCCGTTAAACGAACCTTGCATCAACTTCTCGTAGCTCGTCATATCCAGCCCTTCTTTGACCTGCTCGACGCCGTGACACTTGTTGCAGGAGTTATTCAAAATGGGCAGCACGTCCTCGGCGAATCTGACCGCCGCCGCGGGCGCTTCGGTCGGCGCGGGGGAAGGCGCTTCGGTCGGCTGAGCGGCTTCGGTTGGGGCTTCCGTCGCGGCTGGGGCGGAGACTCGCTCCGCCTGATCCGGTTGCGCGCTCGTTCCGCAAGCGGAAAGAATCAGCGTCAGCGTTCCAATGGCGAATAAAATTTTTCGGTTCATCTTTTCCTTTCCAATAAAAAAGATAACGGGCTTTCTCAAGAAGCCTGATATTCACCTGACGAGAAAAATCGGAGCGTTCTTACCTTGATTTCGGTTATACTTTGCCAATCCAGACCATCTCACGAAAGGACTCATATATGATTGTTCAAGTCGTGTATTTGGAAGTCGGAGAAGAGGCGCTGCCGCAGTTTGTGAATGAGGCGGCGGCGAACGCGGCGGAAAGCCGCAAAGAGCCGGGGGTGATTCAGTTCGATTTGCTGCGGCGGACGGACGCTCAAAATCAATTCATGCTGTACGAGGTCTATAAAGACGAAGCCGCGCTGGAAGCTCATCGCCAGACCGCGCATTTCAAACGCTGGCTGGAAGTCGGAGTTCCGACGCTGACCAAACGCGAGAAGGTTTTGTATCAAGTTCTTTAACGGGAGCGCTCATGGAAATAGATTTATCTCCGTTGCAAGCGGCGCTTGAACCGCTGACCCCGCTGGGCAGGTCGGGGCTGCTGCCTGCGCTGCACGAGGCGCAGAAGATTTACGGCTGGCTGCCGCAAGAGGCGGCGGCGGAAGTCGCCCGGGCGCTGCGCGTTCCGCTGGCGGACGTTCACGGCGTGATTGAGTTTTATTCGATGTTTTACAACCAGCCGACGAGCGCGACGACGATTCGCGTTTGCACGGATCAGGCTTGCGCGCTGCGCGGCGCGGATGAATTATTGGAAAAACTGCGCCGCAAATACGCGGACGCGGACTCGCCCCCGAATATCGAGGCGAGTCCCTGCCTGGGGTTGTGCGACCAGCCGCCCGCGGCGCTGACGATGAAAAACGGCGAGCCGCTGGAAGACGCGGAAAGCGCGGGGGCGTTTCGTCCATTTTCGGCGGTGGGCGGTTCGCTCAGGCTGCTCACCCAAAATTGCGGCGGAGCGACGACCCCGCTGCAAAAGTACGGCGAGTACGCCGCGCTGAAAAAAGCCAAATCCATGAAGCGCGAGGAAGTCATCGCGGAGATTAAATCTTCGGGCTTGGTTGGGCGCGGCGGGGCGGCTTTTCCAACGGGCGTTAAGTGGGAAGGCGCGCTGCAAGCCAAAGGCGCGGAAAAATACGTGGTGTGCAACGCCGACGAATCGGAGCCGGGAACTTTCAAAGACCGCGCGCTGTTAATGGACGACCCGCACCGCATGATTGAAGGGCTGCTCATCGCCGCTTACGCCATCGGCGCGAAGAAGGGATACGTTTACGTCCGCGGCGAATATCCTTACGTCGTTCCCGTTTTGGAAAACGCCTTGCAAGAGGCGAAAGAAGCGGGCTGCCTCGAAGGTTTTGAAATTGAAATCCGCGTCGGCGCGGGCGCTTACATCTGCGGCGAAGAGACCGCGCTGTTTGAATCCATCGAAGGCAAGCGCGGGTTTCCGCGCGTCAAGCCGCCTTTCCCAACGACCAACGGCTTGTTCGATAAACCAACGGCGATTAACAATGTTGAGACGTTGTGTAATGTGCCGCTGATTATTCAAAAAGGCGCGGCAGAGTATCGTAAACTTGGCACGGAGAAATCGCCGGGTCCCAAATTGTTTTGCGTTTCGGGCGATATAGCGCGCCCTGGCGTATATGAAGTTCCCTTCGGCGTGACGCTGCGCGAGCTGTTGGACATGGCGGGCGGAACGCGCGGGGGAGCGCTGCAAGCCGTCTTGTTCGGCGGCGCGGCGGGCGCATTTGCGACTCCCGAACACCTGGACGTCAAACTGACCTTTGAAGATTTGCGCGCCGCGGGGCTGCCGCTTGGCTCCGGCGTGGTGATGGTCTTTAACCAAACCCGCGACCTCCGCGACGTCTTGAAGCGGCTGGGAAAATTCTTCGCCCACGAATCCTGCGGCAAGTGTTATCCCTGCCAGATGGGGACGCGACGCCAGAGCGAAATTTTAGACCGCCTCGCGGAGGGAAAGTTGCTGCCCGGCGACCTGGAACGCCTGCAAGACGTGGGCTGGACGATGACCGACGCGAGCCTGTGCGGGCTGGGGCAAACGGCGGCGAGCGCGGTATTGAGCGCGATAAAAGCGTTTCCAGAATTGTTTGAAAACGGAAAGTAACTTGTATCGCGTAACGTGCAACTTGCAATTCGTAACTTGTAACTTGTAATTTGCGGAGGCGCATTTATGGCAGTCACATTTCTTTTAGACGGAAAACAAGTCACTGCGCAAGAGGGCATGACCTTGCTCGAAGTCGCCCGCGAAAACGGGATAGACGTTCCGACCATCTGCTTCCACGAGAAGACGACGGCAAACGCGTTGTGTCGTATTTGCGTGGTGGAGGTGGAAGGTCAGCGCGTGTTGCAGCCTTCGTGCGTCGTCAAAGCCGCGAATAATATGAAAGTGCAAACTCGCAGCGAGCGAGTCGTCCGCGCCCGAAGAACAATTTTGGAGATGCTGGCTTCCACGATGGATTTATCCGACGCGCCGCAGATTCTCTCCATAATGAAGGAATATCACGCGGACGCGAATCGCTTCCCTGAAAGCGAGCGCCGCGAGTCCGAAATCAAAGACGACAACCCGATGTATATCCGCGATTACTCGAAGTGTTTATTGTGCTGGCGCTGCGTGCAGGCGTGCGCCGACGACGCGCAATACACGTACGCGATTAATTTCAGCGGGCGCGGCTACGAAACGCAAATTGGAACCTTCTTCGATAAACCGATTCCCGAAACAACTTGCGTGCTGTGCGGGCAATGCGTGGGCGTATGTCCGACGGGCGCGCTGAAACCCAAACGGGAGTATCTGCTTGAGCAGGGGCTTTCTCCCGCCGAAATCAGCGCGGCGAGCTCCGGGCGCAAACGAAGGAAATGAGACCATGCCGCTTTCAGCGCTCTACGGACTTATTTCCGCGCTGACCTGGGGCGCGGGCGATTTTAGCGGCGGCATTGCAACCAAACGCAGCAGCCCTTACGGAGTGGTGATTGTGGCGCACGCCGTCAGTTTGCTATTGCTGCTGGGGCTGGCGCTTGGGTTGGGCGAGCCGATTCCGCCGCTGGGCGCATGGGCGCTGGGCGGACTGGCGGGCGTTTGCGGCGGCGCCGGGCTGACTCTGCTTTACCGCGCGCTCGCTTCGGGGCAGATGAGCGTAGCCGCGCCCGTTTCCGCTTTGGTGGCGGCGGCGCTGCCCGTGCTGGTCGGCTCGCTGACCGACGGGCTGGTCGGCGGGTTGACCCTCGCCGGCTTCGGGCTGGCGCTGCTCGCCGTCTGGCTGATTTCCGGCGGCGCGGAGGCGAACTTTCGCTGGGAAGGATTCGCCATGCCCGTCGTCGCAGGAATCATGTTCGGCGCGTTCTTTGCGCTGATTGGTTTCGCCAGCGGCGTTTCCGTTTTGTGGGCGCTAGTCGCGGTGCGCGTCGTCTCTATTTCGAGCCTGCTGCTCTTCTCGCTGCTTACGCGGCAAAAGTGGATTCCCGCGCGCGAGAGTCTCTTCCCAATTCTGGCGAGCAGCGTGTTGGATACGGCTGGCAACGTCTTTTACGCCTTGTCCGCGCGAACCGGGCGCATGGACGTCGCCGCCGTGCTTGGTTCGCTTTACCCCGCCTCGACGGTGATTCTGGCGCGGTTTGTTTTGAAGGAAAAAATTTCGCGCATGCAAACGGCTGGAATCGCTTTCGCCTTGACGGCGATTGCTTTGATTACCTTGTGATATGCGCGGCGATAAATCGCCTGCTCAGTTCATGGAAGCCCTTCGGGCTGGCGAGTCGGTTTTAACCGATTTACGTGGGCTGAGGCGGAGATTTATCTCCCGCCGAGCCCAGTTTGGAGGAACATATGATTAAAGCGGATAGAGTTGTATCTTCCACCTGCCCTTATTGCGGCGTAGGCTGTAATTTGGAATTGCACGTCAAGGACGATTTTATCTTCAAAGTTACCGCGCCTTTCGATTCGCCCGTCAATCGCGGGAACTTGTGCGTAAAGGGGCGCTTTGGCTACGACTATGTCTACCATCCCAGACGGGTCGTCGCGCCGTTGATTAGAAGATATTTGTTGGAAGAAAAAGCGAGACCGCAAACCAGAGAGCGGAGATTTGAGATTGGTAAGGAAGGCTCAAGCGTCGCTCTCTCCGACTGGGTTGAAACCGATTGGGATACGGCGCTCAATATTGTCGCCGACAACTTGACGCGCATTTATCGGCGCGATGGCGCGGACGCGCTGGCGGTTTATTGCTGCGCCAAAGCGACCAACGAAGATAACTATCTGCTGCAAAAGATGTTTCGCGCGCTATTCCGCACCAATAACGTGGATCACTGCACGCGCTTATGTCACGCCGGTTCAGTGGTGGCGCTGCAACAGGCGCTCGGCTCTTCGGCGATGAGCAACACGGCTTCGCAGGTTCTTCAAAACGACGTTTTCATCGTCGCCGGCTCGAACACCTCAGAAAATCATCCCATCATCGCGCTGCAAATGAAAGAAGCCGTGATGAAACGCGGCGCGAAGATGATTGTGATTGACCCGCGCCGCATTGACCTGGTGGATTTCGCCGCGCTCTGGCTGCCGCTCAAACCCGGAACCAACGTTCCGCTCCTTTCCGCTATGGCGCATGTGATTGTGAAGGAGAATCTCGTCAATTGGGATTTCGTCAATTCGCGCACGGAGGGCTTTGAAGAATTCGCCGCCAGCCTGGAAAAGTTCACGCCTGAATACGCGGAGGAGGCGAGCGGCGTTCCCGCCGAAGATATTCGCCGGGCGGCGCGAATGTACGCAACCGCGAAGAACGCCGCCATTTATTGGGGCATGGGCATTTCGCAACTTTCGCACGGAACCGCCTCGGCGATGGCGCTGATTCATCTTGCTTTTTTGACCGGTCATATCGGGCGCGAAGGCACGGGGTTGAATCCGCTGCGCGGGCAGAACAACGTGCAGGGCGCGAGCGACATGGGCGCGATGCCCTTCCACTATCCCGGCTATATGCGCGTGGATAACGAAGAAAACGCGGCGAAATGGGAGAAGACCTGGAATGTCGAGCCGGGCGGACTTTCGCGCAAATTGGGTTTGACCACCACCGAAATTTTGAGTCACGCGCACGAAGGCGGAATCCGCGCGCTGTACATCATGGGCGAGAACCCGATGATGTCCGAGCCGAACCTGAACGAAACGCGCAAGCATATCGAACAACTGGAGTTTCTCGTCGCGCAGGATGTTTTCATCAACGAAAGCGGCGCTTACGCCGACGTCTTCCTGCCCGCCGTTCCTTTCGCGGAAAAAGACGGCACGTTTACCAACACGGATAGAAGGGTGCAGCGCGTTCGCGCCGCGCACCCGCCGCGCGGAAATTCAAGGCCCGATTGGCAAATCATCTGCGATTTGGCGCGGCGCATCGAGACGAGATTGGGACGCGAAAAATCCGCCTACTGGGATTACGCCCGCCCCGAAGAAATTCTGCGCGAGATGGCGAGCGTCAACCTCGATTACGCGGGAATCACTTACGAGCGCATTGACAAGGTCGGCTTGATTTATCCCGTCCCCGATTTGAATCACCCCGGCACGCCGACCCTCTTCACGGAAAACTTCCCGCGCGGGCGCGGCAAGTTCCACATCCTCGATTACGTCCCCGCGCGCGAGGAGCCGGACGACGAGTTTCCCTTCATCCTGACGACGGGACGGCTGCTCGAACACTGGCACGGCGGGACGATGACGCGCCATTCCGCGTTAGACGAGACCTACCCCGAAGCGCGGGTTGAGATTCACCCCGCCGACGCGGAGATTCACGGAATCAAAGACGGCGACGCGGTTCGCGTGAAAACGAGACGCGGCGAGGTGGTCGTCCGCGCGGCGGTGACGGAGAAAACGACCGTCGGCGTGGTCTTCCTCCCCTGGCATTTTCACGAGGCGGCGGCGAATTTGCTCACCAACGACGCGCTCGACCCGCAGGCGAAAATCCCCGAATTCAAAGCGTGCGCGGCGCAAGTCTTTCCTGCAAGGGAAAGCGAGCTGCCAAACGCGGACGCTGTGTTGAAGCGGGGGAGGTATTAGATTGGAGATTGGAGCAGGCGAAGCATGAAGAGGGGAGGGGACGACGCTCAACAATATTTCGCAAATTTGTCACGCGCAGGGCGACTACAAGACGGCGCTCGCCTACCTGAAACAATCGCTGACGATACAACAGCAAATCGGCGACAAAGCGGAAAGCGGGGCCGTGCTATACTTGCCGAATAAAGAGCGATTTTGCCGCTCGAAAGGGAAATCACATGCCGGAAAAAGTAATCCCCGCCCGCCCCATGAGTAAAAGTGAAGAGCTGCTGCGGACGAAGTTCTACGAGAGCGTCGCCGCGCAAAGCGACCTGATGGACAAACTGGCGGAACGCCTGCTGACGCTGGAACTCGCCATCCCTGGCTTGTTTGCCGCCGCCTTGAAAGCCTTGCGCGGAGAGAAAGCCACCGCCCCTTTAACGCCGCTGCTAACGGCGGCGTTTGTCTTTTGGTTCGCCGCGCTCATGTTGACCTTAATCGCCCTCACGCCGAAGACGTGGAGGGTGAACGTCGGGGTACTGAAACAGGATTCTAAAAAACTGAAAGAAGAACTCGGCGTCGAAGATTTCTTTCAGCAGTCGGCGCTGTACAAGCGCAAATTTATCTTCGCGGCGAGCGTGTGCTTCTTTTTCGGCGTCGCTTGCGCCGCGCTCAGCGTGTAAGGAGGAATTATCATGGCGACCCAAAAACGACAAAAATTTGAATGCGGCGCGTGCCATAAGATTTTTTCCGTTTTTATTACGCTCACGGACGAGCAGGAACTCATCTACCCCTGCCCGTTTTGCAGGACGGAACTGGTGATTTCCCTGGAGCCTTTCCGTAAAAAAGTCGTCGGCGTCCTCAAAAGCGTGGAGGTAATGCGCGGCGTTGAGAAAGAGGACGAGAAAAAGCAAGATGAGCTCACGTACAACCTGCCCGACGTTTTGCCCGCCCATCCCCGCGCCTGAAGTCATTCTGAGCCGCCAGCGGCGCAACATGGAGAACATACCATCACGCCAAAATTCGTTCATCCCGCTCCCTTTGCGCTTCCCCCGCCGACGATTTGCTCGAACGTCAGCCGCACTTGAAACGCGCCGCCGACGGGCGCCCCGTCGCCGATCAACAACTGCAAGCCATCGGCGCGGCGCTGTGGAACGCCCTGCCGCACGATTTCGCCGAACGCTTCGAGGCGGCGATTCGCTCGGCTGGGGCGGAGATTTTGCCCGTCGTTTTACAAAGCCCCGCGCCGCTCAAAATTCTGCTTGGCGAACGGCAGCGTCGCGCTCGAAATTCCCGACGACGGGCGGCTGAACCTGCCCGCCGAACGGCTTGGCGGACTCTGTCAGCAAATCGGCGACAAAGCGGGGGAGGGGACGACGCTGTTCAATATGGGGCATATTCACGTGCAGAACAAGCAGGTGCAAGAGGCCGTCAGCGTGTGGGTGACAGCGTACTTAATCGCGAAGCAAATTAACCACTAAACGAATGCGCCGTAGTTGGCGCTCACGAATGGGACGCGAACGTTCGCCCTCAGGCGTTCGTGGGGCTTGCGCGGCTTGCTTCGGGCTACCAGCTTCGCTTGCGTTGTTCCCCGTACAGATCGAACATGCGTCGAAAGATTGCGCGGTCGGCGGGGGGCATGTTGATAATCTGAAATCCGACGAGGAACGAGGTGGGGTCGAAATCGTCGCGCCGGCTCCATTTGCTGCGCGCCACAAAGACCATCATCGGCTTGTTGGAGACTTCGGGCGAGAGGTTAATGAGCAGCCGAAAATCTCGTCCGACGGGAATTTCCGTCTGACAATCAAGTTTGAATCCGCCTTCGCTGACGTCGGCGAGATGTCCCACCAGTTTGCCGCTTGCCGCGTCCAGGACCTGCATGTAATGAGTAAACGTCCTGCGTTCATTCGAGCGATGTTCCATTCTTCCTCGCTTTTTTCTTCTGGCATTATAGCGCGGATTGAGGTGAGAATTCGTTGTAATTTCATTGGGCGGCGGGGGAATGGACGGTGGGCGGCAGCAGCGGGGGAGCGCGAGCTGCGCCGCCTTGACAGTCTCTTTATCATTCGATATAATTTATATTACATGGAATAATAGGATGAAAGAAAAAATTGAAGAATTTATCTCCACGCTCAACCGTCAAAAGACCACCGTCGCCGCGTATCGCTACGCCTTGCGGCGCTTTGTGGAGGTCGTCGGCGCGGACGCGGAACTCAACACGGAAACGTACGTCAAATTCCTGACCGCCCTCAAAGGTTTGTCCCCTTCCACCAGCCGCGTTTGGCGGACGGCCGTCCTGAAGTTTTACCAATTCTGCAAAGCCGGAAACCCGCTCGAACTGAAAGAAGCCTCCGAGCATTACGCTCCTAAATCCGGCAAGCGCATCGTCAACTTTAACCGCGAAGCCGTCGAAAAAGTCGTCGCCTATTGCGAGGCGCTCAACAAGCCCGGCGCGAACCTCGAAGCGCTGCGCGACCGCGCCTTCGTGTTGACTCTGGCGGATACAGGCTTGCGCATCTCTGAAGCCTGCGCGCTCAAGCGCGGCGATCTGGATTGGATGGAAGGACGCGCCGTCATCATCGGCAAGGGAGATAAGCAAGCCGTCGTGCGCTTCTCCAACCGCGCGCTGGAAGCGCTGCAAGATTATCTACGCGCAAGAACGTCCGTTGACCCCAATTCTCGCACCCCGCTCGGCTCTCAGCCCCTTTTTGCCCGTCACGATATTCGCGCCAGCAAAAAAATTCGTCCCATCACGGCTGGCGGCATGTGGAAGGCTATCAAAGCCCGCGTTGAAGAAGCCGGCGTGGGACGTAACGAAGTCCGCATTCACGACTTTCGCCATTATTTTGTCACCATGACTTATCTGGCGAAGGGCGATTTGAAATTATCGCAAGAGCTCGCGCGGCACGAAAGCATCGCCACCACCAACCGCTACGCTCATTTGGGCGGCGAAGCCGATAAAGCCTACGACGAGATATTTAACAAAAAGAAGCGGCGCAATTAGCGCGAAGGCTCGCGTTACGGCTTTTCAGAGCAAATCTCTTCCGCCTTTCTCTCCATGTCTTCACGATAAGCCTTCATCAAGCGCTTCGTCCACGCCCCCGCCTTGCCCTCCCCCACCGGCTTGCCGTTAATCGAAACAATCGGAACGATTCCGCGCGAGCTGGACGTGAGGAACGCTTCGTCGAACGGCTCGTCGAGCCGCGGCGGGCGATATTCAATCGAAGCCCCCTCCCCTCTTGCCAGTCTCAACACGGCGCGGCGGGTGACGCCCAGCAGGATTCCTTTGCGGGCGGTGATGATCTTCCCGCCTGCGACGGCGTAAAAATTAGAAGTCATCCCCTCGTAAATCTTCCCGCCCTTTGTCAGCAAAACCTCGTAAATTTCCCCGCCGATCCGCGCGCGTTGCGCGGCGCTTTCGGAGATGAAGACCGTTTGTTTGAGGCGCGGGTCGCGTCTGGTCGTTTCCGCCGTCACAACGCGGACGCCGCTTTCGTAAATGGAAGGGGGCGGCGGCGTAAACGGTTCCAGCAGGACGTATATCGCGCCGCTTTCTTTCGCCAGAATGACGCGCACGCGCGATTCCTTCGGGAGATTGCGCTCCGCCAGCGAAGCGATTCGCGCCCGCAGAGTCGCCTCGTCCGCCGCGAATGTTTCGGCGGGCAGATACAGTCTTTGCAAATGCGCGCGCAGCCCCAGGACTTTCTTCCCGCCGCCGAGCGTGATAAAGGTGGTGTAAAACCCTTGCGGCAGCGCGCGGGTGATTTCATCCAACGTCTTGCCCGCGTTAACGGGCAAACGCAGCGGAACGCTTTTCTGTCTGGCAATTCGATAAGCCGAAACGCTCATGCGTTCTTTTTGGGGTGAACCGGCAATTGGACGTAAAACGAGCTGCCGGGGAACTTCGTCTCGTCGTGACCGGGGCTTTCTGCCCAAATTTTTCCCCCGTGCGCCTTCACCATGCCGCGTGCAATCGCCAATCCCAAGCCAGGACCGCCGCCTTTAAACGAGGTCTTGCCTGAAGAATGCACCGCCGCGTCCCCCACCTGATAAAACTTTTCAAAAATCAACTCTCGATGCTCTTCGTCCAGCCCAATGCCCGTATCCTGTACGCAGATAGTCGCGCTTTCCGCGCCGTCTTCCATCGTCGAAGGATAAACGCGGACGGTCACGCTGCCGCCGTCCGGCGTGTATTTGATTGCGTTCACCGCGACGTGGTAGATCGCTTTTTGTATCAAAGACGGGTCGGCGTAAATCATCGGGGTTTGTTCGTCGCATTCGACGTGAATTTGAATGTTCCGCTCGGCGGCTGGTTTGAGCAGCTCGGCGAGCGCCTCGTTCACCACGTTCTTCATCAGCAGCATGGTCGGAATCACTTTAATCGTCTCGCTGTCCAGCCGCGTCACGTCCAGCATCATATTGACGATTTCGTGCATTCGCTCCGCGCCTTTGTTGATTCCATCCACCACCTCGGCGACGGTTTTGTTTTCCTTGATTCCGGACATGGTCTTCAGCAAATTGACGTAGCCTTTCAGCACGGTCAACGGCGTG
This sequence comes from Anaerolineales bacterium, assembly GCA_034432535.1. Classification (GTDB taxonomy): domain Bacteria; phylum Chloroflexota; class Anaerolineae; order Anaerolineales; family Villigracilaceae; genus Villigracilis. The sequence goes on along the minus strand of DAOUBR010000035.1, from coordinate 24,274 downwards.
CGCAGCTCGTGAGCGGTGACTTGGATGAACTCCATCTTGTTGCGGTCGAGCTGCCGCAGAATTTTGTTCGTGCGCTTCAATTCCTGAATCGCCATCTGGTCGTTGGCGCGCAGCCGATCCAGCGTGATGCGGATGACGTCAATCGCCATCTGCGGGCTGCGGCTCAGCATGGTTTCAAAATCTTTCTTATCCATCGCCAGCGCGGAAATGCGGGTCCTCGCCGTCACTGTCGCGGCGCGCGGCGCGTTCTGAATCAGCGCCATCTCCCCCACCAAATCGCCCCGCGCGGCGACTCGCAGCAAGCGCTCGCCTTCCTCTTCGCCGACTCGCTTGGTGACGGCGGCTTCTCCATCCGCGATGATGTAAAACACGTTTTCAAACTCCCCTTCGTGGCAAAGAACTTCGCCCGCCTCAAAATTCCGCTCTTCGGAAAGTTCCGCCATGCGGCGCAGCTCGTCTTCCGTCAAGCCGGCAAAAGCCTGACGCAGCAGGGTTAGCTTTTCGGCGGCGAAAGATTCGCTCATGGCGCAAGTATAACACTTCTAACAATCGCGCAGCGCAAAATTCTTGCTCTGAGCCTGTCGAAGGAGTTCTCGCCGCGACGGCGTTCGCGCAATTCGCGGCGGGCTTTTATAATCAAGGCATGACAAAAATTTTTGAAACGCGCGTGTGCCGCGCCTGCGGGTTGAGGTATCCGCTTGAAGCGGGGCGTCCTTTCGAGGCGCGCTGTCCCCTCTGCCTGGGCGGGACGCGCGTCGCGCGGCTGCGCGAACTTCCCGAGGAAAGCGATGCGCCCGTGCCGCTTCCTCCCCGCCATCGCGCCGTGATTGTAGAGAACGTCCGCTCGGCGTGGAACGTCGGCTCGATTCTCCGCAGCGCGGAAGGGTTGGGGTTTGGGCGCGCCTACTTATGCGGAATCACGCCCGCGCCCGAACAAGACGCCGTCAAGAAAACGGCGCTCGGCGCGGAAAAATTCGTCAAATGGTCGAGCCACAAAGACGCGCTGAAACTGGTCGTCGGGTTGAAGAAACGCGGCTGGCGGATTTTCGCCTTGGAAGAAGACCCGCGCGCGGAGCGCGTCGCCCCCGTGGCGTTGGATTTTCCCTTTGCCCTGATTCTTGGAAACGAAGTCGCGGGCGTGGACCCGGACCTGCTCGACCTGTCCGACCGGATCTTTTATATCCCCATGCGCGGCAAGAAACGCTCGTTCAACGTAGCGAACGCTTTTTCCATCGCGGCGTACGCGCTAACTTCGCAGCAGTTTGGCGACCAGCGGTAGCGGGTGCGTCGATTCCTTCCCCGTGCCGTGCTGAATCTGCAAACGGCACGCCGACCCGCTAGACGCGATGCGCTTTTCCGTCGCGCGAACGGTTGGCAGCAGTTTGAGCTCGCCGACTTTCATCGAAAGCTCGTAATGCTCCGCGTCGTAGCCGAAAGTTCCCGCCATGCCGCAGCAGCCCGCCTCGGAAACTTCTACATCGTAGCCGCAGGTTTTGAGCATTTCCACCGTCGCGGAAACGCCGCTGGGCAGCCCGTCCGCTGCCAGACCTTCCGCCCGCTGGTGACAATGCGGGTGAAAGAAGACTTTTTCTTCCGCGTGGGTTTGAATTAACTCATTCAATTTGATATTTCTTAAAATAAATTCATCCAGCAGCCAGACTCGCTTCGTGAGCGCTTCAATTTCGGCGCGGCGATGAGGCAAGAGCGCGGCGTATTCGTGTTTCAGGCAGGAGATTTCAGGCGGCTCGCAGCCGACGACGGGAATCCCTTCGCCCGCGGCGAGAATCGCGTCGAGGAGTTTTTCCGCGTGTTTTTGAGCCGCTTCGATCAATCCTTTGGAAAGCAGCGAAGTTCCAGCGCCTACCAGCGGCAGAATTTGAATCTCATATCCCGCCGCGCGCAGAATCTTGAAGGCGGCTTCCTCCACTTCGGGTTCGAGGTAACGCGAAAAAACATCCGATAAAAATAAAACCTTTCCCCTTCTTTCTTTCTCTTCAACTTTGCATCGTTGCGCCTTTGTGATTGAAAAAACAGGGAACGCCCTCTTTTCTGTAATTCCTGTAAACCGCGCAATGATTTTTCGCGACCAATTCATTTTCATAAAATAGTTTGCAATTGGCGCAACAGGCGCAAGCCATTTGGCGGCGAGGTCGAAATATCCAAACAAATAATCGCGCAGCGGGCGGCGATGCGTTTTGAAATACTCGTTCATAAATTCGTATTTCAATTTGGGCATATCCACGCCGCTGGGACATTCCGAAGCGCAGCCCTTACAGGCAAGGCAGAGGTCGAGGGCGGGAAAAATATCAGTCATTGGTAACTGGTAATTGGAGATTAAACCGCGTAGTAAATTTGCTCTTCCTCTGGTAGAGTTCGCCTCTTCGCGCGTGGCTTGAAAGGAGGGGCACATCACGCCTGTTGATTTGCGGCATACGCCCTGCCCGTTGCATTGCTCGATGGCGCCCGCCAGCCCGCCTTCGTGGTCAAAGTGCAGCGCGGGAGTCCACGTTTGCGCGGCGTAATCTTCGCCGTAACGCAAATGGGAATCCAGCGGCGGCGCATCGAACATCTTTTTGGGGTTCAAAATATTCTGCGGGTCGGCGGCGCGCTTCAGCAAGCGCATGGCTTCGGTCACTTCCCTGTCATAGGTTTTTTCGATAAACTCGCCGCGCGCGATTCCGTCCCCGTGTTCGCTGCTCATCGAGCCGCCAAGTTGATGCACGACCTTGAAGACTTCCTCGCTGATACTGCGCAGCGCGCGAATTCCTTCCCCGCTGTGGAGGTTCAACACGGGGCGAATATGTAAACAGCCGGCGGAGGCGTGCGCGTAAATTCCGCCTTCGGCGCGATGCGCGCGCATAATTTTTTCCACCTCGCGGACAAATGCGCCGAGGTTTTCCACCGGCACGGCGCAATCTTCGATGAAGGCGGCGGGGCGCGCGGCTTGGGGGCGCGAATCCAAAATGCCGAGTCCCATTTTGCGCGTGTTCCAAATCCGCGCCTGATCCGCTTTCGTTTCCGCTACAACCATCAGGCTGCCGACGCGCTGAAGGTCTTCCTTTATCTTTTGCAAGTCGTCGCCGCTGAACTCCACGACCAACGCGGCGGCGGGGTCGCCTTTCACCCATGCGGTTTCCCGCGCGTAGGCGGGAATGCCGCGCGCGAGACGCAGAATCATCTGCGGGATGAGCTCCACCGCGCTGGGTTGGAACGCCAACAAGCGCGGAACATCATCACATGCGGAGTCAATACTTTCATAAGCCAGCACGCCCAGTATCGTATGTTTTGGTTTCTTGACTAAATTCACCTTTGCGCGGCGGATGACCGCGAGTGTCCCTTCGCTGCCGGCTAAAAGCGAAGGAGGAAGGGTAAGGGAGGAAGGATGAGGATAATCGCCGTTCCACTGGGGAGGTTTGGAAGGGGAAAACGGCAAGAGATAATTGATTCTGTATCCCGCCGAGTTGCGCCATGAAGTTGGAAAATTTTTCTTTATCGCGTCGGCGTAGTTTTCCCGAATATAGGCTGCCGCTTTCAATAGTTCCGAATTCCGAATTCCGAACGCTGAATTCCCCTCCCCCCATGTAGATAGACTGCCGTCGGCTAGAATCACATCCGCAGAAATTAAATGGTCTGCCGTCATGCCGTAGAGAATGGAGTGCGCGCCTGTGGCGTTGTTGCCGATGACGCCGCCCATCGTGGCGCGTTCCGCCGAGGCGGGGTCGGGACCGAACATCAAGCCAAACTTCGCGGCGGCTTTGTTCAAATCCGCGAGGACGACGCCCGGTTCGACAGTCGCAGTATGGGCTTCAGGGTCAATCTCGATAATGGAATCCAAATAGCGCGATAGGTCTAAAATCAACGCCTCGCCGATTGCCTGTCCCGCAAGGGATGAACCCGCGCCGCGCGGCAAGACGGGGACTTTGTATTTTGCCGCGAGCTCTACCGCCGCGTGTAAATCTTCCTGCGTCTTGGGGATGGCTACTCCCAGCGGTTCGATTTGATAGAGCGAGGCGTCGGTGGAATAGAGGACTTTAGAGGCGGCGTCGAAGCGCAGGTCGCCATTGAAGCGCGGCTTGAGGTCGTGGAGAAAATTTTTAATACTCATCATTTTTTACAAATAGCAGGATAATTGGTTTTGTGCTATAAATTCAGGCGTCATATTTTCTTAATAAGGAATATCTATGGCTGAAAATAAGCGTGATTTAGAGTTCGACTTGTTGCGCGCGCTGATTATCTTTAGCGCCTTGATTTTACATTATGATATTAATGTAGAACTAGGAGTTTTTGCATCTCCCTCGCTGCTCTTTGAGAAATATTTCTTTACGATGGGCGGCTTTTTCTTTTTTACAACAGGGTATATGGCGCAGAAAATATACGCCCCGCGCTTTCGCTCGAACCCGCTAGGGCTGTCAAAGTCGCTCTTTCTCAAAGGGGGAGGCATTCTTTTAATGTATCTTGCTTATGTCTATGGGATGCACATTTTGACTGCCGCCAAGTTGCCGGGAAGTTTAATTGCCTTTGTCTACGACCATAGATTTTTTACAAAGGCGCTGTTTACGTTTTCGATTGTGATTATGACGCTTCCCGCGTTTTTGCTTGCTCAAAAAATATATTCGGGAGCGTTTTGGCTTTTTCTTATAACCGCTGCCGCGGCGATTATCTATTACAATTCAGGACTACCGGTTTCTGATACCCTCAAAAAGGTTCTCTTTGACCGCGAACTGTTTCTCTATCCATTTATCCCCTCATTCTTTGTGCTGTTTGCAGGCTTTTTGATTTCAGAATTTGTAAATAAATACAACCCAGGATTAAACGTCTCGGCTGGCGCGGCGATTTTATTGATTGCAGTTCATGTAATACTTACCATGCTCTGGGAAGGATACGCGGACGTCGCCTTCAACAGGAACTGGTTCACATTTTGGGAAGGGGTTACGCCGTTTTTATTCATTTTGATATTCAAGAAAATTATCTCAGTTGAGCGAATAAGTAAAATCGCTTCATCTCCATACGTGTTGTGCATAGGCGTTTACAGCCTGCATTTTTACTTTATCTCGAATTTATTATTGGGACTTTCGAGTATTACAAAAAAGGCGGATATGCCTCTAAAAATAGGCGGGTTTGTCATTATTCTTGCTTTGGCATATCTGTTTACCTACTGGAGAATGTCTGCTGACAGGAAAGTACAAGCCATTTAAGAGAACATCTTGTTGGATTCCTGTAAATATTGTAAAAGTTCATCCTTCAGCGCAGAAAGCGTCTTGACGTCTTTGTTGGAAATGTTATTTAATTCTTCCGGGTCATTTTCGAGGTCGTACAATTCATATATCGGTTCTGAAGTATACCCAAGATAAACGATAATCTTGTACTCGCCCTTTCGCATGGAGACGGCCGCTTTTTTCAGCGGCGCGAAAATCGAATTGTCACGCCCGTGAACGGCAATGATGGGGCGCGACGAATCCGCTGGCTCGTTTGTAAAGCCCGGTAATGCTTTGCCTGTGGTTTCCGGCGGAATAGGTTTCCCCGCGATGGCGAGCAAAGTCGGCAGAATATCTATGTTGCTCGTTGGCGAAAATATATCCTGTCTCTTGGTCTGTCCGGGCGCGCGAATCACCAACGGAATACGCAAAACCCCTTCATACATAAATACGTCTCCGTGTCCCCAAAATCCGCGCTCGAATAATTCGCCGTGGTCGGAAGTTAAAATCAAATAGCTGTTATCTAATATCCCGTCTTCTTGCAGATGTTTAACGAGTTTTCCGAATTCATCATCCACTTGCGCGATAAGGCTGTCGTATAAATTTCTTTGATTCCGTAAAAAATCGCCGCCTTTATACGGCGCTAAATCTTTATCGAAAACATTAAGCGGGTGATTTTGTTTTTGGGGCAGGCTCTTGTTCTCGCTAAATAATTTTCGATAATCGTTTCGAGGTTTGAATTCGCCGTGCGGGGAAAATAAATGGAAGTAAGCAATGAAAGGGTCGCTTTGCTCGTTTAATGCTTTTATCTCTTTGTACACGCCATCGTAAATTTCCTCGTTGCGATAGACAATTCCATTCATTGCAACAGGAAATCCTTTTGGATACGACTTGGTAATATATTCTTCCGAAGTAGAGGCTCTTGCTCTTTCTGATTTGCTTAAATACCCGAAGACGGAAGAACCCGGAATTTTTTGCGTGCCATCAAGACTAAAGAGGAAGTCATTAATAGAAGTCGAGGCAAGCGCGCGGTCTCTGGGAAAGTTCAACAGCAGAGGACTACCATCCATACGACTGTAGGCGAATGGAGAGAGAAAGCGCTCCACGTCTTGCGGGTATTGACCAATGAGGCGGTCTGCCCAGGTATTTTGGGCAAATGCAAACCGATAATAATCCGAGCCAAGCAGGGAGAAAATATTATTGCTTACGAATCTTTCGCGCACCAATCCCCCGCCGGCGACCGCGCCATGCTTCCACGGCAACATGCCGGTTAACATAGAAGCTGTGCCAGAAGGCGTAAAATTCCCTGCGCTATAATGGCGGTGATAAACCGTGCTGTTTTGCGCAAAAGATTCGATATTCGGCGTGGTCGGCTGCTGATATCCGTAAAGACTGGCATGACGCGCGGAAAAGGCGTCCATTACGATAAAGATGATGTTAGGACGCGCGGGGACGCCGCTCAAACTCAACGCGCGCAAGCCGCGCGATATAGTCGCGCCAGCCAGCGTTGCCCCTGTAATTTTCAAAAAGTCGCGGCGAGTAATATTCTTCATTTTCTTAAAATAAATTACGGACGCCTACCGCCAGCAACGCGATAAAACTAACGGGAAGATAAATATAGAGAAACACAACCGCGCGTTCGGCGAAATTTTCCAACGCCGTTCTCACGCGCTGTACCTTGGCAAGCAGCGCCGCGCCGGGCAACGTCAATAAGGCGATGATTCCCCACCATTGCGGTTCGCTTTCCACAAAGGCGGGCGCTTCGTTATAATCTTGAAATAAAAAAAGCCGCCCCATGACGGACGCCAACACGACTGTAGATACGATGATAGACCGCGCCGCAAATTCGTTCTTCTCTTTTAATATCAAAAACACCGTCCAGTCCAAAAGAAAGACGCCGCCTAAAATAAAAACGCTTTCGAGAAAATTCAAGGAAAAATTGTAAGCGTAAACGGTCAATATTTGATTGACGGTTAAATATAAAATCCACGAAGGAAACCTGTAAAAGGATACAAGCAGGGTCCATGAATAAATCAAGAAAACGATTACCGCGTACGCCTTCAATATGCTTGAAAGGGGCGGTAATCGTTTAACAAAATATCGAACAGGATTTTCTGCAAACAAGCGATTCACTTATTTCGCCTTGCCCTGATTCGCCACCGCCGCCGCTTTCTTCGCGGCTTCTTCCGCGTCGCCGAGATAATAATGTTGAATCGGCTTCAGGTTCTCGTCCAATTCGTAAACCAGCGGCAATCCAGTGGGGATGTTCAACTCGGTGATTTCCGCGTCTGAAATATTATCAAGATACTTGACCAGCGCCCGCAGCGAATTGCCGTGCGCCGCAATCAGCAAGCGTTTGCCCGCCTTGATTTCCGGCGCAAGCGTGGAATGCCAGAACGGCAAGACCCGCTCCAACGTGATTTTGAGCGATTCCGTGGCGGGCAACTGTTCAGGCGATAGCTCGGCGTAACGGCGGTCGAAGCGCGGATGACGCTCGTCGTTCAGGTCCAGCGCGGGCGGCGGAACGTCGTAACTGCGCCGCCAGAGTTTCACCTGCGCCTCGCCGAATTTTTCCGCCATTTCAGATTTGTTCAGCCCTTGCAGCGCGCCGTAATGCCTTTCGTTTAACTGCCACGCGCGGAAAACGGGAATCCATTCCAGGCTCATTTCTTCCTGAATAATATTGAGCGTTTTAATGGCGCGCTTCAAAACCGAAGTATAAGCGGCATCGAAGTCGTATCCGCCCTCGCGCAGCAATTTGCCGGCTTCATGCGCTTCCTGTATGCCGAGCTCGGTCAAATCCACGTCGGTCCAGCCGGTGAAACGGTTTTCCAAATTCCAAACGCTTTGTCCATGACGGACGAGAACAAGTTTATGCATAGCGAACTCCAATGGAGAAGGTTAAGACTTTCGATTGCGATACAACGACGGATTGGGGACGGCTTTCATCGCTTCCGCGTTCAGCGGCAATTCCAAAAAAGCGAGCAGAGACGGCGCAAGCGTTTCAGGCGACTTGACCATCTCGTCGTATTTGACGTATATCACGCGCATATTCGGTTGGCGCGGCAGCCAATATTTCACCGCCTTCAAATGCTCGCGGTATTGCTTTTCCATCTCCTCATCGGAAATGGTCGAGATTTCGTTGCGCCGCGCGAGCATCTTTTTCTGCGAGGCGAGCACCTCGTGAATTTCGCGCTCCATGAAAATCACGTCGTAGGTCAGGTCTTTGGGCAAAAATTCCAGCAGGTAAGAAATCACCTTCACCGCTTTGCCGCGCGCGCCGTACAGCCATTGATTTTTACCGTCTTTCAGCGCCTTCACCTCTTCAATTTCAAAGTAGCCGTTCGGGTTGTCCTCGTCCGCTTCGCGCAAATTATCCACGACGGTGGACAGCCCGCCCTCCGCCAGCATCTTCATCATCATCGAAGTGCCGGAGCGCGGCAGACCGGAAACGACCACGACCTTCTTCGCGGACCCTTGTTCTTCTTCTCGTTTGAAAAGTTTTTTAAACATAACGCCTTATGAGCGAAACCTGACAGGCCTTCGCAAAGATCTGTCAGGTTTCAAGTTTTTATAGATACCCCAGACCTTTCAATCTCTCTTCAAGGTCTTTTTGATTGCCCGCGCTGACTTGCTGCGAAGGCGGCTTGAGGTGCGACTGGTCGAGGTGTTTGCCGATAGCGAGGAAAGGAACGTCGCGGAACGAAACGCCGCCCAGGCTTTCCAGCTCGCGGTTGGCGAAGATGACGCCCTGCACGAGTTCGTTATCCACGCAGTGGTCGGCGCCCCAGTGTTCGCGGTTTGGCTCGCTCAGCGCTTGCGGAACCTTGCCCAGCCCCGTTTCAGAAGAAGCGCGATACCCGCGCGAATAACCGACGACGAAGTCGGGTCCCAAGCGCAGATACGCCCCGCCGTTATAGGCTTCATGCTTCGGGCGAACGCGATGCACGACGTTTCTGCCGTCCGGACCCTTCCAATCCGTCAATCTGGCTTGCAGTTCCGCCAACAGCGGCTCGATTTCCTCCGCGCCGACGCTGCCCTGCCCCTCGCGCCCGGCGACGTTAAGGTACAGGCTGTTCAAGCCGACGGCGTAAGCCTTCGTCTTCGCCCAATCCACGCTGGCGAGATCGCCTTCCGCCGCGCCGTCTTTCAACGTCATGTAGCCGTTTTGCGCCAGCCAGCGGTTGAGATGAATCTTGTGTTCGTAGGTGGTGAATCCGTGGTCGGACATAATCAGATAATTATATTTTCCGCTCCACTGGCTCACCCGCCCGTTCACTTCGCCGACGAAAGCGTCGAGTTTCTTATACCACTCTTGCGCCACGTCCAGCCGATTGTGGAAGAACATGTGCTGCACGCGATCCAGGTCGTCGAAGATGCTGGCGAGCACGCCTTCTTTAAACTCGCCCAGCAAATAAAAGAAAATCTGCTTGCGGCGCTCGAAGATAGTATCGCACAGCGCGAGGAATTGCTCGTCGCTGATGCAGCCTTCTTCCAGCCCGGTAGTGTCTTGGGGCCAGCCGAGCGTGAGATACGCGCCGACCTTTTCCCACAGTTTTTTGGCGAAAGATTTGGAAGAGGAATAATGCGAAAGCGCGTGCAATGGATGAATTTGCAAAGGCAGCGAATACATCCGTACCGCGCCGTTTATCGAAGTTAAGATAACGCGGGTGATGGCGTAGATGTTGAAAAGGAAGCCCGCCTTAAACTTCACCTCGAAAATATCGCTCCACCGCCCAACGCGCAGCGTCAATTGCGTTTCGCCGACGCTGATTCGCGCGCTTTCGGAATCTAAAACCTCGATGACCACGGGCAAAGTAGCGGGGGCGAATCCGTTTTTCGTCTTGACGGTCGGACCTTGCAGCTCGCCCTTGAAGCGATTCCTGCCGTTGGGCTGCAGCCGCGCTACGGCCGTCTTAGTTTTCTTCTCGTCTTCGGTGGTGAAGAGCGTCCCCACGCCCAGCTGCCCGCGAATATCGGGCGCGCCCAAACCGGGCAGGGTGTTCACCGGCAATTCGGGGCGGGCGGGATACATGGCGGGCCACCACAACGCCGTGGCGGGGTACCCCATCTCGGCGGCTTTTTCAAACAGCGTGGTGGCGACGTAAGGCGGGACGAATTGCTCCCCCGCGATGGTTTTCCTCATCGGTAAAATCGAAACGTAGGGCGCGTAAGAGGTTGGGTCGCGGTGCACGAAATCAAAAATACCGTGCGAGCCGGGGTCCGCGCCGGTGGCGATGCTCGTCCACGAAACTTCGGTCTGCGGCGGAGAGCAAACCTCAAAACGCGAATAGCCCTTTGCATCCGCGAATTTAGAAAGATTGGGAAGCAAATTTTTCCCCGCCATGTCTTCAAACACAACGGGGTCGAAAGAGTCAAATCCTAAAATGATTGTCTTCATGCTTACTTATCTTGCTGTTCGGCTTCGTCTTCTTTGCGGGCTTTGCGGCGCAGTTTGGCGATTGCCTCGCGGATGTTGCGCGAAAAAATCATCAACACGCCGGAAATGGCGACCAACGCGCCCGCCAGCATTTGAAAAATCACTCCGCCGGTGTTCGGGTCAATATACATTTTGCACGCTCCTTCATTTTATTAGACTAAAAATTATATCTGATATTAACTCCCTTGTCCAATTTGCCGCATAAGCGTAGAATTAAAAAATGTCCAACGACGACTTGACTCCCGTAAGACAGCAGTACCTTGAAATCAAACGCAATTACCCCGACGCAATTTTGTTCTTTCGTCTGGGCGATTTTTACGAAACCTTCGATGAAGACGCGGAAATCACCGCCCGTGAGCTGGACGTCGTTCTCACCTCGCGCCCCATCGGCAAGGGAATGCGAACTCCGCTGGCGGGGATTCCCTACCACGCGGTGGACAACTACCTCGCGCGGCTTATTGAAAAAGGCTATCACGTCGCCATTTGCGAACAGGTCGGCGACCAACCTGTTAAAGGGATTTTTCCGCGCAAGGTGACGCGCGTGGTCACGCCGGGAACGGTGACCGAATCCGCGCTGCTGTCGGACGAGGCGAACAACTACCTTGCCGCCGTATTCCTTGACTCCCCGCGCGCTTCCATCGCCTACGCCGACGTAACGACGGGCGAATTCGCCGCCGCTGAGCTCCCGCTGGAAGCGTTGCGCGCCGAGATCGCGCGCCTGCGCCCCGCCGAAGTCCTTTATCCCGATTCTCAAACCCTGCCCGAAGGAATCAATTATCACCTTACGCCTTTGCCGGCTTGGAAGTTTGAGGCGGGCAAGTGCGGCGAAACCCTGCTGGCGCATTTCAAAGTCGCTTCGCTGGCAGGCTTTGGAATTAAAGAACACAGCCTGCCCGCGCGAACTGCGGGCGCGATTCTCCATTACCTTAAAGAAACTCAGCCCGGCGCGCTAAACTTGCTGACCTCGCTGCGGCATTACGGCTTGAACGAGTTTATGACGCTCGACGCCGCCACGCGCCGCAACCTGGAATTGAGCGAAACCCTGCGCGGAGAGCGCAAAGGCTCGCTGCTCGCCGAACTGGATTACGCCGTAACGCCGATGGGCAAACGGCTGCTTTATCAATGGATCAATCAGCCGCTTTTGAGTTTGGAAAAAATTCGCAAGCGGCAGGACGGCGTGGAGTTTTTCCGCAATAACGGCATGTTGCGCGCCGAACTGCGCGACGCGCTGAAACCCATCGCCGATTTGGAACGGCTGGCGAACCGCGTCCTCGCCGGGCAAGCCCAGCCGCGCGATTTAGTCGCCATGCGCGCCACGCTGCAAAAGACGCCAAAAATAAAGGAAACGCTTGAAAGCCAATCGGCGGGCGAAAATCAAAAACTGGCGCTCGCCAACCCCCTGGAAACCTGCGAGGAGGAATACGCTCTTTTGCAAGCCGCGCTGGACGACGACCCGCCCGCCACGCTGCAAAACACGGGCGTGATCCGCCCCGGATATTCGGCGGAGCTGGACGGCGTGATGCAGGCTTCGCAGCACGCGCGGGAATGGATTGCCAACCTCGAAGCGGCGGAGCGCGAACGCACCGGAATCAAGACGCTCAAAGTCGGCTACAACAAGGTCTTCGGCTATTACATTGAAATCTCGCGCGGCGCGGCGGAAAAAGCCCCCGCGCATTACATCCGCAAGCAAACGCTGGTGAACGCCGAGCGCTTCATCACCGCGGAAATGAAAGAATACGAAACGCTCGTGCTAAACGCGGAAGAGCGAATTAAGGAAATTGAAACGCGCCTGTTCCGCGAAATTTGCGCTACGCTCGCCAAATCGGCCCCGCGCATTCTCTCCGCTGCGCGCAACCTGGCGGAATTGGACGTTCTTTCCGCGCTGGCGGAAGCCGCCGCGCTTAATGGCTATATCCGCCCGGAAGTGACCGAATCGGGCGAGATGGAAATCCGCGACGGGCGGCACCCGGTCGTCGAGCGAACCCTTGTAGCGGAGCGATACATCCCCAACGACGTTGTATTTGAAAAAGGCGAAATCGTCCGCGTAATCACGGGACCGAACATGAGCGGCAAGAGCACTTTTCTAAGACAAGCCGCGTTGATTGCGCTCATGGCCCAAATGGGTTCCTTCGTCCCTGCCGCTTCCGCGAAGATTGGGCTGGTGGATAGAATCTTCACGCGCATTGGCGCGCAGGATGAAATTCACGCGGGGCAATCCACCTTCATGGTGGAGATGGTCGAGGCGGCGAATATTCTCCACCACGCGACGTCGCGCTCGCTGCTCATCCTCGATGAAATCGGGCGCGGAACTTCCACTTATGACGGGCTTTCGATTGCATGGGGAATCATCGAATACATCCACAATCATCCGCACCTGCGCGCAAAGACTCTGTTTGCGACTCATTACCACGAGCTGACTCAACTCTCGGATTTATTGCCCGGCGTGCGGAATTACAACGTGGCGGTCAGCGAAGCGGAAGGCAAGGTGGTGTTCTTGCACAAAATCATCCCCGGCGGCGCGGATAAATCTTACGGGATTCACGTCGCTCAGTTGGCGGGGCTGCCCGCCCCGGTGATTCAACGCGCTAACGAAATCATGGCGGAATTGGAAAAAACCTCCGCGCGCGCGGTGAAGATTGACCCCAACGCTGTGCGGCAGATTGCGCTTTTCCCGGAGACCAACCCCCTGCTGGAAGAGCTGCGGCGTCTGGATATTAATTCCCTCTCGCCTATCGAAGCGCTGAACAAATTGTTTGAGTGGCAAAAGCGGTTCGCAAAGTAAAAGACTTTGCGCGCAAAACGGAAGCAGGGCGCGGCATGAGACGGCTGACCTCCGACGAACAAGCGACGCTGATTTTGATTTTCGCCTTTCTCTTTGGCGGGTGGTTTCGCCTCCTGCCCGCGTGGATGGCGGGTTTTCCTGTTCTTGACGGGGGGATGTTTTATCGAATGATTTTAGAATTACAATATAATGGCTACGCGAAAATTGATTTCACGTCCTACAATCATCTCCAGATTCCCTTCGCTTATCCGCCTTTGGGGTTTTACCTCGCCGACTGGATTAGCGACCTGCTCGGCGCACCCGTCCTCGAAGTCGTGCGCTGGCTGCCGGGAGTTCTCAACGCCCTGACCGTCCCGGCTTTTTATTTGCTGGCGAAAGACGTATTAAAAGATAGATTTCAAGCCGCGCTCTCCGTCTTATTCTTCGCCTTCGTCCCCCACTTAACTTCATGGAACTCGATGGGCGGCGGCTTGACTCGCAGCCTGGGGTTGCTGTTTATGCTGCCAACTATTGGCTACGCGCTACGCCTGTTCGAGACCGGCGAAAGGAAGCACATACTTGGCGCGGCTCTCTTCGGCGGCTTGACCGCTCTCAGCCATACCGAAGCGCCCATTTACGCCGCCGCCCTTTCTTTTTACTTCTGGCTGATGAAGTCGCGTTCGCTGAAGGGCTTGCTGAACGGCGCGCTTACCGCGCTGGGCGTTTTGCTCGTCGGCGGCGGATGGTACGCGGCCGTCGTCGCCCGACACGGGCTTGCGCCTTTCCTCTCCATCGCGCGGACAGGAGCGCATTCCGCGCTTTCTGTTTTCAAAATGCTGAACGTCAATTTTTTGACCGAAGAGCCTTACCTTGCCTTGCTGGCGGCGCTCGGCGTCTTGGGAATGGGATACTTGCTAACCCAACGCGATTACTTCCTGCCGCTGGCGCTGGTTGCGGTTTTCGTCGCGCAGCCGCGCAGCGCGCACGTTGTGGGCAACATCCCGCTGGCGCTGGCGGCGGGAAAGTTTGCGGCTGAGATTCTGCTGCCCGCCGTATCCGCCGCGAACGTCGGCAAGAAATCCGCGCCGCTTTTCATCTTGCTGGGAATATACGCTTTCGCCAACTCGCTGAACTATGGCATGACTCTCGCGCGCAGAGTCGTCCCCGCGCCGGAAAGAGCCGCGATGCAATGGGTAAAAGAAAACGCGCCCGCAAGCGCCCGCTTCGCCGTCGTCAGCGGAGATACGAACGCTTTTTGCGACCCGATTACCGAATGGTTTCCGGCTTTGAGCGAGCGCCAAAACGTCACGACGATTCAAGGGACGGAGTGGCTGCTGGGCGACCAATTTGGCGAGAACATGGCGCAAACTCATCGCCTGCAAGCTTGCATTGACGAGGGCGTGGAATGCTTCGAGCGCGAAGCGGCGCAATTGGGCAAGCCGTTCGATTACGTTTACGTTTCGGTCTCTTCGCCGACCAAGGATTGCGGGCTGGCGGATGCGCATGAGACACGCGCGTTGATTCTGACGATGGAAGATTCCCCGCGCTACGCGGAGGTTTATCGCTCGCCCGAGGTCGTTATTTTTGAGAAAAAATAATTCGCCTCTTGGCAAGCCAGCCGAAGGCGAAGAAACACGAGAGAATTATCGTAATCCAATAGCGATAGGGAATGCTTGCGCCGACGAATAAAGCGGCAAGCGTCAACGCGTTGGCGGCATAACGTAGCGGCTTTTGTTCAAGCAGCGCAAGATTGGCGTAGAACAGCGGGACGGTCATCAGCGGGTAATCGTAAAACAGGGCGTAAGGGACGACGGCGAAGTTGATTAATATCGCCAGCGCGGAAAATTCAACCAGCGAATCTGAAGAGAGCAGCCCGTATCCCGCCGCGAGCAGGCTGGCAAGAATCGCAGCCCCGTAAATCGCGGCGAGCGCGCCGCTTTCAATCTGGTATTGGGCGAGGAAATCGCGCAGGGTGGTCGTGTAACGTTTTATTTCCAGCCCGCCCGAAGCGTCGAGCGTGTACGATAAGCCTTGCAGTTTGTCGGGACGCAACAAGGGGAGATAAAACTGCGGGTCGAGAATCAGCGCGACCGAGAGAAAGAGCGCGAGCGTCAGCGTCATCCACAACAAGTGGCGCGCGGTTCGCTTGCGGATGAAAATCCACAAGGCGATGAATGCGACGGGCAAGGCGGCGATGTTCGGCTTGAAGAGCGGCAGCGCGAGGAAGATTCCCGCCGCCCGCCAGTTTTCGCGCAGGGCGAAAAGCAGCGCGAGGGCGAACAAGAACAAAATCAAAACGCCGACTTGTTCCGCGCCCCAAGTAGACCAGGCGAAGACAAAGGTGGCGAACAGCCACATGCTCCATCGGCTTCGCCCCGCCGAAGGGTACGAAATAAGTTTAGAAAGGGCGACGAGAGAAAAAATCCAGAGGAGATAGTTCGCCGCCGCCCACAGAACGCGCGCGACAGGATAAGGAAGCAACGCGAGGGGAACGACGCTCCACGTGAACCAGGGGGCGTAATAATAGGGGTTGTTCAGTTTGCCGGTGGAAATAATTCGCTGGACAAGGCTCTCGTAATCGTAGGGGTTGCCGCCTTGCAGGGTCGTTTTTGCGGCGGCGTAATACGCGTTGAAGTCCGTGCCGCCAAAAGAATAAGCCAGCGCCGCCAGCGCGAGGCTGACGATAACAAAGAGAGCAAAAAGCGCAAAGTCAATTTTTCGCTTCACATCCGCTCCATTGGCTGAGCGCCGCCGCGCCGACAAACCACAGCGGGACCCACCAGAAGTAATGATTGTGGCTGGGGATCATTCTTTGAACGCGCGCCATGAGCAGCCACGCGGCAAGATATACGAGCCAGAGGAAGATTTTTCGCTTCCAATCGGCGCGGACGTAGGAAGATAAAAACAGCGGCAGCAGCAGGACAAAATCCCAACTGCCGACGTAATGCGTAACGAAAGGCGCGAGGGCGAGGCTCCAATATAAAGCCTGCCGCGCGGGAAGTTTGCGCCACAGTTGGAAGTTCAGCGCCAGCGCGGCGAGGACGGTGAGCGCCCACAAGGGATATTTCAAAGCGGGGACGAAGCGATGATAAACGACGAACAGCGAAGGATAAGACCACGCGGGGTTTTCGCGCATGGCTTGAAGCATATCGGGAATCCAGTTGGGATAGGCGATAAAGAGCGGCAGAGTCAAAGCCAGACAGGCGATTCCGATTCTCGTCCAGAAGAGGAAAACTTTCCGCAGCCCGCCGCGCGCGTGCGCGCGTTGAGAAAAGCCCAACAGGGAGAGGATTCCCAAATGCGGTTTGGAAAGCGCAAGGGCGACGAGGAAGGCGGGCAGCCACGTTCCGCCAGGTCCGAAGTCTTTGAAGGATTCCGCGGCGCGAAGCGCCAGAATCCAGCACAGCATGGCGGTAATGGAAAATTGCCCCAGATTGAAATGGTTGAGCGTGAGCGGGTAAAAGAACGCAAAGGCGGCGAGGGCGATTGCGTCGTGAAGTTTAAGCTCGTCCTGAATCAGATAAATCAGCGCGGCGACTTCAACGATGTTGAGGAGATACCAAAAAGTCAGCGCGGCTTGCTCCGAAAGCCAGCCGAGCGGGAAGAAAGCGCCGATGACCATCGGTAGCCACGCGGCGGGAAGGTTGGTTTGCAGCGGCGCGGTGCGATAGGGGCTCTCGCCGCGCGTGAGCAAAAAGGCGGGCGCCCACAGCTCGTTATAAAAATCCTTGCGCGGCAGCGCCAGCCGCCAAAACAGATAGGCGGCGAGGGCGGCGAATAAAACGAGGGCGAACAAAGAGGCGATTTTGTGAACGCGGGAAGTCATGACGGAAAGCGAAATTAATTTTACCGTAAAGCGGCGCGCAAAAACTATGCTAAAATACCGCTCGTCCGAGCTCCGCCCGCCAACCTGCAAGACGGTTGGCATTTTTTCCGCAAGGAGTTGCGGCAAGTTTTTTGGCATAACGAGGATAATTGAAAGATGAAAAAAGCGCTAATTACCGGAATCACCGGGCAAGACGGTTCGTATCTGGCGGAGTTGCTGCTTTCGCAAGGGTACGAAGTGCACGGCTTGATTCGCCGCGCCAGCACGTTTAACACGCGGCGAATTGATCATCTCTACCGCGACTCGCACGCCGCCGATTCCGAATCGCGCCCGGCGCTGTTTCTGCGCTACGGCGACGTTTCCAGCACGGGCGCGCTGGCGGACGCCATCTACGACGTCAAGCCGGATGAAATTTATCATCTGGCGGCGCAAAGCCATGTGCGCGTCAGTTTTGATATGCCCGATTACACCGGCGACGTGACCGGCTTGGGGACGATTCGCATTTTGGAGGCGGTGCGCAAAAGCGGCGTGCGCACGCGCTTCTATCAGGCTTCTTCCAGCGAGATGTTCGGTAGCGCCAAGCCGCCGCAATCGGAGGATACGCCCTTTCAGCCGCAAAGCCCCTACGCCGCCGCGAAGGTGTATTCCTATTGGGTGACGCGCAACTACCGCGAAGGCTATCATTTATACGCCTGCAACGGCATTTTGTTCAACCATGAGTCTCCGCGGCGCGGCGAGACCTTCGTCACCCGCAAAATCACGCGCGCCATCGCTTCCATCAAAGCGGGAAAGCAGAAGTATCTGTATCTCGGAAATTTGGACGCGAAGCGCGACTGGGGCTACGCGCCCGACTACGTCGCCGCGATGTGGAAAATATTGCAGCAAGACGAGCCGGATGATTACGTCATTGGCACGGGCGAATCGCATTCCGTCCGCGAGTTTTTAGACGAAGCCTTCGGCTACGTTGGGATGGACTGGCATGAATACGTGAAAATTGACCCGCGTTACTTCCGCCCGACCGAAGTGGATTTCCTGCTGGCGGACCCTTCCCGCGCGCGAAAGAAACTCGGCTGGGAGCCGCGCGTGTTCTTCCGCGATTTGGTGCGAATCATGGTGGACGCGGATTTAGAGCTGGCGGGGTTAGAATCGCCCGGCGAGGGCAAGCGCATTTTGGAGAAGCATCACGGCGCATGGCATCGCTGGGATTCGCAGGTGATTACGATGGATCAGCACGGCTAACCGCGCGCTTCCCTGCCCCGAAGGTTACATACCAGCCTTCGGGGATTTTTTTCTTAAGCGTGCCGCTCTGAGGGAGCGCCGTTTGCGACCGAAGAGTCTCAAGAGACGCCGCCCAAACGCGGGGTTCGTAGAGATTTTGCAAAAAGTCCTTTTCCGAATCCGTCTGAAGACGGCTAAGCGCCAGCCGTTCAGTCCGCTTGAGCGGACTTTGCGCTCATAGCCCGAAGGTTTACCTACGGGCGGAGCCGGCGTAGCGAGATTCTCGCTTTTGGCGAAGCGCCCCGTAGCGCGAAGTTTATCTCGCGACGCCCACGATATGGCGGACGACGTCAATTCCCATTCGGGGAAGATGCGTCGCGGACGTTCGAGGTCTCGCAACAGCCATCATTGCGACAAAGCAAGCGCTTTATTTTTCCAGCAGACCCAGCACGGTGGGCAGCAACTGTTTCTTGCGCGAAACGACTCCCTTCGCTTCGCGCGTGCCGTCGGGCAGGGGCGGATAAGGGAGCTCGTTCAAAATGGCGGGCGCGTTAGAAGAGACCAGCAGAATGCTGGTGGCGCGCACGACGTCGGTGACGAGCAGCATGGCAAAATGCAAGGCGCGTTTTTCGCGCAAGGCGTCGAGCGCGGCTTGCAGCGGCTGGAGATGCTCGCCCAATTGAATGATGTCGGTGACTTCCACTTGCGCCACGGCGAATTTGTAGCCGCCGCCTTCAAAGGATTTAATATCCGTGCTGACCACTTCCTTCGGGTCGCGGTTGCTCAGCCCGGCGCCGGCGCTAAGCGCCGCCTTGCCGTAAGATTGAATGGTCTCGCCTTTCAGCGGGCTGCCGCCGACAAACGCCCAGCGGGCGAGACGTTCCGCCGCGGCTTTATCGCGCGGGGTGGTCGTCGGCGAGGTGAGAATCAGCGTATCGGAAAGCAGCCCCGCCATTAACATTCCCGCCAGCGCGGGCGGCATGGAAAGCCCGGCTTCGGCGGTTAATTCGGTCACGAGAGTCGAGGTCGAGCCGACGACGTCCACCGTGAAGCGAATCGGCTGATGCGTGGAAGGGTTGCCTAGGCGGTGATGGTCGAGGATTTCGAGCAGTTCGGCTTCTTCCAAAGCGGCGATAGCCTGACGCGGCTCGTTGTGGTCCACCATGACGATTTTCAAACGCGGGGGGTTGAGCATATCGCGCTGGCGGGCGACTCCTAAATATAAGCCGCTTTCGTCCACCACCCAATAATCGTCGTATTCGTCGCGCAAGATGCGATTGAGCGAATCGCGGATGTGAGCGCTGGCGAGGAATTTGGGGACGGTGGTATCGGCCGCCTCTTTGCAGGGGACGCTCATCATTTCTCTGAGAGTGACGTCGCCGGGGCGGGGACCGACGATTTCGGTGAAATATTTGAACATGCTGAGCCCGTTGATGATGCCGTAAGGTTTGCCCTCTTCGTCCACCACGGGGGCGAGACCTCCGGTGCGGCTGGCGAGAGTCCACGCCGCGCCGAGTTGCGCGTCGGGCGCGAGGACGTCCAACCGAGTCATGACGGATTCAAAGCGCGGCGAAGCGTCGGTCAGCAGGAGCGGCGGCTCCAATTCTAGTTTTTTTAAAGCCCAGGAGGTTTGCGGGTTGAGCGCTCCCGCCCGCGCGGCGACGGCGTTCACGCCGTCGCGCTCGCGTAACAGCCAGGCGTAGCCCATCGCGGAAGCGATGGAGTCCGTGTCGGGGTTCACGTGTCCGATAACATAAATTTGGTTGAGCATGATTTGATTTCCTGTTTCCCGCGTTTGCGCGGGGAAAACGATCAAAGAGACGTTTCAGCGGCGTCTATTATATCTCGCCTTTATCTAACATATCGAGAAAAACGTTGAGGACGCGCGGGTCGAAGTGCTTGCCCGATTGTTCGATAAAGTAGCGCATAGATTTTTCGCGCGTCCAGGCGGCTTTGTAAGGGCGCTCCGAGTTGATGGCGTCCCACACGTCGGCGATGGCGAAGATGCGCGCGGCGAGCGGAATCTCCTCCCCTTTCAAGCCGCGCGGGTAGCCGGAGCCGTCCCATTTTTCGTGGTGACAGTAGGGAATATCGAGCGCTTTCCTTAAGAAGGAAATGGGCGAGAGCAGCTGATAAGCCAGCAGCGGGTGCTGGCGCATGATTTCGCGTTCCTCTTCGGTGAGTTCGCCGGGTTTGAGCAAGATATGGTCGGGGACGCCCATCTTACCGATGTCGTGCATGATGGCGCCGCGCCGAATGCAGTTGAGTTCTTCGCCGTAAATTCCCATGCGGCGGGCGATTTTTAAGGTTGTATCGGTGACGCGGCGGGTATGGCCGACGGTCTCTTTGTCGCGCAGTTCGAGGGCGCGCGCCCAACCTTCCAGCGTGACGTCGTAGGCTTCTTGCAGTTCGCGCGTCCGTTCGCGCACGCGGTTTTCCAAATCCATCGTGGCGCGGCGCAATTCGCGTTCCAGTTCCTTATAGGCGGTGACGTCGTGGGAGATGAAGATGCGCCCGGTCATTTGTTTGCGAGAATCAAAGAGGGGCCAGACGGTCATCTGGTAATACGCTTCTTTGCCTTTGACTTCAAAGGCGGCTTCGGCGGCGGCGTAAGACGTTTGCAGATATTTTTTGATAGGGATGGGAAAGCCGTCAAAAACCTCTTTGGCGGGCTTGCCAATTACGTCTACGGCGGTTTTTCCCAACAGGTTGAGCATGGAGGAGTTTATATCCACAATCTGGTTTTGATTGTCGAGGATGACGACAGGCTCGACCATCGCTTCAAACACTTTGTCGCGCGCAAAGGGCAAGACTTCAAAACGGCGCAAGCGAAACAACCCCCAGGCGGCGATAACGATTCCGGCGGAGAAGAAGAACGGAACCAGGTTAAATTGGCTGATATTTTGGATTTGCAGCGCGGCAAGCATTCCGCCGAGCGAGGAGATAAAGAAGCCAAGCATTATCAATCCGATTTGGAGACGGTGCAGGCGGCGCGGATGGACGATGGCGCGAAACAGGATGGCAAGCCCGGCGAAAGCGAGCAGGTTTTCGTAAAAGGCGTAGAAATTGAGGAGGGGCGCGGGCTGATATTCGAAGGACAGGGCGGGGGTCAGGCTAGGGCGAAGGTAAACCCAGCGGTAGGGGGAAATAACAAGACCGGCAGCCAGAATCAGGGAAGGAATCAAAGCCAGCCCGAAGAGAGCGCGCGCGCGGCGCGTTCCATATTCGACGTATTCAAGGGCAAAGTAAGGCAGCGCCAGCGTGAACGCGCCCGTCAGCCATTGAACGCTTTCCCATAATGTTTTGGCGGACAGGCTGACGCCTGAAGATTGCATGAAGAAGGCGGCAATCCAGAGAGCGCGTCCAAAGGCGTACCACGAGAACGCCTCCGCAATGAGAGAATCGGCTCGCGCGCGAGCGTAAGCGAAAACCCCAAACGCCGCGACGAGAGAAAGGAAGTAAAGGAGGCTAAACAAAACGCTTTCGCCCATGCGACTTTTATTTTACCCTGCCTGAACGGTAACAAGCGATCATCCCGAAAGTTGTTTGGAGCAAAGCCTCGGGACGGTTTGAAAAATTTCTCGCGGGAGTTTTTCCTTAAGAGGAGCCGGTTTGCCGGGCGCGCATTTTTTGACGAATTTGCGCGGCGCGAAAGATTAAATCGAAAAAGCCTTTGTAGCCTTGCGGGTCGTAGAGGATCATGTAGTCGGAAGGTCCGTATTCGTCAAGCGGGAGCATGATGGCGGGGTTGGGGTTAATTTCGAGGATGAAGAGCTCGCCCTGTTCGTTCATGCGAATATCGCAGCGCCCGTAGCCTTCGTAGCCCATCGCAAGGTACATGCGGCGAGATATGTCGCTCAATCGCGCGATGAGTTGCGGATCGGTTACTTGCTTGAAGTCGAAGGGGACGGTGTAATCCCATTTGATGTTGACATGCCAGAATTCTTCGCCGGGGGGAAAAACCAGCTCGGCGGGCGGGTAAACGATGGGGACGCTCAGGTCGTCGGGGTTGTCCACAACGTGGACGTTGTATTCTTTGCCGACGATGAATTCTTCCATCCGCGCCGCGCCGTAGGTTTTGCACATGCGGGCGACTTGCTCGCGCAGCTGTTCGGGCGTATCTACGCGGGATTCTTTGGTCATGCCCGTGCTGCCGTAGCTTTGCGGGTGTTTGACCATGATGGGGTAACGTAAGCGGGCGACGAGGGCTTCGGCTTCTTCCACGCTGTGAACGCGGTAGCCTTTGGCGAAGCCGATTCCGTTCGCTTCGGCGACGGCTTGCATTTCTTCGCGGGTGGGGTCGAAGCAGCGCGAGGGGACGCCGGTAAAAGGCAGGTTGAGCGCTTCGAGGGCGCGAACGACGTCCACGCCGTTGTAGCCGACGCGAAAGTCTTCCTCGTCTTCAAATTCATATCCTTCGCAGACGTTGAGGAAGACGTCGTATTTGTTGGAATCGGCGAGGGCTTTGATTTTTTCAAATACCGGCGCGGTCAGGGTGGCCATCTCCCAATCGAAGTCTTTCAGGTAGGGGGCGGGGTCGAAATCTTCGAGGTCTTCATCGGAAAGAACGCAAATGCGCATGGGGTTATTCTCCATTGGGTAGCGGATGGTTGCATTATGTCACATTTTGAGATTGCGGCAAGGGGCGGGGGCTTAAAAAATTCGGTGGCGCGTGGTACGGTGGAGCGGAGTTACGGCGAGGCAGTGGTTGGATGATTCGGCGAGGGAGGGCGCGATTTCGGCGCGAAATTTCATTGACATTCGTCCGCCCTCGTGGTAAACTACCGCCCGCTTGTTAGGATGGTCCCGTGGTGTAGCGGCCTAACATGCGGCCCTGTCAAGGCCGAGATCGCGGGTTCGAATCCCGTCGGGACCGCAGAATGCAATCGGCAAAAGACCTCTGGAAAATTCCAGAGGTCTTTTTGTAGTTGTTGCGTTACTTGCAACATCGCCGCCGTAAAGTGGGAAAAATCAACAACGCGGAGGTCGCTATGGCTCGCCGAACCAATCAAGAAAAATTGGAAAAGATTTATAATGCAGTGGAGGAAAACCCCGGCGAAAAACCTGGCTTTATCGCCCGGCTTTTGGGGCTTCATCGCTCGGAAGTGACTCGCTCGCTGCCCGAGCTGGAAGAAAAAGGATTGTTGGTATACGAAGACGAAAAAGGGGGGTTATATCCCTTCTTCAAAAAAACGCAAGGGTCGTGAAAAAATGTCCATGACTTTTTCAAAATCCGGTTTCAGGTTAGGAAACAAACATGATGGACAGGATTTTTAGGATGAGCCGCGCAGAAAACAGGGTGAAAACATCCTGTTGATGCTGTTAAACAAAGCGGCGCGAGCGATCATGAGAAAGCCATGAAAAATGTTGCAGAATTCGGCGCAGCGGCGCGGTATGCTGTTGTTAAAAAACGCATTGCCCGCCGCCCCGCAGGCATATGCTCTGACCGCCAGTCTCAGCAAGGGGAGCCTGCGGGGCATTCCTATATAAAAAAGGAGCGTTTATGAGCGGAATGAACAAAGCAGAACGTCTGACGGAACTGAAGCGGCTGTACATCCAGCGCGCCTGGTCGGATATCGAACTGGCGGAGAAATTGGAGACGCGCCGCGAGACCATCTTCCGCGACCGCCGCGAATTGGAGGATGAGGGTTATCCTTTCATTAAGGACGAATACGGGCGTTGGAGAATTGACAAAACGCGCTTAATTTCCGAAATCAAGGTCAATCTCCACGAGGCGCTGACCCTCTATCTGGCGGCGCGCAAAACCGCCCGGCAGACTCGCTTCCATCATCCGCACGCCGCCAACGCCGTGGAGAAACTCGCCGCCACCCTGC
>DAOUBR010000034.1:0-9613 GCA_034432535.1 Anaerolineales bacterium | reverse complement strand
TGCGGGGGGGCCAAGCGTATCGGCACAGGCAGCCAGGGGGGCGCTTGCCAATGCAGTTACAAAAAGTTTCAAAAATTGTCTGCGATTCATGGGGCGTCCAATCTCTCTTCAGGGCTGTTTCAGGCTGTGGCGCAGGATATCTGGGAGGGCGCTTTGGCTGCGCTGTTGCGGTGGGTTCACAAAGCCCAGCGCAGCCCGGCTTCGTTCATCACGCTGAATTTATTGGCAATCCAGTTCCAGCGTGAGTCGGCGGGGGCGGCGGTCGGCTGCGACGTACATGCAGAAACAATCAGAGCGGTCAGCGGGAGGGAAAGCAATCCAGCGCGCGATGATAGCCCTCGTTCAGAGCGCAACGCACCTTCAACAGCCAGGGAAGCGACCGCTCCCGCCAGAATGCGACAAGGGGATTTTGTTTTTGCATGCCAACCTCCTCAAAAAAGAACCCGCCAGAGAACGAGAGCGGCGACCGCCAATCCTGCCCACAACAGGTAACCCGAAAGGCCATCGCCAAACATGGAATCCCGCCAGACCATCTCCGTCCCCGTGCGTTGGACGCCCAGGCTGGCGACAAAAATGTACCAGACCATCAACCCATATGCCGCCAGGAGAAACGCTTTTGCGGCGACGAACTGCAGCCAGGCGGGCAGCCAGTCGAGAGAGAGCGAAAAGACGGTGGAAATCACGCCCACCAGCGTTGCCAGCAGGACGAGCAGGTATATCGGAATTGCCAGCAAAGCCAGCACGGCGTTCAGACAATTGGATACCTTACGCATGTTTGCCTCCCAACATATCCTCCAGCGCCTCCCGCGCCGCCGTAGAAAATCATGCTCAGCGGAAAATAACTGACGAGCGGAAGCATCAGGCGCGCGGCGCGCAGCGGATATTCGCGGTTGTCCAGCCGCAAATACAAATCCACGCCGCCCACGCCGAAAGCGTCCACCTTGCCGTCAAGTTCCAGATACATGCGGCGCGCTTTCTCCGCGTCGCCGTCGGTTCCGACGCGCTCAACGAGAATCTCCACCCCGTTCAAATTGACCTTCATGCTTTTATCGCGTTTGGATCTTCCCAAACTAACGCTGACCGCGCATTTCATGCTTCGCCTCGCAAAAAGGGATTGAACTGTTTTTCGTAGCCCACCGTCGTTTCGGGACCGTGGCCCGAAAGCAAACGGGTTTCGTCGGGCAGGGTGAAAATCTGCTCGCGGACGCTGGCTTGCAGCGCGTCCCAATTGCCGCCGGGCAGGTCGGTCCTGCCCACGCTGGCTTTGAAAATCAAATCGCCGGTGAAGCAAACCTTTTGCGCGGGGACGTAGAAAACGCAGTGACCTCTGGTGTGTCCCGGCGCGTGGCGCACTTGCAGCTCGGTCGAGCCGAGGCGCAGCCTCATGCCGTGCTGAAAATCAAGCATCGGTTCGGGGCCGGGGTCTATATCAAAGCCGAAGAGCGCGCCGCCTCCGCCCGCCCTCCAGAGGACATGGTCTTCGGGGTGCAAGGCGACGACGGGAAACGGGTTAAGCGTGTCGGCGATGGCGGCCGCGCCGCCGATGTGGTCGAAGTGCGCGTGGGTGTACCACAAATGCCCAATGCGCCATCCGCGTTTTTGCGCGGCGCGCAGAATCAGGTCGCCGTCCCAAGCGGGGTCTATCACGGCGGCTTCTTTGGTTTCCGGGTCGGCGAGCAGATAGGCGTTGGTCTGAACAGGTCCAAGCACAAAGGAGCGAATTTCAAGCATGAGCGGTCCTCCGCATATAAAGCGCGCTTGCGCCAATAGAAACGAGAAGGAAAGCGGCGGCGAGACGGTAAATTAAAAACGGGTCGCGTTCAAAGAGAAAGCCCGCCAGCGGCGGAACGAGGACGAAGATGACGGCGTAAGCGGTTTCGAGCGCGCCGTAGGTCAAGCCCATTTGAGAAACGTGCGCCAGCTCGCGCGCCTGCGCCTGCGCCATCGGACGAAAGGCGCGGAATCCGCCCAGCAGGAAATAGCCGAGCATGAAGACAGGTAGCCCGGAGCCTTTCAGCATCAACAAGGCGAAGAGGGCGACGAGCGCCTGCCCGAAGATGAATCCGCGGCGGGGATGGACGCGGCTGAAAGCGAAAGTCAGCAAGGCGTTGCCCAACGCGCCCATCGAAAAGACAATGCCCGTATCGCTAAGCGGCAGGCGGCGGACGCTTTCCAAAAAATTGGGCGTGAGCGGCTGCGCCAGATACATGGCGAAGACCGCAAAGGTGGTGAGAGCCAGAAAGACGATGAATCTGCGATTGCGCCACAGGCTGAGAGGCGGCGCGCCCTCCTCGTGACGGTCGAGCGGCTGCGGCTGGATAAAGCTCAGCAGCAGCGTGGACAGGGCGAAGACGCCCGCGGCGGCGAAATAGCCGCTTTGCATTCCGTAACGCTCGCCCAGCCAGCCGCCAGTGACGGGACCCAACGCCATGCCGATATTGAAAGCGGCAGAGACCCGCGCCAGCGCCGCGCCTACCGACAGCTCGCCGCGCCCCGCGGTGACGTAACTGCTCAACGGCGAAGAGACAAACGCGGTCAAGCCATAAGCGAAAAAGCCCGCCAGATACAAAGGGAGACGCTGCGCCAGCGCCATCAGCGCCGTCGCCAGCAGCCCCATCAACCACGCGGCAATCAGCAGCGGACGGCGCCCGATTTTATCGGCGAGGTAGCCGCCGGGCAGGTGCATGAGCAGCATAAAAAAACCCATCGCGCCCAAAGCCAGACCAATCTGCTGTTCGCTTAATTTAAAGCGATTAGAAAGATAAATTGGAACGAAGTTAAAGAATATGCCTTCGCCAAAGCCCCACAGGAA
The DNA here is from genome assembly GCA_034432535.1 of Anaerolineales bacterium. Classification (GTDB taxonomy): domain Bacteria; phylum Chloroflexota; class Anaerolineae; order Anaerolineales; family Villigracilaceae; genus Villigracilis. Next base: position 6,801 of record DAOUBR010000034.1, on the reverse strand, counting down.
GAGGGCCGCGGCAATCAGAAAAAGGTTGCGCTTCAATGATTTTCCTTATTTTTAAATTTTTAAGAATCCCGCTCGACGCGGCGAATGAAATCTAACGCGGTTTGAACGACCCGCTCGCGCTCGGCGTCGCGCGTCAGCACGTGACCCGAACGCTCGAACCAGGTCATGCCCTTCTCGCGGGCGCTGGTCAGCGCGGCGTAGATTTTTTCCATGTTTTCCGGCGGGACGTAAGTATCGTTTTTGGAGTGCATCAAGCAAACCGGCGCTCGAAGGTTGGGAAGCGCGGCGCGCATTTTCGCCAGCAGCGCCGCCAGCTCCGCGCCGGAGCGCACAGGGTTGAGCGGATATGAAACGTGGTCCTTCCACGCTTCTTTATCAAACCAGCCCGCGCCCGGCTCTTCTTTTGTTTTCCGCATGTAGGTCACAAAATAGCTCGCCAGCCAAATCTGCCACGCGGGGTACGGCGCGGGCAAATCGTAAGGGGCGGACATGGAGATAACGCCTTTCACTTCCAGCCGCGTGGACATGAGCAGGCTGAGCGCCCCGCCCATCGAAAGCCCGGCGAAATAAATATTTTCCGCCGCGCCGCGCAACAGGTGATAGCCGTCCTCGATGGAAGCCGTCCAATCCGTCCAGCGCGAGCGAACCATATCTTTGGGGCGGGTGGCGTGACCGAAAAGGCGAACTCCCAAACAGGTGAAGCCCCCTTCGCGGTTGAGATACTCGCCCATCCAGCGCATTTCTTTCGGCGCGCCGGTGAAACCGTGAATGAGCAAAACGCCCGTTTTGTTTCCGGACAAGAAGAAAGGTTCTGCGGTTGCAATCGTTTGTCGGGACATAAGGTTGATTATACTCATGGAAAAGAAAGGGCGGAAGGCGAAGACGAACGAGAGCACGGCTTCTCGAAAGTCTGGATTTGAGCATGAAAGCAAACGGGGCGTTTAAGGGCGAACGCCTTCAGCCTGCCCGGTCTATTCTGTTCCGAAAACGAGAAAGCCGCGCAAATGGGAGTTCTTCTCTCTAAAAGGGAGTAAAATATGTTTTTAAACTCAAAACCCAACTCAGGAGGCTCTTATGATTCGGAAAGAAATGGAAGGCGAAGTATATTATCCGTCAGAGGAAGTCGTCCAGCAGGCGCGGCTAAAAGATTGGGACGCGCTCGCCGCAAAAGCCGAGCAAGACCTGGAAGGCTTTTGGGCTGAGGAAGCCTCTGAATTGGAATGGTTTCAAAAGTGGGACAAGGTTTTGGATGATTCCAAAAAGCCGTTTTTCAAATGGTTCGTCGGCGCAAAAGTAAATATCGTCCACAACGCCGTTGACCGTCATCTTAAAACTCATCGCAAGAATCAACTGGCGCTCATTTGGGAATCGGAAGACGGCAAACAAGAGCGCACTTTTTCCTATTACGCCATGAACCGCGAAGTTTCGCGCATGGCGAACATCATCAAGGCGATGGGCGTGCAAAAGGGCGACCGCGTGACGATTTACATGGGGCGCATCCCCGAAATCGTCTTCGCCATGCTGGCTTGCGCCAAAATCGGGGCGATTCACTCGGTGGTGTTCGGCGGCTTTTCGGTGGACGCGCTGCAAGGCAGAATCGAAGACAGCCAATCCAAGTTGATTATTACCGCGGATGGCTCGTATCAAAACGGCAAGATTGTGGAGTTGAAAAACATTGTGGACGAGGCGCTGCGGCGCTGTCCCTCGGTGGAAAACGTGATTGTCGTCAAACGCACAGGGCAGCCCGTCAATATGGAAGCCGGGCGCGACCACTGGTATCACGATATGTGCGCGCTGCCCATCGCCAACGGCAAATGTCCCACCGAAATCATGGACGCGGAAGACCCGCTCTTCATCCTCTACACTTCCGGCTCCACCGGCAAGCCCAAAGCCATTTTGCACACGCACGGCGGATACATGGTCGGCGCATATTCGACGCTAAAATATTGTTTCGACGTGCGCGACGACGATCGCTGGTGGTGCACCGCCGACCCGGGCTGGATTACCGGACATTCGTACATCGTTTACGGTCCCATGATTGCGGGCGCGACTTCGATGCTCTTCGAGGGCGGACCCACCTTCCCCTACCCCAACCGCTGGTGGCAGGTGGTGGAACGCTACGGCATTACGATTTTCTACACCGCGCCGACGGCGATTCGCGGGCTGATGCGCTTCGGCGAAGCCTGGCCCAACAAGCACGATTTATCCTCGCTGCGGCTGCTCGGCTCCGTCGGCGAACCCATCAACCCCGAAGCGTGGAAATGGTATTACCGCGTCATCGGCAAGGAACGCTGCCCCATCATTGACACCTGGTGGCAAACCGAAACCGGCGCGTTTATGATTGCGCCGACGCCGGTTGTGCCGCTGAAACCCGGCTCCGGCACGCGCCCCTTCTTCGGTCAAAAAGCGGAAATTGTGGACGAGCAAGGCAACCCCGTCCCGGACAACGCCGAAGGCTACCTCACGCTGCTCAACCCCTGGCCCTCTATGCTCCGCACCATTTACGGCGACGACGAGCGTTACGTCAATCAATATTGGAGCAAATATCCCGGACGCTACACCACCGGCGATTCCGCCAAGCGCGATACGGACGGCTATTTCTGGATCATCGGGCGCGTGGACGACGTGATTAAAGTCTCCGGTCATCGGCTCGGCACGGCGGAAATTGAATCGGCGCTGGTCAGCCATCCCGCTGTGGCGGAAGCGGCTGCCATCGGTCTGCCGCACGAGGTCAAAGGGCAGGCGATTCACACCTTCGTTCTGCTGCGCGGCGGATTCGCCCCCTCGCCGGAACTGGCGGAAGAACTGCGTCAGCACGTCGCCAAGCACATGGGGCCCATCGCCCGCCCCGACGAAGTGAAATTCGTGGATAAGCTCCCCAAGACGCGCAGCGGTAAAATTATGCGCCGCGTGTTGAAGGCTCGCGCGCAGGGGCTGCCCGAAGGCGACGTCAGCACGCTGGAAGAGTAGATTGGAGATTGGTAATTGGAGATTGCCTCGCGGCGGAAGTGAATCCAAGCCGCGAGGCTTTTTCTTAAAAGTCAGAGAGACGTCGGCAGCCGCGTTTCAAGCGTTCAGCGATTGCAGATGTTTGTGATACGCCGCAATGAGATTCTCCTCAATGGTCTTGTGCAGCGGAGTCTCCACGCCGGGGCGTCTGTCGTTTTGCTCGAAGATATATGCCGCGCAAAAGCGGCACAAGAAATAGCCAATGAGGATTCCGCGCTCGTGGTAGGCGAAGGCGTTGAGCGAAAGCGTTCCTCCGCCTTTGAAGTTCATCTTATCCAGTTCCAGCGGCTGCGAGCAGCCGGGGCAAAGGTCGCCGTCGTAAAACCAGAAGCCCCGCAGTTCCTCGCCAAAGCGGATTCTGGATTGCCGCAAGGCTTCCTTCAAGGCGCGGTGGGCGTACGCTTGCGCCTCGCTGTATTCCTTCGGGTTGCGGGAGCGGCGGGGCATGTCAAATTCCTCCGCGCTCCTTCATCACGGCGCGCATTTCTTTTTCCAATTCTTCGGCTTTGGCTTCCAGCGCGGCGAGCTCTTGCAGCATTTTTTCGCCGGGAGTTTTATCCGCCAGCGAGCTGAGGTTGATTCTGACGTTGTATCCCGCCGCCGTCAGCGAAGCGCGCGCCATCGCAAAACCGGAAGCGGCGTCGGTAATCGCGTTGAGGTTTCCGCGGCGGGCGCATTTCAAATTCAACTCCATCGCTTTGACGGCGTTTTCGCAAACGTGCAGGGGAATATGCGCGGCGTTCAACGTCGCCTGAACGACGGCTTGTTCGCGCGCGGCTTTTTGCTCTTCGGTCTCTTTGGGCATTTTCATCGTCGCCATCAAGACTTCAAACGAAGCGGCGTCGTCGCCTACCGCCTGCGTCAATTCCTTGCGGAGAGTCTCCGCCACCGTGCGAATCGCCTGCATTTCGGCTTCGACTTCGGCGTATTTTTTCTTGCCAAGGGTCAAGCCGGCGACCATCGCAGCCAGCGCCGCGCCCATCGCGCCGGCGTAAGCGCCCGCCGAGCCTCCGCCCGGCGCAGGAGTCGCCGCCGCCAGCTCTTCCACAAATGAAAATTGCGAGCGTTCTCTGTCCTCCGTCTTCGCTTCCCCTTCTTCCGAAAACAAGCGCGATTCCAAAATCTGCTCTTTGTCGAACTGGTCGAGTTGGGCGTACCAGACCGCCGCGTCAATCAGCGCTTCCTGCGGAATGAGCCCCACCAATTCGCTGTGACGAATCGCCGTCCCGTAACGCTGCGCTTCGCGGCGAATGAATTCGACGACGCGGGCGATGGGCGTATCATGATAGTTGGTCAGGTTCATGGAAATTTGCGCGCGCCCGTCCACCAGCAGCCCCAGCGCCTTAACGTAACGCAGCCCGCCCGATGAATGGCGAATCGCCTTGGCGATTTTCTTCGCCGCGTCCACGTCGTCGTTGGCGAGGTACACGTTGAAGGCAATTAACGGATTGCGCGCGCCAATCACCGTCGCGCCCGCTTTGGGCATTTTGCTGGGGCCGAAATCCGGCTTGCGGTTGGGGTCGGTTTCAATTTCCGCTTTAATGCCCTCGTATTGTCCCTTGCGGATGTTTTCAAGGTTGGTTCTTTCGGGGCGAGTCGCGGCGGCTTCGTATAAATAGACCGGAATGTTTAATTCCCTGCCCACGCGCTCGCCGAGCCGCCGCGCAATGGCGACGCATTCTTCCATCGTCGCGCCGCTTAAAGGAACGAAGGGGCAAACGTCCGTCGCGCCCATGCGGGGATGCGCGCCCGTGTGCTGATCCATGTCAATCAGTTCCGCCGCTTTTTGAATGGCGCGGAAAGCCGCTTCCTCCACGCCCGCGGGGCTGCCGGCAAAGGTCAACACGGTGCGGTTATGGTCGAGGTCGGAGGAACGATCCAGCAGTTTGACTTCGTTCACCGATTGGAGGGCGGCGACAATCTGGTTTATCACTTCGGGGCGCCGCGCTTCGGAAAAATTGGGGATGCATTCGATGAGTTTCATAAGGTTGGAAAGTTGGGAGGTGGGAAAATTGGGAAGCGATGGGATTATATCACTGCGAGGCGGAGGTAAAACTGAAGCGCGCGTTTCAAGCTGGTAAAATCGCCCCATGGCTTTTCGAAATCTTGCGTTCTTTGTTTTATCTTCAATGCTGCTTTCCGCTTGCGTGCAAGTCGCGGCGCAACCGGCGGGCTTCCCCACGTACGACCCGTTCTTGCCCGTTCCTTCCCGCACGCCGGGACCTTCGCCCCTGCCAAGTTTTACGCCTTCGGCGACCGTGCCGCCCCCCGCTGCCACGCGGCAGCCGACTCCCACGCGCGTTCCGCTTTCCTTTTCGCTTCCGCCCGCCATCGTCGGTTCTTTATCTCCGCAAATCGGGGGCGCGCTGGCGATTAACTCCCCCACGCCCGACGCGGCGCGCGTCCTCCCCACGCCAAGACAGCAAGCCGAGCAATACGTCGTCCAGCCGGGCGATACGCTCGGACAGATTGCTCAGGATTACGGCGTGAGCGCTCAATTGATTATGGAAGCGAACGACATTAGCGACCCGAACCTGCTCGCGGCGGGCATGACGCTGAACATCCCCGCCCCCACCCTGACGGAAACAAGCGCCGATTTCAAAATCCTGCCGGATTCCGAAGTCGTGTTCGGCCCCGCGACGGCGTATTTTAACGTCAAGCAATTTGTGGAAAGCCAGAACGGTTACCTTAAAAATTATTCGGAAGATTTCGGCGGATTCTCGCTCGCGGGATACGAAATTGTCGAGATGGTCGCTCGCGACTATTCGATCAATCCGCGCTTGCTGCTCGCGCTGCTGGAATATCAAAGCGGCTGGGTCACCAACCCCAAGCCGTTCAACGCCGCTTACCCGATGGGACTGCTGGACGAGCGCCGCTACGGTCTATACCGCCAGCTCGTTTTCGCGGCGAACACGCTCAACGAAGGGTACTACCTCTGGCGGGCGAACGCGCTCTCTTCTTTCGCGCTAAACGACGGGACTATCGTCGCGGCGAACCCGAACATTAACGCGGGGACGGCGGCGGCGCAATACTTCTTCTCCAAGTTTGACGACCTACCGACATGGCAAAAAGACGTCGGCATGGACGGTTTGATTTTGACGTATTACGTTTTCTTCGGCAACCCGTTCAATTACGCCGTCGAGCCGCTGGTCTTCGCCGCAGCGCAGCCGCCGCTGCGCCTGCCTTTCGCTTCGGGCGAAACGTGGTATTACACCGGCGGACCTCACGGCGGATGGGACGCCGGCTCGGCATGGGCGGCGCTGGATTTCGCCCCGCCCGGAGAAAACGCGGGCTGTCTGGTCAGCCCTTATTGGGTCCTCGCCGTAGCGGACGGGTTGATTCTGCGCTCGTCCAACGGCGCGACGTTGCAAGATTTGGATAACGACGGCTACGAACAAACCGGCTGGGTGATTCTTTACATGCACATCGCCGCGCAAGACCGCGTGGCAGCCGGCGAATACGTCTATGCGGGAGAACGCATCGGTCATCCCTCCTGCGAAGGCGGAGTCTCCAACGCGACTCACTTGCACATTGCGCGCAAGTTCAACGGCGAATGGATACCCGCCGGGGGGAGCATTCCCTTCAACCTCGACGGCTGGATCGCCAGCAGCGGCGGGCGGGAATACGACGGCTATCTCTCGCGCGACGGAATTACGCTCGAAGCTTACGATAGCGCCAACGAGCGGAATCAGATATATCGTTAAGAGAGTGTTTTGAAATTCATGTTCTAACCACAGATGAACACAGATAAATTGGATTTACAAGGGAATTTCATCCCGTTTTTCTTCAGAA
>DAOUBR010000033.1:0-40440 GCA_034432535.1 Anaerolineales bacterium | reverse complement strand
GCGCGCTACCTGGATGAAAAAGCCAAACGGGATGAGCGTCACCACGCGGCGGTGGGGGAAAAGCAGGAGGTACGCGCCCAGCGTCGCGGCGATGGCACCGCTCGCCCCAACCGTCGGAACGGGCGAGGTGGGGTAGAGCAGGACATGGGTCAGCGAAGCGGCGACGCCGCCCGCCAGGTAGAAGAACAGGTAGCGGACATGCCCCAGGGCGTCTTCCACGTTGTCACCGAAAATCCACAGGTAGAGCATGTTGCCGAGCAAATGAGTCAGCCCGGCGTGCATGAACATGCCGGTCAAGATGGCGCGCACGTCGCCCATATCCAAGCCGCTTGTCACGTTCAGCGGAATCAACGCCATGCGGTAGAGCGCAATCTCGCCATACGGTCCCAAACTCCATTGCCACAAAAAGACCAGCACGTTCAGGGCAATCAGCCCGTAGTTAATGAAAGGAAAGCGGCGGGTGGGGTTTTCATCGCGGAGGGGAATCATACGGGTATTGTAGCGCCATAAAAAAACGGACGCGCGTTGCGCGCGTCCTGCCCGCCCAAAAGGCTTACTTGGCTTTGATGGCGATGGTCTTCGGCTTGACCGCCTCGGCTTTCGGCAGGGTGACGGTCAGCACGCCGTTTTCAAACTCCGCCTTGGCTTTTTCGGTCTGCACGTCCGTCGGGAGCATAATTGAGCGCTCGAACGACCCATAGCGACGCTCGCGGAGGTGATACGTCGCGTCTTTCTTTTCTTCTTCCTGTTTAAATTCGCCGCGCAGGGTCAGGACTTCGCCCGTCACGGAAATTTGCACGTCCTCGGCTTTGAGACCGGGCAGCGAAGCCTTAACGACCACTTCGTCGTTGGTCTGATACAAATCAATCGAAGGCAAGGCGGAGGCGCTGAAACCAAGCGGCCGGGTGAACGAATCGTCGAACAGCCGATTCATCGCTTCGCGCAAGCTCATCATTTCGCGGGCGGGTTCCCAAATGGACAGATTGGACATAGAGACAACCTCCTTTTCTTGATTGATTTTGTTTCCGAATTTTGCCCTTAATTTAGTGCGAAAATATATGAAAAACGTAGAAGAGATTTATGAGATTTGTTAAAAAATCTCCTTGTAACCTTTTTCGCTTGCCCATATAATCCCCCGCATGATTCTTATCACCGGAGCCACCGGCTTCATCGGACGCGCGCTGGTGCGCCAGCTTGCCGCGCAAGGCAAACCCGTGCGGGCGCTGTTTCGCCCCTCGCGTCAGACTCCCCGCCTGCCCAAAGGCGCGCCGGTCGAAGCGGCGCTGGTCTCGCTATCTGATTTACGCGGACTGCGCGCCGCGCTGCGCGGCGTGGAAACCGTCATTCACCTTGCCAGCGCCGAAAGTCAGGGCGCGCGCGGCGACCTTACGGCGACGGATATTGTCGGCACGCGCAATCTGGTCGCCGCCGCCGACGACGCCGGCGTGGATCGCTTCGTCTATCTCAGCCATCTCGGCGCCGCAGCCTCTTCCGCTTATCCCGCCTTTCGCGCCAAAGGCTACGCCGAAGAAGCCATCCGCAAGGGCAAAACGCCTTACCTCATCTTCCGCAGCTCGCTCGCTTACGGACCCGAAGACCGCTTCACCAACAGCCTCGCCGCCCTCCTGCGTTACGCGCCGGGCGCCTTTCCCATTCCCTCCGGCGGGCGCGTCGTCGTGCAGCCCGTATGGGTCGAAGACCTGGCGACCTGCATCCTCTGGTCGCTGGATAGAGAAGAAGCCCGCAACCAGACCTACGAAATCGGCGGCAGCGAATTTTTCACCCTGCGGCAAATCGTCGAAATCATTATGGAAGTCTCGCGCCGCCGGCGGTTGATTGTCTCCATGTCGCCCATTGCCCTGCGCGGTCTCACGCTCTTCCTTGAAAGTGTCCTGCCCGGCTTCCCCATCTCCTCTTTGTGGATGGATTACTTCGCCGTCAATCGCACCTGCGCGGTCGATTCCATGCCGCGCGTCTTTGGGCTGACCCCCGCCCGCTTCGCCTACCGTCTGGAATACCTCTCCCGCAAACTCTGGTACGAACAAATCTGGGAATACATCCGCCGCCGTTAATGCCTATGTTCTCCATCCGTTTACTTGAAACCCCCGCAGAAATGATTCTCGTCGAGCAAATCCAGCGCGAAATCTGGCAAGGCTCCGAGACCGAAGTCGTGCCGCTGCACATGCTCATCACCGCCGTCCACAACGGCGGATTGATACTCGGCGCGTTCAACGAGCGCGAAGAGCTGGTCGGCTTCCTCTTTGGCTTTCCGGGCTTGGAGTTTACGCCCGACGGTCCCCGCCCCAAACATTGCTCGCACATGCTGGGCGCGCGTCCCGACTACCGCGATAAAGGAGTCGGCTTCGCCCTCAAACGCGCCCAATGGCAAATGGTTCGCCGTCAGGGGCTGGATCATATCACCTGGACCTACGACCCGCTGCTCAGCCGCAACGCCTACCTGAACATCGCCAAACTCGGCGCGGTCTGCTCCGTTTACCGCCGCTCCGAATACGGCGACCTGCGCGACGACCTGAACGCCGGGCTGCCTTCCGACCGCTTTCAAGTGGATTGGTGGGTGAACACCGCGCGGGTGGAAAGAAGGCTGGGGCGGCATGCGCGTCCCCCGTTGAAATTAAGCGGCGTGACGAAAGCGGGGCTGCGCCCCGCTTACGCGGCGGAGTCTTCGGGCGGTTTGATTCGCCCGCCCGAACATATCCCGCCCCTCGAAAATCGTCTGCTGCTCGCCGAAATTCCCGCCGACTTCCTCGCCCTCAAAGAAAGAGATTTCGCCCTCGCCCGCGATTGGCGTTTCTTCGCCCGCGAACTGTTTGAAAACGCCTTCGCCGCCGGATACATCGTCACCGACTTTGTCTTTGAAAGAAATCCCGCGCGCGGGTTTTACCTTTTGACTCACGGCGAAAGCACGTTAGAGCAATTCGAGTGACTTCCATTTTTTCTTCGCAGGAAAACCGCATGAAACTACCCCGCTTTTTCTTTCCTTTGGCGCTTTTGATTCTCGCGCTCGGCTGCGTTTCGCCGGGAGCTTCCACGCCCGCGCCTGCGCCCGCCCCGCTTACCCCTGCCGCCGCCGAAGATTTCCTCCTGCCCACCCTCGTGGCGGAAAAAGTCTTCTCCGGGCTGACTCAAACCGCGCAGGCGGCGACGCCGACTTTTACGCCCAGCCCCGCGCCCAGCTTCACGCCTGAACCGCCCAGCCCTACGCCTACCCCGCCCATCGGCAGCTCGCTTTCCGTTCAGGAAAACGGCGCGACGTTGTTCGTGGACGAGCGCGCGGGATACATGGTTCTCTTCCCCGCAGGCTGGCTGCTCGCCCGCCCCAACCAACCCGAACTGGAAGAAGCCCTCGCCGCGCAATCCGCCAACCCCGCCCTTCACGAAGCGTTAAGCAACGTCCTCAACCGCGACCAAAACATTCTGCGCCTGTACGCCATAGACGCCAACGTCCCGCCCGTCCCTGGCGAGCCGCTGACCACCGTCGCTTTCATTCTTGATGAAACGCGCGGCATTTCATTTAACTCCGACCAGGATTTGAAAGCCATCGAAGCGGAGTTGCTCAAAAGCGTTCCCGGCATGGAAACGACCGCGCTGGATATTTTGATTCCGCCCGGCGGGATTCCACTCGGCGCGATTGAATCCGTCACGCCTTACGAAACGACGACGCTGTACGAAAAGCGCGTCTATTTCATGGGCAAGACGGGTCTGGTATACGCCCTGCTGACCACCGGCGCCAGCGCCAGAGAAGAATCCATCCCCGCTTTTGACGCGCTGATGAGCGCCGTGCGGTTGCGCTGATTCGGGCGGGTCACGGTCTCCACGAAGGCGCGTACCAGCTGTAATCCGTAGTCAAGCCCGGGGCTTGCAGCGCTCCGCTTTGCAGCGTGGCGAGGTTCACCCAAAACAGCTGTCCACCGTTCATCGAGGTCGTCTCTTCCACCAGCAGATATTTTCCATTGGGAGAAAAAAGCAGCCTGCCTACCGTCACGCCGCGATAAACCAGCGAAAGCCCGCTTCCGTCGCGGCGGACGACGTAAACTTGCGAGACGGGCATGTTCGCGCCGGTCGTCGAATAGCTGAAAGCCATCAAGCCGCCGTCGGGCGACCAGACGATGGGATATACATTCCCGCCGACGAAACGAGCCAGCGCTTGCGGCGAGCTCCCGTCGGGGCGGACGACTTTCAGCTCGTGGGTTTGCGCGTTCATTTCGTAATCGTCGTAAGCCAGCAGCTCGCCGTCGGGCGCGGGAACAAATTGCGATTTGACCAGCGCGGAATCAAACAGCGGGCGGACGCTCCCATCCGCGCCCACGAGGACGACGCTCCCCGCGCCGGGCAGCGCCGGGCGAATCAGCAGCCCGTCCCCAAGCCAGCCGTCCATAATATACGGTCTGCCGGCGGCGGGCAGTCCCGCCGAGACTTCGAGCCGCTCCGAGCCGTCCCGCTTCGTCAGGTAAATTTCTTCGCTGCCGAATCCATCTTGCACGCGAAAGGCGATTTGCTCTCCGTCCGCCGACCAGAAGGGCGGGTCAACGTAGGGGAATTGGGCAATCGCCGTCCACGTCCCGCCGGAGGGGTCGAAGAGAAACAGTTTTTGCGGCGTTCCCTCCGCCGTATCAGGGTAGGCGAAAGCGGCGAATTTTCCATCGGGCGACCAGACCAGCGGGCTGAGCGAGAAATCCAAGCGGAAAGGCGTCGCAACGGTTTCAAGCGGCGGACATTTCGAGAGGTTGAAGACGCACACGCCCGAAACGCGCGCCAGCCGCGGTTCTTTTCCCGCTTGATGCGGCAGCAAGAAGAAGTAAATCTCCCCCGCCGTTCGCTCATCGTCCGCCGCGTCTGTGATCACGGGCAGCGCCGCCGCCGCGCTCGGCATGAGCGCGGGCGTAAAGCCTTCCGGCAGGGCGAAGAGAGACGGGCTGAGAGTCAGGTTATACACAATTTGCCCGATTTCCCGTTCTCCTTGCAGCGCCAGCGAGCCGTCTTTGACGGCGAACTCGCGCATTTTCAAAATGACCGCCGTCGTTGAGTCCAGCCAGAGCCGCCACGCCGGGAAGCCGCTGCCTTCGGGCGTCCATTCCACGGTCAGCGCTTCGCGTCCGGCGACGGTTTCCATCCCAAGCGCTTGAAAGCTTCCCCTGCCTTGCGCGAAGTTGGAGGGGAACATCATCTCCGCCAGCGGCGTTCCAATCTGCCCCCACATGGGATTGGGATGCGCCGCCGCGGAATCTTGCGGCGGGACAAACTGCCCGGCGCGCGCAAAATACGGATAGGGCGAACGCTCCACGAACCCCGAAGCGAGATTGACGCTGTAATTGTTTTCCCCGTCGCTAAATTTGAGCGTCCGGTCGGCAGGATTGGTCAGGCTGGTCAGTTCCGCTTTGTAGCGGCTGTTCAGCGGGTCGAGCCACGTTTGCTCGCGGTAGCTTTGCGTCGAGCCATCCGAGAGATACCAGGTAATCACGCCGCTGAGCTGCGCGGTCTTCCACTTTAACGCGCTTTGCAGCATGGCGCGTTGAATCTCCGCCGAGGAAGAATCCGCCCGCAGGACGGGGGTCTCGTCGAAATCAAAATACGAGGCGGAGCCGGAGGGCGCGGTTGCGCAGGAGGCGAGAATTAAAGTCAAAATCGTCGTCAAGATTCGTTTCATTGGTTCTCCGTCTTTCTCATAAAGTTTGCGGCGGCGCGTTTTTTCTCTTTTTTACCATAATTCGCCGTCTTGCGGATTTTCGCCGCTTTTCAAACGCCGATGCGCGGCTGTTTTTTGTCGCAGATTCGCGCGGCGGAAACGAACGAGGCGAAGCAATCTCCGCGCGCATCGGGGGGACTGTTTCGGCGGCTTTTTTGGCGGCTTCGCAGCGAGCCAGCCAGGTGTTTGCAACAAAGCGTTTTTAACTCGCCTTACGCGCTGGAAAAGCGCAAAATGTCGCGCTACGGAGAAACCGCTTAAAATCAGTTTCTTAAGACGAGTCCGAGGGAGCGGGGCGAAAACATCCCGTTTATCCCGTCTATCCTGTGCGGAGCGGCGCAAGCGATAACGAGAAAGCCACGAAAGCTTGCAAGCGTCAAACTTGACACAATCCAAGCCATGTTCTAAAATAGACTGCAATTGCTACCAAGCCCGAACCAACGCCGGGCGTAAACACATCCCCAGGAGGGCTGTTTTGTCCAAGAATCGTACGCAACAAATGGTAGACCGCCTGCGCGAGCTTCAAGCCTCTTCGCCCGATATTGAAGCTTCGGCTGTCGTCAGCGTGGACGGTTTGAGCATCGCGTCCGCTCTTCCGCAGGGCGTGGAAGAAGACCGCGTTTCGGCGATGTCCGCCGCCATGCTTTCGTTGGGCGAGCGAATTGCCAGTGAATTGGGACGCGGCTCCCTTGAACAGGTTTACATCAAAGGCGTCAAAGGGTACGTCGTTTTGATGTCGGTCGGCGAAGAAGCCGTTCTTACCGCGTTGGCGCGCGAACAAGCCAAGCTGGGCTTGATTTTCTTAGACATGCGCCGCGCCGCCGAAGACCTATCTAAGTTGATATAGAGCGGAGTTGCCATGAGCCCCATTCAAAAAAGTGGTTTATATTACCCCAACAAGTTCGGCATGATTATCATCAAGTCGCTCGAAGAAGTGATGGGTAGGAACGGCTTGAACGCGATTCTCAACCTTGCCGGGCTGAACAACTACATTGAAAACTATCCTCCCGACAACCTCGACAAGGGCTTCGATTTCGCCGAACTTTCTTCGTTGGGGCTGGCGCTGGAAGAAATGTACGGCCCCCGCGGCGGGCGCGGGTTGATGTTGCGCGCCGGGCGCGCCACTTTCGCCGACGCGCTTAAAAACTTCGGCGCGTTGGCTGGCGCCGCCGACCTTGCTTTCGTCGTCCTCCCGCTGCAATCCAAACTGCGCATCGGGCTGCCTGCTTTCGCCAAAATCTTCACCCAGCTCAGCGACCAGGTGACCAGCGTCGAAGAAAAAGACGCCGAATGGGTGTGGACCATCCACAAATGCCCGTGCTGCTATGGACGTTCCGGCGCCGATAAACCCGTCTGCTTCATCGCCACCGGCTTGCTGCAAGAGAGCCTGAAATGGGTCTCCGGCGGCAACGAATTCCGCGTGAACGAATCCAAGTGCATGGCGGTCGGCGACAGCGTTTGCGAATTCATCATTCAAAAAGAACCTATTTCATAAAATTTTCTTTTCGCAGGTTGGCATGGCAGACAGCGTCAAGTCCAAAATCTTAATAGTTGAAGACGACCTCGACGTCGTGGAAATGCTGAACGCATACTTCCGCGCGCAAGGCTACGAGGTATATACGGTCAACTGGGGTGAAGACGGGGTGCGTTCCTGCCAAACCGTTCATCCTGATTTGGTGATTCTCGATATTCGCCTGCCGGACATAGACGGCTACGAGGTGGCGCGGCGTATGCGCAGCGACCGGCGGACGGCGGAAATTCCCATTATCTTCCTGACCGAAAAGCGCGACCGCGCGGACCGTTTGCAAGGGCTGGAAATTGGCGCCGACGACTACATCACCAAGCCTTTTGATATTCAAGAGCTGCGGCTGCGCGTCCGCAACGCGCTGAAACGCATCAGCCAGGGGTCGCTGACCAACCCCGTCACCGGGCTGCCGGAAGGGGCGTTGGTGGAAGAGCGCCTCGCCGAAGCTTACGCCAAAGAGAACGTCGCCGGATTGTTCGTCTCCATCAAAAACATGGACGCCTTCCGCGAAGCTTACGGCTTCGTCGCTTCGGACGACGTCATGCGCGCCATCAGCCTGATGATCGTCAATTCCATTCGCGAAGTCAGTCGCCCTGAAGATTTTCTGGGGCATGTCTCCGGCTCCGAATTTATTATCATCCTGCCGCCTTCCAATCTGGCGGCGCTCGCCGAAAAACTGCGCTCGCGGTTGGAACAATCCATCGAATATTTTTATCCGATCAAAGACCGCGAACAGATGAGCAAGCGCCGCGACCGGCTGAACGCCACAGTGGCGGAGATTCCTTCCTTCAAAGAAAAGTTTTCTTCGGCGGAAAAAGTCAAAGCCGAGTTGCTCAACTTCCGATAGCAGGAGAAAACTTGCGAATTCAAGTTGTAACGCCGACGTATAACGAAGCGGAGAACCTGCCCAAACTGGTCTCCGCTTTATTTTCGCTTCCGCTCGAAGTGAGCGTGCTGGTGGTGGACGACAACAGCCCCGACGGAACGGGCGAGATCGCCGAGCGCTTAAAAGCCGCCCACCCGAACCGCGTAGACGTTTTGCATCGCCCCGCCAAACAGGGGCTGCGCGCCGCTTATTTAAGCGGATTCAAAATTGCGCTGGAACGAGGCGCGGAAGCCGTCGTGCAAATGGACGCGGATTTCTCTCACAACCCCGCCGAAATCGTCACGATGGCGAATCTGCTGCCCTCCTGCGACTTCGTGGTCGGCTCGCGCTATGTGCCGGGCGGCGCGGTGGATAGGGAATGGGCCGCCTGGCGCAAACGGCTTTCCGCCTTTGGCAATTTTTACGCCCGCGCCATCTTGCGAATGCCCCTGCGCGACGCGACGGGAGGATTCCGCATGTGGCGGCGCGAGACTCTGCTGCAAATGCCTTTGGAGCGCGTGCAATCGAACGGGTATGTCTTTCAGGTGGAAATGGCGTACCTTGCCCACTGTCTCGGCTTTCGCGCCCTGGAGACTCCCATCTACTTCGCTGAGCGCCGCTGGGGGGAATCGAAAATCTCGTTTCAAATTCAAGCCGAAGCCGCGCTGCGCGTGTGGTACGTCTGGTGGACGTATCGGGATTTAAAAAAAGCGGGCGCAGCCGCGCGATTATCCCTGCGCCAATAGCGCCGCGCGCTTGTTATGATTCAGGAGCGCGCAGCGGGAGAATCACGGTGAACGCGCTGCCTTTGCCCATTTCGCTTCGCAACTCGATTTTTCCGCCCATCACCGAAGTCAATTTCGCCACAATCGAAAGCCCCAGCCCAAAGCCGCCCTGCTTGTAGGTTTGCGCGCTCGTCACCTGCTCGAAAGCCTCAAACACGCGCTTTTGCGCCTCTCCGGGAATGCCCACGCCCGTATCCACCACCTGAATCGCCCAGCGCTCCTCGTCCACCTTGTAAAAGCGCGTCAACACCGCACCTTTTTCGGTGAACTTCACCGCGTTATGCACCAGATTCATCACAATTTGCCGCAGCCAGAATTGATCGCCAATCATGGTTTTGGGAAGCGTCGGGTCTATGTATTCCTTCAGCGTCAAGCCCTTTTTGTGAGCGTGAAAGTTTAGCGTGGAAAGCAGGGGACCAATCACTTCCTCCACGTCGAAGGGGAACTCTTTGAGGAGGATTTTCCCCGTCTCCATTTGCGCCTGTCCTACCAGATTATTGATAAAAGAGAGCAGCTGGTTGGCGCTGTCCAACACTTCGGCGCAGGCTTTGTCTTGTTCCGCGCTGACGGGCCCGAAAGAGCCGTCCTTTATCATTTCAGTATAGCCGATAATCGCCCCCAGCGGGGAGCGCAGGTCGTGACCGAAGCTTGCCAGCAGCTGGCTCTTTAAGCGACTGGCTTCGGCGAGCTGCTCGTTGGCGCGTTTTTGTTCGGTGACGTCGGTCAGCAGCAGCACGCGCCCGCTGCGCTTGCCCGTCTGGTCGAGGATGGAGGTCGTCCGCAGCCTGAAGGCCAAGGGCTCGCCCGCCAAATCGAGCGTGATTTCCTGATGAATTTCGCCTTTGGGATTGGCGGCTTTCCATTCGTTCCATTGCGGCAGCAGCGCGCCCACTTCCCGCCCGACGATTTCGCCGACGTTTTGAAAGATGAACGTGCCGACGGGGTTAATATCCGTCACGCGCTCTTTGTAATCTAACACCACTACGCCGTCTTCCATCGCGTCGAACACCGAGCTGTGCGCGATGGGCTGTAAATCCATAAAGCGGTAGCGCAGAAAGCTGATGGAAAGAAACAGGTTGGAGAGCGCCAGCGCGACGGGCGTCAGGTCGAGCGTGGGCAGCGGATTCAGCCCGCTCAAATATAAAATGTTCGCCAGCCAGGGGAAGAACATGCCCGCCAGCATGGTGTAAGACTGGCTGCGATACAGCGCCCGCGTGCGCAAGGCGGTTTGAAAGAACGATACGGTAATCGCCGCGAGCAAGGCGTATTGAAAAGCGGCGAAGAGAAAGAACGGCTTGCCGTGTTCCACCGCCAGGGGCCCAAACGCCAGCCCGTTGGTGAACGTCACGCTGGACCAAATCCAGCCGTGCCATTCGTTGGTGAGCGCGGCGGCGAAGCCCAGACTGGGGATAAGCGCCAGCAGCGCCGCGCGCCTCCGCGTTATCCATTCGCCGTAGCCGCCGTAGTTCATGGCGAAGATGAACATGCCCAGCGCCGCGTAAGAAATGCCGAAGTATTGCAGCTTCGCCCAAAGCAGCTTTTCCCCCATGTCCGCGCGAGCGATTTCCATGATGTAGGTCAACGACCATTCCACCGCGCACAAGACCGAAAGCGCCAGAGCGTAAGCCCCCGGCACGTTTCGCGCCCGCCAAATGCGGATGAGCAGCAAGAGTCCCATCAGACTGCTCGAAATGAGCAGGATGATGTAGGCGATGTAGTAGGGATAAGACTCCATAGAGCGAAATTTTTTTGTAATTGCGCAAGCGCTCTTTCGCGCCCAACCGGCGAAAGGGCGCTTGGAGGCGTTTCGCCTGCTTTCTTGTTCGTTTTACGCCGTTTCTATTCTAACGTGAAAAGGGTTTTGCTGTATTTCAACTTTATTAAAAAACGAGCCGCTCGCCCCGCCGAAAAACTCCCCGCGCCGCGCGGCGATTTTCATGTAAAATTACGCCCATGCCTAAAAACCTTAATATCCTGTTTCTCGCCGCCGAAGCCGAGCCGTTTGTGAAAGTGGGGGGACTGGGAGACGTCGCGGGTTCGCTGCCTCGCGCGCTGCGCGCCTTGTCCAACGACGAAATTCAAGTGGACGCGCGGCTTGTCCTTCCTTATCACCCCGTCGTCAAGGCGGAGGGACTCAAACCGCTGGGAATCTTTTTCCTGCGGCGCGGAGAAATCGAATCGCAGGTCGAAGCGTTTGAAACGACGCATAGCGGCGTCCCCGTCTATTTCCTCAACGGCGACCCGATACGCGCCAACGGTTCGGTGTATTCCTTCGACGCGAGTCAGGATACGGAAAAGTACGCCTTCTTTTCGCTCGCCGCGCTGGAACTGCCGCGGCGCATCGGCTGGACTCCGAACGTCTTGCACGCCAACGATTGGCACACCGCGTTGAGCGTTTATGGCGCGCTGGCGCAAAGCTGGGAGGAAGGCGCGCGGCGCGCCGCTTCGGTTCTCACGCTGCACAACCTCCCTTACATGGGCGCGGACGCCAGCCGCGTTTTGGAAAGCTACGGCGTCAAACTCGCTCAAACCGATTTGCCCGAATGGGCGCGAACTTTGCCCCTGCCGCTTGGCTTGTGGGCGGCTGACGCCATCGTCGCCGTTTCTCCCACTTACGCCCAGGAGATTCTCACCCCCGAATACGGCTGCGGGCTGCAGGAATTTTTGCAACTGCGCGGCGATTCCGTCAGTGGAATTTTGAACGGGCTGGACGTCGAATCCTTCAACCCCGCGACGGATTCCGCGATAGCCGTCCCTTTCGATTCCGCTTCGCTGGAAAAACGCGCCGCCAACAAAGCCGCCTTGCAGGAAAAACTTGGCTTGCCCGCCTCGCCCGAAACGCCGCTGCTCGCCGTCGTTTCCCGCATGGACTTTCAAAAGGGCGTGGACCTGGCGCTGGCGGCGCTGAAAAGCCTGATGAAGACCCCTTGGCAGGCGGTGATTTTAGGCTCCGGCGATTTGAAGTTGGAAGAAGCCGCCGCCCAATTGCAGCGCGAACGCCCCGACCGCGTGAAAGCCGTCGCTCGTTACGACGCGACGCTTGCCCGCCAAATTTACGCCGGCGCGGATATGCTGCTGATGCCCTCGCGCTACGAGCCTTGCGGGCTGGCGCAGATGATCGCCATGCGCTACGGCTGCGTTCCCATCGCTCGCGCGGCGGGCGGGCTGAAAGACGCCATCGCCGACGGGCGAACCGGTTTCCTCTTTGAAAAGATTCACCATCTGGCGCTGGCGGGCGCCGTCAAGCGCGCCTTCAAAGTCTTCGCCGAGAAGGATGCCTGGCAAGCCATTCAGCGCGCCGGCATGGCTTTAGATTTTTCGTGGGAAAATTCCGCCAAACAATATCTTGAGCTCTATCAATCTATTCTCAAAGAAAGCGTCAAAGTATAAATTTTTATGAAACGTACGTCCGGCGTCCTTTTGCATCCCACCAGCTTGCCTTCGCCTTACGGAGTCGGCGACCTGGGCGCGGAGGCGTATCGCTTTGTGGATTGGCTTTCCTCCGCCCGCTGTCAAATCTGGCAAGTCCTTCCGCTCGGTCCCACCGGCTACGGCGATTCGCCTTACCAGTCTTTTTCCGCTTTCGCGGGCAATCCATACTTAATCAGCCCGGATGAGTTGCTTGCCGAAGGGTTGGCGGCGCCCGCCGACCTTGAGCCGCTGCGCGAGCTGCCCGCCGAGCGCGTCGCTTTCGGCGAGATGATTCCCCGCAAGTTGAATCTGCTGCGCGCCGCCTTCGCGCGCTATCAAGCCGACCCGGCGCGTTTCTCCGCCGATTTTGAAGCGTTCCGCGCCGAAAACAAATTCTGGCTCGAAGATTACGCGCTCTTCATGGCGTTGAAGGAAGCTAACGGCGGCGGGGCGTGGAACGGCTGGGGCGAAGCGCTGCGCGCGCGCGAACCTTCCGCGTTGAAGAAAGCCCGCGCGGAACTTTCCGAACTCATCCTGCGCCACGAGTTTTATCAATTTTTGTTCTTCCGCCAATGGCGCAAATTGCGCGCTTACGCCAACGAGCGCGGCGTGCAGATTGTGGGCGACCTGCCCATTTTCGTCGCTTACGATTCCGCCGACGTGTGGGCGCGCCCCGAATTATTCTTTTTGGACAAAAGCGGAAACCCGACGGTGGTCGCCGGCGTGCCGCCGGACCTGTTCTCCCCGACGGGCCAGCTATGGGGCAACCCGCTCTACAACTGGAAGGCGCACAAGAAGGAAGGCTACGCCTGGTGGCTTGCCCGCGTCCGCGCCGCGTTAAATATGTTCGATATTTTGCGCTTCGACCATTTTCGCGGATTCGCCGGTTATTATGAAATCCCCGCTTCGGAAAAGACCGCCGAACACGGCAAATGGGTGAAAGGCCCCGGCAAAGATTTATTCAAGGCGATTCAAAAAGACCTCGACGTTAAGGAGCTTCCTTTTATCGCCGAAGATTTGGGCGTGATCACCCCCGACGTGATTGATCTGCTCGAAGCGTTTAACCTGCCCGGCATGAAGGTCTTGCAGTTCGCATTTTCCGACCCGCAAAATCCCTTCCTGCCGCATAACTACGTTCCCAACTGCGTGGCGTACACCGGCACGCACGATAACGATACCGCGCGCGGCTGGTACGAATCCGCTACGGAAGCGGAGCGCGACTTCGCCCGCCGCTATCTGCGCGTGGACGGCGGCGACTTCGCCTGGGATTTGATTCGCGGCGTCTGGGCTTCCGTCGCCTTTTTGGCGGTCGCCCCCATGCAGGACGTTTTGAATCTGGGCGGCGAGGCGCGCATGAATTATCCTTCGCATTTGGGCGGCAATTGGGAATGGCGCATGCCCCCCGGCTGCCTGACCGACGAACTAGCGGGCAGGCTGCGCGAACTCAACTGGATGTTTTCGCGCTGAAAAAAAACAAAAGCGGAGAAGAAACGCCAAATTCCTTCTTTGCTTTTTTCTTTAATAAGCGACCGCCGCTATGGGGCGGAGATAATCAAATTATCGAACGACACGGTAACGGTCTCGTTGGCGGGCGTGAGCAGCACGGTGAAATCCACCCCGCCTTCCTGATCAAGCGAATCGTCCGTGGCGGAGTTGACTTGCTCGCCGTTGACGTAGAAGGTGAATGTCGTTCCGTTCGCTTCAATTGCAAAATTGTTGGTTACGCCCGGCGCAAGGTTCAACCCCTTCGTCTTCGTCCAATCCCACAAAATTTTATCCTCGTCCGTGTTCCAACTTTTGGAATACAACAGGCGGCATTCGCTCATGAATACGCTGACCGAATAATAGCGCGGGTTGTCGGCTCTGAAATCGAAAGACAGCCAGAGGTTGTCGGCGACGTTCTCGAAGCTCGCGTCCACGACGGTGAAATCGAAGCTCATCAAAAAGTCCTTGCCTTTGAAGTTGGGGACGTCGATGATGGAGACGAAATATTCCGATGTGGAAGACAGGTTCATCACGTATTTTTCGTCCGTGACGGTTTTAACGACCACCCCGCCTTGCTTGGTTTCCGAGCCGGTTTCCCAATCGGAGGCGTCGCCGCTGAAATCTTCTCGATACAGAATGCTTCTTTCCGGCGCGGGGGAGGGCTGCGGCGTTTCTGTGGGCAGGGGCGTGGAAGTCGGCGCTTGCGTGGGAACGAGGGTCGGGCTGGGAGGGATGGGCGTGGACGGGATGACCGCGTTGCACGCCAGCACGAAAGCGAGGGCGGGCGCCCATATCCCCAGAAACAACTTGCTGCGCTTCATGTTTTTCTCCTTTTCTAAAAGGCGGATGAAAAGCGTCTCTCCCGAAGACGTTTGCAATTCGGGCGCGGTGCGCGCGCCTGAACTTTCGAGAAGGCGCGGACTCATCTAAGATTTTTCCAACGGGCGTTTTTGATTCAACCAATCGAGCAGCGCCGTTGCGCCGAGGGTCAGCAGCGTTGCGCCGACGTTCAACGTGTCTTTGGCGGCGTATCCCTGATACACCATCGCGCCGAAGGAAAAAAGCCAAAGCAGGGCGATGAAGAGAAAGGCGTAAACGTAATTTTTGAAACGCTCCACCATCGAGCCGACGATCCACACGATGGGGATGACGTATAAAATCTGGTCGTACACCCACAGATACAGGGTGGAAACGAAAGCGACGGGGATGATGAAATTGAACGCTTCCCAAACCGCAAGGCGGGCGCTGTTTCGCCAGAGGAAGAGCGAAGTCAGCCCCAGCAGAAGCGCGGCGGCGAAACCGCCCAACAGCCCGGCGCAGGGCTGCGCTCCGCCGCAAGCGAGATAAGCGTAAGACCAGACGTTGGATTGAACGCCTTGCGTGCGGTTCATCACCGCTTGTCCCGCCTGAATAAATTCCAAAACCCACTGCGGCTTTTGCGTCATCCCGACCAGCAGCAGTCCGATTCCGCCGAGCGCGATTCCTTCCAGCGCTTTGCGGTCTTTTCGCGCCAACAGCCAGACGCTCGCCGGCAGCAAGATGGCGGCGCCTTGCGGCGGTTTGAGCATGAGCAGCGCGAGCGCGATTCCCGCCGCGCGGGACTTTCCTCGTTCCAATAGAATCTGCGCCCCGAAGAGAATCAACAGGGCGAGCGCGCCAATCGAGCCGACTTGCAGGGTGAGCAGCAACGGGCTGAAAAAAAGAAAGAACGCCATCAGAGGCGCAAGCAGCCGTTCATGCGCGGGGCTGCGCCAGCGGCGCAGCAGCAGATAAACGACCAGCGCGACGGAGATTTGCGTGAAATACTGCAGCGCGAAATACGCTTCGCCGAGCGGCAGCGTTCCCAGCGGAATCATCAACAGCGCCAGCGGCAGCGGATAGGGAAAGATTTTGTTCGGTTTCCACTTGACGTTGAACTCGTCGTGACCCGCGAGGTATTGCGCCTCGTTGTAAGGGTCTTCGCCGCGCAGCAGCATTCGTCCCGCCAGCCAGAAGGTGAAGAAGTTGGAACGATGCTCCCCGCCGCTGTTTTTCAGGGCGTAGTTTTGCGCCGCGCGCCAGTGAAACATCGCTCCCAGCAGCGCGAGAGCGAGGAGCGCGCCGAGAAAACGAAGAACGGCTTGTCGTTTGGGGTCTTGGGGTTGTTTTTGCATCATGCCGCCAGCAGGGAGCCGAGATGAACCGTCAGAGAGAGGACGTCCGCGCAATAGAGTAGAACCAGCGCGAAAACTGCCGCCGTTAGAAAGAACGTACATCCCTTGCGGGCGGCGAGCAGTTCGCCCGTCTCGATGAAAAACGCGGAGAAGGAAAGCAGCGCCGGGTAGATGAAGATGGTCTTCATCAGCGAGAAATCGCGGTACATGGCGGCGTATAACATCAAGAAGGCGACGTGCGCCCAAAACGAAACGGCGAGCAGCCCCCAATCGCGCGGAGCTCGCTTGTTCCAAAACGCCGAGAACAGTCGCGCCAGATTCCGCGCCGCGCCGAAAAGAATCATGCCGCTTGGCAGGAGCGCGAAGACGAAGATGGCGCGGGTGAGCGCGAAAAATTCCTCGCCCGTCGAAGACCACGAGGGGGGCCAGTCGTCGAAGTGAACCGAATGGGCGTAGGCGAAGATCTGAGTCCAAAACGAAGTGCGGTGGGCGGGGTAGTCGGTCAAGCCGTTGGTCAGGCGGGGAGTTCGCAGCAGGTCGAAATATTTGAAGGTGAAAAATCCATCCGCAATCGAGACGATTCCCGGACGCTCGACGTACGTCTTTTCAAAAAAGGACGGGAAGTTGTGCCTTTGAATGCCGCGATTCATCACCACAATCGAGCCGTACTTGCGGTAGTTTTCCGCGTATTGCCCCAGCGGATTGAGCGCCGCCAGCAGGATGACCGCGACGGCGAACATTAGCGCCGCGGCGGAAGCTTCTCGCTTGCGAAGCGAATACGCCCGAAAGAGCAGCGAAAGAAAAATCGCGCCCGCCGTCACCAGCGCGTTGGACTTCGCTGAAAATCCCAGTCCCGCGAACAGGGCGCACGCGGCGAGATACATTGGCTTTTCTTCTTCAAAAAACGCCAGCGCAAAATAAATCGCCGGCGCGGCGAGCAGGATGGCGAGCGTGTCGTTGGTCGCTTGCGCGTTGCTCCCAATCATCTTGGGGTTGAAGGCGGTCAGCGCGAAGGCGAAAATTTTCAGCAGGTTGTTTTGCGAAGGGAATCTTTCCAAAAACAGCCACGCCGTCCCGACGAGGGCGATTCCAAACGCGGCGTTCAAGAGCTGCGCGGCGACGGTCAAAACGTCGGTGTGATAGCCTGGATATAAATCCGCCGCGCGCAAGACGGCGATGACGAGGGCGTAATACAACTTGGGTTGAAAACATTCCCAGCAGTCGTCGCGTTCCGCCCATGCGCCGCGCGTCAGCGTCAGCTCTACGACTTCCATGTGGTCGTCGTTCGCTTCTCGGTTCACGAGAGCCAGAGCGACACGCATGGCGGCGGAAAGGAGGAAGAGCAGCAGAAATATCAGGCGGGTTTGTTTTAGGCTCGGCATATTATTGCGCGGCGGTTTTCCATTGCTTCCGCAAGAGGAAGCCGACGACCCACAGATTAAGCATGGCGGCGGGTGGAAGGACAATTTGCGGATTCGCGGCGAACAAAAACGGCAGGTAAGAAAGCAGCGAGACGATTTGATAGAGGACGGGGACGAACCACAGTTCGGGGAGGAAGAACGCCGCGATCAGCGAGAAGACGTCCGCCGGATAGAAATAGCGGTCGTGCATTTTGGGGAGCAGGAAAGGCGCGAGGGCGAGCGAAACCAACGCGGCGAGAATCAAAGCGGAAGGGGAGAGGCTTTCCCGCTTCGTCCCGTATATCCACGCCCAAAACAGCAGCGCCAGCGCGGCGAACAACGTCCCGCCGATGGCGAGCGGCGCGTAAGCGTTGGGCGGCGCGAAGAAATATAAATTGGGCGCGTTTTTGGAAAGCGAGTGAAATGTTTCCGCCTGCCCCAAATAAACCGCAGCCAGCGAAAGCGCCGACCTGCCCGCCAGCCACGCGGGGAAATTGAGCGCGGCGTATATCAGCGGGACGAGCAAAAACGCCTGCCAGCGGATTCTTTTTTGAAAGAAGAGCAGCGCCAGCAGCGGCAGAATGAAAATTCCCTGCGCCTTGACGGCGAAGGAGACGGCGAAAGCCGCGACCGCCGCGCCCCATTTTTCTTGCAGCAAGAACAAAACGCACAGCAAGATGAAGCAGGTATAAATTGAATCCGCCTGCCCCCAAAACGCGCTATTGACCATGACCGTCGGCAGCAGCCAGAAAGCCGCCGCCGCCAGCGCGGGCTGGAAGCCGCCTTCGCTTTTGAGCTTGACGATTTGATAAACGAGAGCAGCGTTGAGCGCGTCGAAGAAAATGGGAATGACTTTGATCGCCGTCAGTTTGGACAGGAAGCCTTGAGCGAGCGTGGCGAGCGAAAGCAGGTAAAGATAAGGCGGCGCGTAATTGGCGAACTCGTCGCCCAGCGCCCGAAACCGGCCGTGTTCGACGAGGTAGTCGTACCATTTCAGGTTAAAGACCGTCATATCCACCGTGACGGCGGGCAGAAAAAGCAAACGCAGAGCGAAGCCCGCGGCGAACATTAAGATAACCGTTGACGTGAGGAAAATTGTTTTTTCTTTCGCGTTCATGCGTTAGCGCGCCTCTCCTGAATTTTTGTCTATCATCATCACGGAAGCGTCCACCGCTTCAAAGTCGCCGCCTTTTAATACGTCCAGCAGATGCAGCATATCGTTATCCCACCTTTCGTCGGGCGCGCCGCTGACGTACCAGCTTGCGCCGTGGTCGGCGAGAACGATTCCGTACGTCTTGAAGGCTTGCAGAATGATTTGCAGCTCGCGGGGAAAGCCGCCGACGTCGTATTCCGCTTTCAAACGGAATCGGGCGCCCATTGGCGGAACGCCCGGCTCCAATTCCGAAACGGGGTGGCGCGCGGGCCAGACGTACCCTGCCGAGCGCGGAGCCGTGAAGCGCAGCGCGTGCGTGATTTCGCCCGCGAGAATCTCTTCGTAGCGGACCAGCCCCGGCAGGATGGGCAGCCCGGCGAGGTCGGCGGAGGTCCACGTTTCGGGGCGCAACGCGTTGGAATTTAAATCCCACGTCGCGCCGGAGCCGCCTTTCCATTGACCGTTTTCCAACGCCGCGTCGTAAATTTCGTAAAGCGCGCAGGCGTCCGCCTCCAACACGATAATGTGATGGTCTCTTCCGTATTCGCGTTTGTAATCGGCGGGGATAGGATAGGGACCAGGGTCCGATTCTTCGGGGTAGTAAAACTCAAACGCGAACTTTTCCGTCGTCTTGCCCGAAACGACGTTGTAAGGAATGCCGATGGGTCCCCCGTCCCAGAAGCCGGAGCCGAAGTCCATGTGAAAGGATTCGCCGCGCCCGATGGCGTCAATCCATGCGTCCGAGTCGGGATGGACGGGCAGGCGGTCCACGCGCGCGTTCCAGTAATTGTTCGCCGGAAAAAGCGGACACCCGGCGAGCATGGTCGCGCTTTGCGGGGGAGGCGTTTCAGCGGGGACGTCCTCCGCTGTCGCCGTTGGCGGGGAAGAGGGCGGGGGCTGCGTTTCAGGAATCGCCGACGGCGCGGACGGTTGCGGCGCCTTGCACGCGAGGGCAAAAACAAGAAAAGCGGCGAGATATATTTTCGTTTTCATTCTCAATCGCCGAAAGAAAGCGCGGACGTCTTTTCCGCTTCCGTTGGCGCGGCGGCTGTCTCATGCGGCGGAGCGCTGCGCTACTTTTTGAAAAGCCTTCAAAAGCAAGCCGCGCTGCTCGAACCCCGTTTCGCTCAATTCCGCCAGAGCGAGGACGACTCGCTCGCGGCAGCGGGCAAGCAGCCCGCCGGTCAGCCGCGCCAGCGATTCAACTTCCGCGCGGGCTTCGTCCGCGTCCGTCCACAGTCTGCCCGCTTCCCAGCCGCGCGATAAGACGTAGGGATGAGTGAGCGGCTGCGCGAGACGCTGCGACCAGCCGCTGGCGCCGGGGTCGAGCCAAAACTGCGCGGCGGCGGGACGGTTCATCATCAAGAAGGTGTGCGCGGGGGCGATGAGGACCGCCTCTAAATTTTCGGCGCGCCATGCTTCGAGGTATTGCGCGGCAATCAAACCTTCTTGCAGCAGGACGAGGTATTCCCGCCCAAGCGCGAGGATGTTTTCGGGAGAGTTTTGCGCCATGCCCGCCGCTTCCATGGCGCGGCGGAATTTGCGCGTCGCTTCGACCAGACTCGCGGCGACTCGCGCCGCGTCCAGATTGGCGTGAAAACCGTAGTCGGGCTGCGATAACACCTCGCCGAAGAGTTTGCGGAGGAAGAAATCAAGGGGGATGGGTTCGGACTCGCGGACTGCGCGTATCCAGTTTCGCAGGTTTTCGTATCTTTCGCCCGCCACATAGGTGACGCGCTGCTGCATTTCGGGCAGAATAATATCGAAGGAGCGTAATTCGCCTTGACGGTAGGCGATTTCCGTCAGCAGCTGCGCGCGGATTAAATCCATATTCAACGCGAACATCAACGCGCGGGCGACGTCGAACTTTGCGGGCTGCATGTTCCATGCGGGGTGCGCCAGCGCGGAAAGAGTCAGCAGGGCGGCGCTGGCTGGCTCGTCGCGCAGCGAGCGCGAGGGGCGGTGCGAGCGCCAGGGAACGCCGCGCTTTTCCAGCCGTTCCGCAATCGCAAAGCGCAGCGCGTCCGAGAGAAAAGGCGCGAGGATGACAATTTCGCCGGGCGGCGTTCCTTTCGCGACGAGGGCTTCCGCCTTATCCGCGACTTTATCGAGCATTTCGGTGTAATAACGCTCGAAGACGTAATCCAGCGCGGCGGCGGGATTTTCGGCGGGGGGCGGCTGCTGGCGGGTGATCGCCGCCGTCAGCGCTTCGGAAAGCTCGATAATTTGCGGCGAGCAGACGAAACTTTCGTTTAATTCAAGATGTTCTTCGCACAGGTTTCGCAGCTCGTAGCCCGTCGCCGCGTCGCCGCCGAGAAAGTAGCGGTAGCCCGCCGCTTCGTCGTAAATTAACAGCGCCGAGTCAAATTCTGGCAGCCATTCGGCGAGCAGGTCGTGGGCGCGTGCGCCGTCTTCTTCCACGTTATCGTAAATCAAATGGCGGTAGTTGCGGCGCAGGTAGTCGCGGACTTCCGGCTTGCGCCAGAGGATGGAGGCGAAGACTTCCAGTTGCAGCGAAAAGTCGAGCAGGTTGTTTTCCAGACAATATTGGCGGAAGAGCGTCGCGCACGCTTGCGCGTCGCGGTAGATGTTGCGCTGCTCCGGGTCGCCGAACCAGGCGGCTTCCAGCCGCGCGCCAATTTCGGTATAAGGGAAGCCGACGACGGCGGATTTGTTCAGGTTGTCCAAAATTTGGGAATACAGGCGGTTGCGGTCTATCGAGACGGATTGAAAGAAGCCCTCTTCCAGTTTGGGGCGGGCGAGCCGTGCCATGTAATATTGCGCCGTTTCCAGCGTGAGGAAAATCGGCGGCTGGTCGGGATGTTTAAACCCCGCTTCTTCGGCGGCGAGCAGCCAGAAGAGCTCGCACGCGCGTTTCGCCAGACCGCCGATGGTCAGCGCGGCGGTCTCTCCGCCCGGGGGGCGCTGCGGGCTGAGCAGCAGTTCGCGGTATGGTTCTTGCAGGGTGCGCTGCGGAGCGAGCAGCAGAATCGAATCCGCCGGAACGCCGCTTTCGATGAGAAAGCGCAAGCGCTGAATCGCCGCCGTCGTTTTGCCCGTCCCCGCGCGTCCGGAGACGAACCATTTGGAATCAAGCGGCGCTTCAACGATGGCTTGCTGGGCGGGAGAGAGCAAAGTCATACGCTCTTGGGGCTATCCGTTTCCTTGCTGCGCCGTTTCGCCTGCGGGAGTCGCTTCGCCTTCGGGCGGCGCTTCGCCCGAAGAGGAGCCGTCGGTGGAATAGTCGCTGCCGTAGCCTACGCCGCAGACCGCGATATCGCCTTGCAGGGCGCAGCCCTCCAGCGAGCCGCCGACGGCTTTATCAAAGAGCGCCATCAGGTCTTCGGGCGAGTCCGCCAGCAAAATCAGACGGTTGCCTTTCGGCGTTTTATCCAGCAGAATGAGGACGTTGCCGTATCGTCCAACTTGCCCGAACTGCGGAACGAAAATCTTCTCTTCTCCTTCCATAGGCAACGAAACGTCGAACGGCTTGACGAGGCGCGCTATCGTTTCGCTTCCTTCAAACAAGCCGACGATAATCATATCGCCTTCGGCGGGGAGCTCTTCGCTCATTTGCAGCGAGTAGCCAGCCGCGCCCAGCGTTGTTTGCAATTCGCCGAAGGCGGAGAAGAATTCGACGGGCAGCGGGATTTGCATCTCCGCGTTTGTCGCCGGGTACAAGCGGACGCGCTCGCTTTTGAACACGAAGGGGAAATCTTGCAGCGCCACCTGCCGTTTGCCGCCCAGCGCGAAATCGGCGATGTTGGCGATGAGCGTTCCGTTATCCGCCGCGTTGAAGTAAGGCGCGCTCAAGAAGGTGAAATCGCCGAAGGCGAGGACGTTGCCGTCGGCGCTGAGCGCCGCGCCGCCTTCGTCAGGGTGATGCGCGTCGTCAATCGAAGAGAGCGTGGAGGCATCCGGGCGCAGCAGAATTTTTCCTTGCGGCGCTTTCAGCGAGCGCGTCCCGTATAGCGCGACGCGCTTTAACCCGAAAGCCGCTTCGTCCTTGTCGAAGTTTTCAAAGAAGACGTTGCGGAAGTTGCCGTCGTTGTTTTCGACGTTGTAGAGATAGTCGTTGTTCACGACGATACCATGCGGCGCGAGCAGGGGGTTGACGGCGTTGGAGTCGGCGTAATTCACGATGTTGCCGGAAAAGAAGTCGTTATACACGACGCCGCGCGTCGCGTCGGCGAATACCAGCAGCCTTCCGCCGCGCGAGACGAAATCGGCGACGAGTTTAATTTCCTCGTCGGTGAAGCCGCTCGAAGGCGAGACGACGACAAAGGCGCGCGCGTATTTCAGTTTGAGCGCCAGCAGGCTGGGATCAAAGAGGAATTCGACTTTGCCGCCGCGTTTTTCCAGCGCTTCGCGCAGGCTTTGAATCTCTTGCGATTGATACAGGTTGCCGTGCGTGAAATCCACCGCTACTACGCCGGGGGAGCGCTTGACTTCCGTCTTCGTCTCGGACGTTTGCAGCGGCATTTGGGCGGGCTTGAGCGCCTGATAATCGGGCGTTTGTACCGCCGGGCGGCGGGGGGGGACGCCGCGATAGAACCACAATCCGCGCGCCGCGACGGGCAGAATCAGCGCCAGCAGGGCGATAAGAATCCAATGTTTTTTCATGTCCGCCTCCTATCGTTCCGCCGCCGGCAGAGGCGGGATATAAAGCAGGTATAAGCCCGGCTTGGAAGGATAAGGCAGGGTGATTCCTTCCGGGCTCTGCACGAAGAAGGGATACTCCGCCGTTTGCAACCCAGCCAATTGGCGCAAATCCGCCGCCTGATAGTTCGCCACGCGCGCCATTTGCGCCGCGCGGTCGAGGGCGTCTTTCTCTGTGCCGAGCGCGTCCGCAACCCCCAGACGAATCGCCTCTACGCCGTTCCAAATTTGCCCGCTCAACAGCAGCGCGTCTTCGATTTTGAGTTTTTCCCCGCGCCCGAGCTGAACGGCTTGCGCGAAGCCTTTCTTAATCATATCCGCTTGCCGCATATCCGAATCGCGCGGCGCGCCCCACAGCTTGTAAGGTCCGGTGGAAATAATATCCTCGAAGAGGAATGGGGTGGGCGGCAGATAACTGATGACGCCGATATTCCCGACCATGCTGGTCGGCTTGACGTAGATGTAATCAGTATTGACGGCGAGGTAATACGCCCCGCTCGCCGCCATGCCGTTAACGACGGCGACGACGGGTTTTTTCGCCCGCAGCCGCGTCAGTTCCATGTAAATCGCTTCGGTATCCACCACTGTGCCGCCGGGGCTTTCCAAAACCAGCGTCACGCCGCGCACTACGGGGCTCTCGATGGCGTAGTTGATTTGGGCGATCACGCTCTGCGCGGAATAAGAATAGATGGCGTCGTTCAGGCGAATGATTCCAATGACGGGTTGGGGGATGGCGGCGGCGAGCAAGACGCCGACCAGCAGGGCGAGCGCCGCCAACCAAATACGGGTTGAATTTTGCGCCGCTTCGGTTTGTTCCATATTTTCTCTCCTTCGTGTAAAAGCGGAACGGATGACTTTTTAATGATAACAGCTTTTCACGCCTTTTTATCGTCGCTTGCATACGCCTCTTAATTCCCTCGCCGCGACTATAATAACGCCGACGTCTCGACTATTTTTTTCAGGAGGTTTTCCATGCCCGCGCCCGCCGCTAAACCCGTTTCTTTCGTCAAGTTTTCCGACAAATTAACCGAATCGGTGAAAGACGTCGCCAAAATCATCGAACAGCACAAGGAGATGATTGACACGATTCAAGAAATTGCCATCGAATTAACCGCTTCCATCGACTCGCTGCACACGCTCACGGTGAAGTACGCCCGCATCGCCAACAACATCCTTGACGCGCTGCTGCCCATCGCCAAGAACTTCCCGATGATTCCCAAAAACGTGACCGAACTGCTGGTGACGCTGGAGCGCGTGACGCAGAACATCATTGACAACGAAGCCGCCACGTCCAAGACCATTAACGACGTGCGTTCCGGCTTGCAAGCCGGCGACGTGAACAAGATTCGCGGACACGCCGCCCAATTGCAGGCGGTGACCAAAACGCTGACTTCCTTCATCCCCAAATAAAAAGCCCGCCGCAAAACGCCAAAAACATTTGACAATTGCGGCTTTTCGCATGTATAATACAGCCCGCTTCTGCCCCAGAGGTTCGTCGCTGGGGCGGTTGTTTGTCAAAAAAACCCGCGTGGGTTTAAATTCCCAGCTTCCCCGCAAATCGGCGCAGAGAGCAGCCTACTCCGCAGGTTGTGCGGCGAAGTGATGACTGGAGATGAAACAATGAAAATGGCTATCGTTGAAAGCGGCGGCAAGCAATACCGCGCCGTCGAAGGCGCGACGATTGACGTTGATCGCCTCGCCGTGCAAGTCGGCGAAAAATTCGATTTCGAGCGCGTGATGCTCGTGGCGGAAGACGACGACGTGACCGTCGGCGCGCCTACCGTGCAAGGCTTTAAAGTCTCCGCGACGGTGGTGGACCACATCAAGGGTCCCAAGCAAATTTCCTTTAAGTACAGCCCGAAGAAGCGCATCCGCGTTAAGAACGGCAGCCGTCATTTTTACACGCGGCTGATGATTGACTTCATCGGCAAGGCATAACTGGAAAGCAAGAGGTAGAAAATGGCACACAAAACTGGAGGCGGCTCGACCCGCAACGGACGCGACAGCAACGCCCAGCGTTTGGGCGTCAAACGCTACGCCGGTCAATTTGTACTTTCGGGGAACATCCTTGTCCGCCAGCGCGGCACGAAGATTAAGCCCGGTCTGAACGTCGCCGTCGGCAAGGACGACACTCTGTTCGCCACGGCGGACGGCGTCGTCATGTTCGACGTGTATCATGGGCGCAAGCGCGTGAACATCATCCCTGTTGAGGCGCAATAATATGAAAGTTCAAATTCACCCCACCCTGCACGAAGCCAAAGTCACTTGCGCCTCCTGCGGCAACACCTGGACGACGCTTTCGACGAAAAAAGAACTGCGCATTGACGTTTGCTCCAATTGCCATCCCTTCTTCACCGGCGAATCCGCGCGCATTCTAGATGTGGAAGGGCAGGTGGACCGCTTCTACAAGAAGCTTTCCGCCCGTCAGACTTACGTCGAACAGCAAAAGGCGAAGGAAAGCGCCATTAACTTCCTCGAACGTTCGGTGGACGATCTGGCGCTGACCCCGCGCGCGACCGAAGCGCTGAAGAAAGCTGGCGTGCTAAACCTCGGTCAGGTATTGGAAAAAATGAAGGAAGGCGAAGCCGCGCTGCTGGGCATTTCCGGCTTTGGACAGTCGGCGTTGACCGCTACCAAGAAGAAGCTGCGCGCGCTGGGCGTGGAACTCCCCGCCGCGCCCAAAGCCGAATCCGAAGCGGCGGCGGAAGCGTAAGAAAAACGTTTCGCGCTTGCAAAGGTTTTCAGTTCAAGATTTATCAGGTAAACTAACGGGCGGACGCTGAAGCGTCCGCCCTTCATTTTCTTTTGGGAGAGTTTATGCGCCATACGCACGGTTCGATTGAAGTCATTTGCGGCTCGATGTTCAGCGGCAAGACCGACGAGCTTATTCGCCGTCTGGTGCGCGCCACCATCGCCCGCCAAAAAGTGCAGGTCTTCAAGCCCGCTATTGACGACCGTTACGAAAAAGAAAAAATCGCCTCGCACGCCGGTTCGACCTTCGACGCGATACCGGTGCGAACCGCCGCTGAAATCCGCGAGCGAATCGAGTCGGATACGACGGTGGTCGGCGTTGACGAAGCGCAATTTCTCGACGCGGGAATCGTCTCGCTGGCGCGAGATCTGGCGGGACGCGGCTTGCGCGTGATTATCGCCGGTCTGGACACCGATTTCCGCGGCGAGCCTTTCGGGGCGATGCCCGCCCTGATGGCGGAAGCCGAGCGTGTTTCCAAACTGCACGCGATTTGTATGGTCTGCGGCGACGAAGCCTCGCGCACGCAAAGGCTGGTGAACGGTCAGCCCGCGCGTTACGACGACCCGGTGGTGATTGTCGGCGCGTCGGAACTGTACGAAGCCCGCTGCCGCCGGCATCACGAAACGCCGAAATAAATTTTCTTCACTGGCGGAGGGAATCTGGTATGCAAAATTATCATGAAGTATTGGAAGAAATATTGATTGACGCGGAGCGCTTGCAGGCGCGGGTGCGGGAGCTGGGGGAGGAAATCAGCGCCGATTATCCCGACGGCGACTTGCTGCTCATTTGCATTTTGCGCGGCGGCGTGCCTTTTATGGTGGACCTCAGCCGCAACATTTCCGTTCCGCACAAGATGGATTTCATGGCGGTTTCTTCTTACGGCGCGGGCGCGCGCGAATCCAGCCGCTCCGCGCGCGTCACCCTCGACTTGCAGATGGACGTCGGCGGGCAGCAGGTCCTGCTCGTCGAAGACGTCGTGGATAGCGGTCACACCATCGCTTCGGTGCTGCAACTCTTGAAGACGCGCAACCCCAAGTCGCTTAAAGTCTGCGCCCTGTTGAACAAACCGCAGCGCCGCGAAACGCACGTGCCGATTGATTATCTCGGCTTCACCATCCCCAACAAATTCGTCTTCGGCTACGGTCTCGACCTCGATGAGTATTACCGTAACCTGCCCTTCGTCGGCGTAGTCAACCTCCAAAAATATCAGCCTCCGGAGTGAGGCGCGCCAAAGGAGAGACGATGAAGGCTGCATCGAATTTTACGTCCAGTTCGACGCCCGCCGCCCCAGCGGAGGCGGACGCAAAGATAAGAACTGCCGCAAAAGAGATTGGCCGATGAACGCGCCGCGCTGTTTCCCTTTTTTCTATTTCGTCGCCGCCCTGGTCTTGTTTGCCGCGTTTTTGGGGGCGGGCGAAAGCGCGGCGCAAGCGCAGGACGCAATCGCGCTGGAAGCGCAGGCGGGGCTGGACGGTTTGTGCAAAACCGACTCGTGGCTTTCCGTCCGCGTCAAAGTGGAAAACAGCGGCGCGGACGCCGAAGCCCGCTTGCTGGTCTCTTATGAAAATCAGCAGGGCGGATATTCTATTTTTGCGGTTCAACCCCTTGCTCTTCCTTCCGCCTCGCGCAAGGAGTTTTTCTTTTATTTCCCCGCCTCTTTTACGCGCAAGCAAATTTTCGTCCGCCTCATGCAGGGCGAAACTGAGCTTGCCAAAAAGAGCCTGAACGTTTCCTGCGGCAAAGCGGACGACCTGCATCTTGCTTTGCTTTCCGAAACGCCCGCCGCGTTTAATTCGCTCGCCGGCTTGTCAGCCATCAGCGGCGGCAAGACGCGCCTTGCCCAATTGACTCCCGCCGATCTGCCCGACCAGCCGCAAGGGCTGGACGCGCTGGACGCGCTGGTGATTGCCAACGCCGATACGGGCGCGTTAAGCGCCGAACAGCGCCGCGCCATTTTATTGTGGGCGGCGGAGGGCGGAACTCTCTTCGTCGCCGGCGGAAGCAACTGGCAGGCGACGACGGCGGGACTGGGCGACTTGCTGCCCCTTGAAATTTCCTCCGTAAGCAGCGCGGCGGATTGGTCCGCCTTAACCGCTTACGTGGGAGCGGAAGCTCCGCCTGCGGGCGAAGCCGCGCTGGCGGTGGGCGCGCTTTCCAAAGGCGCAAAGGTTCTCATCGAGCAGGACGGCTTGCCCTTGCTGGCGGAAAAACGACTCGGCTTCGGCAGAGTGTATTACTTCTCCGCCGACCCAACCTTGCAGCCTTTTAGCCGCTGGGACGGCATGAACGCGCTGTATCAACATCTGCTGACTTTTTATCCGCAAAAACCGGTTTGGGCGCAGCCGCAATGGGACCGCTATGAGGCGCAAGCGGCGCTCGCCGCCATTCCCGAATTGAAACTGCCGAACTTCTTTTATCTCTGCTGCTGGCTGGGCGTTTACATCGCCGCCATTGGACCCATTAACTATCTGGTTTTACGCCGCCTCAAGCGCATGGAACTGGCGTGGGCGACCATTCCCGCGCTGGCGGCGCTGTTTTCTTGCGCGGCTTACGTCGCCGGTTTGTCCTATCGCAACGATACGCCGTTGTTTAATCGTCTGGCTGTGACGCAAAGCTGGGACGGCGCCCCTTACGCTCATTCCGCCGGCTTGATTGGCTTATACTCCCCTGCCCGCGCTTCTTACGATATTCAGGCGCGCGATGGATTCCATTTTTACTCCCCGAATCAATTCGACTCCAGTTTGCAGGGCGACGCCGATTGGTTGCAAGTTACAAACAATCAAGGCGAAACCCTGCCCGGCGCGCGCGTGGACGTCGCCGACATGGCGGTTTTCGGCGCGGACGGCTACCTTCCTGCTTTGCAAATTCGCCACGACTTGAAGCTCGCCCTGACCCGCAGCGTCCCTCAATTGAGCGGGACAATTACTAACGACAGCGCTTATCTCTTGCAGGACGCCGTCTTAATCACGCCATACGATTGGGAGCCGCTTGGCGACCTGGCGCCCAATCAGTCGAAAAAAGTTTCCCGCCCCGTTTACGGCTTGAACGCTGAAATTAATTCCCGCAGTCTCTTTAATGATTTAGGGCTGTCTTTTTACCCTTCCGGCGGAGACGAAATTGACGCGAAGCGCCGCCGGGCTTTCCTGCGGGC
This sequence comes from Anaerolineales bacterium, assembly GCA_034432535.1. Classification (GTDB taxonomy): domain Bacteria; phylum Chloroflexota; class Anaerolineae; order Anaerolineales; family Villigracilaceae; genus Villigracilis. Next base: position 11,397 of record DAOUBR010000033.1, on the reverse strand, counting down.
GGGCCTCTTCAACGACGAAAACGTGAACGCTTCGGGCGGGTTTTATCTGTTCGCCTGGGTGGATGGACTCTCCGCGCCCGTTGAACTTGCGAACCAAAAAAGCAGAGCCATGGACGGAGCGGCGTATTTGCTCAAAATGGAGCCGGAATTCGCCGCGGATTCGGGAGAGTTCGCGCTGAACGCGGGCGCCTACGAATGGTTTTCTTCTATGGGCGCGCTCGCCGCGCAAATCCCCACGGACGGTTACGAAGTCTGGATGCGCCCCGCCGCGCCCCTTCATTTCCGCATTGTGAAAACGCTGGAAGTGAAAGTCGTTTCCTCCGGTTCGGCGAATTCGGTGAAGGGCTATCTGTGGAATTTTGAATCGCTCGATTGGGACGAGATACCCAACCTTTCCCAAAGCCGCATGTTCAACCCGAAATGTTGTGTCGGCGCGGGCGGCGAGCTGCGTTTTCGCTTCACCGTCGCTCCCAACGATTACGGAGAAATCAATTCGATTAATTTTGAGTTGAAGGTGAACCCATGACCGCCGCCATCGAAATCCGCGACTTGACTAAAAAATTCGGCAGTCGCGTCGCCGTGAACTCCCTCAACTTGACCGTCGGCGGCGGCGAAATCTTCGGGCTGGTCGGCCCCAACGGCGCGGGCAAGACCACCGCCATGCGGGCTTTGGTCACGCTGCTCAAACCGGACCGCGGCGAAATTTTCGTCGGCGGATATTCCATCAAAAAAAATCTTCAAGACGCGCGGCGGATTCTCGGCTTCATGCCCGATTCCTTCGGCGTGTATAACGACCTGACCGTGCGCGAATATCTCGATTTCTTCGGCGCGTGTTACAAGATTCACCCCGCCCGCCGCTCGCAACTGATTTCCGACCTGCTCGATTTGGTGGACCTCGGCCATCGCCGCGACGACATGGTGGACGCGCTTTCCACCGGACTCAAACAGCGGCTGGGTCTGGCGCGGGTGTTAATTCACGACCCGCAGATTCTCGTGCTGGACGAACCCGCCTCCGGGCTGGACCCGCGCGCCCGCGTGGAAATCCGCGAACTGCTGCTCGAAATTGCGCGGCTCGGCAAGACCATCTTCTTTTCCAGCCACATCCTCGCCGACGTGGCGGAACTGTGCGACCGCGTGGGCATTCTGGAAGCGGGCAGGCTCGTGGCTTGCGGCACGCAGCAGGAATTAAGCGCGCAAGCCGCGCCGCGCCGCCGCCTGCGAATCGGCGTGTTGGAACGCCGCGAAGAAGCCGCCGCCTTCTTAAGCGCCTTGCCCGCAATTGAGCAGGTTAACCTGCCGGAAGACGCGCGCGAACGCGAGAAATACCAAATCATCGAAGCCGATTTTAGCGGCGACGATCGCGCCGTTCACGAGCTGCTCGCCGCCTTGCTGCGGCAAGGTTTTCCCGTCGCGCATTTCGCCGAAGAAACGAAGAAACTCGAAGAAATTTTCATGCGAACGACGAAAGGAATCGTTTCTTAACGATGAGCCTCGATTCTCTTCCACGTTTGAATTTTTTCGCCCGCCTGCTCGACAACCCCGTCATCCTCAAAGAACTCAAAGGCAGAATGCGCGCCAAAAACGGCTTCCTGCCGCTGACGGTTTTCTTGACCCTGCTGGCTTTTTTCGTCTCTTCTATTTACCTTATCTTCTGGGCGGACGATTCCCTCTCCTCGCCTGATTATTTTCAAATTGTCGGCAAGTCGCTCTTCGGCGCGGTCATCCTGACCGAACTGCTGATGATTGGCTTCATCGCCCCGGCTTTAACCGTCGGCGCGATTTCGGGCGAACGGGAGCGTGGCGCCTTCGACCTGCTGCGCGTCTCGCTGCTTTCCGCATGGGAATTGACTCTCGGCAAGCTGACCGCCGCCGTCGCCTATCTCTTCCTGCTGGTCGCCGCCTCTTTTCCAGCTATCAGTTTCGCTTTTTTGTTGGGCGGCGTGGATCTGGCGGAAGCGATTGTTTCGATGGTCATGCTGGCTGCCGCTTCCGTGTTTTACGCCGCGCTGGGGTTGTTCTGTTCCAGCTTCTCGAAACGAGTCTTAACTTCCACCGTGCTGGTTTACGGCGCGCGTATTTTTTCCTTCGCATTTTTCTTATTCGCTCTTTTTGCGTTAGCCGTCGTGTCGTCCGCGATTTCCTCCGCGCCATCCTTCTTTAACGAGCTCCTCTCCTCGGCGTTGTGGTTTATCTTTTCGCTCAATCCTTTTTTCGCCGCCGTCGTCAGCGAGATTCTGCTGGTTGAAGAAGGCTCTCTCTTTATCGCCAGCGGCAACTTTTGGAGCGTTTCTTTTCCGCTGCCTTCGCCCTGGCTGATTTGCGTCGCGGCTTACGTTCTTTTGACGGTTGTGCTGATTTCTCTCAGCGCTTACTTTGTCGGACGCGTCGAATCTTAAGAAAGGGAACGACGATGGACTTTGAGCCGCCTATCAAGCGGATTTTCCTCGCTTTGGAAAATCCCATCATGCTTAAAGACTTTAAATGGCGCATGAGGGGCAAACTCGGCTTCGGGATGGTCGCCGGCTACGTCGCCCTGCTTTCCCTCTTTGTCTGGCTTGCCTATCTTTGGATGCGAAGCGAGGGCTTCCTTGACGACGCTTCGCCGGGAGTCTTGTATGCGGCGGGCAAGATGTTGTTTGCTTCCGCCTCGCTGAGCGAGCTGCTCTTGATTATGTTCATCGCCCCGGCTTTAACCTCCGGCGCGATTGCGGCGGAACGCGAGCGGCTCACCTTCGACTTGCTGCGTCTTTCCACGCTTTCGCCGCGCGCCTTGCTCCTCGGCAAGTTGGGCTCCGCGCTCGCTTATATCTTGCTGCTGGCGATTACGGCTGTTCCGCTGCAGAGCCTCGCCTTTGTGCTGGGCGGCGTGGAACTGCCCGAATTGCTGATTTCGCTGCTGACTCTGGCGCTCTCCGCCTTGCTGTTTTCCGCGCTGGGGTTGTATTTTTCCGCCGTCGCCAGGCGCGTCCTCGTCTCGAACTTTCTTTCTTACAGCGCGGTGATTTTGCCTGTGGCTTTGCTGTTCGCGTTTTTCTTCTGGCTTTTCCAGGGGGATTTCGACCTTTCCGCGCAGGCGGAGCGCGTTATGGTTTTGTGGTCTTGGACTCTCGCCTCCTCCAACCCGATTTTCGCCTGGCTGATTAGCGAAATTATGCTATCTGAAGAGCAGGAATACTTTCTTTTTTTCGCGCCCGCGAATCCTCCGCTCGCTTTATTTTCGCCCTGGATTTTATACGCCGTGTACGCCCTGACCCTCTCCGCCGCTATGCTGACATTAAGCGCCTTTTACCTGAAACGATATGAATACTGAGCCGCTCCTTCAGATTTTGCAAACCTGGATTCGCCGATGGCGCTTGCAGCGCGCGGTTTTGTGGGCGGCGCGCGGATTGGCCTTCGGGCTGGGCTTTGCCTTGCTCTTCGGAGCGGCTGCCCTGCTTCAAGCGCGAATCGTTCAAAGCGAATTTTTCCTGCTGGTTGCGCTTTCCGCCGCCTTCTTTCCGCTGCTCTTCGGGCTAACCGCCTACTTCTGGCGTATTCAACCCCTCGAAGCCGCGCGCTATTTCGATATCGAGTTTCGGCTCGCCGAGCGAATGAGCGCCGCGCTGGAATTTGGCGGCGCGGGCGAGCTCGGCGCGAAACAGCTGGAAGACGCGCTGCGCTTCGCCCGTAAGGTGAAGCCCGCCCGCGCGATTCCGCTGCGAATCCGAAAAAAAGACGCCGAGCTGGCGCTGCTGCTCGCTCTGAGTCTCGCCGCGTTTTCGTTTTGGGGAGAAAGCCTCTTCGCGGCGGCGGCGCGTCAGCGTCAGGTTGAATCCCTCGTCGCCGAGCAGCGGCGGCGCGTGGAAGAAATCATCCGCGAAATCGAAACGAACGACGCCCTTTCGCCCGAACAAAAAGAAGCGCTCGCCGAGCCTTTGCGGCAGGCGCAGCGCGATTTGCAAGAGACCCGCTCTTTGGAGGGCGCGGTTTCCATCCTGACCGACGCGGGCGAAGAAGTCCAGCGGCAGGGCGCTGCCTTACAGGACGAGGAGGCGATGCAGGCTTTGAAGGAAGCGGGCGGTTCGCTCGCCGCGCAGGAAGATTCCCCGCTGGCGGCGGTAGGGCGTGACCTGGCAAGCGGAAACTTTGCCCAAGCCGCCGCTGATTTGCTCAATATGGATTTGAGCAAAATGACCCAGCAGGAATTGAACCAACTCGCCGACCAATTGGACGAAATGGCGGCGCAGATTCAATCGTCCAACCCGCAAATGGCGCAAGCGCTCCGCGAAGCGGCGCGACAGATTCGCGCGGGAAATTTGCAGGCTGCGCGAGAGGCTTTGAATCAAGCGGCGGCGCAAATGAATCAAGCCGCCCAGCAGGCGGCCGCTTTGCAGGCGGCGGAACAGGCTGCCGGTCAGCTTCGCGCGGGCGCCGGTCAGGCGCTGGCGGCGGGCGGCGGGCAGAACGCCGCCTCGTTGGGAGGCTCCGGCTCCGGCGATGCGCCCGATGGAGCGCGGCAGGGCGGGGAGGCTGACTCCGCTCCTATCCCGCAGAACAACGGCGCGGGCGACGGCGGCGAATCGGCTTCCGAGCAAATTTACGCGCCCCTGCTGAACGGCGCGGGCGAAGATTCGCTGCCCCTGCCCGCTTCCGGCTCCGAAGGCGAAGTCGTCGGCGAAGGACCCGCTTCCGCTTCCGAAGGCGAAAGCCTGATTCCCTATTCGGAAGTCTATCAACGCTACGAGGAAGTCTATCGTCAGGCGATTGAAAACGGCGAAGTCCCGCCGCAGTTTTTGGACGTGGTGCGAAATTATTTCAGCTCGATACAACCGTAATCGAAAACAGGAGTAGCCATGACGTTATCCCCTGAAACATTCCTCGAATACGCGAGCAAAATTGAAGAGCAGGTCGGGCGCGTGATTGTCGGCCAAAAAGAAGTCGTGCGCCACACGCTGATGGGCGTCCTCGCGGGCGGACATGCGCTGCTGGAAGGCGTGCCGGGACTCGGCAAGACGGCGTTGATTCGCGCCTTTGGGCAGGCGTTAGATTTAAAGTTCTCGCGCATTCAATTCACGCCCGATTTAATGCCCGCCGATATTCTCGGCGCGGAAATTTTGAGCGACGAAAACGGGCGGCGCGACTTCCGCTTCCGCGAAGGTCCCCTGTTCGCCAATTTAATCCTCGCGGATGAAATTAACCGCGCCACGCCCAAGACTCAATCCGCCTTGCTGGAAGCCATGCAGGAAGGCTCGGTCACTATCGCGCGGCAGACGTACCGTCTCGCTCAGCCTTTCTTCGTGCTGGCGACTCAAAATCCGTTGGAAATGGAAGGAACGTACCCGCTGCCGGAAGCCCAACTGGATCGGTTTATGTTCAAGGTGAACGTTGCCATGCCCGACGCGGCGGAAATGGCGGAAATTCTCGACCGCACGACGGGCAAAGAGACCGTCGCCGCCTCCGCGGTAGCGACCGGCGCGGACGTTCTCGCCATGCGCGAGCTGGCGCGGCTCGTACCGATTCCCTCGCACGTCAAGCAATATATCGCCGCCCTGACTTTAGCCACGCATCCCGAAAACGAGAACGCCTCGCCGCTGACGAAAAAATACGTCCGTTACGGCGCCTCGCCGCGCGGCGGGCAGGCGCTGGTCCTCGGCGCGAAAGTCTCGGCGCTGCTGGCGGGCAGATTCAACGTCGCCTTCGCCGACGTGCAAGCGGTGGCGAAAGCCGCGCTGCGTCATCGGCTCTTATTAAACTTCGACGGTCTCGCCGAAGGCGTTCAACCCGACGCCGTGATTGACGAGCTGCTGGCGACCCTGAAAACATGATTTTTGAAGATTCCGCCCTTCGCAAAATAAGCCGACTCGCCCTGGTCGCTTCTCGCATTCGCGCGGGGAGGATGAAGGGCGAACGGCGCTCTACGCGGCGCGGCGGCGGCGTGGAATTCGCCGATTATCGCGGCTACGTCCCCGGCGACGATTTGCGCCGCCTCGATTGGAATATCTACGCCCGCCTCGATAAGCCGTTCATCAAACTCATGGAAGAAGAAGAAGACCTCGCAGTCTACGTTTTGCTGGACGGCTCGCGCTCGATGGATTGGGGCGAAGGGACGCGCAATAAATTCCGTTACGCCCTCAACCTTGCCGCCGGGCTGGGCGCGATAGCGCTCTCTTCCGGCGACGCGTTCTCCTTCGGCTTTTTGCAGCATGGGCAGGTCGGCGCGGAGTTTGGTCCCACGCGCGGCGCCGCCGCCCTTCCGCGCCTGCTTCAATTTTTAGAAAGCCTGCAAGCGGACGGACAGACCGACTTGAATCAGGCGCTGCGCGCTTACGCCGTTAAGCCCCGCCGCGCCGGTTTGTTGATTCTCATTTCCGACTTGCTGACCGAAAGCGGCTTCGAAGCCGGGCTGAATCCCTTTTTGGGGCGCGGATACGAAGCCGTCCTCATTCATCTCCTCGCCCCCGAAGAGATAGACCCTCCGCTGGCGGGCGACTTGCGGCTGGTGGACGCGGAGACCGGCGCCGCGCAAGAAGTTTCCATAGACGGCGGCTTGCGCTCTTTTTATAAAGCCCGCGTCCGCGAGTGGATTCAATCCGTTCAAGACGATTGCCGCAAACGCGCAATCAAATATCTGTCCGTCGTCGCCGATAAGCCCTGGGATCAAGTCCTGCTGCTGGAAATGAGAAAAGCCAGAGTGGTGAAATAACTCGAGTCGGCGGCGCGTCCCTCGTCCTCCTTATGCAACTTTTCGCTCCCTTCGCCCTTGCCCTTTTTGTTTTGGCGATTCCCATCGTCTTGCTTTACATGCTCAAACTGCGCCGCGAGCAAACGACGGTCTCTTCCATCATGCTGTGGGAGCGGCTGCTGCGCGATAAGCAAGCGAACGCCCCCTGGCAAAAACTCAAACGCAATTTGCTGCTCCTTTTGCAACTTTTGATTCTCGCCGCGCTGGTCTCCGCGCTGGCGCGTCCCGCTTTGCGAACAAAGGTGGTCGCCGCCGGACAGGCGGTTGTCCTGCTGGACGCTTCCGCCTCGATGAACGCGACGGACGTTGCGCCCAATCGCTTCGAATGGGCGAAAGAATCCGCGCTCGCGCTGATTGACGGGCTGACGGACGATTCCTCTATGACTTTGATTCTCGTCGGGCGGATTCCGCGAACCCTCATTTCCTCCGCGACGGATAAAAACGCGCTCAAAGCCGCGTTGAAAGAAGCCCAGCCGACTCAAGGCGCGGCGGATTGGAACGCCGCGTTCGCTTTGGCGGCGGGCGCGCTGCGCGGAAATCAAAACGCTTCCGTCGTTATCGTCTCCGACGGCGGGCTGCCCGATTCCGGGCTGCCGCCCCTGCCGGCGCAGGCGCGTTACATTCTCGTCGGCGAATCAAACGATAATCTGGCGCTTTCCGCGTTCGCCACGCGCGAATCGAACGGCGCGCCGCAGCTCTTCGCCGAAGTTCGCAATTACGGCGAAAAGAATCGCGTGTGCATTTTTTCGCTTTACGCGGACGAACGGCTGCTTTTGGCGCGGCGGGTGGAAGTCGCCCCCGGCTCGCGCGCCAGCCTGACTCTTGAAGACCTGCCCGCGGCGGACATTTACAAAGCGCGGATTTACAACCCCGAAGCCAGCCTGCCGCTGGACGCGCTGGCGCTGGACGACGTCGCTTACGCCGTTTATCAGCCTTTGGCGGCGCGGCGCGCGCTGCTGGTTTCCAAAGGCAACGTCTTTTTGGAACAGCTGCTCGCTTCGCTGCCGGGCTTGCGTTCCTTCCGCGCTTTGCCCGCGGCGGATGGAAGCCTGCAACTCCCCGCCGAGCCGTTTGACTTGTACGTCTTCGACGGCGACCTGCCCCAATCCCTACCCGAAGCCAACCTGCTGCTCGTCAATCCTTCTTCCAACGCGCTGTTTGAAGTCGGCGAGACCTTCGCGGTGGAAAGCGCGCTCGTGCGCGAGAGCTCGCTCACCCGCTATGTGGATTGGAAAGACATTCACGTGCTGCGGGCGCGCAAAGTCGTCCTCCCCAATTGGATGACCGTCCTCGTCGAAGCCGATTCAAACCCGCTGGTCTTCGCGGGCGAGCGAAACGGGTGGCGCGTGGCGGGCGTGGCTTTTGATTTGCGCGAAAGCGATTTGCCGTTGCAAACCGCCTACCCGATTTTGTTTTCCAACCTTGTCGAGTATCTCGCGCCGCCCGCCGCGTTTGATTCTTCGCAAGCGCTTCGCCCCGGCGAGAGTCTCTTTTTCTCCCCGCCGATGGACGCGCGGCAAATTGTGGTCGCTTCCCCTTCCAATCAGCTGTTCAGGCTTGCGCCCGGTCAAACCGTCTTTAGCCAGACGGACGAGCTGGGCTATTACGCCGTGAATTTTCTCGCCGAAGACGCTTCCCGCGCCGAATACTTCGCCGTCAATCTCTTCGACCCGCTTGAATCGAACATCGCGCCCCAAGAGATGTTGCGTTTGTTCGGGCAAATCATCCCCGCCGCCGCGCCCAATCAAACCGCGTGGCGCGAGCTGCGGAGCTGGCTGGCGGGATTCGCTCTGCTGGCTTTGACGGCGGAATGGCAGCTCTTTCACCGCAGAAAAATTTCATGGAAGCGAAGCGAATGAAATACGCGCGCATTGCTTTTCAATTGCTCACGACCCTGCCCGCGCCCGCGCCGAAGGAGTGGCTCCCCGGCGATAGCGGGCGCGCCGCAGTCTGGTATCCTTTCGTCGGCTTTACGCTCGGTTCGTGCGTTGCGCTGGCTTACCTTTTGCTCTTGCGGCTGTTCCCTTCCTTGCTTGCCGCGGCGCTGACTCTCGCCCTGTGGGCGCTGTTGACCGGCGGGCTGCACCTTGACGGGCTGGCGGATTGCTGCGACGGCTTGCTATATCCCGGCAGCCCGCAGCGGCGGCTTGAGATTATGAAGGATTCGCGCATGGGCGCTTTTGGCGGCATGGGCTTGACGCTCGCTTTGCTGATAAAATTCGCCGCCCTCGCTTCGCTCCCTGCCGCGCGAATTCTCCCCGCCGTCTTGCTTGCCGCTTCGCTGGCGAGGTGGAACATCCTGCTCGCTGGGCTGCAACCGCTGGCGCGCGCAGGCGGCATGGGCGCGGATTTTCAATCCGGCTTGCGAAAGTCCGCTCTGCTGTGGGGCGCGCTCACCCCGCTGGCGTTGGCGCTTGCCTCCGCATGGAGGGGATTTTTCGCGCTCGGCGCCAACTTGCTGACGGTCTTTCTCGCGCTGCGTTTCGCGCGCGCGCGCATCGGCGGCGTCACAGGCGACGTCTTCGGCCTGCTGGTCGAAATTTCGGAAATCATCATCTTGACGGCGTTCAACGTATGAATCTTTTTTCCCTCCCTTTTCGATTTGGAACAAGCTCCTACATCGTTCCCGCCGATATTCTGCCCAACGCGCGTTATCTGGCGGGCAAAGTCCGCGATATTGAATTAATTCTCTTTGAAGTGGACGACGGGCAAAACAACCTGCCTTCCGCTGAAACGCTGGACGAGCTGATAAAACTCGCCGCGCTTTACGATATGACCTACACCGTTCATCTGCCGCTCGATTTGAAACTTGGCGCGGACGGTTCGGAAAGAGACGTCTCGCTCGACAAGGCGCGCAAGGTCATCGAACTGACGCGGCGGCTCAACCCCTGGGCGTATGTCTTGCACCTCGACGGGTGCGAAGTCCGCGATTCGCGGGACCAAAAAACGCTGCAGCGCTGGCAGGAGTGCGCCGTCCGCGCGTTAGAAATTGCGGCGGATTGGGCGGGCGCGCCGCAGCGGCTCGCCGTTGAAAATTTGGAAGGCTACCCGCCCGATTTTTTGCAGCCCGTTTTAGATCGCATCCCCGTCAGCCGCTGCGTGGACGTCGGTCACTTGTGGCTGGACGGCGTCCCCGTCGTTCCATATTTGAAGGAAGCGTTGCCGCGAACCCGCGTCGTTCACGCGCACGGAATCGCGGAACGCGACCATGCCGCGCTCAGCCACGTCCCGCAAACGGAATTGGACGCGGCGCTGAAATTGCTGCTGGAAGAAGAATATCGCGGCGTGTTTACGGCGGAGGTGTTCAACGAACCCGATTTTCTCTCTTCGGTCGAAGCGCTGCGTCAAAGCGTTGAACGCGCGCGGGCGGGCGATTCCAAAATCACGCTCATCCTCGGCGGGGCGCGCAGCGGCAAGAGCGCTTACGCTCAGCGGCTCGCCCGCGAAAGCGGCGGGGGAGTCTTGTATGTCGCTACCGCCGCGGCTGGCGATGAAGAGATGAAAATCCGCATTGCCAATCACCGCGCCGAACGTCCGGCGGAATGGCGCACGTTGGAAGCGCCGCTGCGCGTCGGCGAAGCCGTCGCCCGCGAATTAAGCCGCGAACCCGCCGACGTGATTCTGTTGGATTGTTTGACTCTGCTCGCCTCAAACGTCATCCTGCAATTGCCGGAAAACGCGAGCGAGCAAGAAGCCGCCGCCGCCCTGGACGAAGAGGTGGAGGCGCTGCTTGCCTGCGCCGAAACATTTCCCGCCCGCTGGTTGATTGTCTCTAACGAAGTCGGGCTGGGACTTGTCCCGCCGTATCCGCTGGGGCGAATTTACCGCGACGCGCTGGGGCGGGCGAATCAAAAATTGGCGCGGCGCGCCGGGCGGGCAATCATGATGACCGCCGGAATTCCCGTTTCGTTGAAACCCTGAAATTGACATGAAAAAATTTTTTGCGGTTGCCTGGCGTTGGCTTCCCGCGCTGGCGGTTATGGCGGCGATTTTTTATTTCTCTTCGCAGCCGGGAGAAAGTTTGCCCAATTTTTTTAGTTGGGGTAAAGTCGTCAAAAAAAGCGGTCACATGCTGGGCTATGGGCTGCTGGCGCTTTCGTATCTGCGCGCGCTGGGCGGGCGTCCGTGCCGATATTGGCTGGCGTGGGCATTGAGCGTTTGCTACGCCGCGACGGATGAGGTTCATCAATCTTTCACGCCGGGCAGGAACGCTTCGCTGGCGGACGTCTTGATTTTTGATAATTTCGGCGCGTTGGCTGCGCTTTGGGTTGCCGCTCGTTTTTCGCGTCAACCGACGGAGGAACGGCGAGAGGGGTGAGGGGGGGTGCCGCGGCGATTGTTTGCTAACGGGGAAACCGCAGCGACATGGGCTGCTCGATTGCTCCGTTGTAAAAGTCACCTTCATGGAGGTTGTTCGCTCTGGTCCACAATATCGGCAAAATCGCCACCTTTGGGACGCTCCACTGACCAAAAGAGGATAAAATATCCGTAAGCCCACCTGCCAGGGCGAGAAGCGGACTCCCAGTCCATCGCCGGGGAGCGAGTGTTTCTTGGAAAAAACGGTTTTTCGACAGTCTCGTTGGGCGCAAAACAGAAAGGCAAATATGGCAAATAAACAGTTTCTCATACAACCTGCTGAATACCAAGAGCGAATCGCAAAACTCACCGAACTGGTT
>DAOUBR010000032.1:0-52209 GCA_034432535.1 Anaerolineales bacterium | reverse complement strand
GTAGCGCGACATTCATGTCGCATTACAGGCGAGATAAATCTCGCGCTACGGTGTACTGCGACATTTATGTCGCCCCAAATGGGGATTCGTGCGGTACAAATCTCGCGGTACAAATTGAGTTTACACCTTCCAGTAACTAGAATGTCAAGAGGAGATTTCAAACAACTTCTCGCGCGGAAACTTGACATACACCCGCGCGCCGTGCGGGAACATCGGCGCAGGCATGGACATGCGCACCCGCGCGCTCGTCCCGTTCACCGCCACCTGATATTCGATGTACTCGCCGCGAAAGACGCAATCGCGCACCACGGCACAGCCAAGTGTTTGCGACAAAGCGTTTCAGAAACCGTAACGCAGAAAGTCAATCGGTCCGGCGCGCAGATTCAGGCGCGCTTCCTGGCATAAAAAATCCCGCGCTGTTCGCGCGGGATTTTTCGCTTACTTTTCAAACACCCACGCATCCACCGCGCGGGACCACTCCACCAGCTCTTCCTTCTTAAACCATAGCGCCACTTCGCGCTCGCCAGTTTCGGGCTTATCCGAAGCGTGAATCAAATTGCGTCCGATTTCCAGCGCAAAATCATGACGCAGCGTGCCGGGCGCCGCTTCCGAGGGCTTGGTCGCCCCGACGGTCTGACGCACCGCCGCCACCGCGTTAGGACCTTCCCAAACCATCGCCATCACCGGCGCGGAAGTGATATACGCCAGCAAGCCTTCGTAAAAGCCCTTGCCTTTGTGTTCGGCGTAATGCGCCTCCGCCAGCTCGCGGCTGACCTGCATAAACTTGGCGGCGACTAAACGAAGTCCGCGGCGTTCAAAGCGGGCGATGGCTTCTCCAATCAAGCCGCGCTGCACGCCGTCGGGTTTAACAAGCACAAACGTTCTTTCCACAGAAAGTTCCTCCAAAAATAATTTTTCGCAAGCAAAAAGATTTTTCAACGCGGAAGACCGCCGCGTTTAACGGATCAACTCTTCCGCTTTGTTATACGCTTCCAACGCCTCTTGCAAACGGTTGGCGCGCATGTAAGCGTCGCCGAGCGTCTGCCAGATGGAAACCTCCACCGGGTAGCGATAAAGCGAATCAGTCAGGTCGCGGATTATCTCTTCGAGATGCTTGCCGCGCTTAATGAGACTCGCGTAAATCTTCAAGGCGGCGGGAATATCTCCGCGAGCCAATTCAGCCTTCGCCTGTTCAAGCGAAGCAGGAACTCCATTGGTCTGACGGCTGCGCGCGGGCGATTTTCTCTTCGGTTCGGTCTTGGTCGGCGCGGGCTTTTGCGGCGCGGGTTTCGGGGACGGGCTGGCTTTTTCCGGCTTGGGCGCGGCGGGTTTCCAATCCGACGGTTGAGTCGGCTTGGGTTGCGGCAAAGACGCCTCGAACTTCTCGCGGTGTTCCCACGGCGGCGCGTCTTCTTCCTCCGCGGCGGGAGCTTGCGGCTCCGGCTCTTCCGCTTGCAGCCAATCGGGCAGCGGCTCCGAATAAGCGGCGTCCTCTTCGGCGAACGGCTGCGCTTCTTCGTGCGTTCGCTTCTCTTCAAAGTCGCTCAACCACGCGGGCAGTTCAGTTTCCGAAGCGGATTTTTCCCGACGGGCGGAAACTTCGCGCGCGGCGGCGTCCGCCATAATTGAATCAGGCGTGGGCGTGCGCTCAAAAGGCAAACCCGGCTGCTGGTCCAGGTTGCTCAACCAGGCGTTAAGGTCGGTCGCGGAGCTTTCTGTTGCTTCCCAGTCAATTTTTTGCGCCTGCGGCGCTTCCTCTTCTTCGGCGGTCTCTTGCAGCCATTCGGGAATCTTGCCGCGTTCCAGCGTTTCCTCCGTCGGCTGCTCTTTAGCAGGCTCGGCGGAAGCGGCTTGCTCAAACTCGGCGAAGAATTGCTCGCCAATGTTTAGCGCGCCCGTCACGGGCTTCGTTGGCTGCGTTCCAACCTGCTGCGCCTGAGTCACCCATTCGGGCGGAGTCTCGCTGCGCTTGCTCGGGTCGGTCACCAGCTCTTCCGGCTTCGCGCCATGTTTCGCCGCCAGCGATTCCAACCACGCCACCGCGTCATCCTGCTCCGCCGCCGAAGCCCCCAAACTCTCCACCGAAGGCGCGGGTTGAGATGCGGGCTGTGGAGCGGCGCCGCTCAACCAATCGGGCAGGTCGGCGGGCTGCGCTTGAGATGCAGCCGCCGCCGGCGCGGAAGAAGGTTCGCCGAGACCGCCCAACCAATCGGGCAGGTCGGCGGGCTGCGCTTTAGATGCAGCCGCCGCCGGCGCGGAAGAAGGTTCGCCAAGACCGCCCAACCAATCGGGCAGGTCAGCGGGCAGTTCGCCCGTTGAAATAGAAGAAGCGGAAGGCTGCGCTAAATCCGCCGCCGCGCCGAGACCGCCCAACCAATCGGGAGTTTCGGGCGCGGAAGGCTGAGGCGGCTGAGATTCTCCGGGAGTCTGAGCCCTCAGCCAGTCAGGAAGATTCGCGGGCGCAGCCGCTTCGGTTTGTTCGTCAAACAATAAGGTCGGTCTTTCCGGCTCGGTCGCTGCGCCCCAACCAGCGGCGCGGAGAAAATCGGGAATTTCCTCTTTGGGCGGCGCGGGCGAAGCTGGCGGCTCGTCGGAATATCCGGCTTGCAGCCAGTCGGGGCGCTCGGAAGCGGCAGGCGCGCCCATCCCCAAAGAAGCTCCCCAGCTTGGCGCGGCTTCCTCTTCGGAATATTCGAGGCGTTCCAGATTAACCGCCGCGTCGGGAACTTCGGCGGAGTTGAAGACGGAACCTTTAGCGAAAATGGCGTAAGGGTCGAGCTCGCCCACGCGCATTCGATAGACTTGCGTGCTTTCCGCGCCCGCCGCCGAAGTCAGCAAGTCCACCATGATGCGATTCGCGTCGAAGTTGTAGGCGTAGCGTTTTAGCAGCTGGGCGCACATATCCGAAGCGTCGGCTTTTTGCCCGCTCCTGAAAAAAGCGCGCGCGAGCAGGGTTTGCATGTCCATCCGTTCCGGGTCTTCGGAAAGGACGGCGCGAATCTCGGCGACGGCTTGCGGATACAATTCGCCCTGCACGTACATATTCGCCAGCGCGCCGCGCGTCATGCGGATTTTAGGCGGTTCGAGTCCGTCGCGCCGCCCGTATAATCTTTGCAACTCGGCTTGAATGGCGGGATTGGAAGGCTGCGTTTCAAAAGCGCGCTCTAAATGCCAGATGGCGTCGTCAATCTTGTTCTCTTCATCGCTGATGATGCCCATGCCGACGTGCGAGACAAAGTCGTCGGGGACGGCCATCAGCGCGCGGGAGAAAATGTCCCGCGCGTCGGCGTTACGTTTCCCTTCGAGGTACGCCTTGCCCAACAAGCGGTAGGTCTCCAAATGCTTGGGGAACGTTTTGAGGATGTGATGGCAATGCGCTATCGCCTCGTTAATTTGACCCTGCTCGATAAGGTTTTCTATCTCGCGGTTGTAGATTCTGAGTGAGACTTTTGCCATTACTGGTTTCCTGTCATGGACAGCCCGCTTGTTTGAGGCGCGAAGCTCGCGCAAAGTTTGGGTTCGCGCGCCGCGGACGATGAAGAGTCGGCTTGATTCTTAAAGAATCGAGCGAATTATATACCATTTTAATCGTAAAACAGAGGCAAGGGCGGTACAATTTCATCGCTAAACGAATGAGCGGCAAGGACCGCCGCGCGGGCTTCGTTTAATTTCGCCCGGTCGTTGGCGTGAACTTCAAAGAGCGGCTCGCTCTTTTCCACGCGGTCGCCGACTTTCTTAAAAATCTTAAATCCGACCGCGCGGTCAATCGAGTCGGTCTTTTTGGCGCGCCCGGCGCCCAGCGCGACGGCGGCTTCACCAATCAGGCGGGCGTGAATTTGAGAGAGATACCCGCCGCGCGGAGCGGCGACGACTTCCACAAATTGCGCGCGCTCAAAGAAGGAGACGTCGTCCACGTAGCGAACGTCGCCGCCTTGCGCTTCGACCAACACGCGGAGTTTTTCAAGCGCGCTTCCGTCGTCAATGGATTTTTGCGCCATCGCGCGCGCTTCATTCAAGTCTTTCGCGCGCCCGCCCAGGACCAGCACATGCGCGGCGACGCGCAAACAGTGTTGATGATAATCGCGCGGGGCGTTTCCGCGCAGCAGCTCAATCGCTTCGACGGTTTCGAGCACGTTGCCGACGGCGCAGCCCAGGGGTTGATTCATATCCGAAAGCAGGGCGACGGTCTTGCGTCCCGCCAGCCTGCCGATGTCGGTCATCAAATGGGCGAGGGCGCGGGCGTCTTCCAGGGTTTGCATAAAAGCGCCCAGCCCGGTTTTAACGTCCAGCACAATGGCTTGCGCGCCGGCGGCGATTTTCTTGCTCATGATGGAAGAAGCAATCAGCGGCATGGAAGGCACGGTTCCCGTCACGTCGCGCAGCGCGTATAGTTTTCCGTCGGCGGGCGCGAGGTCGAGCGATTGTCCGGTGAGGACGATTCCTTTTTCTTTCAACTGTTTCTTAAATTCGTCCGTGCTTAAATCCACCCGATAGCCCGGAATGGATTCGAGTTTGTCGAGCGTGCCGCCGCTGAATCCGAGTCCGCGCCCGGACATTTTTCCGACGGGCAGCCCGCACGCCGCGACCATCGGCATAACCGAGATGCTGGTCTTATCCCCCACTCCGCCGGACGAGTGTTTATCCACCGCGATTTCCACCACGTCGGAAAGATCCAACACCTGGCCCGATTTCGCCATCGCCAACGTGAGGTCGGTCGTTTCGCGGGCGGACATGCCGTTGAGTAAAACCGCCATTGCAAAAGCGGAAGCCTGATAATCGGGGATTTCGCCTTTGACGAAACCCTGAATGAAAAATTCAATTTCTTGCGAAGTTAGTTCCTGCTTATCGCGTTTCTTGATGATGACGTCTACTGCGCGCATGGCAATTATCTCCTGCGGCTATTTTATCGCATTAACGCGCGCAAGACGGCATAGGGTTTTCTTGCGATTCGCTTGTTTAACAAGATGGGCAGGATTTTATTCAGGAGGCGTATGCAAAGCCCGATTTGCATGTCATTCTGAGGAGCGCCGCGACGAAGAATCTCCGCTTTTACTCAACGATTAGCCTTCGTCTTCGGCTCAGGGCGACGTCGCCTACATTCCCAGATTCTTGACGCCGCGATGGATTGGGCGTAAAATATTATTAATAGGATTAATTAGATTTATGTTAAAAGATAGGCTTTTGCCGCCTGTTTCCGAGTTTTTGTCTTACCTCGCCTCGCATCCCGAAGCGGAGAGCAAGAGCCTGCCTTCGCTGCAAGAGCTAAGCCGCGAAATTGGAATCGGCGTGCCGGCTTTGCGCGAACAAGTGGGCGTGGCGCGCGCGCTGGGGCTGGTGGAAGTGCGCCCGCGCACGGGAATTCGCCGGCTGGCTTACTCTTTCGCCCCGGCGGTGAAGCAAAGTCTCGGTTACGCGCTTGCGCTGGATAGCGAGTATTTCCGCCAATTTTCAGATATGCGGACTCACCTGGAAACCGCCTACTGGCGCGAAGCGGTGGAAAAATTGACCGAAGAAGATAAAGCCGAGCTGCAAGCGCTTCTCGCCCGCGCGTGGGAAAAGATTCGCAGCTCGCCCGTCCAGGTTCCCCACGAAGAACACCGCAAACTGCACTTGCTCATTTACAGCCGTCTCAACAATCCATTTGTGACCGGAACGCTGGAAGCGTATTGGGACGCTTATGAATCCGTCGGGTTGAACATGTTCGTCGGCGGGTACAAGTATTTACAGGAGGTTTGGGAGTATCACTCGAAAATGGTTCAAGCGATTTGCGACAATCAACCGGAGGAAGGCTATCGGGCGCTCGTAGCGCATGTTGACCTTTTGTATCATCGTCCATAAAAAACACAGCGGGCGGAAAGCGTCGCCTGCGACAAACTAACGAGGAGTTCCATGAACAAAATTGTGAACGATTTTTCCATCACCGTTGGCACAAAGAACGGCTCCGGCAGTTCCACCGCCAACACCACCATCTTACGCGCCATATTCAAGATGGGCGTTCCCGTTTCGGGCAAAAATCTCTTTCCTTCCAACATTCAAGGATTGCCGACGTGGTACACCATCCGCGTTAATAAAGACGGCTATGTCGCCCGCAAAGAAGAACACGATATCGTCGTCGCGGCGAATCCCGATTCTTTCGCGCGCGATTTGGCTTCGGTCAAGCCGGGCGGGGCGTTCTTTTACGCCGACGATATTAAGCAGCCCGTCACCCGCAGCGACGTGGCGGTTTATCCCATGCCGATTAAAGCCATCGTTAAAGCCGACGCGAACATCCCCGCCGATTTCCGCGAATTGGTAGGCAACATGGCGTACGTGGGCGTTCTGGCGCAGATGATTAATATAGACATAGAAAAAATCAAGGCGGCGTTGGAGTTTCATTTCAAAGGCAAGCAAAAACCAATTGAGATGAACTTCAACGCGCTCAAAGCCGGCGCGGAATGGGCGAAGCAAAACCTCGAAAAGAAAGACCCTTACTGGTTGGAGCCGATGGATAAAACCGAAGGCTTAATTATGGCGGACGGCAACACAGCGGCGGCGCTCGGCGCAATTTTCGGCGGCGTGCAATTCGCCGGCTGGTATCCCATCACGCCCGCCACTTCTCTCGCGGAAGCGCTGAACGAATATCTGCCGCAATTACGCAAGCGCGAAGACGGCAAGCATACCTACGCCGTCGTGCAAGCGGAAGACGAGCTCGCCGCGCTGGGCATGTGCGTCGGCGCGGGCTGGGCAGGCTTGCGCGCCATGACCTCCACTTCGGGACCCGGAATCTCGCTTATGACCGAGTTCGCGGGGCTGGCGTATTACATTGAAGCGCCGGTGGTCATCTGGAACGTGCAGCGCGTCGGTCCCAGCACCGGCTTGCCCACCCGCACCATGCAGGGCGATATTTCGTTTACGCATTTCATCGGACACGGCGATTCGGAATCCATTATGCTCTTCCCCGGCGACGCGTACGAATGTTTTGAATTCGGCTGGAAAGCTTTCGACGTCGCCGAGAGAATCCAGACTCCCGTCTTTGTGATGAGCGACCTGGATATCGGCATGAATCAATGGATGAGCAAGCCTTTCCAATACCCCGATACGCCGATGGATCGCGGCAAGATTCTGACCGAAAAAGACCTGGAAGAGCTC
The DNA here is from genome assembly GCA_034432535.1 of Anaerolineales bacterium. Classification (GTDB taxonomy): domain Bacteria; phylum Chloroflexota; class Anaerolineae; order Anaerolineales; family Villigracilaceae; genus Villigracilis. Next base: position 45,081 of record DAOUBR010000032.1, on the reverse strand, counting down.
AAAGGAAACTGGGGGCGCTACCTCGACAAAGACGGCGACGGAATCCCCTACCGCACGCTGCCCGGCAACAGCCATCCGCTGAGCGCGTATATGACGCGCGGCACGGGACACGATCCCTACGCCAAATATAGCGAAGAGCCGGAAGTGTACGCGGCGAACATGCGGCGGCTGAGAAAGAAGATGGAAACCGCCAAGCGCTACCTGCCGGCGCCGGTCGTTCGCTCGGTCAAGGGCGCGGCGTTTGGAATCATCGCCTACGGCTCGACGGAGCCGGCGATTCTCGAAGCGCAAGCCCAGCTCGAAAAAGAACACGGACTCAAAAGCGACTTTATGCGGCTGCGCGCCACGCCGTTCACTCAAGAAGTGGAAGACTTCATCGCGCGGCACGAGCAAATCTTCGTGGTGGAGCTCAATCGCGACGGGCAGATGCGCCAGATTTTGTTGACGGAATTTCCGCAATACGCGACGCGCTTAAAATCCGTAGCGTTTAGCGACGGGCTGCCCGCCACCGCAAAATGGGCGCTCGATAGCATTTTGGCGCAATACAAAAAGCCGAAGAGCGACAAAAAGGCGGCGGCGGCGAAGCCTGCTTCCAAAAAGCCCGCCGCCCAAAAAGCGGCGCCCAAAAAGACAACTTCCGCCAAAACCGCGAGCAAAAAGCCCGCCGCCAAGAAGTAGATTAACGGCAAGAAAAAAGGAGAAATAAAAAATGACAGAAGCTCTCCCCATGGCCGGCGCGAACGTCAACCTCGCCGGCTTGACCAAAAACGATTATCGCGGCGCCCCCACCACCCTCTGTTTGGGCTGCGGACACAATTCGATTGCCAATCAAATCATCGCCGCGTTGTATGAGACCAACGTCGTGCCGGAACGTATCGTCAAGTTCAGCGGCATCGGCTGTTCTTCCAAGTCGCCCACTTACTTTCTGAATCGCTCTTTCGGTTTCAACGGGCTGCACGGGCGCATGCCTTCCGTCGCCACCGGCGCGCTGTTCGCCGACTATCGTTTGAAAGGGATTGGCGTTTCGGGCGACGGCGACACCGCCAGCATCGGCATGGGTCAATTCAAACACGTCATGCGCCGTAACGTCAACATGGTGTACATCGTCGAAAACAACGGCGTATACGGGTTGACGAAGGGACAATTTTCCGCGACGGCGGAAAAAGGCTTGCAATTGAAGAAGCAAGGCGAAAACCCCTACATGCCGGTTGATATTTGCATGGAAGCCGTCGCCTCCAACGCGACCTTTGTGGCGCGCTCTTTCGCGGGCAACGCCAAACAGGTGAAAGAACTCCTGAAAGCGGCGCTCTCGCACGACGGTATCGCCGTGCTGGATATTATCAGCCCGTGCGTCACCTTCAACAATCAGGAAAACGCCTTCCATTCTTACACGTGGGGCAAGGATCACGACGAGCCGCTGCACGAAATCACCTACATCCCGCCGCGCAATGAAATCGTGCTGGAACGCGAAATGGAAGAAGGCGAAATCCGCGAGGTGAACATGCACGACGGTTCGGTGGTCGTTTTGAAAAACCTCGAAAAAGGCTACGACCCGACCGACCGCCAGGAAGCCCTGCGCGTGATGGAAGAAGCGCGACGCAACAACTGGCTGGTCACCGGCTTGCTGTACGTGGAAACGCAAAAGCCGAGCCTGCTCGCGCAATACAATCTGGTGGATACGCCGCTCAACCGCCTGACCGAAGCGGACCTGCGCCCTGACCGTTCGATGATTGACAAAGTGAACGCGTTGATGTTCTAAACTGAAACGCCTGCTGCGGCTCGCAATGACGTCGGAAAGCAAGTTGATCTTGATGATTGCAACAGAGCAAACTTAAACGCAAAACGTCCCGAAGCGCTCAAGCCTTCGGGACGTTTTTTTATTTCAGCCCAAAACTTCCACGTCGTGCGCGCCGGATTCGCGTAAGCCGGCTCCGGTCATGCGGACGAAAATCGCCTTTTCTTGAAATTCTTCGATGGAATGCGCGCCGCTGTAACTCATGCCGGATTGCAGCCCGCCGACCAGCTGCGTTAACACCTCGCGCGCGCGTCCGCGATACGGAACGGCGGCTTCCACCCCTTCGGCGACGTAGTCTTCGATTTCCTCGCGGGTCAGGTCGTTGCCTTCGCGCTTGCTGCGTTCGATGTTCGCTTCCAGCGAAGCCATGCCGCGCGAAGCCTTGTAGCGGTGTCCTTTGCGGGTCATCACCAGACCGGGGCTTTCGTCCGTGCCGGCGAGCAGACTGCCAATCATGGCGGTTTGCGCGCCCGCCGCAATAGCTTTCGCCAAATCCCCGGGCTGACGGATTCCGCCGTCGGCGATGATCGGGACGTTCGCCGCGCGCGCCGCTTCGGCGCACTCCATCACTGCGCTCAATTGCGGCACGCCCGAACCGGCGACGACGCGCGTAATGCAGATAGAGCCGGGTCCGACTCCCACCTTCACCGCGTCCGCGCCCGCGTCAATCAGACGCTTCGTCCCGTCCGCCGTCGCCACGTTTCCGCCGATGATTTGCGCCTGGGAAAAGCGCTTGCGAATGTTCTTGATCATCTCAATTTCAAGATGCGAATCGCCGTGCGCAATATCCACCACAATGCAATCCGCGCCCGCTTCCAAAACGGCTTCCACGCGGCGCATTTCCTTATCACGCACGCCCACCGCCGCGCCCACGCGCAGCCGCCCGCGCGCGTCTTTGGTCGCCTTCGGGTATTTAGTGATTTTCATAATGTCTTTCAGCGTCACCAAACCGGCGACTTTGCCTTGCGAATCCACCAGCGGAAGTTTTTCGATGCGGTTTTCGTGCAAGATTTTCTGGGCTTCCTTCAAGGTGACTTCGGGCGCGCCGGTCACCACTTTGCTTTGCATAATCGCCGTCACAGATTTGGCTTCGTCTTCCTCAAACAGCAGGTCGCGGGTGGTGACGACGCCGACGAGTTTTTCCTCTTCGTCCAAGACGAGGATGCCGCCCGTGTCGGTCTCTTCCACCAACCGCCTTAAGTCTCCGACGGTCTGCGCGACGGTGACGGTGATGGGCTTATCCACGATAAACGATTCGGCTTTTTTAACGCGCTCAATCTGCCGCCGATGCTCCTCGATGGAAAGAAAGCGGTGAATAATGCCAATGCCGCCTTCGCGCGCCATCGTGATCGCCATTTCGCTTTCGGTGACCACGTCCATATTGGCGGAGACGATCGGAATCTGCAAAGAAATTTGGTTGGTCAGGCGGGTTTGCGTAGAAAGTCTGCGCCGTGACTCGACGGTGGAATACTGCGGCACGAGCAGCACATCGTCGTAAGTTAAGGCGACGTCCGTCAAAATTTTCATAAGATCTCCTATTGCGCTGAAATGAGGCTGCAAGAATTATAATAGCAATCAGGAAAGCGGCCGTTAACGCTTTTGGCTTTTCTACTTCCTACTTTTCTCAATTAAAATGGAGGACGGCATGACGGTTACGGCGATTATCGGAGCGCAATGGGGCGACGAAGGCAAAGGCAAAGCGGTGGATTATCTGGCGGGGAAAATGGACTATGTGGCGCGATTCAACGGCGGCAACAACGCCGGGCATACGGTGATTAACGAGTTTGGGACGTTTAAGATTCACCTCGTGCCGTCCGGTATCTTCGCCCGCAATGCGACGGCGCTCATCGGCGGCGGGGTGGTCATTGACCCGCGCGTGCTGCTGGAAGAAATCCAAATGTTGGAAAAAGCCGGGGTGGGAATCCAAAACCGCCTGTGGGTCTCGCCACGCGCGCACGTCATCATGCCCTATCATAAAACGCTCGACGGGTTGTACGAAGAAGCCAAAGGCGCCGGCGCCACCGGCACAACGCGGCGCGGAATCGGACCCGCCTTCGCCGACAAAGTGAGCTACAACGGAATCCGCTGGACGGATTTTGAAAGCGAAATGTTTGAAGAACGTCTGAAGACGCAATTGTTCTTGAAAAACAAAATCATCGCCGCGCTGGGCGGAACGCCGCTGGATTACGAAGAGGTTCGCGCGGAATATCGCGGCTACTACGAGCGGCTCAAGCCTTACCTGCGCGAGCTCTTCCCCATCGTGCAAGAGGGATTGAAGAAAAACAAAAACTTTTTGCTCGAACAAGCGATGGGGACTTTTCTCGATACGGACTGGGGAACGTATCCTTTCGTGACCGCCAGCTCCACCATTCCTTCCGCCGCCTCCCCCGGATTGGGCGTTCCGCCGAAATACATCAAAAACGTCGTTGCCGTCGTCAAAGCCTACACCACCCGCGTCGGCGCGGGTCCGCTGCCGACGGAGATTCGAGACCCCGAAAACGAGGTTTACAAAAAGTTCGGAGAAATCGCCGCGACGACGGGAAGAATCCGCCGCGTGGGTTGGCTGGATTTGGAAATCGTCCGCGCCGCCGTTCAATTGAGCGGAGCGAACAGCCTGTGCCTGACCAAACTGGATACGCTCAGCGGGCTGGATGAAATCAAAGTATGCGTGGGATACAGGCTGAACGGCAAACCCGTCCGCTACGCCGACGTAGACTCTTACGCCTTGGATAAGGTCGAGCCGACGTACAAAATAATGAAAGGCTGGAAAGAAGAGCTCGGCGCTATCCGCCGCTTCAAAGACCTGCCTGCCGCGGCGCGGCGTTACGTCGAGATGATTGAGAAAGCGGCGGGCGTTCCGGTTAAATTGATTGGCGTCAGTCCCGAACGCGAAGCCATTATCAAGAAATAAGGCGCTACTTTTTAGGAGTATATAAGAGCAAAAAACCAAGCCAGATTGCCGCGACGGCGACCGGAACGGAAGCGGCGAAAAGCAGCCAGCGCGGCAGGCTGCCGGGCAGCGTCATCGGAAGCAGAATGGGAAAAGCGACCACAAAAGCGGCGACCAGCAGGCTGAGCGAAAGGCGGGTCGCCAGCCGGTCGAGCCTGCTTAAAATGCGCTCCATATCCCCCACTTCCACGCGAATCGATTCGTTGCGTTCCAACCGTTCCAACATGCGGGCGCCCACGCGCGGCAGGCGGTGAAGCAAATCGCCCCAGTTCGCCCCGTCCAACAGCACGTTGCGAATCCAATGTTCGCCGGGCAAAAACAATGTTTTCATCAAACGGCGAATGTGCGGCTCGGCGGCTTTGAAGACGTCGAAATCGGGGTCGAGCTGCAAACCGATTCCTTCCAGCATGACGACGGTTTGAATCACCAACCACCACGAGGAAGGCAGCCGCAAATGATGGCGGAAGACGACGGCCGCCACCTCGTCAATTAATTCCTGCGCGCGAATGTATTTGATGGGAACGCCGTAATATTTGTTCAAAAAGCGATTGAGGTCGTAAGCCAGACGGTTGCGGTCAAGGTCCTCGCGCACCGCGCCCATTCGCAGCAGCTGGTCAATGAACCCGTCCACGTCCATCTCCACGCCGACGATATACAGGCGGATTAAGTCCATGCGGTCTTTTTCGCGCAGATAGCCCACCTTGCCGAAATCCACCAGCCCAATCACTTCGCCGGGCATGATGATGTAATTGCCGGAATGCGGGTCGGCGTGAAAAAAGCCGTCTTCAAACGCCTGCTTGACGATCGCCTGCGCGCTGTGCAGCGCGATTTTATGACGGTCATATCCCGCGCCGTCCAACCCGGCAATATCGTTAATCTTCACGCCGTAAATGCGTTCCAGCGTCAACACCTGCCGCGAGCTGAGCTCCCAATACACTTTGGGGACGTACACGATTCCCGACTCGTCGGCGAAGCTCGCCCGCAGGCGGTCGGCGTTTCTCCCCTCGCGTTGATAATCCAGTTCGTTTCGCAGAGTGAAACTAAAATCGTCGGCGACGGCGACGAAGTCGTAAAGTTTCCCCAGCGAGGAAGCCTGCGCGGCTGCCGCGAGCGAAGCGAGAATCTCCAGGTCGGTTTCAATCGCCGCGAGGATGTTCGGGCGCTGAATCTTAACGACGACCTCGCGCCCGTCTCGCAGTTTGGCGGCGTGCACTTGCGAAAGCGAAGCCGAAGCCATCGGCCGAGGGTCAATGAAAGCGAAAGCCTCCTCCGGCTCGCGCCCCAGCTCGCGCTTCAAAACTTCGCGCATCGTCTCCCATGGCTGCGGCGCGACGGAATCCACCAGCTTCGCCAACTCCGCAATAAACGGCATGGGCAGCAAATCGGGGCGGGTGGAAAGAATCTGCCCCAGCTTGACGAAGGTGGGACCCGCTTCTTCCAACGCCAGCCGAAAATGAACGGCGCGATTTTCCATTCGCGCCGCGGCGGGCGGCTTGCGCCGCGCCGATTGAAGCCAACCGCGCGATTGAAACAGCGAGCCGAAACCGTGCCGCGCAAAAATAGCGGCGAGCTCGCCGTAACGCTGTAAATGCCGAAGCGGGCGGACGGGACAAAACATAACCGGCGGCGGAATTATTGTTCCCGCTTTTCCATCAATTTTTCAATATCCTCTTTGGTGGCGATTCCCACCTCGTCCAGCGCCTTTTTTAACTCTTCGCGCACCAACTTGCGCAACGCCTCGCGCTCTTCTTCGCCGCGGCTGGCGAGCTGCTCCACCCATTTTTTCACTTCGCCTTTTTGCACTTCGCCTTCCTCGCTGAGCTCGTCAATCATCTTCTCGGCTTTTTCGCGGGTCATAGAAAGCAAACCGATTCCGGCAAGCAAGCCTTTTTCTAGCAGCGTCTTCATTTTCGCTCCTTTGCGTGAATTTTTCCGCGCAAGCGCTCGGCTTGCGTCGGCGAGATTCTATCACAAGCGGGTCGCGCGGCGGTGATACAATTCGAGCCAAAACAGGCACGGAAGGAACGCCCCTACATGCTCATCCCCTTTTCCGAAGTTGAAAAACGGCCGCTGGTCTTCGCCGCCAAAGCGCCGCTCGTGAAAGCGCCCGCCCCCGCCGTCGAATATTACCGTCACGGCTGGCAATCGTGGTCGCTCGCGGCGTGGACGGACCTCAAGCCAACGCCTTTGCAAAAGCCCGCCATCTATCGCCCGTTGCAAATAGACCCGCAATACGCGCGCGAAAGACGTCCGCATGGGTCCTGGCTCGGCGCGGCGCGTTTCGCCGACGGGAACGTCTTGCTGCTCGGCGCGTTGACTCTGGAAACGCACGTTTTTCTTGCCAACGGCGGCTTGCGCGGAAAAAGCGAAACCGAAAAGGCGGATTGGTTCGCCGCTTACGGAAAGGAAGAAGAAGTCTTCAGCATGTACGCGGCGCAATTAGCGCGGCGTTTCGGAACGGTCAAAACGAATCCCGCGCCCCGCGTCTGGTGCTCCTGGTATAGTTTTTATACCGCCATTGACGAAGATTCTTTAAGTCAAACCTTCGCCGCGCTGGGCGACCTGCCTTTCGACGTCCTGCAAATTGACGACGGCTGGCAACAAGACGTCGGCGATTGGCGCGCGAACGAAAAATTCCCTTCGGACATGGCGGCGCTGGCGGAAAAAATCAAATCCACAGGTCGGCGCGCCGGCTTGTGGCTCGCGCCGCTGATTGCGACGGAATCTTCCGCGCTGTTCCACGAGCGCCCCGGCTGGTTTCTGCGCGACGAGCGCGGGTACTTCGTCTCCGCCGGCTTCAACTGGGGACAAAGACTCTTCGCGCTCGATTCCTCTCACCCCGCCGTCCAGGATTGGCTCGCCGCGCTCATGCGGCAAGTTCGCGCCTGGGGCTTCGATTACCTCAAGCTCGATTTTTTATACGCCGGCGCCCTGCCGGGCAAACGTTACAGCGAACAGCCGCGCGAATCCGCCTACCGCGAAACGCTCGCGCTGCTGCGCAAAGCGATGGGCGCGGACGCCTTCTTCCTGACTTGCGGAACGCCCATCCTGCCCGCGCTGGGTTTATGCGACGCCATGCGCGTCGGGCCCGACGTGGCGGACGTTTGGGAAAATCGCCGCGACGCAGTTTTGCTTTCCAACCCTTGCACGCCGGGAACGCGCAACGCCATTCGCACGTCCCTTCACCGTTACTGGCTGCGCCCGCTGCTTCGCATTGACCCCGACGTGGCGTATTTTGAATCGCAAGAAAATTCGCTGACCGCCGAACAAAAAAGGCTGCTGCAAGACCTCGCGCTGATTTTCAACTTTCGAGCGACTTCCGACGCGCCGCAGCGCCTGAGCCAGCAAGAGAAAGAAGAACTGCGCGCGTTTTTGCAAGCCGCTCCCGAAATCGCCCAAACGGGCAGATATTCCTTCCGCGTCGGCGAGCGCGCCGTAGATTTTTCCTCCGCCGTCCAAGCTCCGCCTCCGCCCTCCAGTTGGGAGCGTCTGCAAGGCGCGCTGCTCGGCTGGCTGGGCAGTCAGCCGCTCATCCTCAAAATCATGAAGCGCATGGACGACCGCGCCTTTGCGGATCGCAAAGCCAGATTGGCGCGCAGCGCATGAAAACCCTCGCCGAAATTTTTCGCGCCGAGGGCGTAAACGCAAGCGGCAAGACCGTTTACAGGACGGCTGCACGGGCGATTGTCCCCCAGGGCGGGCGGCTGCTCATGGTCTATTCCTCCGCCGACTGAAAGCTCTTTGCAATCGTATGGGATAAAAAACAAGCCCCGAAATTCGGGGCTTGCGTTTTGTTTGAAAAACTAGCGTATCGCCTGTTCGGTTTCCGCGTCGAAGATGTGGAACTTGTCCATATCGAAGACGACTTCCGCCGCGTGTCCGACGCGCAGCTCGGAGCGCGGGTCCACGCGCGCGATAAACGTATTTTTGCCGCTGACGAGGTAGAGGAAGGTCTCGTTGCCCATCAACTCGGTGACGTCCACCTTTGCGGAAACTCTTTCGCCGTGAATGTTCGGCGGGGCGAATTGCGGGTCGTGAATGTTTTCGGGACGGACGCCGAAAATGACGCGCTTTTCATTCAACCCCTGATAGGGTCCCGCCAGCGCGGGCGGAATCTGCACCTTGAAGTCTTCCGTATCCACCAAAACTTTATCGCCGTCTTTGCGAATGACCGCCGGGAAGAAGTTCATTGCGGGCGAGCCGATGAAGCCCGCCACAAAGAGATTCGCCGGCTTGTCGTAAAGAACTTGCGGCGTGTCGAGCTGCTGCAAATCGCCCTTGTTGATGACCGCGATGCGAGTCGCCATGGTCATCGCTTCGGTCTGGTCGTGCGTGACGTAGATAAAGGTGGTTTGCAGGCGCTGATGCAGTTTGCTGATTTCGGCGCGCATTTGCACGCGCAACTTCGCGTCCAGGTTGGAAAGCGGCTCGTCGAAGAGGAAGACTTTCGGCTCGCGGACAATGGCGCGCCCGACGGCGACGCGCTGGCGCTGACCGCCGGACAGCTGGCGCGGTTTGCGGTCGAGGTAATCGGTGATGCCGAGAATTTCGGCGGCTTCATGCACGCGGCGCTTGATTTCTTCCTTCGGCGTCTTGCGCAGCTTCAAGCCGAACGCCATATTGTCGTACACCGAAAGGTGCGGATACAAAGCGTAAGACTGGAAGACCATGGCAATATCGCGGTCTTTCGGCGCGACGTCGTTCACCACGCGGTCGCCGATGAGGATTTGCCCATCGGTGATTTCTTCCAAGCCAGCCAACAGGCGCAGCGCGGTGGTCTTGCCGCAGCCCGAAGGACCGACCAACACCAAAAATTCTTTATCCGCAACTTCAATATTGAGATTCTTGATGATTGTCAAATCCCCAAACTTTTTGACGACGTTACGATAAGTGACGCTTGCCATGGAAACCTCCAATCGGAAGAGTATAGTGGCCGGATTATACTCCAAAGCGGGAGAAAAAAAGTCGCAAGTTTAACAGGACAGGTTTCCCCGTTTGAGCGGATTCGCGCAGAGCGAGCAAGGCTCCGTCCCGACGATTTCAATGAACGTTCGCAGCGGGGATTTAAATCCGCAATCGAATTGCGCGCACGCGCCGCCGGGGAAACGCATCTGCCCGTAAAACGATTCGTCCGCCCCGCCCGCGCCGCAGACCTGCCAGCCGAAGACTTCGAGCGGCTCGCATCCGAAAATCATCCGCGCGTAAGAGACGGGATAGCAGCCCACGTCCCACAGGCTGCCACCCACAAGACGTGCTTGCCCGCGCGCAGCGCTTTTATCGTCCAATCCGCGTGCAAATGATTGGGCAATGGGTTGTAAACGACGTCAATGCGCGGTTGATTCTCGCCGTCGAAAGCAAGCCCCGGTTCAAAACTTTTTCCGCCATCTCATCCTTTGAGCGAGCCAGCCAGCAGCCCGCGCAGAAAGTACCGACCTAGAAAGATATAGACCAGTAGGGTAGGCAGCGCCGCCAGCAACGAGCCGGCCATTTGCACGTTCCACGCGATGATTTGGCTGCCCGCCATATTGTTCAGCGCCACCGTGATAGGCCAATCGGCGTTGCCGGTGAGAACCACCGCGAAGAGAAAGTCGTTCCACGCGGAGGTGAATTGCCAGATCAGCGACACCACAAAGCTAGGGGTGGAAATGGGCAGCAGAATGTAGCGGTAAATGCCGAGCATATCCGCGCCGTCCATCTTCGCCGCTTCCAGCAATTCCTGCGGTAGGCTGGCGTAATAATTGCGAAAAGTCAGGGTGGTGATTGGAATGCCGTAAATGATGTGCGCCATCGCCAGCCCCGGCAAGCCGGTGATTCCCGTCGCGTTCATAAACTGCACCAGCGGAATCAAAATGCTCTGGTAAGGAATAAACATGCCGAACAAAATGAAAGGGAAAATAACGTCCGCGCCTTTAAACTTCCACTTGGCGAGGATGAACCCGTTCAGCGAGCCGAGGAACGAAGAAATAAGCGTCGCCGGAATCACCATTTTGAAGCTGTTCATCAGCGAAGGGGAAAGTTTCTCCCACGCGGCGATATAGTTGTCGAAGGCGATTCCGCGCGGCAAATTCCAAATCGTTTTCAGGTCTATTTCTTCAAAACTCTTAAAGCCCGTGACCAGCATGAGGTACATGGGAATCAAATAGAAAATCGCCATGCCGACGAGCGGAAGATACAGCCAGTATTTGGGTTTCCAAAACGTCTTCATGCTTCGGTCTCCGTCTTCAGGGTGTAGCGGATGTAAGGGATAATCAGAACCGCGACGCTGACAAGCAGCAAAATGCCAATCGCCGCGCCGCGTCCGTAAAACAGCCCGTCGAAAGTCGCCTGCCACATGTAAATCGCGGGGACGTCCAATTGCAGCTGCTTGCCGGCGATGGCGACAATCAGGTCGAACACTTTGAGCGACATGTGTCCAAGGATAATCAGCGCGGAAAGCGTCACCGGCGAAAGCAGCGGAATCATAATGTAGCGATAAATCTGAAAGCTGTTCGCGCCGTCAATTTGGGCGGCTTCCTTCAATTCTTGCGGAATCGCCCGCAGCCCGGCAAGGTAAAGCGCCATCGTGTAACCGGACATCTGCCAGATGGCAGCCAGCGCAATTGCCGCCATGCCCCATTTCGGCGTGGTATGCCAGGCGTTGATGAGAAAATCCAACCCCATGTATTTGAAGAGCAAGTTAAACCCGCTCAGGCGCGAGCCCATCGCGGGGTTCATCAGCCAGCGCCAGACGACGCCGGTGACGATATAAGAAATCGCCATCGGGAATAAAAACAAACTGCGGAAAAATCCTTCGCCCTTCAACCCCTGGTCGAGCACGACGGCGAGAAAAAAGCCGAGCAGCAAACTGCCGCCGACGAAGACGCCGGTGAAAACAAGCGTATTGCGGACGTCCACCGCAAAGCGCGGGTCGGCGAAGAGCTCGGCGTAGTTTTTGAATCCGTTCCATGTGTAGTCAGGATTCAGCCCCTTCCATTTACTCAGCGAAACGCGCGCCGACCAACCGATGAAGACGTAAATAAAAATTAGTACGGCAAGAATGGACGGGGAGATGAGAACGATATTCAAAATTTTATCTTTATCTTTGAACATACCGAGCCTCTTTCTTGCAGATCCGCGTAACCGAAACAAGCCAATCATACGACGCGCCGTCCCAAAAGTTTTTGGCGGGACCAAAGCCGAACTTAAGGAACTTGCGGGACGAACGACTTCCAGTAATTTTACCGCTTGCGGGCGAAATTCGCGCTCAAAATAAAATGGTTGAGGCTCCGTGTAACGGGAGCCTCAACGCTTCTAACGCTTAAGATTTACTTGCAAGGACCGGAAGCGGCGCAAGCCGCGGTCAGCGCGGATTGGAACGCCGCGACGTCGTTGCTCGACAGGAACAAGCCGAGCGCGGTGTCAATTTCGGTCTTCCACGAATCGTTGGCGACCACGCCGTGAGTCAGCGAGCCGACCACCACGTTAGTGGACCAATCCTGCATGGCGGATTGCAGATATTCGCCGAAGAGGTCGGGGTTGCAGTCGGTGCGGGCGCAGATGGAGCCTTTCACCGGGTTGAACGCTTCCTGACCTTCTTTAGAGCCGGCAATCTTCAGCCAGGCGACGGCGGCTTCGGGGTGCGGAGCGCCCACAGCCAGCACAAAGGAGTCGGAAAGGAACTGGAACACGCCGACGGAGCCGGGAGTGGGAGCCCAGCCGTAATCCACGTTGGGCTGCTTGCCCAATTCGCGGAAGTAGCCTTCCGCCCAGTCGCCCATGACGTTGAAGGCGGCGTCGCCGTTCACGACGAGCTGCGCGGCGTCCTGCCAGGAGAGCGAAGCGGAATCGCTATTGGCGTAGGTCAAAACTTTGGCGAAGTTTTCCAAAGCCTTCGTGACTTCGGGGCTGTCCCAGGCGGTCGTGCCGTCCCACAAGCCGTTATAAGCGTCGGCGCCGAGCGTGCCAAGCAGCACGGTTTCAAACAGGTGCAACTTGGTCCATTGTTCGCCGAGCGCCAGCGGTTGAACGCCGGCGGCTTGCAGCGTATCCATCGCCGCGAACCATTCGTCCATCGTGGTCGGGACGGCAATGTTGTTCGCCTTCAAGATAGCCGGGTTGTACCACAGCACGTTGGCGCGGTGAATGTTGACCGGCACGGAGTAAATCTTGCCGTCCTGCGAAATCAGCGGGATGAGCGTTTCGGGCATGACCTTGAGCCAGCCTTCCTGCTCGTACAGGTCGTTCAGCGGCTCAATCTGCCCGCCGGCGACGTAAGTGCCGATGAGCTCTTGTCCGGCGTGACCCTGCCAGCTATCAGGCGGGTCGCCAGCCTGCAAGCGGGTAGCGAGAACGGCGCGGGCGTTGGTGCCGGCGCCGCCGGCGACGGCGGCGTTAATAAACTCAATATCGGGATTGGCTTTAGCGAACACAGCCTGCATGGCTTCGAGGCCCGCGGCTTCGCCGCCGCCCGTCCACCACGAGAACACTTCCACAGCTTGCCCGCCTGCCGCGGGGGCTTCAGCCGCGGGGGCTTCAGCCGCGGGGGCTTCGGCTGCGGGGGCTTCGGCTGCGGGCGCGCTTCCGCCTCCGCACGCGGCAAGCGCGAGGGAAGCGACCGTCAGGATGCTCAAAAGAGCAAGTAACTTTTTAGACATTCTTCTTCTCCTTATGTTAAAAGGGGGTGGGATTTTAAACCGACAATCGAAAGGCTGGAAATAAGTTTCGTATCTTTCTTGAGTTGTTTACCTCCTTTCTACTTGAGAAGGGTGGGAAAGCACATCGTCCACGACGATGGCAATTGCGCCAAACAAGCTCGCGTCCGAACCGAAAGAGGAAAGGACAACTTCGGCTTGCTTGCCAATTTCGGGTAAGGTTTGGCGCGCGATGACCTCGCGCGCAGGCGGCAGCAAATACTCGCCGGCTATCATCATAGGACCGCCGAGGATGATTTTTTCGGGGTTAAAGATATTAATCAGCCCGGCGAAGCCCTGCCCCATGGCGCGCCCGGCTTCCGCAATCGATTCGAGCGCTTCCGCGTCGCCAGAGTCCGCCGCTTCTTTGATGAGCGCCAGCGTCAGCGGGGATTTTTTTCGCGCCATGAGCTCGGGGACAATCGAACGGCGCTTGACTTCCAGACGCGCTTGCATTCTCTGGATGACGGAATATTGATTGGCGTACGTCTCCCAACAGCCGCGATTTCCGCAGCGGCAGACGTTCTGCTGGGGTCCGGCGGTAATGGGGGAATGTCCGATTTCGCCGGCGTAGCCGCTGGCGCCGCGATAGAGCTCGCCGTTTAAGAACAACCCGCCGCCGACGCCGACGCCCGCGAACACAAAAATAAAATTTTCCACGTTGCGAGCGACTCCGAAAAGATGCTCCGCCAGCGCGGCGGCGTTAGCGTCGTTCTCGACAAATACTTTTAAATTGGTCGCTTTTGAGAAAATATCTCGAAAGGGAACGTTGTGCCAATGAAGATTAGGAGCGAAAATCAACACGCCGCGATTCAAGTCCACCGTGCCGGGAGTCGCCAGACCGAGACCGAGAAAACAAGCGCCCTTTTTTTGGTTCTCGCTTAACGCCTTTTTTGCTATACGCAAAGCCTGTTTGAGCGTCTTTTCCTGACTCGCGGCCGGGTCGGAATCTTCTCGCTTGCGCCATAGCATGCCGCCGAGGAAGTCCGTCACCGCTACGGCGACAAAATCCACGCCGAGTTCCACGCCAACAATAAGCCCGGCGTTGGGATTCAATTCTAACATGGTGGCGGGGCGCCCCGTTCCGGCGGAATTAATTCCCGCCTCGCGCGCCAGCCCGCGCGCTATCAGCTCGTCCACCAGACTGGAAACGGTGGATTTGTTCAGCCCGGTTAAATGCGCCAGCCCCGCGCGCGAAATCGGCGACTGGCTGTGTATCAGGCGCAGCGCCATCGAGAGGTTCATCTCGCGCACCAGGGCTTGGTCGGCGGTCTGATTGGTCATAATTAGTTGGTTGCTCCAACAAACTAATTATACTCTTTCGGCGGGCGGCGTCAAGACGCGGAATCTTGTATAATCCGCTCCCAATGAAAAAATTGCTTCCCTTGTTCGGCGGCGCGCTTGCGCTGCTTTTGCTTTCCGCTTGCGCGGCCGCGCCCCCGCCCGCCCAACCGACCGCCGCTCCGCCGACGGCGACTCTCACGCCCAGCCCCACGCCCGCTCCGCCTGCCGAGACCCCAGGCCCAACCGCCGTTCCGCCCGCGCCGCCCATCGAGCGCGTGCTGATTGTCTCCTTTGACGGAATGCGCCCCGACGCCATCGCCGCCGCGGAGATGGATAACACGCTGAGCTTGATGAAAAGCGGCGCCTACACCCTGACGGCGCGAACCGTCTTCCCGCCGACGACCCTGCCCGCGCACGCCTCCATGCTGGTTGGAACCTGCCCCGCCAAGCACATCGTCCGCTGGAACGAATTTGTCCCTGAAAACGGCTACGCCATTGGAACGGATATTTTTGATTTGGCGCACGCCGCCGGGCTGCAAACGGTGATGATTGTCGGCAAGCATAAACTCAGCCAGATTACGGAGCCGGGAAGCCTGGATTACTACGCCTTCATAGACGAGAACGATAAAATCGCCGACCCCGGCACGATTGAAAACGTCGCCGTCCAACAAGTGAAGAACGGATTCAACCTGATGTTTATTCACTTCCCCGACGGAGACCTCGCGGGACACGAATACGGCTGGAATTCCAAATGGCAACTTTTGAAGTACGCCCGCGACGATAAAAAATTGGGCTTGATTCTCGACGCGCTCAAAGCCAAGGGCATGTACGATTCGACCATCATTATCGTCACTTCCGACCACGGCGGACATGGAACTACGCACGGCGAAGACGTCCCCGAAGATATGACCATCCCGTGGATCATCAGCGGGCCTCGCGTGCAGCCCGGCGAGCTGCGCACGCAGGTCAACACGATGGATACCGCCGCCACTGCCGCCTTTGCGCTGGGGCTGCCGCTGCCGCCCGAATGGGACGGCGCGCCGGCGCTGGAAGCGTTCGGGCTGCCCATCACCGCCTTTTCTAAGCCGTGCCATTAAGGCGGCAAAGAATTGGCGCTCCGGAGGTTCAACCCCGTAAAAACGGGAAAGCCAAAAACATCTTCCCCATCCTGCGCATCCTATTAAAAAAAACAACCGCGCGAAAACGCCGCGAAGCATTCCATGAATTCCCGCAACACGCTATAATACGTTTTCGCAAGCGCGTCGCTTTTACTTCTCCTCCCATGCTCATTCATTCCTCCTCTCAACTCCTCACCCTCGCAGGCGGACCCCAGCGCGGAAGGGCGCTCGGTTCGCTGGGAATTATTGAAAAAGGCGCGGTGGTCGTGCGGGATGAAAAAATCGTCGCCGTCGGCTTGACCGACGAATTAAAGCGCGCCTACCCCGACGAGCCGACTCTGGACGCGGGCGGCTGCGTCGTTATGCCTGGTTTCGTGGACCCGCACGCCCACTTAATTTGGGCGGGCGACCGCGCCAACGAATTTGAGATGAAGATGCGCGGAACGCCGTATTTGGAAATTCTCGCGGCGGGCGGGGGAATCATCTCCACCGTTAAAGCCACGCGCGCCGCCAGCCTCGAAGCGCTCATCGCCCAAACCCGCCCGCGCCTGTTGAGAATGTTCGCGCACGGCACCACTACCGCCGAAGCGAAAACCGGTTACGGGTTGAACGCCGCCAGCGAGCTGCGTCTGCTCAAAGCGCTGCTCACGCTGGACGACGAAAACCCGATTGACCTCGTCATCACCTTTTTGGGCGCGCACGCCATCGCCCCGGAATACAAAGACAACCCGCAAGGTTACGCGGACGAAGTGACCCATACCATGCTGCCTTTGCTAAAAGAATGGTGGAGCAATCACGCTCCGCGCCGCCCGCTTCCTTTTGTGGACGTGTTCTGTGAAAACAAAGCGTTCGACCTTGAACAATCGCGCCAGATTCTGACGAAGGCGAAGGAGCTCGGCTTCCCGCTCAAGATTCACGCGGACGAGTTCGATAATTTAGGCGGGGCTTCGCTCGCCGTCGAACTGGGCGCGGCGTCCGCCGACCATCTCGTCAAGACCTCCGACGCGGATATTGCCGCGCTGGGCAACTCGGAGACCGTAGCCGTCTCGCTGCCTTGCACGCCCTTCGGGCTGGCGGAATGCGAATATACCCCCGCGAAGAAACTTATCGAAGCCGACGCGATTCTCGCGCTGGCGACCGATTGCAACCCTGGCACGACGTGGAACGAATCCATGCAATTCGTCGTCGCGCTGGCGTGCCGCGCGATGAAACTCACCCCCGCTCAGGCGATTGCCGCCGCCACCATTAACGCCGCTCACGCCATCCGCCGCGCGGAGACCATCGGCTCCATCGAAGTCGGCAAGCAAGCGGATATGCTCATCCTCTCGGTTTCCGATTATCGGCATCTCGGCTATCGCTACGGGACCAACCTTGTCAAGCAAGTAGTCAAACGCGGGCGCGTCTATTCGGTGGACGTCGGTTACTACCGCGCCGCATAAAAAAAAGGAAAGCGATGAATACAGAATGGGCTTGGTACGCGGTCATTCTTGTTTTGAACACGCTGGCTTGTCTCAGCGTAGCGTTTTTGCTTTCCCGTCAGCAGCAAATTGCGCCGGGACAAGCGCCGATGATTTTGCTCTTTTTGGCGCTTTCATTTTGGAGCTTCGGCTACGCTATGCTGCTGGTCTCCCCCACGCTGGAAATGAAGATTTTTTGGCTGCGGGTGGAAAACCTCGGCATTATTCCGCAAAGCGCATTTTGGTTTTTCTTCGCCTTGCAGTTTTCCACGCAAAACCGTAAAACGCCCTTATGGCTGACGCTGCTCATCGGGTTTTTGCCCGCCGTCTGCCTGACGGTGATTCTCGGCGGCGGCTGGATTTACAATTACTACCCTTCCATCGAGCTGCTTCACCCCGAAGGCGGGGGACCGCTAAAATTGCAGCGCAGCGCGCTATATTGGGCAATGTTCGCGCAAGTTTATCTGCTGGAAATTGCCGCACTCATTTTGCTCCTGCGGCGCTTCTTCGGATTGCGCCATATTTACCGGCGGCAAATGGCTTTGCTGCTCGCGGCGGTCTTCCTCCCTTGGGCGGCAAACGTTTACTTTCAGATTGCATCGCGCCAGCCCGGCGGCGCCGCGCCAGTGGATTTCACCCCGCTGACCTTCGCCGCCAGCGCCGGATTGGTAAGCGGCGCGATTTTCAGGCTGAAACTCTTCGACCTGATTCCCATTGCGCGCTCGCGGGCTTTGGAATACATCCCGCAAATGGTCCTGACGTTAGACGCCGAAGACCGCGTGCTGGACGTCAACGAGACCGGGCAGCGTTGGCTGGGCAAGCCCGCCGCGCAAATCATCGGCGCTTCGGCGCGCGATACGCTGGGAATCTGGAGCGGGCTGCTCGACCTGTTTCACGACAAGCGTCAGACATATAATCAGGAGGCGAAAATTCCCGGCGAGCCGCCCCGCATTCTTGAAGCGGCTGCGATTCCGCTCTTCAATCGCGGCAAACTGGAAGGGCGCGTCCTCGTGGCGCACGACGTCACCAATCGCGTTCAACTGGAAGAAGAATTGCAACAAGCCAACGAAGCGCT
The DNA here is from genome assembly GCA_034432535.1 of Anaerolineales bacterium. Lineage (GTDB taxonomy): Bacteria > Chloroflexota > Anaerolineae > Anaerolineales > Villigracilaceae > Villigracilis. The sequence goes on along the minus strand of DAOUBR010000032.1, from coordinate 26,733 downwards.
GCAACGCCGCGTGGCGGAAGTGGAAGCCCTGCGCGAAAAGCTGGAAGAGCAAGCCATCCGCGACCCGCTGACCGGCGCGTATAACCGCCGCTATCTGACAGACTCCATTGACAGACAGCTGGCGCAAGCGGCGCAGCGCTTTAACGTCCTTTCGGTGGCGATATTGGATTTGGACCGCTTCTCCGCGCTGAACGAAACCTACGGGCTGAACTGCGGCGACGTGGTGCTGCAACTGCTCGCCAAGCACATCTTCGCTGACTTGCGGCGCGGAGATATACTCGCCCGTTACGAGGGCGAACAGTTCGTAGTGTTGCTGCCCGGCTTGAGCCTTGAATCCGCTTATGCGCGCGTGGAAAAATGGCGCGGCGCGTTTGGCGCGGCGTTGATTGAATACGAAGGCAGCCTGCTATCCGCCACTTTTTCGGCGGGAATCGCCTGCTTTCCAATTCACGGCGAAAACGGCAAAGACCTGCTGCAAGCGGCGGAGCGCGCTTTGAGTCAGGCGAAGAGCGGCGGACGCAATCGGGTTATCGTTTATTCGTAACGCAGGCGAATTTCGCCCCAAAATAAACCACGAAGACGCGGAGCGTAAAACCGAAACAGCTTCCGCGCTTCCATTTAAGGAGAACGTATGCAAATTGACGTTATCGGAGTTCCAATTGACCTCGGCGCCGACCGGCGCGGCGTGGATATGGGACCCAGCGCCATTCGTTATTCCCACCTGCAAACCAGACTGGAAGAGATTGGCTATGAAGTTCGGGACGAAGGGAACGTGGATGTTCCCATCGCCGAAATGTGCAAAATCACCGACCCCAAGTTGAAGTACGTGGACTGCATTGTCCCGATGGCGCGCCGCGTGGCTGGCGCGGTGGCGACTTCCATTCAAGCGGGCGCTTTCCCGCTGGTCATCGGCGGCGACCACAGCCTATCCATCGGTTCGATTCGCGGCGCGGCGCGCAATAGAAAAATCGGCGTGCTGTGGATTGACGCGCACGCCGACTTCAACACGGCGGAGACCACGCCTTCCGGCAACATTCACGGCATGTCGCTTGCCGCGTTATGCGGCTTGGGGGCGAAGAGCCTCGTGCAACTCTGGGACGAACCCGTCCCCGCAATTGACCCCGCGCGAGTCGCCGTCGTTGGCGCGCGCGACCTCGACCCCGGCGAAAAAGCCAATTTGAAGGAAGCCGGCGCACTGGTGATGGGCATGGAGCAGATTGACCGCTACGGTATGGTGAAAGCGATGGAAATCGCCCTTGAAAGAGTAACGCGCGACGTGGACGGAATCTACCTTTCGTTAGATATGGACGCGCTCGACCCGGAACACGCGCCCGGAGTCGGCACGCCCGTCGCCGCAGGATTAAATCAGCGCGAAGTGCATCTCGCCTGCGAGTTAGTTTCCGAGACGAGCAAGTTAATCGGCTTGGATTTGGTGGAAGTCAACCCCATCCTCGACGTGCAAAATCATACCGCGACTCTGGCGGTGCAATTCGCCCTTTCCGCCTTGGGACGCAGAATCTGGAGCGCCGCTTGAAACCAACCCTTTTTGATTTAGAAGACCTCGCGCGCGGCGCGGGCGAAATCCTGCGCGAAGGATACAACCGCGAACACGACGTTCAATACAAAGGCGTGATTGACCTGGTAACCGAAGTTGACCGCGCCTCCGAAGCCTTCATCCTGCAAGCAATTCAAACCCGCTTTCCAGGCAGCCGCGTCCTTGCGGAAGAAAGCGGCGCGTCCTCCGGCGGCGGCGAAGGCATGTGGTACGTGGACCCGCTTGACGGCACGGTGAATTACGCGCATCGCATTCCCATTTTTTGCGTCGCTATCGCCTACGCGGAAAATGAAAAAACGCTGCTGGGCGCGGTATACGACCCCATGCGCGACGAGATGTTTCTCGCGGAGCGCGGACGCGGCGCGACCTTGAACGGCAAGCCGATTCGCGCCTCCGCGACGAGCGCGCTGGAAAAAAGCCTGCTGGTGACGGGCTTTCCTTATGATACATGGAACACGCAGCGCGATAACTTTCGCAATTTTGAGCGGCTCGCCAAAATGACTCGCGGCGTGCGCCGGCTTGGCTCCGCCGCGCTGGACGCGGCTTACGTCGGCGCAGGGCGCTTCGACGGTTTTTGGGAGCTGGCGCTAAACGCCTGGGACGTGGCGGCAAGCGGGCTGATTGCCGAAGAAGCGGGCGCGCGCGTGACCGCCGTGGACGGCGACCCCGATTACATCTCCCCGCCGCAATCTATCCTCGCCGCCGCGCCGGGAATTTATGAAGCGCTGAAACAGGCGTTGAGCGCTGAGTAGATAAACGAAGTTTTCTCGCAAGAATACGTTTTGGAGAGGCTCTTACCCGTCCTGCAGTTTCCCCGCCAACTCGTCCAGAGTCCCCGCCCCTGCCGCGAACATGGCGACTTCAATCTGACGTCGGGTCAGTTTAATGCGTTCAACCGCCATCTCTGTTGAATGCGCCCCCGCTTTCAAAAATTCGCCCGCCATGCCGCCGAGCCTCGCCCCCAACGCAACGCACTTGGCGACGTCCAGCCCGTCTTTGAGTCCGCCGCTGGCGAAGATGGTCGTCCCCGGCGCGGCTTTCTTTACGTTCAAGATGGATTCGGCGGTGGAGATTCCCCAGCCGACAAAGGTCGCCGCAAGACGGCGAGTGAACTCGTCGGGGGCGCGGTGCATTTCCACTTGAGACCAGCTCGTGCCGCCCGCGCCCGCCACGTCAATGGCGGCGACGCCGCAATCCGCCAGCAGTTTTGCCGTCCGTTCCGAAATCCCCCAGCCGACTTCTTTGACAATCACAGGGACTTCCAGCCTTTTGCAAATTTCCTCGATTTTTTTTGCCAGCCCGGCAAAGTTTACGTCGCCGGCGTCTTGCACTGCTTCCTGCAAAGGATTGAGGTGAAGAATCAGCGCGTTCGCTTGAATCATTTCCACGACGCGGCGGCATTCGTCCAGGCTGTATCCGTAGTTTAACTGCACCGCGCCGAGATTAGCGAACAATAAAATATCGGGCGCGGCTTTGCGCGCTATGGCGAAGGTGGAAATCTGCGCGGGATATTCCAACGCGGCGCGCTGGCTGCCCACCCCCATGGCGACGCGGCATTCCTGCGCGGCTTCCGCCAGCCGCCGGTTAATTTCGCTCGCCTGCTCGGTCCCGCCCGTCATGGAGCTAATCAGGATGGGAGCGGATAAGCCGACGCCGAACAGCTCGACCGAAGAATCCACCTGCGCAAGGTCGAGTTCGGGCAGCGCTTCGTGAACGAAGCGATATTTTTCCAGTCCGCTGGTCAGCGCGGAGCGGACGTTCTCTTCCAGATTAATTTTGATGTGGTCGGCTTTTCTTTGGTCAATCGGCGCAACTTTTGACATGAGGCGGTGTTCCTGATATATGTATATCGGCTTGACAGCTTGGGCAAGTTGATTACAATACTTGACCAATATCACAAAGGAGATAATTTATGTCTGACACTTTCTCTGAATTGAAAGCTATCGTGAAGGACCTGCTCGGCGTGGAAGAATCGAAAATCACGATGGAAGCCCGCTTCCGCGAAGACCTCGAAGCCGATTCGCTCGACCTGGTCGAATTGATTATGGCGTTTGAGGATAAGTTCGGCGCGGAGATTTCCGATGAAGACGCGCAGAAGATTACCACCGTCGGCGAAGCCGTCGCTTATATCGAATCTCACAAGAAATAATCAATCTGATTATAACCGCAGAGCCGCCCCGAAAGGCGGCTCTGCGCGTTTTGAGAGAGAAAGCGCCGTTTACAAGCGCGAGGCAAGCCGCGCGAGCTCGCGCGCATACGGGTCGTCCGGGCGTGCGAGCGCGAAGAAAGAGCGGTTGGGAAAATCTACGACGTCCAGATTCATTTGCAGATTCGCCGCCGCCTCAATTCCAAACGCGCGCTCGTATTCCGCGGCGATTTGCCGCGCGTCGTATTTGGGAAGGGCAAGGTTGATAATTGCGAGCGTTTGCGGAATCTCCAACGATTGCGCTATCGCCAGAATGAGCGCAAAATCTTGAAAGGAAGGGACGTGCGGGTTGGAGACCTCGAGCAAGACGTCCAGGGCGGAAAAGACGGATAAGACGCCCTCGCTCAGCCCGGAGGGTAAATCTAGCACGGCGAAATCAAAGCCTTGCGGCAAAAGGTCTTTCAGTTCGTTGTAAAAAGAGGCGAAATACGCGCCGTCTTTAGCGAAGCGCGCGGCGGCGTTCAGGCTCATGCGGGCGGGAAGCAAGGCGAACCGCCCCGCGCCGCCGCTGAATCGCGCAGGCGAAAGTTCCAGCAAGGCTTCGGCGAGGACGCAATTTCCCATCAGGAAATCTTGCACGCCAAGTTGAGCTTCGGCGTTGGTCAGATGCAGGAGCGAAGGCGAGGCGAGGTTCAAATCCGCCAGACAAACGCGCCCGCCCTGCGCCGCAAGCAGGGCAGCCAGATTGACGGCAATGGTGGATACGCCGTTGCCGGAACGCGGGGAGTGCAGCGCGAGAAGGCGGAATGGTTTGACGCTCATAAAGACAGAGCCGTCCGTTTGGCTTAAGACAGAAACCTCCGCAGCCGGCAGGGACTGGGAGGTTTCCAAGTTTTTAGAACAGGGTCGGAATTTCTTCCGGATGTTTGGCGACTTTGACCCCGGCGGCTTCAAGCGCTTTGATTTTGTCCGCCGCCGCGCCGGAGCCGCTTTCGATAATCGCGCCCGCGTGTCCCATGCGCTTTCCGGGAGGAGCGGTCTGACCGGCGATGAAGGAAGCGACCGGCTTGGTCATCTTAGTCTTGATGAATTCCGCGGCTTTTTCTTCGTCGCTGCCGCCGATTTCGCCAATCATAATCACCTTTTCGGTCTTCGGGTCGTTTTGGAACATTTCCAAAACGTCAATGAAGTTGGTGCCGTTCACCGGGTCGCCGCCAATGCCCACGCAGGTGGAAGCGCCCATGCCGAGATTCTTCATGGCGTACAGCACTTCGTAGGTCAGCGTGCCGGAACGGGAGACCACGCCGACATTGCCGGGGATGGCGATGTTGCCGGGGATGATGCCGACCTTCGCTTCGCCGGGGGTGAGCAAGCCGGGGCAGTTGGGTCCCACAAGGCGAACTTTTTTCTGGTCGAGGTAGTTGCGGACGCGCATCATGTCCTGCACGGGGACGCCTTCGGTGATGCAGACGATGAGCGGGATACCCGCGTCGGCGGCTTCCATCATCGCGTCGGCGGCGAAACGAGCGGGGACGAAGATAATGCTGGCGTTCGCGCCGGTGGCTTCTTTGGCGGCTAACACCGTTTCAAAGACGGGAATTTTATCTAAAACTTTTTCGCCGCCCTTGCCGGGAGTCACCCCGCCAACGACAATGTCGGAATAGGCGGCCATTTGGGTGGTGTGGAATAAGCCCTCGTTGCCGGTAATGCCCTGCACGATGAGGCGGGTGTTTTTATCTACTAGAATGCTCATAGTGTATTCTCCGCATCCGCCGCGAAAAACGCGCAAGCCGCGGGGAAGAATCCCGTGACAGCCTGCCGCGTTCGGCGGAAAATCTTTTTTATCCCTTCGCCGCCGCGACGGCTTTCTTCGCCGCGTCCGCCAGGGTTTCGGCGGTAATCATGTTCGCGTTTTCAAGCAGTTTGCGGCCCTCTTCCGCGTTCGTGCCGACGAGACGCACCACCATCGGAACGTTGGGCTTGACCTCTTCCATCGCGGCGAGGATGCCTTTGGCGACTTCGTCGCAGCGGGTGATGCCGCCAAAGATGTTGAACAGCACGGCTTTGACGTTGGGGTCGGTGAGGATGATGCGCATGGCAGCCGCGACTTTCTTCGCGTCGGCGCCGCCGCCCACGTCGAGGAAGTTCGCCGGTTCGCCGCCGAACAGCTTGATGACGTCCATGCTGGTCATCGCCAGACCGGCGCCGTTCACCATGCAGCCGATGTTGCCGTCCAGTTTGATGAAGGACAAGCCGTACTTTCGCGCTTCCACTTCGGCGGGCGCGTCTTCATCCGTATCGCGGACGGCTTCTAAATCGGGATGGCGGAAGAGCGCGTTGTCGTCAATTAACATTTTGCCGTCGAGCGCCATCATTTTGTTTTCTTTGGTAATGACCAGCGGGTTGATTTCCGCCAGCGTGGCGTCGGTGGATTGGAAGACTTGCCACAAGCCGAGCGCGATTTTAGCGAAGTCTTTAATAAATTCTTTAGGCAGCCCGATTTTCAAGGCGACGTTGCGCGCGGCGTATTCCTTCAACCCAATCAGCGGGTCAATGTGCATTTTGACGATTTTTTCGGGGGTCTTCGCCGCGACTTCTTCAATATCCACGCCGCCGGCGGCGGAAGCAATCATCACCGGCTTTTTCGCCGCGCGGTCGTTGGTGATAGAAAAGTAAATTTCTTGGGCGATGTTGGAGGCTTCGTCAACGAGGACTTTGCGCACGGGCAGCCCTTTGATGCTCATGCCGAGAATCTGCATGGCAATTTGTTCGGCTTCGGCGGGGTCGTTAGCGAGTTTGACTCCGCCCGCCTTGCCGCGTCCGCCCACCAGAACCTGGGCTTTAACGACAACCTTACCGCCCAGTTCCTTCGCAATTTCGCGGGCTTCCTGGGGGGTTGCGGCTACTCGTCCTTTCGGAATCGGGACGCCGTATTTAGAAAAAATGGCTTTGGATTGATATTCGTGGAGTTTCATATTTCCTCGTGGAAATTTTTGGTTAACGCGAAGGCATTATACCAGCGAAAAGAACGCGCGAGACGATAGCAAATGAAATAAAAAAGGAAGGACGAAAATCATCCTTCCTTTTCGCCGCGTCAGGGCAGCGTGAAGCGCATGACGCGATGGTTTACGCTATCCGAAACCCAAAGGCGGCCCTGCGGGTCGAAAGCGATTCCCGAAGGCAAGCCGAAGTTTGCGGGACCGCTGCCGAAATCGCCCCACGCGCGAATCAACCCGCCCTCGGGGTCGAACTCCTGCACGCGGAATCCGTCCGGGTCGGTGATAAAGACATGTCCGTCGCCGTTCACCGCGATAAAGGGTTTGTTATCCAGCGATTGCCCAAACCAGCCGTACACGTCCCATTGCTTGTAAGGCAGGAAGGTAAGCATGTTCTCGGTTTCTAACGGGCGGAAGACCTGCACGCGCTGATTCCATGTATCGGCGACGTACACGTTGCCTTCGCGGTCAACGGCGATTCCCACCGGCTCGTCGAATTGTCCCGGTTCAAAACCGGGGGCGCCGAATTGGGCGAGATATTCGCCGTCGGCGTCGAAGACCACGACGCGCTTGTTGCCCGTGTCGGTCACATAGACTCTGCCTTTTGAATCCACCGCCAGCCCGCGAGGACCATAAAATTCGGCGGGGCCCGCGCCCTGTCCGAACGTTCCCCACGACTTTATGAATCTGCCGTCGGCGTCGAATTTTTCAATGCGATGATTCCATGTGTCGGTGACGTACACAAAGCCGTCGTCCGAGACGGCGATCCCCCACGGCTCGTTGAATGTGCCGGGACCAATCGGAACGCTCACGCCGTCGGCGTATTTGCCCCATTGCGCCGTCACCTTGCCTTCGGGGTCAAGGCGCGCCACGCGGTGATTGCGCGAATCGGCGATGTACATGCCGCCGTCTTTGGCGAAAGCGATGGAGCGCGGCGCGTTGAGCGGAATATCGTTGCCTTGCATGGCGTCGAACATTAAGTCGGCGGCAAGCGAGACGTATTTCTCTTGGGTCGGGTCCTTGGCGGATTCCACCGCCGCCGGCGGAACGCCGTAATTCCAAATTTGCTGCGCCACGTCCTGGCGGATGTAAACCCGCATTTTATCGCCGGGGACCCAGGTCGTCAGAGTCAGGTCGGAGCGATTCTTCGCCGCGGCGTATTTTGTATAATCGCGGTACCACCAGATATCGAATAGCCCGGCGCGCACTTGCGGGTTGGCGAAACCTTCGCAAAAGCGGGAGAAATCGCGCGTTTTGAACCACTTAAAGAAACCCAGCAAGCCTTTGCAGGCGTAATCTTCGGGAAAATCGTAAGTATAGAAATTCACGCTGGAAATTTCGTCGCGGACTTCGTATTCCACGCCGGCGTCCCGCACCAGCCACAGGCCGCCCGGCTGTTGAACCTTGACGACGGCTTTTTCGCTCAGCGGCTTGCCTTGAATAGCCAGGCCGGCGCGCGCTTCGTTGGGAATGATTCCCATGTCGAGCGCTTGCGCGGACTCGGGGTTCAAGCTAAGGACAAAGCGCGGCGGGCGGACGCTGAACAGGTCGAAGTAATCCTGCATGGGCCACCACATGCGGATATAGTCCATGCGATAATAGCCGGGACCGAGCGCGCCTTCGATTTTGTCGAAGTTCTTCTCGTCCACAATCACGAAGACGGATTCGCGCAGCGCGCGGGTGGGCTGGTCGAAGGAGCGTTGATTGGTGAAATCGCGCAGATACCAGACGAAGGGCCAGGAGACTCCGGTATCGGGCGCGGAGGCGTCATACGCCAGCGCGATTCCCATGCCGCCCGTCGTCCGTTCGGAAATTTCTTTCGCCTGAGCGATGACCTTCTTCACGCCGGGCGCGCCGTGCGCGTACACCAAAAATTCGCGCGCTTCGTCGTAGGTGATGTAGGCGGCGCGGAAAGAAGCCCGCATGGTGAGGACGGCGAGCAAACCGAAGAAGACCAGAACGAGGACGCGCGCAATCTCTCGCAGCGTCCAATCGCGGAGCAGGTAGGTCAGCCCGGCGGCGCTCAACAGGGCGACAAAAGTCGGCAGCAAGAACGCGGCGGTGGCTTGCAATTGGGCGAGCTCCCTGCCCTGAAAAGGCGGGGCGCCTCCGCCAAGCGAAAAAGCCATGCCCGCCACGCTGATAAGGAAGACGATTAACGCCGCAACCGCCAGCAAGACGCGCCGTTCTTTGAGACGTTCCCAATCAGTCGCGTCTATCACGCGCCCCAGCGCCCAGCCCGCGACGAGAATCATCGGCAGGGTCAGGTGGTAGGTCAGCCAGGGCATTTTCTCCCCGGCAAGGGAAAACGCGACGACGTTGATCAAACTCCACCATGTCAACAGGCTGAACGTGTTGGAGAAGTTTCTCTCTTCCGGGTCAGCGTCCTCTTCCGCGATCATTTCAAGGATTTCTTCGTCGCCTGCGGAAGATTCCTCGTCGAGGACGTAGGCGGATTCGCCCGCTTCCGCCGCAGGCGCGGGCTTTCTCGTTAGCCCCAATATCAACGCCAGCAGCAACCCCAAAGCGGGCAGGAATTCGTAAATCGGAATTTGAACCAGAATGTAATAGTACCAGGGCTGGCTGCCGCGTTCCACGCTTTGCTGCGCCAGCCAATAGCCCAGCGAACCGACGACGCCGGTGAAAAAGCCGACGCTGTTGGTGAAGAAGGTGGTGTAAAAGACGGTGAAAGGAATCCAAAACACCAGCGCGACCTGCCAGAATTTATCTTTGTTCCAAAGCAGCCCGGCGACGGCGGAAAGGATAAACATGAAAATCAGAAATCCAGCGATGACCGCAAGAGCGCGCTCGTCGTTCGCCAGCGCCAACGCTTCGGGGGCGGTGGAAGGAATGGAGACTTTTAGCCAGCCCTCCAAAAGTTTGACGGGGAAAGGCGAAAGCTGCGGCAGGACAATCACGCCGTTCACCATCAGTAAATCAAACGAGCGTTCGTTGCGGATTCGTTCCCAGCCGTAGCCGCGAATTAAAAAGAAGGCGGCGGCGGCGAGGGCGAGGAGCGCCGCCAGCCCGATAAACAACGTCGGGGAGAGCGAAGAAGCCGCCCCGGCGATTTCATGCGCGGGCGCGCTTTGAGGATTGCTCGGCATGGCGGTTTCCGTTCCGCCGATGACGGAGGAGCCGCGGGCGTACATCGCGTAGGCGATCGTCGCGGCAATCAGTAGCATTGCCGCCGCCATCGAAACGATGAAGGCGCGGTAATCGTCGCGCGCCGCGCGCCACGGCTCGCGCGTGACCTTCGCCACGAAATACACGGCAAGGTAAATCAGCGCTTCGGCGACGTAAATGAAAGCGGTTTCTTTGGAAGTGAAATGCAGCGCCAGCGCGGCGGCGAGAAGTAGCAAGTATTTTTTGCCGCCGACTTCCAGATGGCGCAGCATGGCGTAGAGCATGACGATTCCGGACAAGCCGACGAAGGCTTCGTTGCGAACGTAACGCCCGTAATAGAGCATGTAAGGCGAAATGACCAGTAGGAAGCCGGCTATCAACGCGCCCCACCTGCCAAGATAGCGCCGCCAATACCAGACCATCCACACGGTGGCGACGCTGAACAAAGCGGCGGGAATGCGCGCCGTGAAATCGCTGACGCCAAAGAGGAAGTAGCTCAGGGCAAGGGCGTGAAACTGGAAAGGACCATGCATCATCGGCGAGTGTTGATAGCCCTGCCCGCGGTAAAGCAGCCACGAGAAGTAGGTGTGCAGGCTTTCGTCGTGGCTCATCACGCGCGCTTCAAGATCATAAAAACGGGTGAAGAGCGCCAGCAAGACGACGAGAGCCAATAGCGCCAGTTCGTTGCTAAATTTTGGAAAAGCGGGGTGAAAAGGTTTTGAAAGCCAGTTGTTTTTCATGTGGAAATTGGAGATTGAGGACTTGGAGATTAGAGATTGAGGACTTGGAGATTGGAATATACTTCATTTGCGAGGATTTTGGCAAATGATTTTTTCGCCGGCTGGCGAAGGGGCTTCTACAAAAGCAAACAGGATGGACAAGGTTTTTTTGGGGGTGCGCCGCAGGGAAAGCGCGGCGAAGACGTCCCGTTCCTTGTCTATCCTGCTCAAAACGGCGAGACCAGCGGCGGCGAGAAATTTACAGGCAGGGTGAAAGCCGCCCTGTCCATCCCGCCTTTTGATATATGAAACGACGCTGCGCGAAACCGATTTAGGGCCAGGTATGGGTGGGCGCGGCGGCGTTATCCGCCTGCACCTGAGCTTTGACGGCGGGGGTCACGCATACGCGGTCGCCTGAAAACGCTTCTCGCCAAACGTAGCCGGAATCGCAGTCGTAAGGTCCCGCCACGCGGGAAGCGGCGGCGGCGTTATCCGCCGCGGTTTGCGAGCGCACGTCGGGCGTGACGCACACGTCGTCGCTGGCAGTCGCTTCGCGCCAGACGTATCCGCTAATGCAAGTGTGGGGACCATACGCGCCCGAAACCCAGCGCGTCGAAGCGGCGGCGTTATCCGCCTGCGCTTGAGAGCGAACGGCGGGCGTGACGCACGTCACGTCGCCGGGGTACGCCTCGCGCCAGACATAACCTTCTTTGCAGGCAGTCGCGCCGTAAATGACGACCAACCTGCGCGAATCTGCCGCGGCGTTGTCGGCTTCCGCCTGAGCTTTGGAGGCGGGCGAAACGCACACCTTATCGCTCGGTTTGATTAAGCGCCAGACATAGCCGTCTTTGCAAGTTCCGCTAGCGGGCAAAGGCGTGGGCGGCGCGGGAATGACCGCCAGCGTAGCGGGAATGCAACTGGGCGTAACCAGAATGCCGGAAATCCAACCGCGCCCGCTTGAACCGGCGGGAAAAACAATATACCACCAGGAACCGTCGGCGTTCTTTCCTTCGACGACGGCGGTCGCGCCGACTGGCAACGAGCCAATCGGCGGTTCGTACACGGTACCGGGACCGGAACGAACGTTAGCGTTGGCGACGACAGTTACCGTCGGAGCGCAGGAAGTGGGCGAAGGAACGGCGGACGGAGCGGTGGTAGCGGAAGGCTCGGCGCTTTCCGCGGCGGGCGCGGAAATAGTTTCAGTAGCAGTTGCCTGTTGCTGCGCCGACAAAGCGGTGATGGTCGCCAACAGCGCCTCTTCGTTCGTTTCGGCGGGCGGAGCGGCCGCCCCAAACGGTAAATTGCAAGCCAGCGCCGTCAACCCAAGAAGCAGCGCAAGAAAATAAGCGGGTCTTTTGAACATTTCTCTCTCCTTTAATAAAAACGGCTCAACGCTCTGTTGCAATCATCAAGATCAATCTGCTTTCCAAAGTCATAGCGAGCCGCAGCAGGCGGCGAAGCGACCTCCGCGCACATCAGGGGGACGGCTTCGGCGGCATTTTTGACCGCCTCGCAGTTAAATTATAGGAACGGGAGGAAGGAAATTCAATGGGATATAAGGAGGAAGCGCGTTTGAATCGCGCCGGGTTTTTCGCGCTTTAATGTCGGGCGGAGGCTTCCCCCGCCAGCTGTCCGCACCCCGCCTGAATGTCCACGCCGCGCCTCATGCGAATGGTGCAGGGAATCCCCGCGGCTTCGAGAGTCGCCTTGAAGAGGTTCGCGCGCTCGCGTTCAGCCGCTTTTCCCGCGTAGCCCTTCGTGGGGTTGAGCGGAATCGCGTTCACATGGCAGAGCAGCCCTTTCAGTCGCGCGGCAAGTTTCTTCGCCGTTTCGGGCGAATCGTTCACCCCGCTAATCAGCGCCCATTCAAAAGTAACGCGGCGGCGCGTTTTTTCGACGTAATATTTGCAAGCCTCAATCACTTCGTCAATTTTATATTTTTTGTTCACGGGCATAATCGCCGTCCGCGCTTCGTCGTCCGCCGCGTGCAGCGAAATAGCGAGATTCACCTGCCGCATTTCGTCGGCGAAGCGGCGAATGTGCGGGACCAGCCCGACGGTAGAGACGGTGAAACGCCGCGCGCCGAACTTAAAGCCTTCGGCGTCGTTCAAGCGGTCAATCGCCGCCGTCATGTTCTCGTAATTGTGAAACGGCTCGCCCATGCCCATAAAGACCACGTTGCTGACGACGGCTTCTTTCTTTTTTAACATTTGCGCGTAATACATAATTTGCGCCACGATTTCGCCGCTCGTCAAATTTCGCTTAAAACCCAATTGACCAGTGGCGCAAAAGACGCAGCCCATAGCGCAGCCCGCCTGCGTGGAAATGCACAGCGTGCGACGGATTTTTTTAGCAGGCTGCGGGGCGCTCTCTCCGTCCTCTTTCTCGTAGCGCATCAACACCGCTTCAATGAGGTTTCCGTCTTCCAGCGCAAACAGCGTCTTGCGCGTGTGACCGTCGGACGAATCAAGATAGGTTTTCACGCTGAAGGGAAAAAAGGAAAATTCGCGCGCCATGCGTTCGCGCAGCGGTTTGGGCAGGTTGGTGAATTGCTCCGGCGAATCGTACAGGCTTTGATAGATTCCCTGCCAGATTTGTTTCGCGCGATAAGGCGGCTCGCCCCAGCGTTGAATCAGGTCGGCGAGCGCGGAAAAGTCGAGGTCGTAGATCAGCATAGAAGTATCGGGTAAGTATAGCATAAGCGAAAAAGCGCGCGCAACGCCGTTGCCGCAAGCGTTTTTTTCGCGCTATAATCGTTCCCTTGTTGAAATAAGGAGAAAGCGATATGAACCAGAAAACGAAAACTGCCTTGTTGTGGTCCGGCATGGCGCTGTTTGTAGGCGCAGGCGTTCTTTTGCTGACGCTGTCTTTCGGCGGAGCGGAAGGTCCCACGCCGACGGACGTCGAGGCGGTTTACACAAACGCGGCGCTGACCGTCGCCGCCCAACAGCAAACGATGGCGGCGCTCACGCCGACCGCTTCGCCTTCGCCCCTGCCTTCTTTCGTTCCGCCGCCCAGCCCCACCCTGCCCATAGGGACTCCCGCGCTGCAGCCCATTGCCAGCGTCCCGCCCTCCACGCTCGCCGTCGGCTGTGATAACGCAGTTTACGCCGCCGACGCCACCATCCCAGACGGGACGAACATCCCCGGCGGGCAATCTTTTGTTAAAACATGGCGAGTCCTGAACAACGGCTCTTGTGCGTGGAATCCGAATTACCAGCTGGTCTATGTCGGCGGAGACGTCTTGGGCGGCAGAGCCACGCCCATCGGGCTGAGCGTGCCGCCGGGCGCGGTCGTGGAAGTCTCGGTGACGCTGACCGCTCCCTACACGCAAGGAAAATTTACGGGGCAATGGCGTTTAGCCAACGACAAAGGAGTCCCCTTTGGCGACGTACTGACAGTAGTGATTAATACAGGTCCTACGCCCACCCCCACGTTCCCCGTCGAAACTGCCGCGCCGACCGACGCGCCGACAGAAGAACCGCCCACCGCGACGCCGACGGAAGAGCCGACCATCACCCCGGCTTCCCCATAATCAAAGCGAAAGCGACCCGCGTTGGGTCGCTTTTGTTTTTACGCAGGTTTTATCGCCGAGACCGCTCGCCGTTTAATCTTTGACCAATTCCCATAAATTTTCGGCGATGATATTCGGCGGCGGATTCCATGCTTCCGCCTGCTGGCGGGAAGAGACTCCGCTCAACAGCAGCGCGGTAGGACAGCCCGCCGCCTGACCGGCGGCAATATCGGTTTCCAGGCGGTCTCCGACCATCAAGGTTTCCTCGCGGCTAGTTCCCAGTCTTTCCAGCGAAAGTTCCACAAGGTAAGGGGAAGGCTTGCCCGCCGCAATGGGTTGAACGCCCGTAGCGGAAGTCACCACGGAAAGCCACGAACCGCAGCCGGGAATTTCTCCGCGCGGGGTGGGGAAAGTTCGGTCGGTGTTGGTCGTATAAAAGGGGATTCCGGCGCGCGCCAGCAGAGTCGCTTCCGCCGCTTTTTGAAAATTGATTTCGCGGTCCACGCCCATGACCAAAACCTGAGCCTCAGGCGCGCGCTCCACGTCGAGAATTTCAAAGCCTTTTTCTTGCAGCGCCGCGCGAATTCCTTCTTCCCCAATCATAAAAACTTTCGTCCCGCGCGGATACTTCCCCGCGAGCAAATGCGCCAGCGCCAGCGCGGAAGTGACGACTTGTTCGGGCTGAACCTCCACCCCAAGAGCGAGCAATTTCTTTTGATACGATTCGGGGGTCCTTGTCCCGTTGTTGGTGGCGAAGACGAATTTGAGTCCGCGCTCGCGCACGCGGGCGAAGACGGCGGGCAGGTCGCCGATAGGGGCGTCGCCTTTCCAGATCACGCCGTCCATATCAAGGACGAGGGAGCGGATGCGAGAAGGAAGCATGAGAAGATAAAGGAATTTAGAGAGCGTTTTATAAATCGGAATTTACCGCAGATGAACGCTGATTCTGATAAAAAACGCGATGAATTTACCTTATAAATCCAATTGATCTGTGTTCATCGGTGATTAGAGCATGAATTTCAAAACGCTCTCTTAGAGAGAGTTGAAAAGTCGCAGGGCATTATAAACGCTTTCGTTCCGTATTTAAGACAAAAGTCACATGCCCGATTGCGATAAAAATGCTACACTTTTCGTATATATTAGATAATATTGCTTTGGCGCAGACATTGTTCCATGTCGCCGCGAGGAGGCTGAAAGCCAACGAAACAGTCTCATGGCAGGCATGCAGCTTGCTTCCCCCACGCTTTGCTCGAGACAGGCGCTTCGCTCGCGACGACGCCCTTGCAACAGAGCAAGACAATATCCTTATAAGCGACAAGGAGCGCGTATGGGCAACAAAACATTATTGTATATCGGCGCAGGGGTTTTGTTGTTGATTGGGGTCTGCCTGTTTGGTTACGGCGTGTTGAGCGTCGTCGGCTCGACTGCGGGAGCGGGAAGGGAATCGTGGCTAACTTTCGGGCTGGTATTTTCCTGCGTGGGCGCGCTATTTCTTGGGGGCGGAATTTGGGTCGCCGTCGTCGCCGGAAAAACGCCCGCCGCGTCCGTTGCGCAAAACGTCACCTACAAGGTGGATTTGCCCGCGCGGACCAAAATTGAAGAGATGAAGTGCCGCAGTTGCGGAGGCAGTTTGAAAGCCGATAACGTCAAGATGATCGCGGGCGCGCCGACGGTGGAATGTCCTTACTGCGGCACGACTTACCAGTTGACGGAAGAGCCGAAGTGGTAAGTAAGATTAGAAAGTTGGAGGCGGCATGAAAAAAATCTTTTTAGCGGCGCTTGTCTTTCTGCTCGTCGCGGGTCTGGCTGGGAACGTCTCGGCGCAGGACGCGCCTTACCTGTTCAGCGTGGAAAAACTGAGCGTAAACGTCTATTGGAACGCCGACGGGACGATGAGCCTTGATTACGTTTGGTTCTTCCGTAACGGCGCAAACTCGCATCCGATTGATTTTGTGGACGTCGGCTTGCCCAATAGTTCCTTTGACTTCGGCTCCATCAGCGCGGACGTGGACGGCGTTCTCGTTTCCGTTTCCGCCAGTGATTATCAAGGCAACGGAAGCGGAGTCGCCGTTGTGTTAGGCGACAGACAAATTCCCGCCGGCGGCTCAGGCGCGGTGCATGTATACGTCGGCAAAATCGCTAACGTCCTGCACCCCGATACGGAAGACGAAAATTACGCCAGCGCCGTCTTCGCCCCGACGTGGTTCGGTTCGCAGTATGTGACTGGCGCGACGGAAATGACGGTGAATTTTCACCTGCCGCCCAACATGGCGGAAAACGAGCCGCGCTGGCACAAAGCCCCCAGCGGATTCCCCGCCAAGCCGGCTTCCTATTACGACGAGCAGAATCGCGTCGTCTATACCTGGTATTCGACCAACGCCCAAGCCTCCGTCTACTATGAGTTCGGCGCGTCCTTCCCGCGCAGCTACGTTCCGCCAGAAAGCATCGTCGTCGCCTCGCCTGCGTCGTCCTTCGACTTCGAGACGCTGATGATTTTGTTCTTTGGCTGCATCTTTTTCTTCATCGGCGTCGTCTCGCCTATTTTCACCATAATCCAACAAAACCGCCGCAAGTTGCAATACTTCCCGCCAAAGGTCTCGATTGAAGGGCACGGAATCAAGCGCGGCTTGACGGCTGTTGAAGCAGCAACTCTGCTTGAACAGCCGCTTGACAAGGTGATGACGATGATTCTCTTCGGCGTCGTCAAGAAGAACGCCGCCAAAGTAAAGACGCGCGACCCGCTGGAACTGGAAATCGCCGAACCGCTGCCCGAAGGGTTGCGCCCTTACGAACAAAGTTTCCTCGCCGCGTTCCAAACTGCGGGCAAGCGCGAACGCCAGAAGCAACTGCAAGAAATGACCGTCGCGCTCATTAAGAGCGTTTCGGAAAAAATGCGCGGATTCAGCCGCAAAGAGACGGCGGATTACTACAAATCCATCATGGAAAAGGCGTGGAAGATGGTGGAAGAAGCCGACACGCCCGAAGTGAAAAGCCAACGCATGGAAGAGGCGCTGGAATGGACGATGCTCGATAAGAATTACGACGACCGCGCGCGGCGCGTCTTCCGCGAACCAATTTTCCTGCCGCGCTGGTGGGGCAACTACGACCCGGCTTACCGCCCCATGCCCGCCGCTTCCTCCTCTTCCCAGCCGGTCAGCGCGCCGACTTCCAACGCCCCGCGTCAAGGGCTGCCGGGCGCGGATTTCGCCGCTTCGGTGGTGACGGGCGTGCAAACCTTCTCGCAAAAAGTCATCGGCGATATTAACGCATTCACTCAATCGGTAACCGGAAAGACCAACCCCCCGCCGGCAGTCAGCCCCTCTCGCAGCGGCGGAGGCGGCGGGAGGTCTTGCGCATGCGCGTGCGCCTGCGCGGGCTGCGCGTGCGCCTGCGCGGGGGGCGGAAGGTAGGCGTTGGAGATTGGTTGTTGGAGATTGGTAAAGGTTGCAGATGAGTATATTTAATGGTTTGTTCAATCAGAAATCAGAAATCCAAAACCCGTCGTCGGGTTTATATCACTACGTCCGCGAGGAGCAGGGCGAGAAGTCGCGCATTCACCTGCGCATGGACGCGGACGGTCACGGCACGCTTATTGTCAACGCCAGCAGCGTGATGCATTTGAACCCAACTGCGGCATTGATGGCGTACTTGATATTGGAAAAAGTCGAAGAAAAACAGGCAATCAAAACCATCCAGAAGCAATACCGCGTCTCGGAAAAACAAGCGCGGAAGGATTATTCATCCTTCATCTTTCACCTTTCATCCTTGCTGGACGGCGCCTGCCCGATTCACGAACTTGACCTCGACGCCATCATGCCGTTCAGCGCGAGACCTTCCGCGCCCTATCGCATGGATTTAGCCGTGACCTATCGCTGCAACAACGATTGTTCGCATTGCTACAACGCCCGCGAGCGGAATTATCCCGAACTGACGACCGACGAATGGAAACTGATTCTCGATAAACTGTGGAATCTCGGCGTGCCGCACGTCGTCTTCACCGGCGGCGAAGCGACCTTAAGAAACGACCTGCCCGAGCTGATTCGCCACGCGGAATCCAACGGACAGATTACGGGACTCAACACCAACGCGCGGCGGCTGGCGGATATGAAGTATGCGGAGCGCCTCGTCGCAGCGGGGCTCGACCACGTTCAAATCACCGTCGAATCTTGCGACGAGCAAATTCACGACAAGATGATGAGAAGCAAAGGCGCGTTCAAGCAAACCATTCAGGGATTGAAGAACGCGCTTGCCAGCAAACTCTACGTGATGACCAACACCACCATGCTCCGCACGAACGTTCGCGCAATCCCCGACACGCTGGATTTTCTCGCGGAGATCGGCGTCCCCACCGTCGGACTCAACGCGCTGATTTATTCGGGCAGCGGGCTGACCGTCGGCACAGGACTCCACGAAAGCGAGCTGCAACCCCTCCTCGATATGGCAGTGGAGAAGACATCCGCGCGCGGTCAAAAGTTGATTTGGTACACGCCGACTCAGTATTGCAACTTCGACCCCACGCAAAGCAATCTCGGCGTTAAAGGCTGCACCGCCGCGCTGTATAGCATGTGCATTGAATCGAACGGCGACGTGCTGCCTTGCCAATCGTATTACACCCCGCTGGGCAACTTCCTGCATGACGATTGGGATTCGATTTGGAATCACAAACTCGCCGTCCAACTGCGCGAGCGTCAAAACCTGCCCTTCAAATGCGAGACCTGCGAACTCGTGGCGGAGTGCGGCGGGGGATGTCCGTTGCAATTTCCGATGGCAGAGATTAGAGATTAGAGATTAGCAATTAGAGATTAGAGCAATCGCCAATTACCAATTACCTTACCAATCACTGGAGTTTTCATGACCAACCGCGCCTGGATAAAAGAATTTCCCGCAGCCGTCACCGTTTGCGACGCGGAGGGTTTCATCCTCGAAATGAACGACAAAGCCGCAAAGACCTTTGAAAAAGAAGGCGGCTATAAACTCGTCGGCTCGAACATGCTGGATTGTCACCCCGAAGCCGCGCGCGAAAAACTGCGGCAAATGATGGCCGCCCGCGAAAAGAACGTTTACACCATCGAAAAGAACGGCGTGAAGAAGATGATTTTTCAATCGCCCTGGTATCAAAACGGCGAATACGCGGGCTTTGTGGAAATTTCGCTAGAAATTCCATTCGAGATTCCGCACTTCGTCAGAAAGTAACGCGACATGAGCTGGGCGTTCCTCCCATTTGGGCTGATTGGCATTTACCTGCTCGTCCAATTTGGATACGCCTTATCGCGCCTGCTTGCGGCGCGGCGCAGCCCGGCTTATCTTTCGCCGCAAAATCGGCTGCGGGGCGCAGGCAAAACCTTTGAAGAAAAACGCGAGACGGAGACGTACATCGTCTTGCGTATGGTCGAAGACGGCATAGAAAGAATCACATACGCGCCAAAACAGCGCAAGCATGAAACGCCGATTTTGATGGCACATGGCATGTGGCATGGCGCGTGGAGCTGGGAGTCGTGGCAAAAACTTTTTGCGGAATGGGGCTGGGAAAGTATTTCATATAGTTTGCCTGGTCACGCCAAATCACCCGTTCAGCGTCCAATCTGGCTTTGCACGCTCGACTATTATCTCGCTTTCCTTCGCGATGAAACCAACCGCCTGCCGCGCAAACCCATCCTCATGGGTCACAGCATGGGCGGCGCGTTGACTCAATGGTATTTGAAATTCATCGGCGACGATTTGCCCGCCGCAATTCTTGTCGCGCCGTGGACATCGCATAGCGTGATGAAAGACAGTATGCCGCTTTTTTTGAAGATTGACCCGCTGGGAGTCCTGCTCACTTTTTTGAAATGGCACGCGGGACCTCTTGCGCGGAATCCGAAAGTCGCGGCGCGGGCATTGACTACGGGCGGGGCGATTCTCTCGCCCGAAGAATTATTTACGCGGCTGGATATCGAATCCGCTGTCGCCACCCTGCAGCACAATCCGCCGTTTTGGACTCCGCCGCAGAATCTCAAAACGCCCATCCTGCTGCTCGCCGGCGAGCGCGACGCGATTGTCCCTTTCGAGGGAATGAAGCGCAGCGCGGAATTTTACCGCGCCAACTTTATCGCCGTCCCCGAAGCGGGGCATAATTTGATGATGGAAAAGTCCTGCCGCGAGACCGCCCAAGAAATTAACGACTGGCTCGTCGGTCTGAGTCTTTAAAAAACGCAGCCGCGAAGCGTTTCTCGTCGTTCGCGGCGAAGGATTGGCTTGTCGTCTCGCTCCCCGCTGGAAACGGAGAGCCAAAATCAGGAGAGTCGCATGAATATTCTCAGCCGCATTAAGGAGAGTTTCTCCAAAGTTCAACCGCTGCCGGAAGGAATTCATCACCTGCAAGGGAACGTAGATGAAACGCCTTGCCGCCTGCACCTGCGCTTGCAAAAAGACGGCTCCGGCGTCCTTGTGCTTAATGCCTCCACCGTGCTGCAACTTAACCCCACCGCCGCCGAGTGCGCCTTTCATTTGATTCGCGGCACGGAACGCGAAGAAGCCGCGCGGCAGATTGCCAAACGTTATCGGGTAAGCCCCAAAATTGCCCTCGCGGATTTTGATTCCTTCGTCGAGCGGATTTACGCCCTCGCGCGAACTCCCGACCTCGACCCCGCCGCCGTTCTCGATTTCGAGCGCGTCGCGCCCCGTTCAGCCGATTTCGTCCTGCGGCTGGATTGCGCTCTCACCTACCGCCTGCCCGCCGAGACGCAATCTCAATACGCGCCCGTCAAGCGCGTGGAGCGGGAACTTTCCACTGACGAGTGGAAAACCGTTATGGACAAAGCCTGGGCGGCGGGCGTGCCGCACATCGTCTTCACCGGCGGCGAAGCCACCCTGCGCGACGACCTGCTGATGCTTATTGAACACGCCGAACAAAACGGGCAAGTCTGCGGCTTGCTCACCGATGGAATCAAACTGGCGAACAAAAGCTACCTCGACATGTTGCTGCAAACCGGGCTAGACCATGCGCTCATCATTTTCAACCCGCAAAACCCGCAATCATGGAAAGCCGTCGAAACGGTCGTCCCCGCCGATTTGTTTCTCACCGTCCATTTTACGTTAAACCGCGAAAACGCCGCGCAAGCGCAAAGCGTTTTGGAAAAGCTCGCCAGACTGGGGGCGGAAAATCTCTCTTTGAGCGCGGCGGAAGAAAGCCTGAACGACGAGCTGGAAGCGCTGCAAAACGCCGCCGCGGCGCTGGGGCTGCGGTTGCGCTGGGATTTGCCCGTGCCGTACTCTTCCGCCAACCCCGTCGCGCGCGAAACTGCCGAAGATGGAATTCCGCCCGGCGCAGGCAAAACCTGGATGTACGTCGAACCCGATGGCGACGTCCTGCCTGCGCAAGGCGAAGCGAATAAAGTTCTCGGCAACTTACTGCGCGACGATTGGGAATTCATCCAAAGCAACGCCGCGCGGCTGCGAGCCTGAGCCGAATTTAGCGCTAAAATTCAGTTGCCAGAATCACGCTGGCAACTTTTTTCATTTATCGAAAAAAAACCATGCAAAAACACTTCGCCCTCGCCGCGACTTTACTTGCGTTGATTACGCTGGCGCTGCTCGGCTTAACCGCCTGGGGCGCCGCGAACCGCGCCGCCGCCCCTGCCTGTTCCGCGCAACTGACGGACATCCTCGCCGCCGCGCAAGGCGAAGTTTATAACATGGAAGGATACGAAGAATACGAAGAGCCGCAGCTCGCGTATCTCGTCGTTTATCCCGCGCAAGGAGAAGAGCTGGGAGAGCCAGTCTTTGAAGAAGACGTCCCCGCCGCGTTGAAAGACGAGCAGGCGGACGCAGCGCTGCAAAAGGAAGCCTGGCGGCTATTCGCCGACCTCGTCCCCGCTCAGCGGCGAGAGATGATTAGCGCCTACCGCGTCTTCACCGACGGCGAAGGAAACACACTGGCCGCCGTCGAACAAGACGCCGAAGACCCCGCCCGCTGGTTTCTGGATGTGGACGCAGCGGATATTGCCGACCGCGCCTCTCTGGTTTCCACTCTCATTCACGAATACGCCCACTTGCTCACCCTGAACGATTCTCAAGTGACGCCGGACGCGGAGGTCCTGAAAAACTGGAACGACCCCGACCTGCTGCAAGAGAAAGCCGCCGCCTGCCCGCGTTACTTCACCGATACCGGCTGCAGCCGCCCCAATTCTTACATGCAGGCTTTTTACGAGCGCTTTTGGCGCGAAGCGGCGGATGAATGGGCGCAAACCAACGCCATGCAATACGAAACGGAAGACCTGACGCCGTATTACAAAGCGCTCTATCAGTTTTATTTGGAGCGCGCCGACCAGTTCGTGGACGATTACGCTGTCGCCCACCCGACCGAAGACATTGCGGAATCATTCATGTATTTCATCTTAAGCCCCAAGCCGACGGGCAACTCCATCCGCGAACAAAAAATTAAATTCTTTTACGAATATCCCGAACTGCGGGAGCTGCGCGAATCAATTTTGAACGGAATTTGCTCCGTCAATCCGTAAAACTTTGCCGCCCAATCGCAGGAGATGTGAAAAAAAACGATAGCATCTCGATTTTTGCGTAAAAGTGGCGCGAGATTAATCTCGCGGTACGAATTTACGCAACTTTTGGCGCGCTACCAAAATTCCCCGCTGGCGAGGTTTCCCGCCGCGCAAAATCCACCATACGAGGAACTTATGTCCGCCCCTAAAAAACAGATCACGACGGCTCTTTTGTTTTTGCTGATTTCCGCCGCCTGCGCGACGCTGACCGCGCCGCCGACCCTCCCGCCCGAAACGCTCGCGCCCGAAGCGGTGGAAACGCTTCCCCCCGCCGCGCCGCAAACCGCGCCGCCCGAACCCGCCGAAACGCTCGCGCCCGTCTCCTGCCCGGCGCTGACCGATGAAATCATCGCCGCTTCGCTGGCGGAAAGCAACGGAGACGAGGAAAATCTGGATGAGGAAATTTACCTCGTCACTTACGCCGTTTCCGGCGATGAAATTTCCGACCCGTATTACGAAGAAATTTCCGCCGACTTGCAAGACGAGCAAACCGACGAAGAAAGGCACCGGCGGATTTGGGAATACTTCGCCGCGCTCATCCCCCGCGAATCTCGCCCCGACCTCGCGGAATATTCCATCGTCACCGACGGCAAAGACGGCGGGCTGGCGGCTGTCGCCCAAACGCTGGACGACCCTTACCTGTGGGCGCTGGAAGTAGATTTCGCCGATAGCGCCGACCCCTACAGCCTGACCTTTACCCTGATTCACGAGTTTGGGCATTTGCTTACGCTGGGACCTCGTCAGGTGGAACCCAGCCTGCCGCTCTTCGGCAACGCGGAAGATAACGACCTCTACCTGAGCGAAGCCGCCAAATGTCCGCAATACTTCCCCGGCGAAGGCTGCTCCAACGCGGATTCGTACATCAACGCCTTTTACAATCGCTTTTGGGCTGAGTTGCACGACGAGTGGAACGACATTAATCTAGAAGAAGACAACGACGCCTATTACGCCCGCCTCGACGAATTTTACGCGCGATATGAAGACCGCTTCCTCACCAGTTACGCCGTCACCAACCCGGAAGAGGATATTGCCGAATCGTGGTCGTTCTTCGTCCTCGCCCCCAAACCAGCGGGAGAAACCATCGCCGAAGAGAAAATCCTGTTCTTTTACGATTACCCCGAGCTGACGGCGCTGCGCGAGCGCATTTTATCCAACCTTTGCCAAAATTTCCCGGAATAAAAACGATGAGCGACCTGCCGATTGCAGAATGCTATTGGGTCGTCCCCGACCGTTTGCTAGCGGGCGAGCGTCCCAGCCACGACGACGAGGAACTCTCCCGCGCGCGGCTTTCGGCCTTTCTGGAAGCGGGCGTCACCGACTTCATTGACCTGACCGACCCGCGAGAGTTTCCGCCTTACGAACCGCTGCTGCAAGAGCTCGCCGCGCAGCGCGGGATGAAAGTTCGCTACGCCCGTCTGACCATCGGAGATTACGGGCTGCCTTCGCGCGAGCGAATGCAAGAGATTCTCGACGAGATAGACGCGGCGCTGAACAAGAATCGCAAAGTTTACGTTCACTGCTGGGGCGGCGTGGGACGCACCGGAACGGTCGTCGGCTGCTTTCTTGTCCGCCGCGGCGAAACGCCCAAAAACGCGCTGGCGCAAGTCAATCAACTGTTTCGCAGCCGTCCGACAAGCGCCTTCCATCCCCGCTCGCCCGAAACCGACGAGCAAGCGCAATTCGTTTTGGAATGGCGCGAATCGCCGCGCTATTGCGAAGGGTGAGATGAATCGCGGCGAGCGTTATCGGCGGCAAGCCGAATGGACGCGCGAACTGAGAGAATATATTTTTGAAAAAGCGGGACTCGCGCGCGCGAGACGAATCCTGGAGGTGGGCTGCGGCGGCGGGGCGGTCTTAAGCGGCGTCCCGCGCGGTTCCGCCGCGCGCTTTGGTCTTGACCTCGACCCGGCGGCGCTGGGCGAGCTGCCGCTCTACGCCCCCGGCGTCTTCCCGGTGCGCGCCGACGGGCGTTTCCTTCCTTTCGCCCGCCGTTCCTTCGATATTGCCTTTTGCCACTATCTGCTGTTGTGGGTCAAGGAGCCGCTGCAAGTCGTCCGCGAGATGGCGCGAGTCGCTCGTTTCGTTATCGCCTTCGCCGAGCCGGATTACAGCCGCCGAATTGACGAGCCGCCCGAATTAAAAGCCGCCGGCGCGCTGCAAACCGAAGCGCTGCGAAGGCAGGGCGCCGACCCGTTCTTCGGCGCCAGGTTGGCGGAGACTTTTTTCCGGGCTGGGATTCGTATTGAGGAGGCGGGAGAAATTCGCCCGTCGCCGAATCCGCGCTTGTTCGACGGGCAGGAGCAGGAATGGGCTGCGATGGAATCCGACCTGCTGGAAATCCTTCCGCCCGAAGAAGTTCAAAAAATAAAAGCGCTGGACGCGCAAGCCCGAAAGGCGGGGACGCGGGTTTTGCGCGTGCCGACTTTTTTTGCGTGGGGCGAGAGTGAAGTATAATTCGCGCATTCTTGGAGGTAGTTTGGAAACGTTGCGACAAGAAGAAAAACAACCGGAAAACGATTTGGGAAGAAAAGAAGAGCAGCCGCCCGAAGCGCGATGGAAAGAGATTTTGAGAGTCGCGCTGGATTTTGCTGAAACGCTTTTTCTGGCGGCGGTTTTGTATCTGGTCATCGAGGCGGTTTCAGCGCGGGTGCGGGTGGACGGGTTTAGTATGCGTCCGACGCTGGACGACGGCGAGTTTGTGCTGGTGAGTAAATTGAGTTACAGATTCGGCGCGGCGGAACGAGGCGACGTCGTCGTCTTTCATTACCCACTCAACCCAAAGCAGGAGTTAATCAAGCGGGTGATTGGTTTGCCCGGCGACCATGTGGCGATAAAAGAAGGCGGGGTGTGGGTGAACGGTCAAAAACTGAACGAGCCTTACATCGCCGCCCCGCCCTTGTATAGCGGCGAGTGGTTCGTGCCGGAAAACAATCTTTTTGTGCTGGGCGATAACCGCAACGATTCTTCGGACTCGCATTCGTGGGGTTATTTGCCCTTTGAAAACGTGGTCGGCAAGGCGGTGTTGATTTATTGGCCCCCCTCCGTGTGGGGAGCGATTCGTCACGAGCAATTGCTGACGCAGCGACGATGAGCGGAATAAAAGTAGAATAAAGATTGAAAGTTGTTTAAGGAAGACTATGAGCGAAAGTGATTTTGCGCCCTCTGAAACTTATCCGTGCGAAAATTGTCGCACCGGCGTTATGCGTCCGCGTTTGGCAACGTACGCCACCTGGCTGGGCGCGCAGCTGGTGACTGTGCCGCACTTCCCCGCCTGGGTGTGCGACGTGTGCGGCAAATGCGAATACGACGCGAAAGCCGTGCAATGGCTGAACGCGCTGCTCAGCCCCGAAGCGGGCAAACCGACTCAAGCGGCGCGGCAGGCGCGCCCCGTCTCTCAGCGCCAGTCCGCCCCGCCCCGTCCGCATCTTGATTCGTAATTCCGCGCGGCTCTCGCCCGCCTGAAAGAAAGATTGCCATGTCGCTAGACGTTTCGCCCCGAACCTATCGTTTTTTGCAAGCGGATATTCTGACCGCCGGCTATCGCGTGGTGGGCAAAATCACCGTCACCAATAGCGGCGCGATGGGCATGTTAAACGACCCGAATAAGTCGGCGATGGAAGTGAACGACGCGCGGCTGGCGCGTTTGCACATGCCTACCAAACTGGTGGACCATTTTGAAATTGTGCGGATGATGAAGCCGCGCATTCATGCCGTGTGCATGGGGCGGCGCGAGGATGTGGGTCCGCAATCCATTGTGCGCGGCGGGTTTACCAACGTGGTGGAATATCCCGTACGGCTGACCACCTCGCATTTTGAAGTGGAAGGGATTATGGAACTGCCGGGACGTTTCGATTACACCGCGCTGATGCTGGAAGGCACGCGTGAATTTTTGCCGGTGTTTAACGCCACGCTGACGGCGATTCTCATCCCCACCTTGCGGGTGGAAAGCGGCGGGATTCTCGTCAACCGCAAGCATATTGACATGATGGCGCTGCTGCATCAGCGGGTGAAGCCGGAAAATTAAAAAGTAGACAGGACGCGCGAACGATTTCCTCTCTAAGAGAGCGTTTTATAAATCGAGATTTACCGCAGATAAACGCGGATGAACGCTGATTCTGATAAAAAACGCGGTGAATTTAC
>DAOUBR010000031.1:0-47777 GCA_034432535.1 Anaerolineales bacterium | reverse complement strand
TGATACTTGGCGATGAATGCAGCGACTTCTCGGTCTGCCTTCTCCCGGTTGGTCTGGTAAAAGATCGCCTTGAGCTCAGGTCGCACCAGATTTGGAGTAACTCTTGAATCAATCCTTGGCCTTCGTCGTCAAGCAGTTTATGATTTGCTCTGGGAGCCATGGTATTCTCCTTGGTTTGGCGTCGTAACCGCCAAGGATACCGGCTCCCGTCTTTTTACACAAGATTCGTTATACTACCAAACGGTTGTCGTCATTGACGAAATAATCCAAATCGTCCGAGAAGCGGTGTTGCAGATAGCCGCGCGAGGCTGCGGTCCCGCCCGTGAGATAAAAGCCTGTGTTAGTTTGATGGATTGTTCCAATCACACGGTCCTGAAACGGATAGAGAACTTCAAAGTAGAAAGCGGAATTGTTAATTACGGAGCAACTCGGGGTGTTTTTCGGGGAGCCATTTTACGAGAAAGTCAAACCCACGAACGCGGCTCTTCGATCGAATCCGTCCACGCCAACGCGGCCAGTTTTCCACCAGTTTTTTATAGCCGATCAGCCGCGTGATGTCGTCATACGGAGCATATTCCAATAAGCGCCGCGCCGCCCAATCCTGATTGAGCCGCCCCTTTGTTAGATGACCGTTCAGGATCTCGCGGAATTGGGCTTGGTCGAGATCGTAATCCCATAAATAAGGGGGCCGCTGGGTCGCTTGCATGATTTGATTATACGTGAAAAATGACAACCTGGACGCGGGATTCGTTTTGACTTTTACTGTCACCCCGTAAAAAGCGCACGGGGTCTTCGACAAGGCGGGATTAGTCATTGAAGTGGATGGCGACATCCACGACTTGCAGAAAGAGGAGGATGAAAGGGAGAGAGGGTTTTGTTCGAGTTGGGGCTGAGGATTGTCCGCTTTCAGAATATCGTGGGCTTTTTTTGATATACTCTGCCAAAAGGTGACCCATGAGCAAAAAGACCATCGAAAAGAATCTTGTCAGAGCCCTGCTCCACGATGGAACAATGGCGCAGGAACTCTTTGAATATGAACTGGAAGAACATATTGGCGAGTTTCTAAAGTCCAAGAAGAAGGACAAGGATGACTATTTCTTCGCGGTGACTGAAAATTCGGGCGATGTTGCCATGCTATTGATTGACGGGAAGAACAAGGTTCACGTCAACGAAGAGGCGCGCACAAGATTGAAAGAGTATTGGGGCGAGTCGTATGATCACAATTTGAAGGTTATGATTCCACACATAGTGGATGAATTAAGCCATGGATTTCTCTCTGTCAACGGAGTGAAGATGAAAAAACAAACATCAAAAGCGGCAAAGCAAACAACCAGCGACAAGCCCCGCTGCGGGCTGTGCGGCAAAACCAAGAACCTGACCAAAACCGAGTGCTGCGGCAACTGGATTTGCGACGACGAGCATACCTATGTGTTGTTTTCCTATGCCCGCAACAGTTGTTATCGAAATCATGACCGCTATACCTTGTGCAGTCATCATTTCAGGGAGGGGCATTCTGGCGATTGGAAAACCTGCAAGAAATGCAGGGACGATTTTGAGACTGAGATGTACGTCTACTACGGGACAAACGAATACAATTTCGAGAAACTGGAGAATCCGCCCAAGTTCAAGCCGACGCGCTGCGCAAGGTGTAAAAAAGTGATCAGCCTGGGCTATGATGGGTACACCTTTCACATGGACAAATATTACTGTATGGAGTGTTCCGCGCTCAAATGGTGAATATTTGAAGCGCAGACGGGGGAAGGCGGTGACTGAGTTGGGGTTAAGGACTTGTCTGCAAATACGGTCAATTCCAAACGCGGGATGAAAGAGGAGAGAGCAGACTAAGCCCTGACAACTTTTAGCGTGACGCGCGTCCATCCCGACGTGTACCCGAAGGGTGAACCTGTCAGGTCTCAGTGCGGAGAAGATAAACGTTGGGAAAAGGCGTTGACTGAGCTGGGGTGGAGGCTTATCCGCTTTGGGAATGAAGAGGCGGCGAGGAATAATTTTTACCGGTAGAAAAAAGACCTCCGAGCCATCCCGCCTCGGAGGTCGGCGCGTTTAGCCGAATATTCTGCGGTAGAGGTCCGATTCCAGAAGCCCGTGTGGGTCGCAGCGTTTTTTCAATTTGCGGAACTTTTCCACCGTTTCTTCGCCGTAAAACGCCCGCGCGGTTTCGGCGCTGGTTTCGCTGTTCTTGGCGAAGTAAAAACGTCCGCCGGCGTTCAGGACAATCTTATCGAACTCTTGCAGCATGGCGCTTAAGCCGGCGCGGTTGGAGTCCGTCACCTTAAAGTCCATCGCCAGCGAAAAGCCGTCCACCGCGTGCGTCAGCAGGAACTTATCCGGGCGGTGGCGTTTGGTCACGCCCAAATAGGTGGGCAGTCCGCGCCGATGCGAAAGACTCAACATCTCGCTCCACGCCGCCTCCGCCGTTTCTTTGGGAAGGAAGGATTGATATTGAATCAGCCCGCCCCGCCCGTAAGCGAACTCCCAATTTGGCACGTAATCCAGCAGAAAGTGGAACGCCGCGTGCGACTGGCGGAAGGTGTGCCGGCGCAGCGAGACGACGTACTTCGCCGTGTTGATTGCCCATACGCCCAAATTGTTCATGAACGGCGCCATGAAGTAATGCAGCAGCCTTTTTGGAAACACGCCGAAGATATAGGGCGGCAGCGTCTGATTTTTAATCTGCATGGTCTCGCGCGGATTGGGATCCTCGCCCTCGTGTAAATAATGCGCCGCGTGAATCTGACCGCGTCCCAGCGCCTTGCCCTCTGCCGTCCCGTCCAGCCAGCCGACGATGTAATCGGAATTGGGCGCGCCTTCCAGCAGCGCCTTCAATTGCTCGCGCAGGCTGCGCGCCGGAAAAGCGTCCACCGAGAGCAAGCCGGAATGAATCCGCTTCATTTGCATCGTCACGGAGACGATGATTCCCAAAAAGCCCAGCCCGCCGATGATGGAATAGAACAGGTCGGCGTTCTTGTTCGGCGAGCAGGTCACTTCCGCGCCGGTGGGCAGAATGGCGGTAAATTCGACGACATGCTCGCCGAAGGTTCCCATCTTGAAATTGTTCTTGCCGTGAATGTTCGCCCCCAAACATCCGCCCAGCGTGGTGGTCATTGTGCCGGAAACGACGGGGGGCCACCAGCCGTCCGGCTCTACTTTTTGCCACAGCTGTTCCAGCGTCACGCCCGGTTGCGCGGTGATTTTCCCGCTCTCTTTGTCCCAGCTGAGGATGGCGTTCATCCCGCGCATATCGAGGACGATTCCCCCGCCGTTCAGCCCCGCGTCGTTGTAGCTGCGCCCCGCTCCGCGCGCCGTCGCTTTCAGCCCGGCTTTCTTTGCGTATTCAAACGCTTCTTTAACTTGTTCCGCTTCGGTGATTTTGAGATAATACCCCGGCGCTTGAAGAGAATGCCCGAAATTTTCGAGCCGCGTAAAAGTCTTTTCAATATCCATGACGTCCAGCCAATCTTT
The DNA here is from genome assembly GCA_034432535.1 of Anaerolineales bacterium. Lineage (GTDB taxonomy): Bacteria > Chloroflexota > Anaerolineae > Anaerolineales > Villigracilaceae > Villigracilis. Next base: position 44,297 of record DAOUBR010000031.1, on the reverse strand, counting down.
CTAAAAATTCAGTCTTCTAAAAATGAAGGAAGGGATATGGCGGATGACCAGCGCTACCCATTTCCATATTCCCGCAACGTAAACGGTCTGGCGGCGCTTGCGCATCGCCTCCCAAATTCCATCAGCCGCCTGCGCGGGTTCGATGGCGAGGATGGGCTTGGGCGCGCCGGGCAGTTTGAGCATATCGGTCTTGACCATGCCCGGCTTGACCGTCAGCACGTTCACCCCGCGGCGGGTCAGCCGATTGCGTAACGCTTCCATGTAAGCGGTCAAGCCCGCTTTCGAGGCGTTGTACGCCGGGTTGCCGATTCTGCCCCTATCCCCCGCGATGGAAGAAATCCCCACAATTTGCCCGTAACGCGCATGATGAAAAAGCGGAGCAATCGCTCCGCACCATGCCATGCCGCCCAGCAGATTCACCTCCGTCATCCTGCGGTCTTCGGCGAAGTTATATTCGTCCAGCGCGGGGAAGTAAATCGCTCCCGCCGCGTAAACGAGCGTATCCACCCCGCCCAAATCCGCCGTGATGCGGCGCAGCAGATTGGGGACCTCGTCGTAGCGCGTAACGTCATGTTCAAAAGCCAGCGCGCGGAGTTCCCCCGCCTGAAGGTTGATTTCCTCCCGCAGCGCTTCCAGGGCGGCTTTGTTTCTATCCACGAGGGCAAGGGTAACCCCCTCGCGAGCCAGTTTGCGGCTGAGCGCCGCGCCAATGCCCCCGCTCGCGCCCACGATAATCGCGCGTCGGCGAGGTTTCAACGGCGTAGCGACAGCCGGCTTTTTCGGTTCTTGTTTTATTTCTGACACGGGAAACCTCTGCAAAAATGATATGCTTTTGATTCTAACACAGGAAGACTCCCTTCCAGAAAGGGTTGTATAATCAATCAGAAACACGATGCAAACCGACTCGGACGATAAAAATCGCGCGTTTCGTCTGGCGTGGCGGCTGATAGCGGAGGACGACTCCGTCCCGCCAGAAGAGAAGCAAGCGCTTTTGAAGATTTTCGAAGCGCTGATTAAAGCCGCCGAGCTGACGGGCGGAAGTTTCGACGGCGAGGCGGCGGCGCGTGAAATCCTCTCCAAACACGCTTTGATTACCCTGATTAAGCAGCAAGCCGAAGAGCTGGAAACGCTTAAACAATTGAGCGTCAATCTCACTTCCAGCCTCGACCTGACCACCGTGCTGGATTCCGTCGTCGCCGAAGCCATGCGGCTGGTGAAGCGCTCCCGCGCGGCGCACATTTACCTGCATTCCGAAGGCGGCTTGCGCTTTGGCGCCTCGCTTAATGCGCAAGGCGAGCGCAACAAGCCCATCTTCGAGCCGCGCCCTAACGGAATCACCCAAACCGCCATTCGCACCGGGGAAGTTCAGATTATCGAGGACATGGCGAAACATCCTCTTTACCCCAACCTGCCGCCCAATCTGGCTGGCTCTATCATCAGCCTGCCCCTCAAAGCCGGCGGCGAGACCCTCGGCGTGATGAACCTTTCGCGCTCCGTCGTCGGGTCCTTTCCCGCTTCCGAGCTGCGCCTGCTGGAACTGCTCGCCGACCATGCGGCGCTGGCCATCGCCAACGCTCGTTTACACACGGTGGTGAAGGAGCTCGCCAATAAGGATAGCGTCACCGGGCTGCCCAACCGCCGCGCGCTGGACGAGCGCCTGTTGGAAGAAATCCGCAACGCGCGGCAGAACAACTCGGAATTCGCCGTCGTGATGATGGACCTGGACGGCTTCAAAGCCGTGAACGACCGCTTCGGTCACGCGGTGGGCGACGACCTGTTATACGCCCTGTTCAACCACCTTGCCGCGCACATGCGCGAGGGCGATTTTTTGGCGCGCTACGGCGGCGACGAACTGACGCTGGTCATCTGCGACGCCGGGCTGGAAGAGGCGGAAGCCGTCACGCGCAAGGTTATCGCGCTGGTCAAGCGCTTTCAATATCCCTTCCCCGGCGGCGCGGAAGTGGAAATCGGCGTCACCGCTGGAATCGCCATATACCCCAGACACACCCGCATCCCCGGCGATTTACTCCGTTCGGCGGATGCGGCGCTCTATCAGGGCAAGAAGCACCAGCGCGGCGGCTACGTCGTCGCTAAAATTAGCACGGGACCTTTGAACGAGGTCACGCTTGTGCGGCGCAAACAAAGCGACTGATTGAACGCGCAAGGGGGCGGGCGGCGCGTCAGACTTCACAACACGTTAGGAGATCCATTCATGCCTCGCAAAGTTAAACTCATCCTCAACCCCATCGCCGATATGGGGCGCGCCTGGAAGATCGCCAACGACTTGCGACCGATAGCGCAGGAATTTCAGGGCGAAGTTTCATGGAGCGGCACGGTCTATCCCACGCACGCCGTCGAGCTCGCCCGGCAAGCCGCCGAAGAAGGCTACGATATGGTGATTGCGCTCGGCGGAGACGGCACGGCGCACGAGGTGATGAACGGGCTGATGCAGGTCCCCGCCGAAAAACGCCCGACGATGGGAATCGTCCCCGTCGGCTCCGGCAACGATTTCGCCTGGTCCGTCGGCGTGACGGGCAGTTTCGCGCGCGCCTTAAAAAACGCGCTGGACGGGCGGAACGTTCGCGCCATTGACCTCGCTCTGCTGACCGACGAGCGCGGACGTAAGGAATACTTTCAAAACACGCTGGGAATCGGCTTCGACGCCGTCGTCACTATTCGCTCTCATCAACTGCCCTTCGTCAAAGGCTTTCTGATGTATTTGACGGCCGTCTTGCAAACCATTCTACTCAATCACCGCCCCGCCGAAATACTCGTTGAAACCGAGTCGCAAAAGTTCGAGCTCGGCGCCCTGATGGTCACGCTGTGCAACGGCGGACGCGAAGGCGGCGGCTTTATGCTCTCGCCGCATTCCAAAAACGACGACGGCAAATTGGAATACGTCATGGTCGAAAAGGTCTCGCGGCTGATGATGCTCCGCCTGCTGCCGGAATTTGTGAAAGGGACTCACCCGCGCTTCAAACAGGTGCGCATGGGCGAGTTTAAGAAAATGACGCTCGTTTCCAACTCTCCGTTGTATATTCACGCCGACGGCGAGGTCTTCACCAGCTTCGGCAGCGACTTAAAAAAACTCGCGGTGGAAATCGTTCCCCAGGCGCTGCGCGTGGCTGGGGGATGATACAATTGCTTCATGCCCGATCTATCCGCTTCGCTGCGTAAGCGCGATTTGGGGTTTCTTCGGATTGTCGCCGGATTCTGGGGCGTGGAATTAGAATCCCGCGAGACGGAATCCGCCGTCGAAGAATTGTGCGCGGCTTTGCTCGACGTGGAAGCGGCGCGTGAAACCGTAACGATTCTCCCTTCCGAACCCCGCGCCGCGTTGGAAGCCTTGTTGCAAGCGGGCGGAAAAATGGAATGGGCGCTCTTTGCCCGCCGCTTCGGCGAAATCCGCGAGATGGGCGCAGCCCGCCGCGACCGCGAACGCCCGCACCTCAAGCCCGTTTCGCCCGCCGAGACGCTCTTCTACCGCGCCCTGCTCGATAAAGCTTTCTTTGAAACCGAAGCCGGAGCGCAGGAATTCGCTTACCTTCCCGAAGACTTGCTGGAAGTCCTCGCAGCGGGGACCGAACAAGCGCGAGCCGAAAACGCCCGCAAGGAACAGCCGCTGGGACGCGGAGCGACTCCGCTGGAAAAAGCGTGTGAAATTCCCGCCGACGATTTTATTCTGGACGACGCGACGACGTATCTTGCCGCGCTGCGCATGAGCCTCGAACCCGAAGGCTTGCCCGTCGCCGCGCTGCGCAGCCTCTTAATCGCCGCGCGCATTCTCGATAAAACGGGCGAGCCGCAGCCCGAAGCGGTGAAAAAATTCCTCGAAGCCCCGCGCGCGGACGCCCTGAACGCGCTCTATCAGGCGTGGCTGGATTCCGATTCGTTTAACGAGCTGCGCTTGATTCCAACGCTGCAATGCGAAGGCGAATGGAGCAATCAGCCGCGCGCCGCCCGCGCCTTTTTGCTCAACCTGCTGCGCGACCTTCCGCCGGGCAAGTGGTGGAGCCTGCCCGCCTTTTTGCGCGACTTAAAAACAAAGCGCCCCGATTTTCAACGTCCGGCGGGCGATTACGATTCGTGGTTCATCAAACGCGCGAGCGACGGCCAATACTTGCGCGGCTTCGCTTATTGGGATCAGGTGGACGGCGCGCTGGTTCGCTACGTGATTCAAACGCTGCATTGGCTCGGACGGGCTGACTTGGCGGCGCCCGAAGCAGGCAAGGAATTTACCGCTTTTCGCCTGCGGGAAGCCGCGCCTCTTCCTTCGGGGGAGGGAATCTTAACCGTTTCTTCCAACGGTAAGCTCTTGATTTCAAGAAATTTTTCCCGCGCTGCGCGTTATCAGGCGGCGCGCTTTTGCGAATGGGAAGGGGAAAAGAACGGCGAATATCTTTACCGCCTTTCGGCGCGCTCGCTCGCCCGCGCGCAGCGCCAGGGCTTGAAAGCGGAACAACTGCTGGCGATTCTGGCGAAGCACGCCCGCGGCGGAGTCCCGCCCGCGCTGACGAAAGCGCTGAAACGCTGGGATGCAAACGGCGTCGAAGCGCGGGTGGAGAATCGTCCCATTCTGCGAGTCGCCAGCCCGGAGATTCTCGATGCGCTGAGAAAATCGAAAGCGCAAAAATTTTTGGGCGAAACTTTAAGCCCGACGGCGGTCATTCTCAAGCGCGGCGCGGAATCCAAAGTGACGGAAACGCTGGCGGAGCTCGGCGTCTTTGCGGAAGTTAAAGAGGAAGGCTGAACGATAAAGGACAAATGGACGTCGCGCGCGTCCGTTTTTTTTCGCGCAAAATCTTTGCCGCAGACGGAGCGGATTGGCGCGGCGCTGATTGGCTAATCCGCTGAAATCGGCGGCTGAAACTCTAAGGAGATAAACATGTCAAAGATTGATTGGATTCAACAAGAGATTGAAAATCTCAAATCGCAGGGGCTGTATAACCGCATCCGCACGATTGGCTCGCCGCAGGGCGCGTGGCTGACGGTGGACGGCAAGCGAGTTTTGAACTTCTGCTCGAACAACTATTTGGGGCTGGCGAATCATCCCGCGCTGGTGGAAGCCGCCAAAAAGGAACTCGACAAAATGGGAATCGGTCCCGCGGCGGTGCGCTCCATCGCCGGGACGATGACTCTGCACGTCGAGCTGGAAAAGCGGCTGGCGCAGTTTAAGGGCGTAGAAGCCGCCATCACCTTCCAGAGCGGCTTCACCGCCAACCTCGCTACCATCCCCGCGCTGGTCGGCAAAGAAGACGTGATTTTTTCCGACAGGCTGAATCACGCTTCCATCATTGACGGCTGCCGCCTTTCGGGCGCGAAAATCATCGCTTACGAGCATAACGACGCGAAGTCGCTCGAAGAGCAGATTCAAGCCAACCTGAAAGACTTCCGCCGCGCGTTGATTGTCACCGACGGCGTGTTTAGCATGGACGGCGATATTGCCCCGCTGCCGGATATTTACGAGGTGGCGAAGAAATACGACGTCCTGCTGATGGTGGACGACGCGCACGGCGAAGGCGTGCTGGGCAAGGGCGGACGCGGCATTGTGGACCACTTCGGCTTGCACGGCAAGGTGGATATTGAAGTCGGCACGATGTCCAAAGCTTTCGGCGTGGTGGGCGGAATTGTGGCGGGCAAGGCGGTCATCATCGAATGGCTGCGGCAGCGCGGGCGGCCCTTCCTCTTCTCTTCCGCCGTCACCGTGCCGGACGCGGCGGCTTGTCTGGCGGCGGTGGATTTGCTGGAAGATTCCACGCAGCTGGTGGATCAATTGTGGAACAACGCCAGATATTTCAAGGCGGAGATGAAGCGGCTCGGCTTCAACACGGGCGCGAGCGAGACGCCCATCACCCCGATTATGCTCGGCGAAGCGCCGCTGGCGCAGGAATTCAGCCGCGAGCTGTTTGAAAACGGCGTGTTTGCGATGGCGATTGGCTATCCCACCGTGCCGCAGGGCAAGGCGCGCATCCGCGTGATGATTTCCGCCGCGCACGAGAAGGACGATTTGGATAAAGGCCTGGAAGCCTTCCAGAAGGTCGGCAAGAAATTGGGAGTGATTTAGCGCCTGTCCGAAAAATTTGCGCCATGCCCGTTGCGACCCAGCCCGCGAACGCCCGAATGCAACGAGCGCCTCAGCGGCGAAAGCGTTTTGGTAAGCGGCGCGCATGCGTGAATTCGTGAACGGCGTCCGTAGACGGGTCTCCGTTTAATCTCGCGTCCCGAAGGCGTAACCTGACCTTCGGGACGTTTTTTACTTCTGCGTTATCCTTTCTACATAGGCTTGCACGGCTGCGCGCATGAACTCCGCCAGTTGCGGGTGCGCTTTATCGAAGTTCGCCCGAAAGCGCGGCTCGCTGACGTACATTTCCGCCAGCCCGGCAAGCTGCTGCGGCGCGGGGTTCCAAAAATAATTCATGTGGCTGCGCCAGCGCTCGACCGCGGCTTGCGCCTCCCGGCTGCGCGCGCCTTTCGGCATGGCGGCAATCATATCCGCGTAGATTTGATTTCCTTCCGCAAGAATCGCCTCGCGCTTTTCTTTTGAGTACGACTTCCACTTGCGGTTCGATTCGCGCACGGTTTCCGCGTCGTAGCGCTGGGCGGCTTCTTCCGCCAGTCGGTCTTGTTCTTCTTCGCTGAAAGCCGCGAATAAAGATTGGGCGTTCATTGTTTTTTCTCCTTTCAAGAAAGCGATGGTTTCGTCCACCGCGCGCGTCAAACGACGGGCGCGGGCAATTTGTTCCCGTAGCCCGCGCTTGTGGCTTTCCAGCGCGGCTAGAAGATCGAAGTCGGCGCGGTTCATGATTTTGCAAATTTCCGCCAGCGGCATGCCCAGCTCGCGGTAAAACAAAATCTGCTGCAAACGCGGCAGGGTCTCCTCCCCGTAATAGCGATAGCCGTTATCGCCCACGCGGGACGGCTTGAGGAGACCTATCTTGTCGTAATGACGGAGCGCGCGCGGCGTGACGCCCGCCAACATGGAAAGCTGCTTCACGGTGTACATGGCGCGATGATAAACCTTGACGTAATGTTAAGGTCAAGGGGATTTTGCCTTTTCGTGAAATTAATCTCATGCGCGTTTAATCTCAATATGTAAAATAAACGAACATTATCGAGATTTATCAAAATTGGAGGAACCATGCAAAAAACGAAGTTCATGTTGGGCGGTTTTTTGATTTTAGCCGCGGTGGCGTACTTGATTGCCTCGTCCACGCAGGCGGCGAAAGAATATTTCATGACCGTAGATGAAGTTAAAGCGGAAGGCGCGGCGGCGGTCGGCAAGAGCCTGCGGCTTTCCGGCGCAGTGATTGGCGACTCCATTCAATACGACGCGCAGACTCTCACCTTGACCTTTGAAGTTGCTCACGTCCCCGGCGACAACGCCGAAATTGAAGCGCAAGGCGGGCTCGCCCTGGTGTTAAATCAAGCCGTGAACGACCCGACCCGCCAGCGCGTCAAAGTCGTTTATCACGGCGTCATGCCCGACCTGCTGCGCAACGAAGCGCAAGCCATTATGACCGGCAAAATGGGCGCGGATGGAATCTTCTACGCCGACGAGCTGCTCCTCAAATGTCCCACCAAATATGAAGACGCGGTGCCAGAGCAGGCTTCGAATTAGTTTAGACGATGGACGATGGACCGTCCGCTGTCCATCATCCGCCACCCACAGGATTCAATTATGATTGCAGAACTCGGTTACGGCATTTTAGCGGTAAGTTTTATTGCAGCGGTTTATAGCGCCGCGGCTGCGGCGTACGGCGCGCGCAAGAAAGACCTGGCGCTCATTGAAAGCGCGCGGCGCGCCATGCTGCTTTTGTTTCCCCTCCTTTCGCTTGCGGCGGGCGCGCTGGTCTATTTGCTCGTCAACGACCATTACGAAGTCGCCTTTGTTTATGAAGTGACCAGCCGCAGCATGCCCGCCTACCTGAAAGTCACCGCATGGTGGGGCGGACAGGCTGGCTCGTTGCTCTTCTGGTCCTGGCTGCTTTCGCTCTTCGCTTCCGCCGTCACCATCCGCAAGTGGGACCGCGACCTTGAATTTCTCCCCTGGGTGATTGTGGTCGCTTCGGTTACGGCGGCATTCTTTATCGGCTTGAACGTTTTCTACGAAAACCCGTTTGCGCGCTTTTGGAGCGTGCCGGGAAACATCGAGCCGCACACCTTCCCGCCCGCCGGCGCGACTCTCTTCTTCCCTCAGGACGGGCGCGGGTTGAACCCGCTGCTGCGCCACCCCGGCATGGTGATTCATCCTCCCATGCTGTATCTCGGCTTCGTGTCCTACGTCATCCCCTTCGCCTTCGCCATGGCCGCGCTCGTCACCGGGCGCGTGGATGACCGCTGGATTCGTCTCACCCGCCGCTGGGCGTTGTGGGCGTGGCTCTTTCTCTCTTTCGGCCTCGTTCTCGGCGGACGCTGGGCGTATGACGTGCTGGGGTGGGGCGGATATTGGGGCTGGGACCCCGTTGAAATCGCCGCTTTCATGCCCTGGCTGACCGGCACGGCGTATCTGCATTCGGTGATGATTCAAGAAAAGCGCGGGATTCTCAAACACTGGAACATGATTTTGATTATCCTGACCTACGCGCTGGTCATCTTTGGCACTTTCCTCACCCGTTCCGGCGTTTTGTCTTCCGTTCACGCTTTCGCCGAAAGCGCGATTGGTCCCCTGTTCTTCTCTTTCATCGGGCTGACCTTCATCGTCTCCACCGCGCTGCTCATCTGGCGTTGGGGCGATTTGCGCGGCGAAACCGAAATGAACTCCATGCTCTCGCGCGAAGCGCTCTTTCTGTTGAACAATCTGCTCTTCATGAGCGTGCTGATTGTCTGCTTCTGGGGCGTCATCTTCCCGCTGATTTCGGAGCTGCTCACCGGTCAAAAAGTGACCGTCGGTCCCCCGTTCTACGAACGCGCCACCGCGCCCCTCTTCGCCGCCTTGATGCTGCTGATGGGAATCGCGCCCGTCTCCGCCTGGGGACGCTCCACCGTGCAGACGCTCGGACGCGCCCTGTGGAAGCCCGCGCTCGCCGCCGCGATTCTCGTCGCCGCGCTGTTCTTCACCTACGCCCAAAATTGGATTGCGCTCGCCGGCTTCTTCCTCGTCGCTTTCGTGCTGCTGGCGACCTTCCAGCAATTCTGGCTGGAAGGTCGCGCCCGCCAGCAGGCGCAGAAGGAAAATTTTGCCGCCGCCCTCTTCCGTTTGATGGGACGCAACCGCCGCCGCTACGGCGGATACATCATCCATGTCAGCATGATGCTGATGGCGATTGGCATTCTCGGCATTGAAGTCTTCCAGATGGAAACGCAGGGAACGGTGGCGGCGGGCGAACGCCTGAACCTCGCCGATTACACGATTGAGTACCGCGAAATCGCCTCGTGGGACGACCGCGGCGCGGGAGTCAATTACACCCGCGCGGTGGTGGACGTTTATAAAAACGGCGCGTATCTCGGTCACCTTGCCCCGCGCATAGATTATTATTTCGATTCGCAGCAAAACATGACCATCCCCGGACAACGTTCCACCCTGCGCGACGATTTGTACGTCTTGCTGGTGGATTGGCAGCCCGCCAGTTCCATCGGCGCGACCTTCAAAATTTTCGTCAATCCGCTGGTAAACTGGCTGTGGATTGGCAGCCTGGTCTTCTTCGTCGGCGTGCTGTTCGCCGCCTGGCCCGATAAGGACCCCGCCGACGAGCGCGTTCACGTCCGCAAGTCTTCTCGACAGGCGAGCGCGGCGGATTAATCGTCTGATAGTTAAAGAGTCTGATAGTCAGGATAGATGATGAAACGTCAATCGTCAAATACTGTTCGCCAATTATCGTTCGCCGCGTTGCTGATTGTTACGCTGGCGCTCGCCGCGTTGGCTTCCTTCTCCTCCGCTTCGGCGCAGACGCGCGTCCCCACCGACGACGAAGTGAACGCCATTGCCCGCAAGCTCTATTGCCCGGTATGCGAAAGCACGCCGCTGGACGTTTGCCCGACCGACGCCTGCAAAGAATGGCGCGAGCAAATCCGCTCCCTGCTGGCGGAAGGCAAGACCGAAGAAGAGATCTTCGCCTTCTTCGAGCAGCAATACGGCGCGCGCGTGTTAGCCGAACCGCCCCGCAAGGGATTCTTCTGGCTGATGTACGTCGTTCCGCCCATCCTCATCCTCGCGGGGGCTTTCATCCTCTTCCGCTCCATGAAAGGCTGGCAGCGCAAGCCTGAACCTGCCGCGGCGGAAGACGAGCTCTCCGCCGAAGAGGACGATTACCTGAAACGCATGGAAGAAGAATTGAAAAAACAGCGCGGCTGAAAAAATGCCGCGCCGCCGTTAGGAGAATGTATGACTGTAGAAACGCAAAAAAAAGGAGTTCCCCTCTGGGCGCAGATTCTCGTCTGGACCCTGCTCATCGGCTTGCTGGCGCTGGTCGGCTTTGGGCTAAACAAGGCGCGCAACCCGATGGCGGAAATCGGCAAGCCCGTGCCGGATTTCGATTTGGTCTATTACGAAGGCTACGAATACAACGGCGTTTCGCAAATGAAACTTTCCGACTTTCGCGGGAAAATCGTCGTGCTGAACATTTGGGCTTCGTGGTGTAAGCCCTGCGAGCAAGAAGCCCCCGAATTGGAGCAAGCCTGGCAGACGTATAAAGACGGCGGCGAGGTAGTCTTCGTCGGCGTCGCCTACGTGGATACGACCTCCGGCTCGAAACAATACCTGCAAAAATTCGGAATCACCTTCCCCAACGCCCCCGACCTGCAATCGAATATTTCCAGCGTCCTCAATCGTCAAATGGGCGTGCCGGAGACTTATTTTATTGACCGCGAGGGAATCCTGCGGCATGTGAAAATTGGGCCCTTCGCTTCCGTGCGCGAAATTCAAACCGTTATCGAGAGTATTCAATAATGCAGCTCAGCGTCGTCTTCCTTTTGCTTATCATCGTCGCGCTTGTCGGCGTATATCTTTACCTTCCGTTTACCCGCGGCGCCCGCCGCTTGCGCGCCGACCAGAGTTTGCAAGTCTCCGCGCTGCGGGCGGAACGCGACCGCGTCGTCAACGCCCTGCAAGAATTGGATTTTGATTACCGCCTGGGCAAAGTCCCCGCCGAAATTTATCCCGCCGAGCGCGCCGCGCTGCTGAAAAAAGGCGCGGAGATTCTCCGCCAGCTGGACGAGCTCGCCCCCTCGGTCGCCGCGGCGGGCAGCGCCGAAGCGCGCGTTGAAAAAGCCGCTGCCGCCGCCCGCGCCGATTCTTCCGCCCCAGCCGCTCAACCGCTGACCGACGAAGAAATCGAAGAAATGATTGCCGCCCGCCGCAAGGCGCGCAAAACCAAATCCGCCGGCTTTTGCCCCAAATGCGGCAAAGCCATCCTCGTCACCGACAAATTCTGCCCCGCTTGCGGAAAATCGCTGCAATAGCTTTATAACGTGAACGGCTCAACGCTTCTTAAAAGGAATCCATGAAAATTCGCGTCTTTCTTTTCGCCGCGCTCGCGGTTCTTCTTTCTGCGTGCAACATGACTCTCGCGGCGGACGTCACCCCGCCGCCTGATTACGTCCCCCCTACGCCCGTCCCCACGCTCGGGCCTTTATACCCCGCGCAGCCGATGAACGTTGAAAACGGCGCGCGCATCTACGCCGAAAAATGCGCCGCCTGTCACGGCGAACGCGGGTTGGGCGACGGCGCGCAAGGCAAATCCCTGCCCGTCAAAGTCGCGCCCATTGGTCTGGCGGATTTCGCCGCCAAAGCCAGCCCCGCCGCATGGTACAAAACCGTCACGCGCGGCAACATCGAGCGCTTCATGCCGCCCTTCGCCAGCCTGACCGACCAGCAGCGCTGGGACGTGGTCGGCTACGCCCTGACGCTGAGCGTCAAGACCGAAGAGGTGGAAAAAGGCAAGCGGCTGGCGCAAGCCTCCTGCCCCGAATGCGAAGCCTATTTCAGCGCGTTGGAAACTTCCGCCGCGCTGACGGGCGAAGACCTGATCGCGATTGCCCAAAACGGCAACGACGCGATTCCTCCCTTTGGGAAGAATCTTTCCGCGCAGGATTTATCGGCGGTCGCGGCGTATCTCCGCTCGCTGAGCTTCGCCGCGCCCACGGCGAAAGTCGAAGCGACTCCCGCGCCCGAAACAGCCGCCAGCCCCGAACCCGCTTCCGCCGCCCCGCAAAGCGAGCCAGCCCCCGCCGAATCCGCCGCCCCGACGGAAGCCCTGCCTGAGGGCGTGGGCACGGTGCGCGGTTCAATTGAGAATCAATCCGACGAGCCGCTTCCCGCCGACGCGACCATCACCCTCCGCGCCTACGACCACAGCGGCGAGATGACCTCTGGTCCCACCCTCGTCGAAACGCTGGAAGGCAAACTAAACCCCGACGGCAGCTTCACGTTTGAAAACGTGAACCTCCCCGAACGGCGCATCTTCGTCGCCGAAGCCGCCGTGAACGGCGTGAAGTACCAATCCCCCTTCGCGCTGGTCGAAGCGGGCATGACCGAAGTGACGCTCAAACCGATTGTCGTCTTCGCTTCCACCGACGATTTCTCCGTTCTCAAAATCGCCTCGCTGCAAATCTTCTTCGATTACTCCGACGCGCAGCAGACGCAGATGATTGCATTGTACAACATCGTCAACGCCAGCGGAAAGACCGTGACGGTTGACATGAGCGCTAACTCGCAAGAAATTCCCTTTATCGCCGCGCCCAGCGGCGCGCAGCCGCTGGGTTTCGACGCGGCGCAAGACAGCGCGCCCTTCGCCGCGCTGGAAAAAGGCTTCGCCATGCCGCCCTCCGAGACGCCTTACGGGCTGGTCGCTTTTTATTCGCTGCCGCGCGATAAGAAAATTGAAATCAGCCTGCCGCTTCGGCTGGCGGCGGATGAAACGCTGATTTACCTGCCGGAAGGCGTGAAGCTCGCGAGCAAAGCCTTTACGGATCAAGGCGCGCGCTCGGAGCAGGGCATGAACTTGCATCTATATTCCGCCGCCGGCATGGCGAAGGATTCCAAAGTCGAGTTTACGCTCAGCGGCAGCCCGCAAATCGCCGGCGAGCCAACCAGCCTATCGCAAAACAACAACCTGCTCATCGGCGTCGGCGCGTTCGGCGCGATTCTCATCCTCGCGGGAGTCTGGCTTTACCTGCGCGACGCGCGCAAAGCGGGCGAGCTGGACGAGGACGAAGAAGAAGACGAAGAAGACGTTGAAGACGTCCTCGACGCCATTGTCGCGCTGGATGATTTGCATCGCGCCGGCAAGATTTCCGACGAGGCGTATCGCGCGCGGCGCGAAGAGTTGAAGAGCAAACTCAAACGACATGATTGAAGTTAAAAAACTCGTCAAGCGCTTTGGGTTGAAGACCGTGCTGCGCGGCGTGGATTTTTCCGTGCAGCGCGGCGAGTTCGTCGCCCTGCTCGGACCGAACGGCGCAGGCAAGACCACCTTCCTGCGGATTCTGGCTACGCTCTCGCGTCCCACGCTGGGGCAGGTTAGCATCGCCGGCTTCCAGCTGCCGCGCGAGGCGGCGCAGGTGCGCGCCCGTTTGGGAGTCGTCTCGCACATGCCGCTTTTGTATCCCGACCTGACCGCCGAAGAAAACCTGATTTTTTACGCGCGGATGTACGGCTTGACGAACTACGGCGCGCGCGTGACTGAAATCTTAAAAATGGTCGGCTTGGAAAACCGCCGCCGCGAGCTGACGCGCACTTTTTCGCGCGGGATGCAGCAGCGGCTCGCCATTGGGCGCGCGGCGCTGCACGACCCCGACGTGATGCTCTTCGACGAGCCGTACACCGGGCTGGATCAGGACGCTTCGGAAATGCTCGATGAAGTGTTAAGCCGTGTGGCGGCGCAAGGGCGCGCCGTCGTCATTACCTCGCACGACCTCGCCCGCGCCGAAAACCTCGCCACCCGCTTCGACGTCCTCTCGCGCGGCGTTATCGCCGCTTCGGCTTCGCGCGAACAATTGAAAGACTCCAACTTGCTGGCTTTTTATCGTCAAGCCATCGCCTGAACGAGAATCCGCCCTATGTCTAAACCTTCCCTTTGGAAAGCCGCTCTCGCCATTTTCCTGAAAGACCTGGCGGCGGAATTCCGCTCTTTCGAGCTGGTTTCCGCCATGCTGGTTTTTTCGCTGCTGGTCATCGTCATCTTTAACTTCGCGCTGGAATTGGAGCCGCTCGTCCGTCACGCCGCCGCCCCCGGAGTCTTGTGGACGACTTTCGCCTTCGCCGGCACGCTCGGCTTGAATCGCTCGATGACGACGGAAAAAGACCGCGGCTGCATGGACGGTTTGCTGCTGGCGCCGGTGGATCGCGCGGCGATTTACTTCGGCAAAACGCTCAGCAACTTCGTCTTTATGCTGCTGGTCGAGGCGATTGTCCTGCCCGCTTACAGCCTGCTCTACGGAGAAAACCTCTTCCGCTTGCCGCTGCTGGCGGTGATTTTGCTCGGCTCGGCGGGCTACGCCGCCGTCGGCACGCTGCTTTCCGCGATGTCGGCGCAAACGCGCATGCGCGAGATTTTGCTGCCCATCCTGCTGTTTCCCGTCGCCATCCCGGTCTTGTTAGCGGCGGTGAAAGCCAGCGGCGCGTTTTTGGAAGGCTTGCCCTTCGCCGAAGCGGCCGTCCCGTTCAACTTGTTGTTAGTGTACGACGTGGTGTTCATCTCCGCCGCTTTTATGTTTTTTGATTTTATTGTGGAAGAATAAAAAAAGGCGGCGCGAAACGAACGTCTCGCCCGCCCGATTTTTTTTCTCAAAAGGAGCGCCATGCAAACCAAATCGAAAACCTTGCTTGCCGTGGACGCCGCCGCCCTTATCGTTCTGGCGGTTTCCACCTATCTCGCCCTGTTCTACGCGCCGATGGAAGCCACGATGGGACAGGTGCAGCGCGTGTTCTACTTTCACATCGGCACGGCTTGGGTGGGCTTGTTGGGGTTCATCCTCGCCGCGTTCGCGGGAATCGCTTATCTCGTTACGAAAGATATGAAGTGGGATAGATTCGGAGTCGCCGCGATTGAAGTCAGCGCCGTGTTCTTCTTCATCACCATCGCGCTTGGCTCCATTTGGGCGCGCCCGGCGTGGAACACATGGTGGACCTGGGACCCGCGCCTGACTACCGCCGCCGTCACCGAGCTGGTGTACGTCGCCTACCTCATGCTACGGCAGGGCATTGAAGACCCCGAAAAGCGCGCGCGTTTCGGCGCGGTATATTCCTTGCTGGGCGGGCTGAGCGCGCCGATTACCTTTATGGTCATCCGCCTGTTTCGCACCATTCACCCGGTGGTCATCGGCTCGCAATCCGCCGCGGCGCAGGGCGGCTTTAACATGTCCGCCGGCATGAAAGTCGCTTTCTTGTTCGCGCTGTTCGCCTTCACCGTGATTTTTATTGACCTGATTTGGCGTCGCTTCCGTTTGGAAAGCTTCCGCGAGCATGTCGAGCAATTGAAGTTGAAAGCTTTATCCTGAAAGGACTTTCTCCATGGTAGATACTTCCTATTACATGTATCTCGGCTTCGGCTTCTTCTTCGTCGTCATGGCGATTTACCTCGCCAGCCTCTTCATCCGCGAGCGCAACTTGCGGCGCGACCTGGAATTATTGGAAGCGCTGGAAAAAGAAGAGAAATAAAGCGCGCGGCGGGGACGTTACGCCCCCGCCGTGAATATTCACCCAACCGCCCCGCTTTGCAATAAAAAAGCGGGGCGGTTTTTTCGCCCCGCCCTCGCGCTAAATTACCGCCCGTTCCTCGTAAACGCCAAAGACTTCCTTCATCACGCCGACGATTTCGCCCAACGTGCAATAAGCGTGGACGCATTCCATGATGTAAGGCATGGTGTTTTCCGTCCCCAAACAAGCAATACGGAGCTTGTCCAGCGCTTGCCCGGCGCGTCCGTTGTCCCGCGTTTGGCGAACTTCTTGCAGCCGCGCCGCCTGACGGTCGTAGCCTTGCGGGTCCATTTCCAAAAGCGGAATGGTCAGCGGCTTTTGCTCTTGATAGGCGTTGACTCCGACAATCTTGCGGACGCCCTCGTCAATTTCGCGTTGATAGCGGTACGCCGCGTCGGCGATTTCGCTCTGGAAGAAACCCTTCTCAATGGCGGGTAGCACGCCGCCCAGCTCCTCAATGCGGCGGAAGTACTCGTAAGCTTGCTTTTCAATACGATTGGTCTGCGCTTCCACAAAATACGAGCCGCCCAGCGGGTCAATCGTGTTTGTCACGCCGGATTCTTCGGCGATGATTTGCTGCGTGCGCAGCGCGATGGTGACGGCTTGCTCCGAAGGGAGCGCCAGCGCTTCGTCCAGCGAATTGGTGTGCAGCGATTGCGTCCCGCCCAGCACGGCGGCAAGCGCCTGAATAGCCACCCGCGCCACGTTGATTTCCGGCTGCTGCGCGGTGAGCGAACACCCCGCCGTCTGCGTGTGGAAGCGCATCAGCCACGAGCGCGGATTCTTCGCCTTGAAGGTGTGGCGCATTTCCCGCGCCCAAATGCGCCGCGCCGCGCGATACTTGGCGATTTCCTCAAAGAAATCGTTGTGCGCGTTGAAGAAGAACGAAAGACGCGGCGCGAACTCGTCCACGTCCATGCCGCGCGCCATCCCCCAGCGGACGTATTCCATGCCGTCGGCGAGCGTAAAGGCGAGCTCTTGCGCGGCGGTCGAACCCGCCTCGCGGATGTGATAGCCCGAAATCGAGATGGTGTTCCACTGCGGCGCGTGTTTGCTGCCGTATTCCATCGTGTCCGTCACCAGCCGCATCGAAGGCTCGGGCGGAAAGATAAACTCCTTCTGCGCGATAAATTCCTTCAAAATGTCGTTTTGAATCGTCCCGCGCAGCTGGTCGGCGCGGATTCCGCGATTCTCCGCCGCGGCAATGTACATCGCCCAAATGATTGCGGCGGGCGAATTGATGGTCATGCTGGTCGAAACCTTATCCAGCGGAATGCCTTCCAGCAAAATTTCCATATCTTTTAAGGAAGAGACCGCCACGCCGCACTTGCCGAATTCGCCCAGCGCTTCGGGCTGATCGGTATCGCAGCCCATCAGCGTCGGCAAGTCAAACGCCACGCTCAGCCCGGTCTGCCCCTGTTCCAGCAGATATTTGAAGCGACGGTTGGTCTCCTCGGCGGAGCCGAACCCCGCGAACATGCGCATCGTCCACAATTTACCGCGATGCATGGTGGGATGAATCCCGCGCGTGAAGGGATATTCGCCCGGCAACCCTAGCTCGGCGGCGTAATCCTGCTCCGCCACGTCCAGCGGCGTATAAAGGCGCTCAATCGGCTCCGACGACGCAGTGATAAAACTTTCCGCTCGCTCCGGCGTCTGTTTCAGCGTCCTTTGCAGCGCACCGTTCTCCCACTCTTCCAACGAGCGTTTCAACTCTTCCAATTTGCTCTTGTCGTACATGGCTCTCTCTCCTTTGGGTCGGCTGGCGCGATTATAAATGCGTAAGAAACGAAATTCAAGCGTTTAACGTCGAACAAAATGCGGAATCAGCCGCAATCCTACCCGCCCTGTTAAAAACGACGGGACAAAGAAAGTCGTAAGGACTTCTGGTATACTCTGGGCGGAAAGGCTGCCTATGTCCCGTTTTGAAATAGACGTTGACCCCTGCGACCATATTACCGCCGACGCCATCGGCGCGCCCGGTCAGCGCGTGTTTTATTTACAGGCGTTTCAAGACCAGCGCACGATTTCAATCCTCATCGAGAAGATACAATTACAACAACTCGCCATCGGCATTGAGCAATTTCTGGCGCAAATTCAACAGCAAAACCCGCAGCTGGAAGACCCTTCGGGCGATTACGTCGAAGAGGCGATGCGCATCAACCCGCCTGTGGACCCGCTCTTCCGCGCGGGCGAAATGGGCTTAGGGTACGACCGCCAGCGCGACAAGGTCGTCATCTTCGCCAAAGAACTACTGCTTGAAGACGCCGAACCGGATTCCGCCGCGCAAATCCGCTTTTGGGCGACGCGCGCTCAAATGCGCAAACTCGCCCGCTGGGGCGCGGAAGTCGTCTCGCGCGGACGCCCCCGCTGCCCGCAATGCGGCGAGCCAATGAACCCCGAAGGTCACTTCTGCCCGAAGAAGAACGGGCGGCTGCGATAGCAAATCGTCGTTGGGCGGATAGTTGGGCAATTTGACGAACGGCAACTCCTCGTCGGCGAAAATAAAAGAAGCCCTTCAATTTGGCGCTTACGAATTGAAGGGCCAATTTATGTTGGGCAGCAACTATACCTTTCTGGCGGAAGTCCGTTACAAGCGTCTGACGCTGCAAGCGGTGTATAAGCCGAGCAAAGGCGAGCGGCCCTTGTGGGACTTTCCCGAAAACACGCTCGCCCTGCGCGAAGCCGCCGCCTATTCGCTCAGCGAAGCGCTCGGCTTCGGAATCGTGCCGGTCACCGTTTACCGCGAGGACGGTCCCCTCGGCGCGGGATCGCTGCAACAATACATCGAATACGATGTTCAGTATCACTACTTCAACTTCACGGCGGAGGACCGCGAACGCCTGCGCCCGGTGGCGCTGTTTGACCTGTTGGTCAACAACGCCGACCGCAAAGGCAGCCACGTTTTCTTTGAAACCGGGACGCGCCGCCTGTACGCCATTGACCACGGAATCTGTTTTCATGAAGAGGACAAACTTCGCACGGTGATTTGGAACTTCGCCGGGCAGCCGATTCCCGAAGAACTGCTCGCGCCGCTCGCTTGGAAGTCGAACTGGGTCTCCCTGTTGGATTCTTATCTCGCCCCGCAAGAGATCCGCGCGCTGCTTCTACGGGCGGAACGCGTCCTCGAAACCAAAACGTTTCCCCACCTCCCAGCCGACCGCCGCGCTTTTCCCTATCCCCCGCTTTAATTTCCCAACCCCAGCCGAAGGCTCGCCTGTTTGCACAGGCTTTTGCCGTATCGCCGATACCATTCGTCCAGCGCGTCGCTGAACGAAGCGCCGCTGCGCGCGTCTTGATAGATGGGCGCGCCGTAACGGACGTAGCGCCGCGTTTCCGCCGCCCAAAAAATTTCCGCGCGAGCAAGGACTCCCAGCCCGCCGTTATACCCCGCCAGCGCCAGCCGCGCGTCTCCGCCTGCGGCTTGCAGCGCGCGCGCCAGATATTCCAGCCCGCGCCGCGCGTTTGTTTCCGGCTGATAGGGGTTTTCTCCGCGCTGGAAGTGATAAGGCATGACCTGAAACAATCCCGCCGCGCCCGCGCCGGAAGCGGCGCCCGGGTCGCCGCACGATTCAATCTGCATGACGACGGCGGCAAGGTTCGGGTCGAGACCCGCCTCATTCGCCCAGCGGACGATGGACTCCGCCCAGAACTGAACCTCCGCTCGAAAAATGGGAGAAATGCCGCTCGCGGCGGGCAGCGCGGGCGCGCGAGTCGGCGTTCCTTTCAAAGCGAAATACGCCAGCAAGCCGCCCACCAGCAAGACCATGAGCGGCGGCAGCAGGTAAGCCGAAAAACAGCCGCTCCCTTCTACTTCTTCGGGGGCGGCTGTTTGCCAATCCTTTGGGTAACGGCGCGGGGGCATGATTCAAATTTCCTTAAGGGGTCGAGGGACCCGCGTCTAACGCTGCGAGACGTGAATTTTCAATCAGGCGTTCCGCTAAAACCTGCCTCACAAATAGCGCGTCATTCTGAAGGGCGTCGTTTGCGACCGAAGAGTCTCCTGCATCAGCGTAGAAACCCTTCGCTTCGGCTCAGCGTTTTTGAGATGACCGCTAAGAAAAATGTCGTTCTCCGCTATCGAACGAGCGCGCGCTTTGCGAAATGGGATGATAAGTCGGTTCGAGGAAAGAGCCTTGCTGAGAAGAAGAAGGCGCGGGCTTGGGCGCCGGGCGGACGATTTGCGAAGCCGGGCGCAGCGCCGAAGAAGGCAGCGGCTGATTCAACGGCTGATTCACTGGACGCGGGGCGGGCGGTTGATACGCGGGTCGCGGCTGCGGGGGGGAGTAAGGTCGTTGGGCGGGCTGCTGAGATTGGTACTGCGCGCGGTATTGCGAAGGCGCGGGTCGAATCTCAGCGGTGGTAAAAAGACGGTCGCCTGCCAGCGAAAACGCGCCGATAATCAGCAAGCGAATCAGCCAGACCATCAACGCGACGAAGACCGGCACGACGGTGGTGTACGTCTCCGCGCTCATCACCACGCTGGAATGCGTGACGGGATTTTGCGCGATAGCGACGGAGACTCCCCACCAGGTGAGGGTGGCGTTGAAGCCCGCCGCGAGAATCCACGCGCCGAACAGGTAATACACTTCGGCGGGTTCGTCGCGTCCCTGTTCGGGGGTGAAGATGCGCGCGATGCCCGCAAAGTCAATGCCGCAGAAGGCAATGGCAAGCACGCTCGCCCAGCGAATGCCGCCGAAGCTCAAATCGCCGAGAACGTCGTGCAAGGCAAATTGCGTGGTGCTGAAATTGAAAATTTCAAACGCGCCCAGGGCAATGAGAATAATCGCCCCCCACGCCGCGCCGCGGTTGAACTTGCGGTTGTAAACGAAACCGTTCCACAGCGCCTTCACGCCGTCCACCAAAGGGTTGTGAACTTTCATTTCGACCTCCTTAATATGTCGAATGTCGGGTAACGATGACAAGATTATAGAACAAGTGTTCTAATTATGTCAAGGGTTTTCGCAGCCGTCAAATGGTAGAATTACCCGCATGTCTTCCTATAAAATTCCCATGTCTTCTCCCGACCTGACCGAAGCGGACCGTCAGGCTGTGATGGAAGTCGTCCGCACGCCCTATTTGAGCATGGGCAAATGGACTCCCGCGTTTGAACAAGCGTTTTGCGAACTGACCGGCGCGAAGCGCGCGATAGCCGTCAATTCCGGCACGGCGGGACTGCATTTGTGCGTCCGCGCGGCGGGAATCGGCGCGGGCGATTTGGTCGTCACCACCCCGTTTTCCTTTGTCGCCTCTACCAACGTCCTGCTCTTTGAGAACGCCATCCCCGTCTTTGTGGACGTGGACCCGCGCACGGGCAACGTCAACCCCGAATTAGTCGCCGACGCGGCGCGCCACGTGGAAAAATATCTGCCGCGCAAAGCCCCGACCGCCGCGCGGCAATTGCGCGCCATCCTGCCGGTGGACGTCTTCGGGCAGCCCGCCGATATGGACGCGCTGAACGCCGTCGCCAAAGAACGCGGGTTGAAGGTTATCGAAGATTCGTGCGAGGCGCTGGGCGCGACCTACAAAGGAAGATACGCCGGAACGTTGGGCGATTACGGCGTGTTCGCCTTTTACCCCAACAAGCAAATCACCACCGGCGAAGGCGGCGTGATTATCACCGACGACGACGAAGCCGCCGACCTGATGCTGGCGCTTCGCAACCAGGGGCGCGCCCCCGGCGATACCTGGCTGCAACACACCCATTTGGGCTACAACTACCGCATAGACGAAATGTCCGCCGCGTTGGGGGCGAGTCAAATGTCGCGGCTGGAAGAAATTCTCCAAAAGCGCGAGCAGGTCGCCCGTTGGTATGAGGCGCGCCTTTCTGAAATCGCGGGCGTCGAGACGCCGTTTATCGAATCCTTCACTACCCGCGCTTCGTGGTTTGTATATGTGATTCGCTTCGCGCCCAAAATTAACCGCGACGAAATGGCGCGGCGGCTGGAAGCGCGGGGAATTCCCGTCCGCCCGTATTTTTTGCCCATTCATTTGCAGCCGTATATGATCGAGCGTTTCGGCTACCGCGCGGGCGATTTTCCCGTCGCCGAAGACCTGGGGCGGCGCGGGCTGGCGCTGCCTTTTAGCGGGGTGATGACGGAAGAGCAGGTGGACGAGACCTGCCGCATTCTGCGCGAGGAATTGGGGCGCATGTAGCGCGGGAACGATGAACGCCGGGCATTTTCCTCCCCCCAAGCGAATCGGCGTGTTGATTCACGGCGCGATTCTCGCCGCCTTGTTCGCCGCGGCGGCGCTCTCGTTTATCGCCTTGACGCGCGTTGAAGCCGGCCCCGATTTTTTGCTGGCGCTGCTGGCGCTGCTGGTCGCCTTCATGCTGATTCCTTTTTTCGCGTATCGCGCTTATTCGCTCTGGCGCGCCGACTATCGTCTGGACCGCGATAGCCTGACCCTTGTCTGGGGCTTGCGCGTCGAGCAAATTCCGTTGAACGACGTGGAGTTTATCCGCCCGGCGGAAGATTTAGTCGCCCCGCTAAAACCGCCGGCGTTTTCCATGCCGGGCGCGCTGCTTGGCTTGCGGCGGCACCCCGACCTGGGCATGGTGGAATTTTTGGCTTCGGATAAAAAGAAGATTTTGCTGGCGGCGACGGCGCGGCGCGTGTTCGCTATTTCGCCCGACCGTCGGGCGGAGTTCGCGCAGGCGTTCGCGCGCGCCGTGGAGATGGGCAGCCTGACTCCCGCCGAAGTGAAATCGGTGTATCCTTCTTTTGTGGTGGCTCAGGCATGGCAGAACGGGGCGGCGCGTTATTTTTGGCTGACCGCGCTTTTCTTAAACGTCGGGTTGTTCGTGTGGGCGAGCCTTGCCATCCCCGCCTCGCCGCGCGTGATTCTCGGTCCCTTGCAGGAGAGCGTTTCCTCTTCACAGTTGATTATCTTTCCGCTGGCGAGTTTGCTGCTTTCGGCGGCGGGATGGATTGCCGGGCTGTATTTCTACCGCCGCAAAAGGGAGCGTCCGCTGGCGTTCATTCTGTGGGCGTCGACCATGTTGACCGGGCTGCTGTTTTTGCTGGCGGCGTTGTTCGTTACGGCGGCGCCGGGATGACGCCCTTCCAACCGAATGTAAACCCTGCTTATGCCGTCCGTTCGCTAACGAAAAAAATCGCGCCGCGTTTGGGCGGCGCTTTTCTTTAAGACTTATTTGTTCGTCGTCGTTCCCCCGCGCGCGTAAACGGGAGATTGCAGCGGCGTGGTCGGCTGGCGCTCGATGCGAATTTGCACGGCGCTGGTCACTTGCAGCGGCGGCGCGCCGGCTTCGGCTCGCAGGGTGTATTCGCCGGGCGGCAGGGGCAGCCCGCGGTCGTCGCAGCCGTTCCAATAAAACAGGTGGCGGCGGCCCATTTTGCGGCGGTTGTAAAGAATCGTCGCGCGCGGATTTCCTTGCTGATCCAGCGCTTCCAGCGAGACGCGCGCGGTCTTGCTCAAATCCAGCGTGATGCACAGCAGATTGTCGTCGCCAAAACCGCCAGGCGTAAAGACCGGCTGGTCCACCAACATGGCGAGGGTGACGCGATTCTGTTTCAGGTAAAGGAACGCCAGAAAGCCCGCCGTCAGCAGGACGCTCGGCAGAATCAAACTCGAAGCCTGGTCGAGGTTGCGGCTGAGGCGCGCGAGTCCGTCCATCCCGCCAGGGTTGTAAGAGACGCGGCGCGTCAGCGTGGTCACGTTTCCGGCTGCGTCGCGCGCTTGAATGTTGATGACGTTCTCGCCCGCGTTAAGCGGCGCAATCACCTGAAAATCGCCCAGCGGGCTGACGGCGACCGGCTGCCCGTTCACCGTCACCTGCGCGCCGGGGTCCACTTTGCCCACCAGCTGCAAATTGGGGTCGGCGACCGTCGCGCCCTCTTCCACATTCAATTGAATGGCGGACGCGCCCATTTTCAAATGCACCAGGCGTTCCAGCGTGGCGACGTTGCCCACGCTATCGGTAGCGATGAAACGCAGCGTCGTGTCGCCCTGTTCGAGAATCAACTGATGTTGAAAGCTGCCGTCCGCGTTCACTTTGACGTTTTGCCCGTTCACGATGAGCGTCGCGCCGGGGCGCGTGCGCCCTTCGATGGTGAGCATCTGGTTGTTCGTCCATTCGTTGTCCATCGGGCGGGTCAGCTCAATATCGGGCGGCTCGGTGATTAAGCCGACGGTGCGCTTGACGCGGGTGATGTTGCCGGCGGCGTCGGCGGCTTGCAACTCGACGGCGTTCTCGCCATCCTGTAATTTGTATTGAAAGGAAAAGCGCCCGCTGTTATCGGCGCGGATGGGCTGGCTGCTTCCGCCGACGAAGATAATCGCGCCGGGTTCGGTGATTCCTTCCAGCGTCAGGCTCGCTTTGTTCACCTGCATTCCATCCGGCAGGTTGGCGATTTGGACGACGGGCGGCAAGGTATCCACCTGCGCGGGGACGCTTTGCGAAACGGAGCGCACCACGCCCGCTGCGGTGATTTCGACGCGATACATGCCGTCGGGGACGACGGAGCCGGCGTCGGCGCGTCCATCCCAGGTGAGGAAGTGTTCGCCCGCCGTTTGCGGCTGCTCGCGCGTCAAGGCGCGAATGGCGCTCGCTCCGCTATACACCACGGCGGTCACTTTTGCGTCGTTGCCCAGACGGTAATTGATCGTCAGCAGGTCGTAGCTGCCGTCGCCGTTGGGCGAAAGCAATTGATACGGAGTCGAGGCGCTGAGCTCCGGCAGGCGGACCCAATCGGCGACGAAGGTCGCCGCGACAATGAGAACGACTACGCCGACGCTGACGGCGGTGACCAGCGTGTTAGGCGTGAACAACGTCTGGTTTGCGCGCCGCGCGCGCCTGCGTCGAACGGATGCGGAGGGTTGCTGCTGATATTGCATTTCAATCCAATTCTAGCATAATCAAGTCTTCTTCTTCGTCGTCGGCGGGAGATTCGCGCGGACGTTCGGGCGGAATTTGCTCCGTTTCGGGGGCGGGATTTTGCGGCGCGGGCGCCGATTCAATTTGAATCGGACGGGCGGGTCTTTCCGCGCCCGGCAGCGGCAGCGGATGTTCGAGAAAATCCGCGCCCCATTCCAACAGCATCACCGCCAGCGCCGAGCAGAGAGTCGTCATCCCCAGCGCGTATTCCACGCCGGGCGGCGGCGGAATTTTCAGCCACAGGCTCAGCCCGATGTGCAGCAGCGCCAGCGCCGCCGAGCCGACTAGCGCAATAATCATGCCGGAACGCGGGCGGCGATAGACCGCCCATTCTTTTTCGCTCAGCATTCCCGCCGCCCAGCCGACAAAAGCCCACACTGCCGCTTGCAGCAGGCAATAGAGCAGGTAAGTGGAATCGGGCATGAGCGGCAAGAAGAGCAGGTATAGGGCTTCCAGCGAGTTCGCCTGCGCGAATTTTTCGGGAAGGTAAGCGAGGACGGGCAACACGCCGTAGAGGCTCATCCAATCGGGCGAATGTCCCGCCATGCCGGCGGCGACCTGCCCCCACAGGGCGGCGCAGACGCCCATCAGCGCGCCGCCCGCCGCTCCCCACCACAGCCCGCCCAGCAGCGGGATTCCCCAAGCCAGATAAACCGCGCCCAGCAGCGGCGAAGAAAAGGTCAGTAGCGTGGCGCCGAGGTTGTTAATGAACATATGCTGCCCCAGCACGGCGATAGCCAGAAACAACACGGCGAGGTAGAGCGAAACGTAACAAAGCGGATACGCCGCCGCAGCCACCGCCGCGAAATATCCGGCGACGGGGGAAACGAGCGTGAGGAAGAATATCGCCGCCGCGAGCGTCGCGTCCCAATACAGCGGATAGACCACGACGGTTCGCATCAGCGCGTACAGCAGCAGCGCCAGCCCAGCCGCGGCGACGAAGCGCTCCGCCAGCGCCAGATTGCGGCGAACGAAGCTATGCAGGGAGTAGAAGGTTCTCATAGCGTTTGGAATTGCGGAACGAATTCCGCTTTGAGTCATAACTCCATTTGGCGCAGACCGGAAGAAAGTCCGGGCGTGGGAGTCCAGCTTGCTGGGGAAGCCGGGCGGGCGTGAGTCCGCGCCCAGGCGCGCAAAGAAGCCACCTGATTTTCCATCGTTTGCGCGAGGGGGACGGAGTGCCTGACGGCGTTCAAGACGTCTTCGGTGGTCAGGTTGCGATTGTCTTCAAACGCGTCGTACAACGCCGAGATGACCGCCTGTTCAATTTCCGCGCCGGAGAAGTTTTCGCTGGCGCGGGCGAGCAAATCCAAATCGAACTTTTGCGGGTCGCGCCCGCGTTTGGCGATGTGAATGGCGAATATCTCGCGCCTTTCGTTGTGGGTGGGCAGGTCAATGAAAAAGATTTCGTCGAAGCGCCCTTTCCGCAGCGCTTCCGGCGGCAGGATGCTGACGTCGTTGGCGGTGGCGACGACGAACACAGGCGCGGATTTTTCCTGCATCCACGTTAGAAAGCTGCCGAACACGCGAGCGGTCGTGCCGGCGTCCGAAAGGTGCGAGCTGGCGGCGCCCGCCAGACCTTTTTCCAATTCGTCCAGCCAGAGCAGGCACGGCGAGATGGATTCGGCGAGCCGCAGCGCGGCGCGCATATTCTGTTCCGAAGCGCCGACCAGCCCGCTGAACAGGCTGCCAATATCCAGCCGTAGCAGCGGCAGCCGCCATTGGCTGCTGATGGCTTTGGCAATCAGGCTTTTGCCCGCGCCTTGCACGCCCAGCAGCAGCAAACCTTTTGGTTCGGGCAACCCAAACTGCCGCGCTCGTTCGCTGAAAGCCAGCGCGCGTTTTGAAAGCCATTCTTTCAGCAAGCTCATCCCGCCGACGAATTCCATATCCTCGGAGGCTTCAAAATATTCAAGGATTTGCGAGCGGCGGATAATCTGTTTCTTTTCGGCGATAATCACGTCCAGGTCGAGCGAGCGCGTCATCACCAGCGATTTGGCGAAGACGTTTTCGGCTTCGGTGCAGGTTAAGCCTTGCGCGGCGGCGAGAATTTTTTCTCGCATTTCGGGAATCAATTCCACCTGCATGCCGCTCACTTCGCGCGCCGAGCGAATCACCCGTTCCAGCGATTGTTCCATCTCGTCGAGGGTCGGCAGGGCGTAATCCAGCACGATAACGTCTTTTTCCAATTCGGGGGGGAAGTGCAGCAGCGGCGAAAGAATCACCAGCGTCTTGCGGCTTTCTTTTAATCGTCCCGCCACGTCGCGCAGGCGGCGGACGATGACGGGCTGGTCGGCGACGGGGTGACGCTCGTCCAGAAACGGATGAAAATCCTTGAGGGCGAAAATCGCGGATTCTTGCGAGGCGGCAATCGCGTCTAGCGCGCGCAGCGGAGAAACGGTGGAAGGGTCGGGCGGCATGGCTTCATAGCCGTCCAGCGGCTGCAACCCTGAAGTAATCGTCCAGCCGTAAAGCTTTTTACGCAATTGCGCGGCGACTTGACGGAGAATCTGCTCGATACGCCGTTCTTCCCAAGAGACGATGTAGAGGATGGGATATTTGGCGCGAATCAGCGTGGAAAGTTCATCTTCGCGGGCGGGGGGCGTAAAGCTCATGGAGCGAATATAGCATAAGGAGGAATCAGCGTCAATTAGAAAAAAACGTCCCGAAAGCCGCAAAGCCTTCGGGACGCCGCGCGGCGGGCTGGCTAGCTCGCATCGCGGATGAATTGGGCGAGGTCGCTTTTCAGCGTTCTGAGCGAGGGCATGTGAATATACATCATGTGACCGGCTTCGTAATAGCCCATGCGGACGTTCTTCCGCAGCGAGGGATCCAAGCTGAGATGGTCGAAGGTGTATTCGGTGGCGGAAAACGGCGTGCCGAGGTCGAAGTACCCGTTGGCGACGAAGACCTTAAGATACTTGTTCATGGTCATCGAATAGCGCAGCGTTTCGGCGACGTTCACATATTGGTTTTGGAAGTATTCGTAAGACCAGTTCATCCAGACCTTGTCGCTCAAAATTTCGTAGGGCAGGTCGGTTTCAAATTTCAGTTCGGCGCGCAGGTAATCGTAGAGCGCGGCGGAATAGGGCCCCATGGTTTCGGCGAAGAGCGGGTCGTATTCGGGCGTGGCGGTGACTCCGATGCGGTCCATGCCGGTGAAGCGGCTGTCCAGCCGACCGATGGTTCGTCCGCGCTCGCGCAACAGCTCTTTGAAGTAGTGCATGTCCAGAATTCGCAGATTGGAGCGTTCGATAAACTCGCGCGAGACGCCGGTGTAGCGAGAGAGTTTTTCCGCCACGTGGGCGCGCTCTTCGGGGGATAGCGCGTCGCCTTTCAGTAGCGCGGCGGCGTATTCGCCCCAGGCGAATTCTCGCGCCTCCTGCGCCACCTGTTTCAACGGCGCGTTGAAGCTCAGCTTCTTGTGATACCAGGCTGTCGCCGCGTAAGCCGGAACGAAGAGGATGTAGGGCAGGTCGTTATTCAGGTTGAAGTCAATCGTGGCGAAATCCAGCACGGCGGAAATGAGAATCAACCCGTTGAGGAACATGCCGTGCCGTTCCTGCAAATAACCGGAGAGTCCCGCCGCGCGGGTGGTGCCGTAAGATTCGCCCGCGAGGAACTTCGGCGAAAGCCAGCGGTTGTAGCGCGTAGTATAAAGGCGGATGAAATCGCCGACGGATTGAATATCCTTGGTGAAGCGATGCCAGTCCTTCGCCTGTTCTCCTTCCACCGGGCGGCTGTAGCCGGTGCTCATCGGGTCAATGAACACCAGGTCGGTCTCGTCCAGCAAGGAATAGGCGTTGTCGGTTAGCTTGAACGGCGGGGGCGGCATTTCGCCTTCGTCGGTCAGCACGACGCGGCGCGGTCCCAGCAAACCCATGTGCAGCCAGACCGAAGAAGAGCCGGGTCCCCCGTTGAAGGAAAACGTAATTGGACGTTTTGATTTATCTTTCACGTCGTCGCGGGTGTAAGCCACAAAGAACATTTGCGCGCGCGGCTTATCCGCCACTTCCGTTTCCTTTTCCTTGTCCCAGGCTTCTTCCCGCAGCACCATGGTGCCGGCGGTGGCGGTGTATTTGACCGTCCGTCCATTGATTTTGACGGAATGGCGGGTCTCGACCAGATTATCTTTCGGGGAGGGCTTTTCCTCCTTTTTCTCTTTCTCGTCTTTTCTTTCGGGCTTGCCGTTGCTCTTGGAATTTAGCGCCATAGTAGTCTCCTGAAAAATATGTCAAAATTGACGTAAAAAAACCTTGACGTTTTTGGGCTTGCATGTATAATAAAAATGCTTCGCGCAGGGTGCCCCCCTCACCCTGCGCGAAGCGCTTTAAGCGGACAGGGGATTGACAGAGAATTCAGCCGCGCTTTCCGCCAGCGCTTCGAGCAGTTTTTTGATCTTCCCTTTGTTAATGTCGCATTCCCAAAGCCTGATGACCCGCCAGCCTTTTTGCTTTAAGGCGCGGTTCGCCCGCCTGTCGCGCGCGCGGTTGCGCTTTATTTTGTCGCTCCAATACGCGGCGTGTTGCGTCGGCGAGACGTTGCGGCAATTGTGACCGTGCCAGAAACAGCCGTCCGCAAAGACCGCCACGCGCTCTTTGGGGAAGATAAAATCGGGGCTTCCGGGCAGGGCGGAGTTTCGCCGCCAGCCTTTCACGCCGCGCGCCTTGAAGTGCGCAATCAACTTGAGCTCGGTGGATTTGTTGCCCTTCGATTTCACCGCCCGCATCACCCGCGAGCGTTCCGCCGGCGTGAAGGTATCCGTCATAGCGAAGAATCCAACAGGGCGGGCAGCATGGCTTCCAACACCGCGCGGACGATATTCACCGGCACGGCGTTGCCCGCTTGTTTGCGCGTCTGCCATTCCGAGACGACGATTTTGAACGAATCGGGAAACCCTTGCAGGCGCAGCATTTCACGCGGGGTGAGGCGGCGCTCGCCGTTCACCAGCAGGTAATTATACGAAGCGCCCGCGCGCAGCGCGCACGAATACGGATACGAGGAAATATGCCCGGACTTGTTCTCGTGCCAGATGGAAGGCGTGACGGCGGGGGCATGCTCCGCCCGCCTTCTGGCGCGGATGTATTCCGAAGCGTAATATTTCGGGTCGGGGTCGCTTTCCAAAATTTTTTCCAGCGGGGTGAACTTCTTTTGCGGCGGCGGAAAGTCGAAAGCGACGGGCTGACGAAAGCCGACAATCGCCACGCGCTCGCGCTTTTGCGGCAAGCCGTAATCCAGCGCGTTGAGCGTTTTATAATACACCGTATATCTTAAATCCTCGCGCAGGACGCGCAGGATGGTTGTTAAAGTTCTGCCTTTATCGTGTCCGACTAGCTGCTTGACGTTTTCCAGCAGAAAAGCCTTCGGGCGCTTCGCCGCCAGAACGCGCGCAATCTCGAAGAACAGCGTGCCGCGCGCGTCTTCAAAGCCCTTTCTTTCGCCGATGATGCTGAACGGCTGACAGGGAAAGCCCGCGAAGAGCATATCATGGTCGGGGATTTCGCGCTCGTGGATTTTGGTAATATCCCCGGCGGGATATTCGCCGAAGTTGGCGTGATAGGCTTTGCGGGCGAACGGGTCAATATCGCAAGAAAACACGCAAGCGGAGTTTACCCCGCGCCTGGCGAAGACCTGCTCGGCGGCGAAACGAAAGCCGCCGATCCCGCAAAACAGGTCGGCAAATTTTATCGTTTCACCGCGTCTATTTTTCATCTCGCAATTCCGTTTCAAAGCGCGGCGCGTCCGCCGGCGCGTTTTATTTTCTGATTATAATACCCGAATGGAATTTTTCTTCCCCACCGACGACCTTGAATCCAATCCCCGCGCCAAACCGGAGGAGACCCGCATTACCGCCGTTTCGGCGAAATCGTATCCCGAAGGGCGGCGCGCGCGCGTCCGCATGGAGATGACGCCCTTTCAAAAACGTCCGCACATCGAAGTTGTGATTGTGGACGCGGAAGGGACGGAATGCGCCTCCGCGAACTTCGTCGAGCCGATGACCTTTCGCCTGGAATTTACCATGCACGTTCGCGGCGCGCCGAAGAATCCGTACATGCTGCACGCGCGCCTGTATTATCCCGAAGGGCCCGCCGCCGAGCCGGTTTCTTGCTCTTTTGAGATGCTGCCGCCCGGCAAAGAAATCGCCGACGAGATGGCTCTTCCGTCGGATTCCGAATAGCCGCGCCCGCTTATGCGCCGAAGTTTTTCCGTCCCGCTTGCCTTAAAAGCGATTTGCCTGCTTGCCGTTTTCAGCCTCTTGCTGGCAGCCTGCGGCGAAAGCCGCGCCGAGACGCCGCCGCCCGCTCCCGCGGCGACTCTGCCCCCTCTTGCGACTGCGACTTTCGCGCCGCCCATCCATTACGACGCCGGCGGCAACGTCGCTTTTTTTTCGATGGAGGAAAACGGCTACGCCCATCTCTTCGCCTATCAGCCGCAGACGCTGCCCATGACGCGCCTGACGTACGGCGAGTGGAACGACGTCGCCCCCGCGCTCAGCCCCGACCATACGCGGCTGGCTTTCGCTTCGGACCGCGACGGCTATTACGACCTGTATGTGATGGATTTGCGGACCGGCGGCGTGGAGCAAATCACCGATACGCCCGAATACGATTCCGCGCCTTCGTGGTCGCCCGATAGTCAGTGGCTGGCGTTTGAAACGTACGCCAACGACAACCTGGAAATTGCGGTGGTCTCGGTGAGCGACCGCGCGCAGCCGATGATTTTCATCACGCAAGACCCGGCTTCTTCCGACCATTCTCCCGCGTGGGCGCCGGGCGGCAGGCTGGTGGCTTTTGTTTCCACGCGCGGCGGCGATAGCGACGTCTGGCTGGCGAACCTTGACCTCGCCGGCGAAGACCGTTATACCAATTTGAGCGCTACGCCGCTCGCTTCCGAATCTCACCCGCTGTGGAACGACGACGGTTCGCGCCTGCTTTGGGCTTCTTCCTCGCAGACCGTCGGGTATAGCGGCTTATATATCTGGGACGCGAATCAGCCGGAACAAACCGCCCGCTGGGTGAGCGATGGAATCTGGGGGGCGTGGAATCCCGCCTCCGATCAATTAATCTCCGTCGTGCAAACCGCCAACGCGCAATATGCGACGTATTACGACCTGCAAGGCAATTTGATTGCGCCGCCCGTTTTACTGCGCGGCACGATTCGCGGGCTGAGCTGGGGCCCCGCCGCGCTGCCCGACCTGCTGCCGGAACCCTTCGCGCAGGCGGCTGCCGCTTCTCCTCCGCCTTTGTGGACTCCCATCGTCGCCCCTGCGCCCGAAGTTCCCAACCGCCGCTGGTCTCTGGCGGAAATTTCCGATACGCAAGCGCCTTACCCGCAGCTGCACGACGCCGTGGACGAATCTTTCAACGCGCTGCGCGCGCGCGTGATTGCCGAAACGGGCTGGGACGCGCTCGCCAGCATTGAAAACGCTTTCGTCCCGCTGACCACGCGCCTCGAACCGGGGTTGGAGGAGGATTGGCTTTACACCGGGCGGGCTTTTGCCATCAATCGTTTAACCGCCAACGCGGGCTGGCTGACCACGCTGCGCGAAGACGTCAGCGCGCAAACGTACTGGCGGGTGTACCTGCGCTGCGCGCGGCAGGACGGCTCTTTGGGCGAACCGATTCACAACGCGCCGTGGAATCTTAACGCGCGTTACGACCTCGACCCGCGCAAGTACGAGCAGGGCGGAGAATACGCCCCGCCGCCTTCAGGATATTGGGTGGATTTTACCGCGCTCGCCGCCGCCTACGGATGGGAACGTTTGCCCGCGCTGCCCAACTGGCGTTTATATTACGCGGGCGCGCGCTTTAACGAGTTCGCCTTAACTGGCGGGCTGGATTGGCGCTCCGCTATGCTGGAACTCTATCCGACTGAAGCGCTGGCGACGCCTACGCGCGTGCTGCCGCCGACCATCACGCCTTCGCGCACGCCGACCCTCACGCCGACCATCAAAGTCACGCGCACGCCGCGCCCAACCGGCTCGCCGACCATTACCCCGGCGCCGACCATCACCCGCACGCCGACGATTACGCTCACCCCCACCGTGACGCGCACGCCGACCGCGACGCAGACTTTAACGCCGACCCCGCCGACTATTATCCCGTGACGATGAAAGCCAGAGCGCTGATTGCCGTTTTGTGGATTGGATTGGTTTCCGCTTGCGCGCCGGGCGCAAAGCAGGCGGCGACTCCCACGCCACTGTTTGCTTGGGGCGCAAATCCGCCCGACCGGGCGTTTTCCCCCGCGCTACTGACCCCTTCGCCCGCGCCGTTCAAATTTAATTTACCCACGCCGGGCGCCGAGCCAGTCTCCGGCTGGCGGCCGCCTTTGTATCTCGTGCCGTGGGCGGTTTCGCCTTACGACCATTTTTACTTCACGCGTCCCATCGCGGCGGATCAGGCGAACTGGCCGATCGCCGATTATCGCTACGGCGGAATCTTCTTCGCGCCGGAGGTCGTTCACACCGGCATTGATATTCCCACGCCCGAAGGCACGCCTATTATGGCGGCGGGAGCGGGAACGGTCGTTTGGGCAGGCTGGGGGTTGTTTACCGAATCGCCCAAAAACGAAAGCGACCCTTACGGGCTGGCGGTCGCCATTCGGCACGATTTCGGCTATCAGGGCAAGCAGCTCTACACCGTGTACGCCCACATGAGCGAAGTAAGCGCCACGCTGGGGCAGCATGTGGAAGCGGGTGAAATTATCGGCAAGGTCGGTCAAACCGGGGCGACGACGGGACCTCACGTTCATTTTGAAGTGCGCTTTCCCGATAACGCCTTCGCCGACACCTACAACCCCGAATTGTGGATTGCGCCGCCTCAGGGCTGGGGGGTGCTGGCGGGGCGCGTGACCGATTCGAAGGGGAAGGATTTGCATCACGTCGAGGTGACGCTGCGCGCGGTGGAGCGCAAAAAGACCTACTCCGTGAAAACGTATGGCGGCGGGGCGGTCAACTCCGACCCGTATTACAACGAGAACGTCGCGCTGGGCGACCTGCCCGCCGGTTTTTATAAGGTAACCATCGGATACGATGAGAAGACCTACCAGACCTGGGTGGAGATTTTTCCCGGTCAGGTGACGTATTTTACCTTCGCGGGCGAAAACGGCTTCGACACTTCCCGCCCGCCCGCGCCGACTCTGGAATGGCTGCCAGCCCAATTAGCCCCCACGCCGACGAAAGCGCCCTGAAAGAAAAGGCGGCTCACGCAACGCCGCTGGAAGAAACCTTTTTTGCCGCCAGCAGCAAGAGCAGCCCCGCGCCGTCGAAGGCGATGAAGCGCACGATGGACGCGCGCAGAATTTCATGCTCCGCGCCAAGCGTGAACAAGATGTAACTTTCCCCCAGTAAGCCGAGCAGCTGCATCCACACAGCCAGCCGCAGCGCCAGCTCGTATTGGCGCGGGCCTTTCAGCGCGAACAGGTAGGGAATATTCCACATTAAAAACAGCAAGCCCACTCCGCGCACGGCGGCTTCCCCTGCCGCGCCCGAAAGCTCGTAAGCTCCGACATAGCGCGAGGGGAAAAAGAAAAACGCCAGCGCCGCTTGCAAATTCCACGCGGCGACCAGCCCAATCAGCAGGCGCGCAGCCCAAACGCGAGACATACGTTATTTTATCAACCTGCGCCCTGTGCTACAATCCCCGCGTAACGATGAAGAACCTTTCCGCTCTATTGAATTTCTGGCGGGCGGACGACGCCACCGCGCCAAACATTGCCGCATGGCGCAGCCTTCCCCCGCAGGCGGCGGACGCGCTGCCCTTCCCGCCCGACCTGCCGACGGCGCTGGCGAATCTGCTCTCCGTCTCAGGCATAGACCGCCTGTATCGGCACCAGCTCGAAGCATGGACTCACGCCCGCGCGGGCGAACATATCCTCCTCGCCACCAGCCCCGCTAGCGGAAAGACGCTCGCCTATAACTTGCCCGTGCTTGCCGCGCTGCTGGCAGACCCCCAAAGCCGCGCGCTGTATTTATTCCCAACCAAAGCGCTGGCGCAAGACCAGATAACCGTCCTTAATCGGCTGCTCGCGGCGCTTGAAGCGCCGCGCAGCGCGGCGATTTACGACGGCGATACGCCGCCCGCGCAGCGCTCCGCCGTTCGCCGGAACGCCTGCGCGATTTTGACCAACCCCGACATGTTGCACGCGGGCATTCTTCCGCATCACGCCAATTGGAGCGAATTTTTCGCCGGCTTGAAGTTCGTGGTAATAGATGAGGCGCACGTTTATCGCGGCGTGTTCGGCTCGCACGTCGCCAACGTCCTGCGGCGCTTGAGGCGCGTCGCCGCGTTTTACGGCGCGCGCCCGCAATTCATCCTCGCTTCCGCCACCATCGGCAACCCCAAACAACACGCCGAAAACCTCGTTGAAGAACCGGTGAGGCTGATAGACCGCGACGGCTCGGGGCGCGGCGAACGGCATTTCATTATCTACAATCCGCCCGTGGTGGATTCCGCGCTTGGGCTGCGGAAAAGCGCCTTTCAAGAGAGCGTCCGTCTCGCGCGCGATTTGTTCGATCACGAAGTTCAAACCGTCGTCTTTGCGCGCAGCAGAAGAAGCGTGGAAATTTTGCTCGCCCATCTGCAAGCGCTCATCCCCCATTCCGCGGGGCGGCTGCGCGGCTATCGCAGCGGATACCTTGCCCGCGAGAGGAGGGAAGTGGAACGCAACTTACGCGACGGCTCGGCGAGAATCGTCGTCGCCACCAACGCGCTGGAGCTTGGCATGGATATTGGCGGGCTGGGCGCGGCGCTGATCGTCGGCTACCCCGGCGCGATTGCGGCAACCCGCCAGCAGGCGGGACGCGCCGGCCGCGGCAGGCAGGCTGCCGCGACGATTCTGGTCGTTTCCGCCAACCCGCTCGACCAGTTCCTCGCGCGGCGTCCCGAATATCTCTTTGAGCGTTCGCCCGAATTCGCGCTCGTCAATCCCGATCATCTGCTCATTTTGCTGGCGCATTTGCGCTGCGCCATGTTCGAGCTGCCCTTTCGGCGGGGCGATTCCTTCGGCGCGCTTCCTCCCGTCGCGCTGCAAGAGTTCCTCGACTTTTTGCTCGCCAATCAAGAGGCGCACTTCTCCAACCAAACGTATTACTGGATGAAAGACAAATATCCCGCCGCCGAGGTCTCGTTGCGTTCCGCTTCGGCGCAAAGCGTGGAATTGCAGGCGGTTTCGTCGGACGGGCGTCCCTTTGCCGTCGGCGCGGTGGACGGCGAATCCGCCGCGTGGATGGTTCATCCCGGCGCGGTATATATGCACGAGGCGCGGCAATATTTTGTGCAAGAATTAAATTTGGAACAGCGCGTCGCGCGCTTGATTCCCGCCGAGCTGGATTATTACACCGAAGCCTTGCGGCAATCCGAAATTAAGGCGTTGAGCGTCGCGGCGCAGAGTCCCGTCCGCGGCGGAAGGAAATTTCACGGCGAGATGCAAGTCGTCGCGCAGGTCGTCGGTTTTCGCAAGCTGCGCTGGTTCACGGGCGAAACGCTGGGGCAGGAGCCGCTCGACCTGCCGCCTTCCGTTTTGCAAACGACCGGCTACTGGCTGGCGCTTTCGGAAGAGACTCTCGCCCGCTTGCGCGAAGCCGGGGCGTGGAGCGCCGACCCGAACGATTACGGCAAGGATTGGAATCGCATTCGTGAACAGGTTCGCCGGCGCGATTCGTACCGCTGTCAGGTTTGCGGCGCGGAGGAGATCGGAAGGCGGCACGACGTTCATCACAAGATTCCGTTTCGCGCTTTCGCTTCCGCCGCCGAAGCGAACCGCATGGAAAATCTCGTTACGCTGTGCAAGACCTGTCACCGCCGCGCCGAGCAAAACATTCGCATTCGCAGCGGGCTCGCCGGGCTGGCGTTTGCGCTGGCGAACCTTGCCCCGCTGTTCCTGATGTGCGATTACGGCGATTTGGGCGTATTCTCCGACCCCGCATGGTCGGAATCTGACGGGCTGCCCGCCGTTGCATTGTACGACCTCGTCCCCGCGGGAATCGGGTTCAGCCAAAGGCTGTTTGAGCTGCACGAGGAATTAATTGCCCGCGCTTTCGATCTGGTGAGCGAATGCCTTTGCGAGAACGGCTGCCCTTCGTGCGTCGGTCCCGGCGGGGAAAACGGCATGGGCGGCAAAAAAGAAACGCTGGCGATATTGAACGAACTGCGCGAAGCCGCGCCGTATCAAAACCGTAAGCCCAATTCGGATGGAAGCGCGTATAATAAAAGCGGAAGCTTTTAAGATGCGCGTCAAACGCCGAATCTTGTTCCGCTTGTCTTCGCTGATTCTCGCGCTTGTGAGCGCGCTCTTTACTCGCGCCTCGGTCCCGCCTTCTTCCGCCAAAGCCAACTTGCCGCCGGGTCCCGATCGTTTTCGCGTGGCGACGGTGGATTACGTTTCCTATCAGTGGCTGATGCGCGCGTGGCAGGGGCGGGTCGCTTCCTGCAAGATTACCGTCTATCACGACGGCTTGCCTTACAAATGGGAAGTCTTCCGCGATTGCGGCGAATATCTGACGGAGGAACATCTGAAGCCCGTCGCCTGCTCTTTCGATTCGCAGCAGGGCGCGCAATGCTGGGAAGGGCGCAAGTCGGTCGTCTGCCGTCTGGCGATTGACCACGAGGGACAGCCAACGCCCGAAGAAGTGTACGCTAACTGCGGCGAGGAAATTTACGACGAGTGGATTGTTCAGCCGCCCTGCACGTTCAAAGACAAACGCAAGTGCGAGGGCTATTATCTTCACCTGATTTCGCAAGAGAAGAAGACCAAACAAATGCCGATGGAACTGCCGCAGGCGACGGCGTGGATTTCGCTAGAAGACTGCCAGCCGGTGCTGAGCGCTTCCACTAATATTTGCGAAAGCCAGCCGACTCTGGTGATTACGGGCGAAGAGCCGCTGCCCAACGAAACCATCGTTCGCGTGGCGGGGACGTACGACGACGCGGAATTTTCGTGCGATAAGACCAACGTGTGCAAGTTCCATATCAAAGAGACGGACGACGAGGGCGTGCCGGTGGCGTTTTGGGCGTATTCCAGCTATGGCGATAGCAGCGTCATTTACACCGCGCGGGTGCGCGTCCAGCAGGCGGACGAAGGCGACCCCGACCAGCCTTACTGGTACGTGGACGTGCTTTCTTCGCAATGGCGCGGCGAAGTTTCCGCCACCTGCGCCGACACGTGGGGGGTCTTTCCGCCTGTGGGCGGCGTTCCCGAATGGCTGACCACGCCGAACGACGCGTCGGAACTTTCGAGCGATATTCCCTACACTTACCTCGCGGCGAATTTAATTTTGCAGGGCGCGGTGGATGCGCGCGGTTGCCCCGACGGGGGAATTGCGCCCGGCGGGGCGGCGAATCAATGCGGGCTGGAGGCGGCGCGCGACTCCGTCGCCGAATGGCAGAATCAGTTCGATTCTTTAATTGTCTCCGTCGCGCGCGAAACCAGCGTCCCCGCTCGATTGCTGAAAAACCTCTTCGCCCGCGAGAGCCAGTTCTGGCCCGGCATTTATCAATCGGCGGGCGACGTGGGCTTGGGGCAACTGACTGAAAACGGCGCCGACACCGCTTTGTATTGGAACAAATCCTTTTACCAGCAGTTTTGCCCGCTGGTTCTTCCCGCCAACCTTTGCAAGAAGGGCTACATGCGCCTGAGCGAGGAGAATCAAATTCGCTTGCGGCGCGCGCTGGTGAGCAGCGTGAACGCCACTTGCGCCGATTGTCCGCTGGGACTAGACCTTTCGCAGGCGAATTTTTCGGTGAGCGTGTTCGCGCACACCATGATCGCCAACTGCGGGCAGGCGGCTCAGGTAATCTATAACTACACCGGGCAGCCTGTAAATGAAATTGCGGAATACGAAGACTTGTGGAGGTTTACGCTGACGAATTACAACGCGGGCGGCGGCTGTCTCGCCGAAGCCGTTAGCAACGCTTACGCGCGGGGGGAGGAAATCACATGGGAGAACGTCTCGCGTTATCTCACCGGCGCTTGCTCCGGCGCGGTGGACTATGTGAACGACGTTAGCAGAACGGCTCCCTCCGCGAACCAATGACCCAACCCAAAAAATCAAAGACAATCGCGTAGCGCGAGATTTTGCCAATCTGAAAGCTGCTTGTGCGCCAATCCCGCCCGAACATTGAATGTCCGGGCTATTCTTGCGAAGCCGTCTGAAGACGGCTAGGGGAGCGCTACGGGGACCTGCGTAACGTCGTCCGCGAAACGAGCGCCGGCGGCGCTAGGGGAGAATCAAACTGCAACAGGTCACCGCGCCTTCGGCTTTGGCGAGCTCGTCCACCGTGACGGGCTGAATCTTATATCCGCGCGCTTCGAGTCTCGCCCGCGTTTTGGGGAAAGCCTTCGGGTAGATGATTTTTCCGTTCACTGGCAGGCAGTTCGCCGCGAACGGCTCGCTCTCGTCCACCTCAATCCGCTGATGTTCTTTGAAATGCGAGTCGTCCACCCATTTGGGGTTAATCAGGACGGTTTGATCATCCACTCTGGTTACGGCGGTCTTCAGGTGCAGGCAGCCGCGTAGCTCCACGCCGAAGACCCGATAGCCGTATTTTCCGAGCGCGCTTTGCAGTTGTTCCACCGCGGCTTGATTGGTGCGCGTGGAAAGCCCGACGTAGATCTTCTTGCCGAGGACCAGCACGTCGCCGCCGTCCACCGTCGCCGGTTCGCGGACGTGAATCAAAGGCAGATGCGGCGACAAAGCGCGGACGATGGATTCGGTTTCGGGTTTGCGCGAATCCGCGCCGGGTCGGGTAATCACCGCGCATTCCGGCAGGATGAAGGCGGTATCTTCTACGAAGACCGAGTCCGGCAGATTCGGCTCTTCCGGCAGTTCGAGGACCTGACAGCCCAAAGCCGCCAGCGCATGAACGTATTCGCGGTGTTGGGCGCGGGCGGTTTCTAAATCTATCGGCTGACGTTCGATGTGGGTGATTTCGCACTCGTTAAGGCGCGGGCTGACGCGGCGGACGACGGCGATGGTCATCAATTTTGATTCTCCTGAAAGCTACGGGCTGACGAGACCTTGCGTTAAATCCGCGCCGTACCATTTGAGGGAGAGCGCGCTCAACGTCCCGTCGGCGTGCATTTCTTGGACAATGCGGTCAATTGCTTTTATCGCGCCGCTTTGGTCCAGCGGGGAGGATTTGTCGAAGGCGATTGCGTTTTTCTCCAAAAAGACGGGCCCGCCCAATTGCTTGACAGGCAAGCCCGCGGAGGTGTTCGCGTCCACCACCGTCTTGGAGGTGACGTAAGCGACGAAATTCGCGCGCCCGCCGACGAGCGCTTGCGGGCATTCCTGGTCGCTGGGGACTTCCACAATCTGGATATTGGCGGGCGGCTGAACGTAAATATCCGTCGGATTGACGTCGAGCGAGTTCGTCAGCCAGTCGTAATAGGTGGTCGCCGCGGCGACGCACACCTTTTGACCGGCGAGCTGTTCGACGGAGGTAAAGGGCGAATCAGCCAGCGCGGCGACGACCCCGGCGGGCGCGTAGTAGGGCGCGGTGAAGTAGAACAATTGGTCGCGCGGCGGTTTGACGGTCATCGAGCCGACGTTGATATCCCATTGGTCGCGCCAGTTTCCTTTTGCGACGTCTTCCCAATTTGGGGTGGCAAAGCAGGTTTCCACGCCGAGACGCTTGCCGATTTCCTCCGCTACTTCGACGTCAAAGCCGTCCATCTCGGCGGCGGTCAGCGTGTCCGCCGGGCATGTGGAAGTTTTGGGGCGCGCGCCGCTTGTGTTCAGAAAAGATTGCGGCTCGTAGTTCAAATCGGTGGCGACGAGAACGTATCCCCGTTGACGAATGCGGGAAAGCATGTTTTCCCGCGGCGTTGCGCTTTTTTCTCCCCCGCAGGAAAAAAGCGCCAGCGAGGCTGCGGCGAGTAAAACCGCCAGGAGCGTGCGTTGTTTCATTGCGTTCTCCTCCGAGAAAAAGAGAGATGGTTTAAGCATAGACCATTTCAGACGTTTGTCAAGGCGCCGTTTCGCAGCGAATTAAAAAAAACGCCGCCGCTTTGAAAACAATGTACAATATGCAAAACTACTCATTTGCGGAGGAGCAGCCATGCAGCAACTAAAAGACCGTATTCTGAAAGACGGCAAGGTGTTGGGCGGGGGGATTTTGAAGGTAGACGGTTTCGTCAATCATCAGGTGGACCCGTCGTTGATGGACTCTTGCGGGCGCGAGTTCGCCCGCCGCTTTGCGAACGTGGGCGCGACGAAGATTCTCACAGCGGAAATTTCCGGCATCGCTCCGGCGCTGACGACGGGGATTCATCTCGGCTTGCCGGTGGTGTACGCCCGCAAGACCAAGCCCATCACCATGCCCGACCAGGTGTATCTCACCCTCGCTCCTTCGCACACCAAAGGGCGGATGGTGGAACTTATCATCTCGCCCGAATATCTCGCCAACGGGGAGAAGGTGTTGATTATTGACGACTTCCTCGCCACCGGAGCGACCATTCTCGGTCTGGCGCGGCTGGCGGAGGTAGCGGGTTCGCGCATTGTGGGTATCGGCGCGCTGATTGAAAAAATCTTTGAAGGCGGACGCGCGGAGCTCGCCCCCTTGGGCGTGCCGATTGAATCGCTCGCTTGTATTAAATCGCTGGACGGCGGAAAGATTGAGTTTGTGTAGAGGTGGAGGTTGGAGATTGTCGAAGGGTATCTTGCGTTTGGCGCAGGCGCCCCGCCGCGCGAGATTTTTCATATCAAATCGGAATCTGTTTTTGCGCCATTTCCCGCTTGCGAAGCCGTCTGAAGACGGCTCATTCAGTCCGCTTGAGCGGACTTTGTATTCGTAGCCCGGAGGTTTTACTTCCGGGCGGAGCCGGCGGGCAAAACCGTCCACGAATAGGGTCACGAATGCTCGAACACGGCGAGCGATTCACGAACGAAAGCGCTCTGGCAGCGGAGCGCATTCGTGAGTTCGTGGATGGCATTCGTGGACGGTCTCCCAACATATGGGCGGCGACATGAATCCCCATTTAGGGACGATGTGCCGTAGTACAGACGTCCGCCTCCGCCAATCCCGCCCGGACATTAA
Organism: Anaerolineales bacterium; assembly: GCA_034432535.1. Lineage (GTDB taxonomy): Bacteria > Chloroflexota > Anaerolineae > Anaerolineales > Villigracilaceae > Villigracilis. The sequence continues at coordinate 2,728 of DAOUBR010000031.1, read as the reverse complement.
ATGTCCGGGCTATTCTTGCAAAGCCGTCTGAAGATGGCTGATTCAGTCCGCTTGAGCGGGGACGACGCGTCGCGGCGCAAAAGCCCATATCTGGATTGTCGCAATAATTTAAAAAACTGCAAAAGCGGACTCGGGCGCTAGAGTTCCATCCGCATCGCCAGCGCGCCGAGGAGCGCCAGTAGGATTCCGCCTGCCATAAAGGGAATTGGCGCGCCCAGCCATTGGAACATCGAGCCGTAGAAGACGGGCGCCGCGGCGTTGGCTGCGCTCAAAAAGCCGGACGAGATTCCTAAAATGCCGCCGAGCTCATCCTTTTCGGCGTGTTTGGTGATGAGGCTGTTGATGGAAGGCTGCAACACCCCGCCGCCGACCGCCGCCGGCAGCGAAACCAACGCCAGCCAGATCAGTCCCAGCCAGCCTTTGTTCGTCTCTTCGGGCAGCGAAACGCTGACGCTTTGTTGAGCCGCTTTCTCGCTGACTTCCGCGACGACGGCGGCTTTGTCGTACCACGGGACGGGAACGCGCGGCGTGAGCGCGGTCAAAATCAGCCCGGCCGCCAGCGCCGCCAGTCCCATTCTCACCAGCCAGCGGTCGCCGTAGGTCTTGCTCCAACGACCGAGCAAGCCGCCTTGCACAATCACAATCACGATTCCTAAAAAGACGAACATGGCGCTGGTATCGCGCGCGCCCATGCCTAGCCGATTGAGGGCGAAGAGCGAAAACATTTGCTCATATCCGCCGAACGCCAGTTGTTGGGCGAAAATCAGCGTCAGCAGCAGCCCGATGGAGGGACGGCGCAGCGCTTCGATCATGGCGCTGAAGGTGAAGGGCGATTTTTTCTGCGCGCTGATTTTGTTCGGGTCGCGCGTTTCCGGCAGCCAGAAGTAGGTGAGCAGGATGGAAAGCAGCGAAAACGCCGCAGCGGTCAGCGCCACCGCCGCGTAACTTTGCCCGCTTGCCGCCAGCGCGATGAAGGCGATAATCGGCCCCAGGATGAATCCCAGCCCGAAGGCGGCGCCAATCAACCCCAATCCCTGCGTGCGCGTCTTTTCGGTGGTGACGTCGGAGACGACGGCTTGCACGGTGGCGATGTTCGCGCCCGAAAGCCCGTCAATCACGCGCGAAAGGAACAGCAGCGGCAGCGAGCTTGCGCCCGCCAACAGCAGGAAACCGCCGAACGTGCCAGCCTGACTGACGAGCAGAATCGGTCTGCGCCCGAAGCGGTCCGAAAGACGCCCCAAAATCGGCGCGCCGATGAATTGCATCAGCGGGTAGGACGCGCCCAGCAGCCCGATAAGAAAGGCGTCCGCGCCGTAGCGCGCCGCGTATAGGGGCAGAAGCGGGATGATGATGGAGAATCCGAGCAAATCCACCAGCACAATCGCCAGCGCGGGGGCGATGCGCTTGAAGTCGAGCCTTTCGGCGGGAAGGATGTTTTCTTCGGTCATAGCGAAATCTCCCTAAAACAATCCGGCGATGGAAAGCCAGCGGTTGCCGGGCAGGGCGAACACGCCCACGACGACGAGCAAGATGGAAACCGCAAAGGCAATCAGCCCGTTGCGGTAGCGCGTTTCGTCGCTGCGCTTCTTCCACATGGCGGGCAGGTGCGCCGCGAGGATGGCGAGCAGCATCACGGCGAGATGTTCCCAACGGTAGCGCAGCGAGAACACACCCGGGCTCGCCGCGCCGCTCCATAGAAAGAAAGCCAGCCCCAGCAGCAGTTGCGTATCCATCAGCCCGGCGAAGGCGGAAGCCAACGTTTGCGCCAGACGGTCGTAGGGCTGCTTTTTCGCCAACCCCAAAGCGAACCTGACGAGGACCGCCAGCCCGGCGAACACTGCCAGCCAGCGTGTGATGGAATGAAGGGTGAGTAAAACGGTCATTGTGCCTCCTGAAGTTGTTGAATAAGGTCGTTTAGCCAGTCCAATTCGGCTTGCAGGTGACGAATCTGGTGCGCGAAGACCAGGCTCAGGCTGCCCCGATGGGCGGGGACGGCGCGAAGGCGTTCGAGCCGCGCTTGCAGATGCTCCCTTTGTTTTTCCAGCAAGCCGAGCGCTTCGCCCGCGGGGAGAGAATCCAGAAAAGCCAGCGCCATATCGCCGGGGAAGTTGACCGGCTGATATTGCGCCAGGCTCTGGCGCAACAGTTCTTGAAACGCCTGTTCGCCGCGCGCCGTCAGCCGGTAGACGCGGCGGGGAGGGCGGTTTCCCTCCTGCGCGGTTTCGGCAGCTACCCAGCCTTCCGCGCTCATCTGATGCAGCAGGTAATACGCGGTGGGCTTCTTCAAGTCCGCGCACAGGGAGAGATTATTGTCAATGAACTCGTTGAGTTGATAGCCGTGCATCCCCTGTTGGCGCAAAAGACCGAGAAGAAGCAGTTTGTGTTCGTTCATTTTTTTTTTTTTTTTGAATAATCAATTTTGACTATTCAAGATTTTATCACACGCCACTCAAAAGTGGAAGGGTTAGGACAGGCACGGGGGCAGATTCACAACACAGATAAACGCAGGTTCTGCAATCCCTGTGGTGAAAAACCTGCTCAAAACAATCTCTTCAAATTTAATTGTGGGGCGTTCTCGCGATATAATTTCCCCATCTCATTCTTCATCATTAAGTTTTGACTTCTGCCTTTCGGAGTCTCTCATGCGCCGACTCTCCCTTCTGCCCCTCCTGCTGACTTTGACCCTCCTCGCCTCCTGCGGACCGTGGACTGTAGACCGTGGACCGTC
>DAOUBR010000030.1:0-13212 GCA_034432535.1 Anaerolineales bacterium | reverse complement strand
AAATCTGAAAGCTTAGCGGCGGCATTCCTTGAGACTTTAATTTTGTGTCCAGAATAAAGACAGCATACCACCCTGCGTAGAACGGCTGGTCAATTTGCCAGCGGATGGAAACCTGTTGTGTAGTGGAGTAATACACTTCGCCTTTGATAGCGCTATCGGCAGAAACTTCTTTTTTCCAAACTTTCGTATCTATAATAGGCGGAACAACAATAGCGCTTTCAGCAGGGAGAACCCATACTTGTTCCGCAGCAGATGGCAGAATAGGGGCAACTAGCGACTCATTTGGAACAACGAAAACAGAAACAGGGATTTGCGTTGGCGAAGGCGTATTAGTAGGAAGCAGCGTGTTTGTCGGCGTAGACGTCGGAGTTACGGTAGCGGTGTTAGTGGGCGTAGGAGTATAAGTTCCGTAAGCCATCTGCCAAACGGCGCTACGGGCAAAAAAAGCGCCAATGGCAAGGGCAAGGCACAACAAACCCGCAAAACCAGAGCCTGCCCAAATCCACGCTTTGCGCCGCTCCTCTTGCTTACGCTGCTGTTCATGTTGGCGTTCAAGAGCGTCCCACCGCTCATTGTTTATTGCCTCTAAAGCAGAAGAGATGTTATCAGGCAAACTCGCGTTGCGAATACATTGAGTAAGCGCGTCCATATCTTTAGAGCGTATCGCCCGATATGCGCTATTCAGCCAAGCATCTAAATCCCAAGACGATTTAGTTGCAGAGGGGTAGCGGATGGTCCAAGAAATATCAAGCCCTTCGCGCAACTTACCCAAAAGATCTAAGTTTTTTATACTCAAAGCAGCACTAAGCGTTTTGGGCAGCGCGTTATTCAAACGCTGAAGATATTCTTCAGAAGCCGATCCTTTCCAATAAGCAGAAGGTAAGTTCTTTTTTGCGCGGCGAATATCTTTCAGGACTTCAGGACTGTAACGAGCGGAAGAGAGAAATTCTTGAAGGTCGCTTTGCCTTTTACGCCACAACAATGCCTCCAACGTTTTGCCGTGCAGGGATTTCCATTCTGGGTCTTTCGCTATTTCTGGAGAAAAACGCTTTAGTTGTTCTAGCAGAGCCTGAGCGCTAGAGATTTCGCCATTTTCAAAGGCGCTTTTTGCGTCTTTAAAGAGCGAATCTATTTTTTGCAAGGCGTCAGAGCTTTGCCTCTGAATTTCGATCAATGCATTCGGGCCCAAGGCGTTTAAGAGCCGATGGGCATTTTCTATTAAGACATGAATCGCCGCGCGTGATACATCCGGTTGAGCAATCTCTTCCGTTTCCAAGCGGAGGTCTTCGCCCTGCAAAACAGTATAACAATCAATTAGGAACGCCAGCGTTTCGTCAAATATCTGTTGGTAAATAGCAAAGCCGGCCTTCGACTCGCCCAAGACTTCAAGGCTGAGCTCACGCCACTGCGCCAGAGTCTCAAGTTTAGCCCACCGACGATTGAGCGCAGCCAAAGAACGATCGTAATTTTCGGCGAGTATTCTTTCAGTTTGCTTTTCTTGTTGTGAAAGGGACTTCTCTTCTGTTTTTAACTTATCAAGTGCGCCTTGAATTTCGGTCAGTTTACGCCCATCTATTTCAGCAAGGAGTTTTGCCGTTTGTAAAACTTCGCGAATATATTCATAGCGCTCTTTTTGAGAGCGAATAATCCGCAGCGCGTCAGACAGCGAATAAGACAAAAGGTGTTCATATGCTTGCGAGTTAAACTCGCGCAAATTCAAAGATTCTAAAAATTTTGCTTCCGCCAATAAAGCATCCACGCGATGATGGCGTTCTTCCGCGTATTTTTGCTTAATATCCTCGCTTGTTCTTGAGAATTCAGCGGCGCGCTCATGGGCTATACCCTGGTAAATTTCGCTCAGCGCGGAATACAATTCTGCGTTTTGCAACTCACACGCTTTTTCTTCCGCCTGACGAAGTAGATCTTCCACGCAAAACTTAGCCGTCTCGTCTTTTGACGCAAAAGGCAACGCCCCCCGCAACCTTTCCACAAACAACCACCCGTCGGGAATATTCAACGCCTGACTCGCATGATAGAGGCTAGAAGCCAGTTCTAAATCGTCTCTTAAAGATTGAGGGACAGACGCGCCTAACAAAGCGATTTGCGCCAAAATATACGCTTCTTCGTATTGTTTGTTTTCCAATGCACCGCGCGTCACCTCGCTTAGGCGACTGATATGATAATTTAAAGAAATCGCCTCCCGCGCCGCAAATTCAGCCTCTCGACGGGCATTTAAGGTTTTTCCATTCTCCTCAAAGCCATGTTTTCGGAAGAAGGCAATCGCGCGCTCAAAGCTTTCGTCCACTGTCTTCTTTAGTTCCAAAGCCTGCGCCTGTTCAATCATGGCTACAATGTTTTTTTTCAAGTCGCCCAGGTCGTTTTCGCGGATATTTTCCTGATAATCTTCTGGTAGTTTTTCAAAAAAAGATTGCGCGGCGCGGTAGCGCTGTTCAGCATCTGAAAAACGATTCTCGTCGCGAGCAGAGTCGGCTAAAGTAGCCTCACGAAACAAATTGGCTTCCGCAAACAGGTAACTTAATCCCGCAGGCAATTCAGTAATTCCGAGTTTAGAGCGAATATTTTCAATTTCGCGCAAAGCGTCATCCCACATTTTTTTGGGAAACGAGACCTCTAACACTTCAAAAGCAGCATCCAGAATCGATTCAAACGCAGAAGGAGAAATATTTTCTCCCAGCTCGGCAAGATACGCCCAACGGCGCAAGGTAGCAGCGTCTTCTTCCCATATCATGCCATCTTTAAAAACTTTTCGCGCCAGATCATAAGAACGCCCACGCAATAAATTCTTCCCTAGTTCTAAATGATCTGATAATTTCAGAAGCGCCCGCAAGCGCTCCCATTCGCGGGAAGTATCTATTTCTGGCGCGCGCTTGGCGAGGATTTCGAAAGCCGCCTTAGCGCGCTGCGCCGATTCGTATCCCTTTTGGGAAAGTTCTTGCCTTTCATCGTAATCCGCTTGAGCTCGTTCTAGAGACTTACGGGCAGCCTCCAGCGCTTTTTGAGAATCAAGCGTCCAAAAATCTGCCAAAGTGCGAAAACGAGAAGCTATCGCTCCAGCCTCTTGAGGACGACGGGAAGGGTCACGATGCAGCAATCGTTTTAATTCATTTTTAACGCCCCAAGTTACCTGCGCTTTTTGCAATTCTTTTTTTAGGTCGTCAAAACGTTTCAATTCACCAAGAGAGTAACCAGGCATGTAGCCAGTCGCCATTTTACAAAAATACACAGCGGCAAGCAGTAGATCGCGAGCTACGCCTCTTTTTTGCGTGTCAAAGGATTTAATATCTTCCAGCGTGCCAAAGTCGGTCAATTTTAATTGCCCATACGGAGCTTTTTCGTTGGGCTCAATCCACCACAAGTTTTCAAACTTGAGGTCAATATACGTTTTTCGCAGAATGCGATGCATGACATCCAGCATACGAAATAAATGCCATGCGGCGATCAAAGATTGCGCTTCTGAAAATTTTCCGTCTTCAGTTTTTTGGAGCGCGTCAAGAATTTTCTCCCCTTCGATAAACTCCATCACAAAATAAGGCACGCCATTATACTCAGACCTGCCGTAATAAACTGGCGCGATCTTCAAAGAAATCCGCTGTTCACGGTTAGCCTCTTCTTCCATGTGCATAAGAAAAGCCAGCGTTTCAGTTTCTTGCATAAATAGTTGGCGCGCAGCGGAAAACTCCAACGCCTTCATCGCCTTAACGGCAACATGGACGCGCCCGCTTTCGTGTTCCAAAAAACCCTCATACACTTCGGAAGTTAGACCTCCAGCGTTCAAACGCCTTTTTATTTCCAGCTGCCCGTTTTGGATTATCTTGCCAACAGGGAGTAAATTTGTTTTTTGAGCGCGCGCCATACACACCTCGGCTTTTACCAGATTGATTTATATTTGCGACGGGAAATTTAAGCGTACCAGCCCTCCCAAACAGGCTCTTCTAACTCGACCCGTAAGACTGCGGAAAAAGCTACCGCAAGCGGATCCTGCCGGGCAAGCCATTTGGTCAACACTTTGTTTTGAAATTCGAGTTTTAGCGCTTTAAAACTTGGGCCGTTTCTATTTGTCCGCGCTCTGCGAAGCAAAGCGTCTAAAAACGCAAAACGACGGTTAGGGTGAAAATGATTGTGCGGATTTAAATTTACGGCAGGATCGTTAGGGGTTTCAAGCGTAAATTTCCGAAAGGCATAAAACAGCGCGTCTGGCGAGGAATCCGTTTCTAAAAGCATCTCGTTAAAATCGCCCACCGGGGCAACTTGCCACAAAGGAGGCTCACCTACGCCTGCTCCTTTCATATAAATAATTTTACTAATTAAAGATTGGCAAAATAAAGTAATCAATTGCGGGTCCGTCAAAGCCATAACAAATACGGGAGGAAAAAGCGTTTTGACGCCAAATAATCTGAAATAGCGGTCCTCGTACGTTGCGGCATTTTTTTCTTGAATATATGTGTGGAAGTAAGAGGCGTGCCCATAATCTTGATACCATTGCTGCGAAACAGTGAGAGCGGAAAACGGCAAAGAAAAGTGCGTGGTCAATACAGAAAAGCGGGTCGGGTCGTAATTATCTATTTCCACCACGCTATTATTAGGCTGCAAAGGAAAAAATCTCTTCGCAAAAGAACCTGAGATGGATTTATTTTTTGCCGCTAAATAATAGTGTCTTAAATCGCTATTAAATCTAGCCGCTTCGTCTTCATCGTAAGATAAAAAGATTTTATCAGCCTGACCGTCAGCACGGTTTATTAATTCGTTCAATCTGGAAAGATACCAATCCCCAGTTAATTCGTCATAGTTGGAAAATTGAGTAGAAGAGAGCATTAAAACCGCTTCCGCCAGCTTTTGCTTATCCTCGTAGAAAAAACACATTTCATAAGGCGGTTGTCCGTTAGGTAAGTTGCCAACAGAATCGTTCCAACAAATCACCATAAGTTCCGGGTCGCGCGAGGGCGCCAGTCGCACCCACCACTCCAGGCGGTTTCGCACTGCGCGAAACGCGGCGCTAGTTGGCAAGCCTGCGCGAGAAATCTCAGGGCGAACGCTTTCTTCATAGTAGCGTTCTACTTCCGCCAAAGGCGAAGCCGCATTATAAGTTAGAGGGAAAAGAACCTGGCTACCAGATATATTTTTTAAAGCGTTTTCAGCGTCGTTCTGCTTACGTAGTAAGATATCGTTTACGTTTTGATCGGGATGCGAACTGGAAGCTTCTTCTGAAAGTTTACTTTTCCATGAACTACGCAGCGGAGCCGCCGCATCAGCTTTTAATTCTGTGGAAAACGTCTTTTGCCATTGTCTTAAAGCATGGCGCAAAGCTTGCGCTGCCTTTTTCCAAACGCGAATAACGTCAAAAAAATGCTCAGCGTTCGCGTTCTGCGCCGCCGAGAGAAGATCTTCAAACCATTGAACGTGATAATCAAACGCCCTTTCGGCGAGGCGCAATTTTCCCGCTTGATTAGCGTCGTTGAGAAATTGAACAAGTTGCCACGAGACTTTATAAGCATATAAGTCGTTATAAGCGAAATCTAAATCGGGAAAGGCGTTTACGTTTTTGAATTGGCGGGAAACAATCCAATCAAAAATGGGATGATAGCCAACGCCCTGTTCAACCAGCCAGCGACGAGCAAGAAATTCCGCCACGCGCTGGTCCCCATTCTCGGCGGCGTTAGAAACAAATTGTTCCGCAGAGTCTTGGGGACGCTCGCCAAACAATACTGACCGCGAAAGACGAGCCGCAAGGTAGTTTTGCATTTCAAGCAAGGGTATAAAAAACGTTTTAATACCGACTGCATTCACAAAAGGCTGGAAATATCTTTCACGAAAAGCGCCTGTTGGGTTGTTTTTTAACATCTCCCAGAAAGCACGAGATGATGGATGGCTTAAGAAAAAGAGAATTTCTCCAAACGCCTGCGCGAGTTCGTTCTGAGAATCGTCATTCTTCTGGAACGCACTTTTGTCGAATAAAAACAAATGATCTAACAAGGCAGATGAAATTGCCGTTCGTTTATTATAGGCTTCCACTCCTTTATGTATTCCGCTAAAAGTAAAGCGTCCGACCTCGCGCAAGGCGGCGTACTTTTCGCCGGAAGAAAGACTTTTCTTTTTATCAAACGGCTCCAAAGAGAGTAATCCTACAACATTTAGAACAGGAATGGAGTTCTCTGTTAAAAATGAACGCAACACGTGAAGCAGCGCGCCCAATATCTGAATTTCGGGTTCTGCGACGCTGCCGACAATCATAATCTGACAGTCTCGAAGATCCACCATATTTACGCGCATCCAATCGCTTAGCCTTCTCAAAACCGCCGCTTGCAAAAAAGAGTCCAAAGGGTTTTTCTCTCGATTGGCCGGGTCGCTAAAGGATAAGTAATATGTCTGCGCTGCCGATTCGGGTAAATGCGGTAAATCTGCCAGGGAAATTACAAGAAGCCGGACGCGGCGGAACGACGCAGCGTCGTAGTGAGAGGTCTGCGTCAACCAACGCTGCAACGCCACGCACCCCATTGCGCCGACGCCAATCACGACGGAAGGCCCAAATGCAGCGGATATCGCCCGTCTTTCGGCAGGCAAAGTCGAAAAAAAACGTTTGCCTGCCGAAATTTCAAAAACTTGCGAAGGACGTTCCCATCGTTCAGAACTGAAGGGCGCGTTGTTGTGTTTCTTTTTTTGGGGAGAAAAAAAATTACCCAAAAAACTCATATGCTCCTAATTCACTACGAAAGCGCCTGGATGGCGTCGCGGTATACCAATGTTGCCAAATCCGCCAGGTCAAGATATTCTTGTCCAAGCGACGAACGAATCGATTCATTCGATTCTGCACGGCGTTTACTCTCTACTTCAGCGCGCATTTTTTGGATTAAGCCTTTAGGGTTATTAATCTCATCCTGATAACGCTTAATAGTTTTTTCTTTGCCAAATTCGCGCTGCTTGACCAAAATAGCTTCGCGAAGCCTATCCCAATGAATTGTCTTTGCCTGTCCAACGCCTGGGCGCTGGTCGCAAGCTTCCATAACAAAATTATGCACAATATTCAACACGTCCTCCTTCACGTTGCCGTCAAGCTTGCCAGAGGGGACGGTTACATACAAAGGCTCGACGTCATCAGGCAATTTAAACGCCCAAAACGGTTGCCCTTTACTGTCATCTTCCTTCAAAAAACCTAACGCTATAGATCGGAAAAACATTTCAAAACGCTCGCGATCCTCCAGCAAGGCGACCACTTCGGGATGAAGAATGCGATAATCCTGGCGCAAGATTAACGGCATGCGCGATTCATAGTAACATGCATTAATTTCCGCTGGAAAGATGTGCAGCTCGGCCGCCGGAATACCGCGATGAGGGTCCGTAACTTGCGCAATGTAGGCCTCGCGACATTTATGCCACATATCAAAGTCCGTGCTGGGCAACAGGTCGTCTGAACGAACGACGGTAAGTTTATGCATATCTTCAGAATCTACCAGCGTCAGACTCGCGCCTTTGCTGATATCAGGTTTGCGGTCTTTCATTTCTTGTAAAAAGTCAGCAAAGTAACGGCTAGTTTCCTCGTTTATATCGGAGTGTACGCGTACGTAGCAAGCGACCACCTCCGGTCCCTGCGGAACAGAACTTACCATATAAAGCGGCTCGGCGAGATTATGAATATCTTCTGCAAGTTTTTTGCCTGTTGGGTACACTTTGGAAATTTCCTTCGCCAAAGGGCGTTCAACATGTAGAGCGGCATAGGGGCGTTCCGCAAGTTGCAAAATTAAATTGAGGTTATGCTCCTCAGGACGCTCTCCCGCGCGATAGAAATGTATATATTTTGACGGAGCGCCCTGCTCGTCAGAAGGCATATCCACGCCGCAGAAAAGTTCCAAGCTGTTATCGCCAATATTTACTTCCCAGCGAAGAGCGCCGAGCGTTTCGGCGACATATTTCGGGTCAGATTGATATTCATGTTCGCCAATAATTTTACCAACTCTGCTCAAGCGTTTGTCCCATTCATGGTTAACATTGACATTGCTTAAGGAATCGACAGCCGTTAGATACAAGCCTGTGATACCCAAATTTTGGTCGCCGATAGCAAGATGCGCGATCCAGGCGTCAATATCTGCCAGAGTATTTTCGGCAATTTTTCTCATTGCGCTGGAAGTTTCCGCTAACACGTCCAGCAAGATATCGTCTTTTCGTACATCAATATCGCGTTGTACAGCCTGCAAATAATTACGCTGCGCTCGGTGCGCGTCGGGGTGAGTAAAATCATCAAAGAAGGCAAATGGACACTTTTTCCCGCGATCTAATTCATAGGTTTTCAGCGCGCGTTCCGCCGCCTCTTTTGAGCGAGACGCTAACCGCAGCTCTTCATTGCGAACAAGGCGGACCTTATTTAAAAACTCGTTGAAATAGGAAAAAGTTTGAATCAATTCTTCGTAAAAAACGCGAACATAACCAATCTTTCCGCCGCGCGCAAGGAGCGGGTCGGAGTTTAAACCGTTAAGAGTGGTTTTGGTCCAGGCATGAAGCAATTTTTTAAAACGAGCAACTTGCGCGCTTTTCGCCTGCTCTAAAGCCTTGCCATATTTGCCTCGCAAGCGTTCCCCGCCGGCGGTATCAATACCATAGCGCTCAGCGCGTACATCAGCCACTCGAGCGCGAATGCGCGGAAAAGCCTGTTCTGGCGTATCGCCCGCCTGATGGCTAGGGGGAACGTCGCGCCAAATAGGCACCTGCAGCTCATCCATAATGTTACGGGTTATCAATTTACCTTCCTCGTCCTGCCCAATATCAGTCAAAGAGATAAGAACGCGGCTTTGCCCGCTTGTCAGCCCGCCTTGCGCAAACTTTTGTATCACAGCGCCTTCTCGCAAATATTGTTTGTCGCGACATTCCGAAACCATCGGCAGGAACTTTGTGTTGGGAATATCTGCGCCGTCAATGTTAAATCCGCTGGCGCCCATAAAATTGCGCACAGAAGCCCACCCCGGTTGCGCAGCAGTTGGTTCCTGATTGCGCTTCTCAGAAACGCGGATAACACGACGTTTCTCGTTAAATTCTGGCGCCAAAAATTCGCGCAAGGCGTCCAACGCAAGTTGATGAGAGAATTTTTCGCGAGCGTAATATACAGGGACCTTAATGGTATAAGAGCCAATTACCGAGTGATAAGGATGGCGAGGAAGTTGCGCCAATTTTCCAGAAAGATTGGTAGTGACAAATTCAGTATAGGCTTTGCCGGCTTTATCGTCCATAATCAGGCTAAGCACTTGCGCAACAGCTGGAAACAATCCTTCTTCGGCGCGCACACCATCCAGAGAATTAACAGTCTGGCGCGCAGGATCAATCATATAGCTAACGTCAAACGCACGGCGATTAACCTTAATGCGCAGATCTTGGTTAATTTCGTGATAATTGATTTGTCTTACGCCAAACCTTTCTCCAACAATCATAAAGCGATCTAGTTCGCGCCATGCGGCGAAAGAACGCGCTAGCATGTCGCGCGATTCGCCAACTCCAGCGGCGCTAAACGCGCGAGGAAGGATAAAGAAGCCACGAACGACATAATTATTTGCCACAAGTCGAGAAGCTTGCTCGCGAGCTAAGATTGCCATATCCACCAGCATTCCAGCTCCTGTTCCGCCTGCTAGCGAGCCAACAATAGCAATTTCTAATTGCAAATCGCGGGAAACTTTTCCCTGAATATCCTGGATTGCAGCACGCAAGCGCGATAAGATTTCCGATTTTTGCAAAGCCGATAAGTCGCGGAAGATGGAAATGCGCCCCATGTGGCGAATTTGCCCGCTGCCTTCTTTTGTGTTAAATGAAGAAGCGGGCAATTTAGAAAGAAAACTATTTGCTGGAAACCACTGCAAATGCGAATGCTTACCTTGTGCGATTTCTGAAGCCAGCTGACTAACATTATTGCCGATGGGAATAAACTCCTTGCCTTCTACCAACTCTACAGCCCCAGCCTTTACTGCTTGCGCGTCTTCTTTTGGCGCGCCCTGTCCAGTTTTTGCCGTCGCACGAGATGTGGTGTCAAAAGAAAGTAATTTTATGCCCGGCGGCATGCTTCCGCCGCCAATTTCCAACAGTTCTTTCTTAAGAAAAGTCAAAATCCATTGGCCAGTGCCGCCAAGTCCAATTACAATAGTGGGTCTAGGCATAGCGCAATCTCCTTTACAATCTCGTTTGTTTTATTGATTAATGGGTTGATATTTCATTGTGATCGAAGAATCATTGTCGTAAGTAGTGGGCAAATCAGGCGCAAGGTCAAACTCAAAATTACTTCCGTCGTAGCGCTGTCCTTTGACGCGCACACCAGGATGAGAGCTCTCGGCGAAAGAGTAAGAAAAATCTCCTTCAACTGGAAGCGCTCTGCGGCGCGGGGCATTGCTGATGCGCATCCGTTTAATGCCAAGTTGCGCCCAATTTTTCAGCTCGCGACTAGTGATATCGCGCCAGTTCTTGCCGCTATTCAAATTAAACTCCGTCACAACAGCTGCGCCATCCTCAAATATCAGCGTACCATTAACTTTATTGGTGCGAACAGCAAAGAAAACGATAGTTGTCGCAATTATATAAGCCGCAAAAGCATAGGCGAGGAAGTTCCAAAATTGGGGCGTATGTATTAAATCATCAACTCGTTCAAACTTAACTTCCACTTCGCGATTATAAGGACGGCGGTTTTTGAGCATCACGGCGGGATTCATTTCAACTTTTAAAGTCTGCTCGCCTACGACTTCAAAATCATCTGCCACGCCGCTAAAATAGCCAGGATTCGCAGGGTCTGGTTCCAAAGAAATTTGCGCCGTTTTTCCTCTGCCCTCCAGATAAGCCGTAAACGCGCCTTGCGTGGAAGCGAGATATTCTTCAGGCTTAAGGAGTATATTATTATTCCTATCCAACAAGCGGATTTGCACAGTTAAAGGCGCAATCTCCAGCGGCTGCCAACGATCAAATCTCAATTGATGAGTATTTTTAAATTTACCAACGGGCTGAACGACGTCAATGGTAAATGGGATCACGTTGTCAACTTCGATTTGCGTTTTTACGTCAAACAAAGTGAATTGCTTATCAAACACAAGTTCCGGCACAACGGTGTCCAACGGAGAAGGCTTGTCTTCTCGCAAATAAGACATGCCCGTCACCTGAACATTATAAGTACCAGCAACGGCGACCCAAAGCGGCTCGGTGGATATAAAAGCCTTTTTCTCTGCGCTCCATTTGAGAGTATATTGCTTGACGTCTCCAGTGGGCGCCGCAACAAGCGCCTTGGCGTCCACCCAAAAACGCGGGTGGTTCTCTTGCAGAATTAATTCGCCGTTTTCGCGGTCGTGCATTTGATATACTAAATATTGTGGATATTCAGGGTCATAAAAAGGCGCCACTTCGTATTGGGGAATAATATCAGGCATGTTTAATTTTTGCGAAGCGTCAATTTCCACTTGTTCATAGTAGGTATCAAGCCCTTGGCAGTTGTCAGCGGTAAGATCCCAAATGCCAGCGTGCGGATACGCAAGTAAATACGCTTCGTTTGCTCCAAAAGCGTAATAGTTTTTCAGGTTAAAAGCGCCAAGAGAATCGGGCTTCCCGTCCGTAATCGAATGAGTAACGCCGTCCTGATCTTTATAAGAAAGCGTTATTTTTATTTCAGGATCAATCTTATAAACTGTTATCCGCGCTTCGCGCAAATAAGGATTCATCGCAAAAGAACCACAATTCAAAAGCACCGGGCGGACGCCCGCTAAATAAGACAAGATTTTACGGAAAGTTGTTGGAATATCTTTACGCGAGTTTGCCTTCAATTCTATTGCTTCTCCCGCGTGGGATTTGGACATTTCGTCATAGTGAGAAATAATTTTTTGATAAGCCTCGCCGTACTTCTCATACCCCGGCGGCTTCAAAAACACTGTCCAGATGTAAACGCTGTTTTTGTAGGCTGCGCTTATGTCAGCAGGTTTATGAGACGCCATACATTGCGCCGCTGCATTTTCTTCCACCGCGCCTTCAACGTCTCGCACGGCGTTCAAGCACTTCTCGCGTTCTAACAAAATTGGATCGAAAGGAAAAAGAGCATTGACCAGGCGCTTAACCGCTTCGGCGCTTTTCTCATAATCGGTAGGGGATTTTTTAGAAATTCCATTAGTGAGGAAAACAATCACCCGTTTTGTAGCGTGGTCGCTGTCATCACTCAAAGGCGCGGTACGCCAAACACGGTACGCCTCATTAAAGGCCCCTTCCGGATTGTTTCCACTACCCATATTATCAGCTTCAAGCCTTGACTTAATTCCGTCTTCTTTTCTCAATTCGTTGGCTTCTTCGGTTGTTTTCGGATTAATATCATACAAAGTCAAGTTTTTCTTAACGGTAGAGCCATAAGAAATAATTGTGATGAGATGGTGTGTGCCCGGACATTGGTCAAGCGCCAGACCAGTGAGCAAGTCAATCATCGCGTCTACGGCATACTTGCGCTGCCCAAGCGGGTCTGCTGCCTCCTGAGTTCCTGGAGCTTCCATAGCCCAAGATTGGTCCACAATAAATGTTACATCAAGATTAGAGCAATCTTGATTAGAGGGCGGCTGAATGGCGGTCAGATCTAGAAAATGAAAACGCGCCGCAGCAGGAGCGGTTACAAAGACTGACGCCAGCAACATAAAGAATAGCACAAAAACCATTCTAAGGCGCTTCACTTTATCCTCCTCAACCAGGCTTGGATAAATATTTTTACAAAAGGCGCAAACCTTCAAGAAAAGCCTATCAAAAAGGCTTACGCAAAATTCGCTATTTACCCTAAAGGATTCAATGTCGCCTGATCAACCGTTTATCGCGGCAAATAACTTATGACAGCGTAAAACCCGTAAAAATGTTATTTGTCAAAACTCTGCCCTTTACAAAAACTTTTTACGCCGCGCAATAATGAAATTTTACATCAACTGTTTATGATTGCGACGGGTTTTTACGAGCAAAATACAAGGTGTAAAAGATTAGCAGATTGAAGAAATGTCAGGCAGGCTTGTTTAAGCAAGCCACATTACTTGAAATATGACAAGTATAACACCAAAAAGGCTTTGGTGAAAAGATTCTTTAGAGTCCGTGTCATTGCTGCAACAAAGTCAGGAAGTGGGGGGGGGACTTACTTTAACGTGAGTTCGGGTTAGGCAACCAAAGCGGGCAGGGTGCCCAAGCCAAGAGAAGGTTTCTTGGGCTGACGACAATACGCTATCACGC
>DAOUBR010000029.1:0-83779 GCA_034432535.1 Anaerolineales bacterium | reverse complement strand
TCGGTATGCAAGCCGCATTCCACCTTGCCTCTGCCCGCCCAGCGCCCGGCGCGCTCGTCGTCGTTCGCGCCGATGGCGACGGTGCAAGGCGCGCAGCCCACGCTGCGATAGCCTTTTTCATAAAGCGGATGCTTGGGCAGGTTGTGTTGTTCGATGTAGCGCTGAACGTCCGTGCGCGTCCAATTCAGCAGCGGGTTGACTTTCAGCAAATCCTCTTGCGGCAGCTCTAAAATTTTCGCCTGCGCGCGAACGGAAGTCTGGTCGCGGCGGATTCCCGTAATCCACGCTTTGTAGCCTTTCAACGCCTTTTGCATCGGTTGGACTTTGTGCAAATAGCAGCACAAATTCGGGTCTTCCAGCGGCAGCGTCCGCGTTCGCTGACGGACAAAGACGTCCCAGCGCGAATCGCGATAGACGTCAATGATGTTCAACTTCCATTCTTCCGCGATTTGCTCGCGGAACATCAACGTCTCCCAAAAGTGATAGCCGGTGTTGATGAAGAAGATGGGCGTATCGGGCGCGATTTGCGAAATCATGTGCAGCAGCGGCATGGATTGCGTCTGAAACGAGGAGCTCATGGCGACGTAAGGCGCGTAACGCTCCACCGCCCATTCGATGATTTCCTGCGGCGTTTTCGATTCAAATTCTTGCGAGAACTTTTCTAACTTATAAGGCGAGAGCAGCATGAGCGCATTATAATGCCGATATGGATTCCGCCTCCGCCGCAAAACTGATCGCCTTGAATCGCGAATTTTACGAGCGCTTCGGCGCGGAATTTTCCGCCACGCGGCGGCGGATTCAACCCGGCGCGCGGCGCATTTTGGATTCGCTGCGCGGCGAAGAAGCGCTGCTCGACCTCGGCTGCGGCAACGGGGAGCTCGCCCGCGAGTTGAATCGGCGCGGTTTTCGCGGCTCGTATCTGGGGTTGGATTTCAGCCCGCCTTTGCTGCAAGCGGCTTCCGCCGTTCACGCCTTCCCCGCGCAATTTATTCAAACCGACCTGACCGCGCCCGCTTGGGCGGACGGGCTGGAGCCGGCGAGTTTCGACGTCGTGTTCGCTTTCGCGGTCTTGCATCACATCCCCGGCGAAGCTCTGCGCTTGAACGTCTTGCGCGGCGTCAAGACGCTGCTCAAAACTGGCGGGCGGTTCATCCTTTCCAACTGGCAGTTTTTGAATAGCGCCAAATTGCGCGCGCGAATTCAACCCTGGCGGCTGACCGGCTTGCGCGAAGAGGACGCCGACCCCGGCGATTATCTGCTGGATTGGCGCGGCGGCGGCCGCGGGCTGCGTTACGCGCACCACTTTTCGGCGGAGGAACTTTCCGCGCTGGCGGCTCAAACGGGAATGCGCATCGCCGCCGCCTTCCTTTCCGACGGCGAGGGCGGTAATTTAAGTCTGTATCAAGTTTGGGAAAGGGATTGAGAATCGCCGCTGACCGCTACACGGTTGCGCCCCCCGCGTTTGGCGGCGTAAAGCGCGAGATCCGCCCGCTCGATGAGTTTCTTTAAGGAATCGTTCTCGTTCGCCTGCGCGACCCCCACGCTGATGGAGACTTGCAACTCTCCCGCGCTGGTGATAAAGGGCGCGTCTATCGTCGCCAGCCGCAAGCGCTCGGCGATATGTCGCGCCGTTTCCACATTCGCTTCCGGCAGAAAGGCGACGAATTCCTCTCCGCCGTAACGGCAGAGGACGTCTTCCCCGCGCAAGCCGTGACGGCAGCGTTCCGCCAGCCCGCGTAGAATCTCATCGCCCGCCGGGTGCCCGTATTCGTCGTTTATTTTTTTGAAGTGGTCAATATCGAACATCAACAGGCTGAAAGGGCGGTTCATGCGGCGCGCGCGCGCCAGCTCAAAATCGCCCATCTGAAACAGCCCGCGCCGATTGTAAATTCCGGTGAGCGGGTCGGTCAGCGCCTGCTCTTGCGATTCCTTGAACAGGCGCGCGTTTTCCAGAGCCGCCGCTACCTGGTCGGCGAACATCACCGCCAGCTCCACGTCTTTTTCGGTAAAACGCTTGGGGTCTTTGCTGTCTATGGCCAGCAGCCCGATGACGCGCTCTTGAAAAATGAGCGGCACGCCCAGCCATGAACGGATGTAATTTTGCGGCGGGCGCTTGAAGACTTCGTAAATCTCGCTGATTTCATTGAAGATAAGCGGCTTGCGTTGCCGCAAGACCTCCGTGTTAGGGTTGTCGCCCGGAATGGGGAAGGTCATCCCCAATACCATGCTCAGGTCTTCAAAGCCGCTGCCGCCGATAATTTTCAAAGCCTCGTCTTCCAATAGCTGCACCGAGGCGCTATCGTAAGGGACGACCTCTTTGAGCTGTTCCAGCGTGCGCGCCACGGCTTCTTCCGTTTTTAAAGTTTCGGCGACGACGGCGCCCGCCCGCCGCAGCGTTTCCAAATTCGCCGCGCGGCGCTCGGCTTCTTCCCAGGTTTGGAACTTTTCCAACGCCAGCGAGACGAGGTCGGCCGCCTGCTCGCAAATGGAGATTTCCTCCGCTTGAAACGCGCGCGGTTGCTCAAAAGCGAGGATGACCGCGCCCAGTTTTTTCTTGCCGGCGATCAGCGGCAGCGCCAGCGCCGCCCTGCCGGGAATTGTCTGGGTCGCGCGTTTTTCAGCGTAGAAGGCTTCGCTCGCGTCTTCCACCGCCAGCGGTTTGCCGTGATTGAGCGCCAGCTCGGTCAGGGTCAGGTCGGCGGGCGTCGCTTCCAGCGGCGGATGGCGCTTTTCATAGGGGTCGTGCATCGCCAGCCGCACTTCCTGCTTGCTGCCGTCGTCCCACAAAGTGAGCGCGCAGCGGTCGGCGTGAATGAGCGGGGCGAACTTTTCCACCAGCGCGTGCGCCATCGAGAGCAGGTCTTCCGCTTTGAGCGAGGCGAGGACGATTTCGCGCAAAATATTCAGCGCTTCCTGGCGGCGCGTTAAATTTAATTCCGTTTGAGCGCGCTCTTCCGCCGAGCCGAACAGGCTGGCGGCGATGCTCAGCGCTTCCAATTCGATGTTCGTCCATGTGCGCTCGCGGCGGCATTCGTCGAACATGATGAAGCCCCACCACTTCTTATTGGCGAAAATCGGGGCGGCGGCGACGGATAGGCTGCCGATGCGCCGCAGGAAGTCTTGTTCCGCCTGCGGAAAATCCTTCGTCAGCCCGGTAATCATCCTGCCTTGCGAAAGGATGTTTACCCAACGTTCCATGCCGGCTGTTTTCATCGGGACGTGTTGCAGCGCGGGGTCGTTGAGATGGCTGGCGACGTTTTTCGCCGTCCATTCGTAGCACAGACTGGTGCGGAGGCTTCCTTCGCGGTCGGCGTAGTTCATGCCGATAAAGATTCGGCTGAGATTGACGGCTTCTCCCAACAGCTGCAACGCGCTGGGGATGCTATGCTCCCACAGCGAGCGTTTGAGGAACAACTCCGCCGTGGCGCGCAAAGCCGACATGACCGACTCGCGGCGGCTCAGAACGCTTTCCGTTTCTTTGCGCGCGGTGACGTCGTGCAGCAGCGTGAGATAGACGCTTTCTTGAGAAAGGCGCGACATGGCGGAAGAATCTATTTTGGAGACGGTCATTTCAAAAACCTTGCGCTGCCCGTCTCTTTCAAAAATAATTTCGGAATGAGGCCGCCCGGCGGCGATTTGCGCGGCGATTTCTTCCCCCGGCTGTCCGCCGATATATTGAACGGGCTGCCCTAGCGCCTCCGCCAGCGGGCGTCCTAACAGGCTTTCCGCCGCCGGGTTGAGGTACGCCACGCGTTGACGCTCGTCTAAAATAACCGCCCCGTCGCTCATGTCGTTCAACACAGCGAGATGTTCCAGCGGAATGATCTCTTGCAGGCGATAGCGCCGCGTCACCATCCATGCCAGCCCCAAACTAAAAGGCATGGCGAGCAGCGGCGAAAAATCCAGATATGAAACGAGATCCAGCCGCGTCAGGTAGAGGATGCGGCTGATGATGGGCGCGAGGATTCCCATCCCCATCAGATTGACTTGCGCGCGGTATCTGCCGCGCTGCATGGCTTCCGCCGCCAGCAGGAAAATCGCCCCGAAGATCATTGCCAGCCAGAGGAAGGAAAAGGCCCAATAGGCTATCCCGTATTGGAGGACGAAGAAAGATAGCCCGTTGACATTTAAAATTTGCGCGGAAGTCCAGACTAGAAAGTGATGGTGATTGCCTAACGCCAGAACCCAAAAGAGAGCCGGCGTCGCCAGAAAGGCGGCGCGGGCGCGGCGCGAAAGCAGGTGACCGCGCCCGGTAAATTCCAGCGCAAAGAAGAAGAGGGTGATCGGAAGGGGCGCGATTCCGAAATAGGCGAACAGCTCCGCCATCCATTTCCCCATGCGCGATTGCAACGCCAGCTCCGCCCCATAAGCCGCCGACCAAATGGAAAAGCACAGCATCATCCATGCAAACGGCGACGCCGCCACCGCCGGGCGTTTTTTCCACGCGTACAACCCCATCCATGCGTAGGGTATGGCGGCTGCGAAGAAAATCAGCGACGCATAGAGGTCCAGTGAAAGGCGCATGGCAATTCAGCGGGTTGATCTGTTACGTTTATTTTATGCCGTTTTATCCAGAAAGAAAAGCGCCCGGCGGATGTTTTTCAAGAAGATCCATCGCTTGCTTGCGACTGAGCAAAACGGAAGGGCGTTTGGACGGCGCGCGGCGCAGGCGGGTTACACCGCCACGCGCTGCGGGTTGACGACGTATTGCCACCAGTTGTGGTGAATTCCGTTTTTGCGTCCCGCCACGCGGGGGAAACGCTCGAACCACCAGCGGTGATGCGCGCGAATATCGCCGCCGCCCCATTCCGAGCAATCCACCATGCGGACGTCGCCTTTGAAGTTGGGAAAATTGAGCAGCCAGTCGTAGCATTCGCTTTTGACTTTGGCGGGGTTGCCCCAATCGTAATCCTTTTCGCTGTTGGGCGCGAAATGGACGTTGCCGCAAGCGGCTTTGCCCGGCGCAATCTTGTCGTAACGGGTGAAGCGGCTCCACAGGTTCGCTTCGCCCCACGTTTGGGAAAATACTTTTTCCATAATAGATTCGGCGCGATGCCCGTAAGATTCCAGCATTTCGCCGATGTATCTTTCATACGAAAAGCCCATGATGACGAAACGCCGCTTGCTAGCGGAAGTCCCCGCCAGCGGGGGGGCGTTGCACCAGAACGCGCCCGGTCCCGCCATGATGGATTCGTAAAAGCCCGCGTGCGGAAAGCCGAAAATCCACACCTCGTCAATTTGATTCATCGCCACGCGCTGTAAGATGTTGTATTGATTCAGGATGGCGTAATAATTGGCTTCTTGCGGCATGTGCGGCGGCGCGGCGTTTTGCAAAACGTCCATGTAACTTTGCGGGGTGTAGCGGAAGCCGTCCGTTTTTATCGGAAATTCGTTAATGTCCACGCGCTGAACGATTTGATAGCGCGCCATCCCGCCGCTGGCTTGCAGCAGGTCCGCCATGAAGCCGTTCATCAAATCCGCCGGGCGATACCACTTCATCCTTTGCGAAAGGGTGGTTCCCGTGTTCGAGTCCATCGTCGGGTCGTACACCAGGGCGAGGACTTTGCTTTGCGTGACTTGCGCCGGTTCGTTGGGGTCGTCTTGCGGCGGTTTCGGGGGGACGATGATTCCAAACAGTTTCAATAATTCTTCCAAAATGCCGGGCATAATTCGCTCCTTGTTTACGGGACGTTGGTCGCAAAATAGATTTGTCCGTCAATGGCGAGATACAGGGCGTGGTTGGGCGACAGCGCGGCGGCGCTGACCTTGCCGCGCGGGACGACGTATCCGCCTTCCGTTTGCGGCATGAATTGATTTTGCAGCTCGAAAGAACGCGGCGAGACTCGCAAGAGCGCCCGCCGACTCGCGTCCAAAAGCAGCAGCGCGGAATCAGGCGGGACGGCGAACAATAGCTGCGTGAAGTTCGCCGCGCTGAACAGGTCAATATCCTGATACGCCGGGATGCGGTTTAGCGGGTAAGTCGGCTCCTGACAGCGAGTCGGCTTCGATTCGATGCGGCTGTACGAGCAGTTAGAAAGCCGCCCGTCCGCGTGCAGCAGGAAGAGCTCGTCGCCGGAGACAATCAAGTCAATGGCGTCTTCCTTTTCGGGCGTCTGGTTGCCGAAGAAGAAGTAAGGTCGGTCCAAAAAAGTTCCGTCCTTGCCGATGTAAACCCAAACGGCGCGCGCCGCCGCGTCCAGCACGTACAGGTTGTCGCCGTCCATCGTAAAGGCGGTGACGCGCTTCCAACCGGTGTCGGGCGCGGGCAGCGGAATTGCGCGCGGCACCTGCCCCGGCGCGCAGTAAAGCAGGTTGCCCTTGCCGTCTATGCCCAGCAGCGCGGCGTTATACACGTTTAAGCCGGGCAGCGCCAGAATATCCACCAGCGGCTCCACCTGATATTCGCCGTACTTTCCGGGACCGCAGACGAACGCCGTATCGAGCTGAAAGCCGCGCCCGCCGCTGAAAGATTGGGCGCGCATCGCCGCGCCGGAATCGGCGTTGAGCATGTATAAATCGAAATCGTTCGCCGCCATGCGGCTGACGTCGAACCCCAGATTGACGCTGAACGCCGGAGAAAAGGACAGGCGTTGGACGCCGAGCAGCTCGTCCAGCTTTTGATTCGCTTCGCGCCGCAGCGCGGAAGTTTCGGCGGTCGGCTTGCCGCCTGGGGCGTTGGTCTCCGCCAGTTCGGCGTTGAGCAGCGCGGCTTCCCACGATTTGCGCTGCGCGACGGGGTCGGTCACCGCCAGCGCTTGCGCGCGCAAGTCGCGCGCTTTGCTCAAATAAATTTGATATTGCTGGCCGCGCCCGTATTTATCAAACACGGCGAAACCGGCGACGGCAATCGTCAGCGGCACAATGACGGCAATCGCCAGCATGACGAAGTTGGAAGCCGCGTAAGGCTTTTCCACTTCGTGGGTGGGCAGCAGCCTGGGCAGAACGGCGGCGAACCACGCGCTGAAAGCGTCGCCTACGCCGCGGCTCCATTGAATGAAGGCGGCGGCTCGCCGCGCAGTGCGACGGACGCGCTCGGAAGGCTCGCGGCGGCGCGGGAGTCTTTCTCTTCGCGTCAAAGGTTTCTTCGTTTCCGGCGGCGCGGCGGGGGCGGATTCCGGGACGGATTCGGGTTGGCGCGGCCCTTCTTCCGCCGCTTTGCGAAGGCGCGGGATGGAAGGCGGAAAATCGCGCGGCGGATTCGGCGGCGCGGCGGAATCTGCCGGCGGGGCGGAATAGCTCGCCGCTTGAATCACGTGCGCGGGCGCGGCGGGACTCTGGCTCGGCGGAGGAGCGGCGGCGGGTTGCCTGTCCTTTATCTCTTCCGTTCCGCTCAACAAACGCAATCTGCCCTTGCCTTCCGCCGCCTGCATCAGGACGGCGTTTAAATCGGCTGGGGCGCTGGCAGTTAATTTGCGGCGCAGCGCTCCCAGCGAGACCGGCGTGGAATCTTGCAGAGCGGGAGTCCATTCGGCGGGGGCGCGCCCAAAGAAGAGCAGCAGGTCGTTTGCCGCCAGAGAAATCTGCGCGTAATGCGCGCCTGCCGTCTGGCTGACGCCCAATCCCTTGCCGGAAATGCCTGGTTCGTAAATGCGGCGCGTTTCGCGCTGCCCGAAATGCGCCGCCTGCATGGGGCCGCTGAGGGCGAGCAGACATTGAGAATCGCGCAGCGCGGCGAGGGTTAGCCAGCCCGCGGCGTATTGCCCTTGCGCGCTGGAATTCATGTTGCGCTGCAACAGCGCGGCGTTGGTTATCTCGATGGCGGCGCGCAGCGCGGTGGTCGTCGCGCCCGCCGTTTGGTAAAACATCTCCGCCGCGTCCTGCGCCAACTGGGCGTACTCGCCGGTGGTGACGATGGCGTTGCCCGCCAGCAGCAAATAGACAATCAAATGGTCGCGCTCGCGTCCGCGCGCCGCGTTGGGCGGCGGCATTAAAGCCAGCAATCCCGGTAGCGCGGGCGCTTCCTGTCCATTAATGCGGTATATCGGCGTAATGATTAAATCGAGAGGCATGTAAGAATACACCTGAAGCGGTTATCTTTACTTGGCGCGAGTTTCGTTTGTTTTCGCGCGAGCTTTCTCATTATAACTGGTAAAATTTGAACCCGATGAACTACCAAATTCATAACAAAATTGAAGAACTGGACGCGCCAGAGTGGAATCGTCTGCTGCGCGAAGCGATAACAGACGCGCCTTTTTTGCGTTACGAATATCAACGGGCGTGGCTGAGTCATTGGGGCGGCGGCGAATGGCGCGGCGCGCAACTGACGCTGATTGCCGCGCGCGAAGAGGGGCGACTGATCGGCGTCGCGCCGCTGTTTATCGCCGAATACGAAGGCGCGCCCAAACTGTTGCTGGTCGGCAGCGTGGAAATTTCCGACTACCTCGACCTTATCGTCCGCCCGCAAGATCACGCGCGCTTTGTCTCAGGCTTGCTTGAGTTTATCGCCGCGCGGAAGCTCCCCCCGCTGGATTGGTATAACCTCCCCAACGGCAGCCCGACTCTGCCCGCCCTGCGGGAAGAAGCGGCGCGGCGCGGCTGGACGTTCGCCGAAGAGACTTATCGTCCTACCCCGCGCATCGAGCTGCGCGGCGACTTTGAAGAATATCTCTCGCGGGTGGAAAAAAAGCAGCGGCACGAAATCCGCCGTAAACTGCGCCGCTTTGAAGAGAGCGGGCGCGGCGGGCGATGGCGTCTCGCCGACATGCGCGACCCGCAAGCCGAAATCGCCGCTTTTTTGCGCCTGATGGAGCAGGACGAAAACAAGGCGCGATTTTTAACCGAAGCAATGCGCGCGCAAATAAGCGATATTATCCGCGCCGCGCATGAAAACGGCTGGCTATGGCTGGCTTTTTTGGAAGCCGACGGCAAGCCGATTGCCGCCTGCCTCAACTTCGATTACGGCGGCAAACTCTGGGGCTATAACGCCGGCGTGGACCGCGCTTATATGGAGTTTTCTCCCGGCTGGACTTTGCTCACTTATACCCTGCGCTGGGCGTGCGAAAATCGTCGCGCCGAGTTCGACTTTATGCGCGGCGACGAAGAGTACAAATATCGCTTCGGCGCGCTCAACCGTTACGTGATGCGCGCCCGAGTCGAGTTTTGATGAAAGGGTTGGCTATTCGCTTTCCAGCGTTAAAAACCAGCGCGTCAGGAAATAAGCCGCGACCCAAGCCAGCAGGTTGAGCGCCACAAAGAAGGCGACCACGTTCCATAAGCCCGAATTGAAAATGGGCGAGGGCGGCGGGTGCATGACGTTTTCCGCGCCGGAGAAAACCGCGCGCAAGGCGACGATAAACAGCGCGTTGCCAAGCGAGGTCAGCCATTTGACGCCCAGCAGCCACAATCCCGCTTGCAGCAAGACCCCGACGACGGCGAAAATCATCGCCAGCCGAAAGCGCGGCTCGGCGAGGAAGAGCCCGTTCCAATTGGCTTGCATGGCGAGCAGCGAGAGCGGCAGGTAGGTGAGCCAAAAGACGATTCCGGCGCGTCCCAGCGCGGCGCTCCAACGGTGAAAGCCGTCTTTGCGAGTCAGCAGTCCCAGCAAGCCGGCGAGCGCCGCGGCGAAGAAAGCCGCTTCCGCCGCCAACACCCACGCCCCGTGAACGTACACCAGCCGCACGTTCGTTCCCAAAGATTTTTCTTCAGGTCCAAAGAGCGCCGTCAGCGCGATGGCGACGACGGTCAGCAGAAAAAAGGATAAAGGGGATTTGAGTTTTGCCATAGGGCATATATTGTACCGCGCGCAAACGCGGTTCGCGCATGCCCTTTTGTAAATTCATCTGATAATGGCGCTGCGCGGGGTTTCTCTCGCCTTTGGCGTCATGCGTCCAATGCGCTTCTCAAGAAACGGCTCCTGGTTGCGCCGCTGGGACGAGCGCCACCTCAGGCGCGGCGCTGCAAGGAGCGGAGTTCCCGCTGGCGGAATTTTTCTTTGTATTCCTTTTCTGCGCGGCGTTGACTGTAAAAAAATTAAGTCGTTTTGGAGAATTTGGTTGAGCTACGCGAAGCCGCAATCGCTAAATTCCTGACTTTGCCGCCGCTAATGCGCTTTCAAAAACGCCGCTTGACAATTTATTTGCGTGTGATAGACTCTATCTGTTTCGGAAGCAAGCCGCCTATGCACAACCAAACGCGCTTTCAAGAGATCAACCTTCGTTGTCGGCGGCTTTCCGCGGCGCTAAAATTGGACAAGACCATCACGGGAGTCGTGGCGGTCTTGTTTTAATTAAACGGATAGAAAGCGGGTTTCCGCAAAAATTTCAAACAGGAGCTTTGCATGACCGAAGCAATCAAAGAACAGGAGTGGCACGCGCTTAGCGCGCAAGAGGCGCTCAAGAACCTTGAAGTTCATGAAAACGGGCTGACCTCCGCCGAAGCCGAAAGACGCTTGCAAATTTACGGACCCAACCAGTTGCAAGAAGCGCCGCGTCCCGGCTTTTTAGCGATGTTGTGGGATCAGCTCAACAGTTTCGTGGTGATTTTGCTGATTGTCGCCTCCGTCATCTCGGCGCTGCTGGGCGACTACATTGAAGCAGCGGCGATTCTGGCTATCGTCGTCTTGAACGCCACTTTGGGCATCATTCAAGAACAGCGCGCCGAACAAGCGCTGGCGGCGCTCAAAAAACTGGCTGCGCCGGACGCGCAAGTCCTGCGGGACGGGGTGCGGCGCTCCATTCCCGCTTATCACCTTGTCCCTGGCGATATTGTCTTTTTGGAAGCGGGCAATTTCGTCCCCGCCGATTTGCGCCTGCTGGAGGCGGTGAACTTGCGCGTGGAAGAAGCCTCGCTCACGGGCGAATCGCTGCCCGTGCAAAAGAACGCCGCCGCCGTGTTGGATAAAAACGTCCCGCTGGGCGACCGCAAAAATACCGCCTTTATGGGAACGGTGGTCAATTACGGGCGCGGGCGCGGCGTGGTCACCGCGACGGGCATGCGTACGCAGCTCGGACTGATTGCCTCCATGCTGCAAAACGTAGAAGCCGAAGAAACCCCGCTGCAAAGAAGGCTGGACGAGCTCGGCAAGACCTTGAGCGTCGGCTCGCTCTTTCTGGTGGCGATTGTCTTTTTGGTCGCGCTGTATAACTACACCGAAATCAGATTGCTGTTCTCCGCGCCGCTGGAATATTTTAAAGAATTCGCCGGGGAAATTACCGAAGTCTTCATCATCGCCGTCAGTTTGGCGATTGCCGCCGTGCCGGAAGGCTTGCCCGCCGTCGTCACCATTTCGCTGGCGCTGGGCATGCGCGAGATGATTCAACGTCATGCCCTGATTCGCAAGCTTTCCTCAGTGGAAACGCTCGGCTCGGCGACGGTCATTTGCTCCGATAAGACCGGCACGCTCACCCAAAACGAAATGACCGTCACCCGCGTTTGGGCGGATAACCAATTTATGGATGTGACCGGCGCGGGATACGCGCCCATCGGCGAATTTCAAATTGACGGCCAAAAGATAGACCTGACGCAATATCCCGCCGTTCTCACCGCGCTCTGGCTGGGCGTGCTGAACAACGACGCGGAAGTCGAAATCACCGGCGAGAGCGATTCGCAAAAAACGTATCGCATCGTGGGCGACCCGACCGAAGGCGCGCTGCTGGTCGCCGCCGCCAAAGCCGGCGCGATTCCCGTAAAAATCAAAGAAGCCTACCCGCGCGAAAACGAAGTCCCCTTCGATTCCGAGCGCAAGCGCATGATCACCATTCACGACGTGCTGGAACCGAAGCCGGAAGACATTTCCCCCTTCTACGACGAAAAAGTCAAAAACTGGGACGTGATTGCCGTGAAGGGCGCGCCGGATATTGTGCTGGATCTTTGCTCGCGCTATCAAGGCATGGACGATACGCCGCGCGAACTGACCCCTGAAATCAAACAAAGAATCCTTGCCGCCAACGACGCAATGACCAAAGACGCGCTGCGCGTGCTGGGCGTGGCTTATCGTCTTGATCGCGATGTGCCGGACGACCCCGAAGATATTAAAGTCGCCGAGCTGGAAAAGAATCTCGTCTTCGTCGGCTTGCTGGGGATGATTGACCCGCCGCGCCTCGAGGTTAAACCCGCGCTGGAAAAAGCCCGCCATGCGGGAATCCGCACGGTGATGATTACCGGCGATTATCCCAACACCGCGCGAGCGATTGCCGAATCGATCGGGCTGCTGCGTCCCGGCAAAACCGTGATGACCGGCGCGGAGCTGGATCAACTGGACGACGCGCAGCTCAAAAACATCATCGAAGAGACCGACGTCTTCGCCCGCGTCTCGCCCGAACACAAAATGCGGATTGTGGACGCGCTGCAAGCCAATAACGAAGTGGTCGCCATGACCGGCGACGGCGTGAACGACGCTCCCGCCATCAAACGCGCTGATATTGGCGTGGCGATGGGAATCACCGGAACGGACGTCGCCAAGGAGACCGCCGACATGGTGTTGACCGACGACAATTACGCCAGCATCGTCGCCGCGGTGGAGCAGGGACGAATTATCTACGCCAATATTCGCAAGTTCGTCTTCTTCTTGCTTTCCTCCAACGTCGCCGAGATTATGATTATCTTCCTCGCTACGCTGGCAGGGCTGCCCGCGCCGCTGACCGCCATTCAGCTGCTGTGGCTTAACCTCGTCACCGACGGCGCGCCCGCGCTGGCGCTGGCGATGGAAAAAGGCGACCCCGACACGATGGATCGCAAGCCGCGCGCCAAATCTGAGCCGATTATCAACCGTTCGATGGGCTTGGGTATCTTCATCCAGACTGTCATGCAAACTGGCGCGGTGTTGACCGCTTTCTTCCTGGGGCTGGCGTGGCATTTGGAAGCCGGCGCAATTTTGCCGCCGGGCGCAAACGTTTTTTCCTTTGTGTTGAATCACGACTGGCGCGGCGTGGACGTGCAAACCGCCGAGACGATGGCGTTCGTCACCCTTTCGCTGTGCGAGCTCTTCCGCGCCTATACTGTTCGTTCCGAGCGCGCCTCCATCTTTACCATTGGCGTATTCTCCAATAAATATATGCAATACGCCGTCGGGCTGTCCACCGCCCTGTTGTTGATTGTGTGCGTCGTTCCTTTCTTGCAGCCTATCTTCAACACTCACTTTCTCCACCCGCGCGAATGGGCGATTGTGCTTGGGCTGGCGCTGACCCCCGCCATTACGGAAGAGATTACCAAGTTCTTCTTGCGGCTGAGCGAAAAGCAAGCCTGAGCGATGCGATAAAAAAGGCCTTCGAGCCGCGCGCCCGAAGGCCTTTTTCATTTAATCGTTGCCGAGCAGCCAATCTAAAAATCCGGCTTTTTTCTTTTTGCCGCTTTCCGGCTGCGGCACGGCGAGCAGGACGACGGTGATGTTGTCGTGCCCGCCGCGGCGATTCGCCAGCGCCACCAGCTCTTCCGTCGCCGCGCTTAATTTCGCGTTTTTTAAGACGACGTCGCGGATTTCGTCGTCCCACACCAGGTCGGTCAAGCCGTCGCTGCAAATCAGAATGACGTCGCCCGGCTCCAACACAAAGCCTTGATTATGCTCCGCCTCTTCGCGGTTTTCCGCGTCTTCCACCTGCAAGCGAAAATCTACTTCCGGCAGTTTGGCTCCGCCCAAATGACGCCGAATGACGTGCTGATTGGGGTGGTCGTACATCTGCTCTTTGGTGATAATTCCCTTTTCGTAGGCTTCCTGCACCCAGGTGTGATCTACCGTCAGGCGTTGAATCTGCTTTTCGCGCAGCAAATACACCCGCGAATCGCCGACGTATGCCGTGTAGAGCCGATCGTCAATCACCCAAACGCAGGCGCAGGTCGAGCCCATGCCTTTTTGTTCGGGGTTTTGCGCGGCATGTTGAGCGATTGCCTGACTGGCTTCGTGAATGGCTTGTTCGAGAACTTTTTGGGGTTTTTTGCCGGTGCTATCCGCCACGCGCCGGGTGATGTAACTGACCGCCAGCTCCGCGGCGACTTCGCCCGCTTTGTGCCCGCCGATGCCGTCGGCGACCACCGCCAGCACAGAGGGGCGCGGGTCGTCTTCGCTCAGCTGGTATGAAGTGACCTCGTAACGGTCTTCGTTATTTTTGCCGGACATGCCCGCGTGGCTGAGCGCTGCGATATGCAGGTGAGGGTACTTGGTCTGAATCATGCTTCCAGCGTTTCGACGGTGATTTTAGGCTTGGAAACTTCCGGAGGTTTTTTTAACGTGAATCGGAAAACCAACTTTCCAAAGTGTACCATATCGCCGTTCGAAAGCCGATAGCCCTCGCGGGGGATAAGGTCGTAATTCACCCAGGTTCCCGCCGTCGAGTTGTTATCCAAAAGCAGATAGCTGCCGTCGTCCAGAATTCGCACGCGCGCGTGAACGGGAGAGATGGTTGGGTCGTTGAGGATTTGTCCGCATTGCACCGGGTCGGCGCCGAAGACCGTTTCCTTTTCCGTCAGCGGAATTGGCGCGGACGCCGCAATCTGCCCGTCGGGAGTCAGTTTCATCAGCAGCGCTTCCGCGTTTTTGGGCGGGGGAGATTTCTTTTTCAGCGGCGTGGTGGGAACGGCTTTGGAAGCTTCTGTCGCGGCGACGGATTGAGTCAGCGGGTCGGCTTCCTTTTGCCGCGCTTGTTTTGACGCCCGCAGAGAAAACGCGCGCAAGCGTCCGCCGAGCAGAATGAGCAGCAAGGTCAAGCCGGCGAGGGCAATCGCGCCCAGCGTGATGGGCAGACGATAGCGGGCAAGCAATCCCAGCCCGCCGCTCAAAGGCTTGACCACCGTCACCGTCACCGGAAAGGCGGCGCTGCGGTTTTGCAAATCGAGCGTATCCACCGCCTCGACGACCAATTGATGTTCGCCCGTTTGCGAATAGGAACTGAGGTCCCATTCAAAAACGTCGAAAGGCGGGGCGGTGTTTTCGTCCATCAGGACGTTGTCCACGTAAAGCGTCGTGCGCGCCAACGGGCGCGGATGACCGTCGGGAAACTCGACGATGATTTTCACTTCCTGACGGGCGGGCTGCAGCTCGTCGCTGAACGGGTCTTCGGGCGGCGGGCGGCGCGCAATGTTCAGGTCGTTTGCCAGCGGAAAGGGGTTGGGCGGCAGAATATCCAGCGGGAATTTTTGTTCGGGCGATTCCAGCGCGCCCGTTGGCAAGTTGATTTGGGCGCGGAGCGTATGCTCGCCCGAAGCGCGCAGACGCGAGGAATAGGTCAGAGCGTAGGAACGGCGCAACCCCGCAAAGTACGCTTCGGGGTCGGGGAAGCGCTCTATTCCCGAATAGAAAAAAATGCTCCCGCCGGTTTGCGCCGCAAGATTGGCGAACGCCATCGCGCTTTTGGATTGAAAAGTCGTTTGCAGGTCAATAAACCAGATAAAGATGCGAACGCGGTTCGCCGTCGCGCGCTCTAGCAAGGGTTGAATCTGCGCCTCGATGTTCGCGTCGTTCGCGCTGGGGGTGATGAGGAGGATGGCGCGTTTTACGCCGGGCTGCGTGGTCGGCGCGCTGACCACGTCGAGAGCGGTGGAAAGCGAGAGCAAGTTGGGGGTTGCCGCGCGAAAATCCGGGCGGAAGCCGTTTAGCCCGACGGCAAAATCCGCCGCGCTGACGTGATTGATAACCGCCCCCGCCTGACTGACGAGACTGTAATCGTCGGGCATATCCGCCGGGCGGCTTCTGACCCATTGGTCGAGGATTTGCGCGGCGCGTTCAAAGCGCGAAAGGTTGGTCTTATCGCGCACGTCCAGTTGCGGGGCTTGATTCACCGCCACGACTAGCTGCAGCGGGACGAGCGTTTCGATGAGCGATTCGATGGGCAGCGCCTGACCGTCTTCATAGACGGTCACGGCGGGCGCTTGCAGCCCCGAAATGAAGAAGCCGCGCGAGTCGAAAACGTCCAGCCGCGCGGAAATGTCAGGAAAGGCGGAAAGGTCCGCAGGGAAGAGCTCCGCGTAGGCGAGGCTTTGCTGCCGCGCCGAGACCGACCCGGCGGGCAGCAGGCAGCATATCAAAAACAGGGCGAACAGCTTACGCATTCGATTCGATAAACAGAACGGACGCGTCCGTTTCCTTTTTCGGTAACCCGGTTATGCGCGCGTAAACCAGAGTCCAAACGGTTTCAACGTAACTGGCGAGGATTCCGCTCAACAGCCACGCGATAGGCGAATAGGCGCACAGGATAGCGAAGACGACGATAACCGGCGTCCATGTGTCCACCGCTCCGGAGGCGAGCTGAAAAAACAGCGGAAGAACCGTAACGTAGACTGGAATGGCAATGGCTAAGCCGACGACCAGATTGATAATGAATAACACGACGCCCATGATAATCAGTCCAAGGAAGTTCGCGCTGAACGCTTCCCAGCCGCGTTTGAGCGCGGCGAACACGCCGAGCTCTTCCAGCAACAGCGCGCGCTCAGCCTGGGCGTAATACAGGCTGAGGAAGATTAAGACGGGGAACAGGCAGCAACAAAACGCGATGAGGAATAACCCTAAGGCTCCGAAAAGCAGCGCTTCGGCGTCCCGTCCGCCCGACTCGGCGGCGGCGAAGGAAAACACGAATAAAGCAGCCATCCCGATGAGAACGACCAGCGCCGGTCCCCACACGGTCAGCGAGAGACCGATAACGCGCCAGAAGTATCTCAGGCTTTCGCTCCACAGCTCGCCGAAGCGAATCTCTTGCGGGTTGGAATCTGCGCGGTACGCCCCGCGAATTAAACCAATACGCCCGATGTTGGCGAGCGCAATTTGAACGAACCATATCACGATGAACAGCGCGACCAGCGCGAAAATCGCCCAGGTGTTTTGTTCCAGCCATCTGCCGGCGCTTTCCACGCCGCGGATGAAGTCGCGCGCGATTTCGTTTCCATAAAAATTGCCGCCCGATTGCTGGTTGTAATTGCTGGAATTGCTTCCGCGGCTGCCGCAACTGGATAACATGCCGAATATCCACAGGACTTTGAATTTCCAGATAATCTTCCACGCGCGGGTCAGAACCTCGCCAAAATCGAAATTCATCGTAGTTTCCTTTCTTTCAGTTGCAATCATTCCCATTCAATGGTCGCGGGCGGTTTGCTGGTAATATCATACACCACGCGATTGATTCCTTCCACCTCGTTCACAATGCGGCTGGAGACTTTCGCCAGCAGCTCGTGGGGCAGGCGCGCCCAATCGGCGGTCATAAAATCGTCGGTGACGACGACGCGGACGACGGCGGTTTCCTGATACGTCCGCTGGTCGCCCATCACGCCGACGGATTTGACGGGCAGCAGGACGACGAAGGCTTGCGACGCGCTCCCGCCCTTGCCCAAAAATCCGGCTTGCAGCAATTCCTGTTGCAGAATGAAATCGGCGGCGCGCAGCCGCTCCGCGCGCTTGCGGGTGACTTCGCCCAGACAGCGCACGGTCAACCCCGGACCGGGGAACGGTTGCCTCCAGACGAGGTTTTCGCTTAGCCCCAAGGCTTCGCCCACTAAACGCACTTCGTCTTTGAATAGATAGCGCAGCGGTTCGACCAGCTCAAACTTCATGTCTTCGGGCAGTCCGCCGACGTTGTGATGGCTCTTGATTTTGGCGGCTTTGTTTCTATCCGGCGCGGCGGATTCCACCACGTCCGGGTATATCGTCCCTTGCGCGAGAAATTTAATTTCGCCCAGCGCTTTGGCGTGTTTTTCAAAGACGCGGATGAATTTTTCGCCGACGATTTTTCTCTTCCGTTCGGGGTCGGTTTCGCCTTGCAGCGCTTCAAAAAATTCTTCGCTGGCGTCCATGGTCAGCAGCTCCGCGCCCAAGCCGTTGCGAAACGCCGCGGCGACTTCCTCGCCTTCTCGGTGGCGCATTAAGCCCGTGTCCACGAATATGCAGACGAGCTGCTCGCCGACGGCTTTGTGAATCAGCGCCGCGGCGACGGAGGAATCTACTCCGCCGGAGACCGCCGCGAGGACGCGCTCCGAGCCGACTTGCGCTTGAATCTTTTTGACGCTTTCCTCAATGATGGAAGCGGGAGTCCATTCCGCTTTTGCGCCGCACACGTTCAGGATGAAATGGCGCAGCAGCTCGATTCCGTTAGGGGTGTGATTCACTTCGGGGTGAAACTGCACGGCGTAATATTTGCGCGCGTCGTCGCCGATGGCGGCGTAGGGCGAATGGGCGCTGCGGGCAAGCGCGACGAAGCCCGCGGGCGGCTGAGTCACTTTGTCGCCGTGCGACATCCACACCTGCGAGAGGCTGGAAATCAGCGGATGAGGCGCGAGCGGCTCCAGAACCGCGTGACCGTATTCGCGCCGCGCGGAAGGATCCACCTTGCCGCCCAGCGCGTCGGTCAGCGCCTGCATGCCGTAGCAGATTCCCAAAATAGGCAGCCCGGATTCCAGAATGAATTTTTGAATATAGGGCGCGTTTTCTTCGTAAACCGACCTTGGTCCGCCGGAGAGGATGAAGCCTTTCGGCTGAATGGGCATGATTTTTTCTTGCGGCGCGTCCCAAGGGAAGAGCTCGCAATAGACGTTGAGTTCGCGCGTCCGCCGCGCGATGATTTGGGCGTATTGCGAACCGAAATCTAAAATGGCGATGGAATCCATGAATGCGCTCCAAAAGGGAAGATGGGAATATTATAGCGATATTTCGCGCAAGCGGCGGAAACGCAATCGCGCGCGCCTTCGCGAAGGCGCGCGTATAAGAAGCGGCAGGAACGGTTATTGCGCAGGAAAGTCTTCGCCGCTCTCGTAGGCGAGCAAACGCAAGCCTTCCAGTCTTAACGCTCTGGGGAACAGGGATTTGTAAATATTGCAATTAGGCGACTTGGCTGAGTAACTTCCCGTAACTCTGAAGGTTTCTAGCGGACAGCCGCCCGTACACCAATACCGCCATGCGCATGAACGGCATTCTTCTTTTGCGTCAACGTCCAGGTTTTGAATCCCGTCGCGGTCAGAACGAATTGCCGCCAAAGGATCCGGCGCGTTTACGGAAGCCGCCGCGCGGTTGATTTGCATTTGGCATTTTGCAATATCGCCGTTCGGGGCAAAAACCATATAGTTTGCGCCGACTCCGCAGGTGCGGCGGTGCGGCGCGGATAGGTTAACGCGGTCCAGCAGCGAAGGAAGAATTGAGCGGCGCGGCAGATTCTCTTCAATCGCGTCAAACGCCTGATTCATGCCTTTGATAATCATTTCTTCCTCCAAGCCCAAGCTGGGAGAGGCCAGGGCGTTTGCGCGGAAGAAATTCAGGCTGAAGGGTAGGTCGCGCTCCAGTATCCACTTCATTAAATCTCCAAGCCCTGCCGCGTTTTGCTCGCTAATTGTGACGGAAATATCGAGAGCGATTCCCTGACGCAGCGCCGTTTCCACCGCGCGCGCCGCCTTTTCAAAAGACCCTTGCCCGCCGCCGTCGGACCGGTGGGCGTTGTGATACGCGCCTATGCCGTCCAGCGAAATCATCAAGCGCAAGCCGTTTGCTTTAAGCGTCTTCGCTTTCTCGTCGTCCAAGAGCGTTCCGTTGCTTAATACAATTCCTTCAATCCCTAAACCATGTAAAGCGGCGCGTTCTTTTGCGCGTTTGTGCAAAGCCAGCAAGACGTCCAGCCTTAGTAAAGGCTCGCCGCCTGCGTATTTAATTTTAATTTTGCGGTAGCCGTGCGCCAGCGCGGATCGAAAAATCGCCGCTACCGCCGCGTATCCGGTTTCCAACGACATATCCGCGGGGCGGTGCGGCAGATAGCAATAGGCGCAGCGCAAGTTGCAGCGGTCGGTCAGGTGCATCCAGGCGACCAGTAAGGTTTGCGTTTCTTGAAGAAGGGCGGCGGGCGTCGCAGCGCGCCCCGTCGGTTTAATTAAGCGAAGTTGCGCGAAGGCTGAAAAGGCGGAATCAACAGCCGATCTGGGCAAGGCGCTCCAGGCTGCGTAGAAATCTTTCCGCGAAAACGGGCTTTGGACGGAAGATAACATGGCGCGCGCCGCCTGATTCAGCGCCGCCGGTCGCGCCGGCTGTTCCATGTTGAAAGCGAGGCAATGTTGGTCGTCAATCGGGCTGAAAAGAATACGCTCGGCTTTTTCCCATTGTTGGGCGTCTGCGACTGATTTTGCCTGAGAAAAGGCCGGCTCGGCGCAGGCGCAGTCGCAATCGCCGCAATCGCATTGCCCGACGGAATACGCAGGCGGATTTTTTGTAAAATAAATTTTTGGGCTGGCTTGCGGCTTAAAAATCATGGCAAGTAATTCCTTTGGAGATTAACTGTATTTGATTAACTTAATGTCGCAGAAGCTGATTAATTCATCCCTGCGGTTGATGGGGCGGCTGTCGTCGGACCAGTATTCCATTAAGAAGTTGCAAGAATCAATCGTCTTCTTGACGTCTTTCTCCGCCATCGCATCCATGCGCTGCCCCAGCCACGCGAGCTCGTCGGAGAACTTTCTTTTGCCGTATCCGCCAGCGCGCTTGCCCAGCGCGGCGTACGCCTCGGCGTAGATTTTAACCGCGCGGTCGTAATCTCCTAAATCAAACGCGACGTCCGCTAATACGCGCTGCATTCTTCCAAAGTGATGCGGAAAATCGTATCCGGCGGCGATTATTTTTTGCAATTCATCCCACGAGGCGTTGATTTTATCTAAAAAGGATTTGTCCGTTTTTTCGGAGTTCGCCCATTGCTGATAATAAACTTCGGCGGAACCAACCAGATTGTTGATTTCCGTGCGAATGTCGTAAATGTCTTTCGCCAGCCTGCCGCTTTTTTCAAACAATTGAAGGGCTTGGCTCAACTCGCCGCGGTTCCAATAAACGCATCCCAGCACATGATAAGCCCATGGCTGTTCGGCGCGGACTCTAAATTCAATGCTCTTTTGCAGGTCTTTTTCCGCCAGGTCCAGTTCCCCCATCAGACGATAGACCGCCCCGCGAAAACTGTAAACGCGCGCCAGCCACGTTTGCGCCTCTTCCGCCTCGAAGATTTTTAACGCTTCCTCGTAATTTCTAAGCGCTTCAGAGTATTTTCCCCAATTGCGATAGACCTCTCCCATCGCCGAAAAAGACGACCCTATGTCTATTCTGTCGTTAATTCCCTGTCGTATTTCAAACGCCTGCTGGCAGTAACCTAACGCGCTTCGATAGCGCCCTTCTTGCGCCGTCACGTATCCAAGATTATTAAGAATGGCGGCTTTTAATGTTTCGGCGGAATGCTTGCTGGCGAGCAGGGCGTTTAAGGCTTTTCTGTAGTAGGTAGACGCTTCGGAAAGTTTCCCCTGCATGCGCGAAGCGAAGCCGAGCAGGTTAAAGACGTTCGCCTGCCATTTCTTCAGCGCTTCGTTCGTTTCGCAAAGACGCTGCGCTTCTTTTAGGTTTTTAACGGCTTCGGACGCGCGTCCTAAATTGACTTCGACGCTTGCCGCTTTAATCAAAAAATCCAATTTTGCGTCGTCGTCTGACGCGATAGAGAGACATTTTTTGACCAACTGCAACGCCTGACTGAGCTCGCCTTTGCGTTTCAAGAACTCGGCTTTTCGGCTAAGAACCTCAAGCCTTTCCAGTTTTGCCGCCCGTTCCTCAAACTCGCGCGACTCAATTTGGTCAATCAGAATTTCGCGCGAGTTGTTGCTAGAGTCTTCGTCGAACAATCGAGTGAACTCTTTTACGCCCTCTTCAAAATTGGCGTAAAGCGCGTGAAAGAGATACATTCCCCGCAGCACGCGCCTTTCCTGCTCCAACGCGTATTCCATGATGGATAAAGAAGCGGGCTTTGCTTCCGCCGCTTGCGGTTCCCCGGCGCCTTTGCCGGCTTCTTCGATTTTAGACTTGAGATATTCTTTCGCCGTCGCGCTCTGCCGAATGCGCCGTTCTTTCAGCGGGTCAATAATTCCCCAAACGTGTTCGTGAATCATGCGGCGCATGTCGTCATGCAGAGAAATCTGGTCGTTGGGCAATTGCTTGATGAATACGTACGTGACGGCTTCCTCGCGCAAATGACGCGCTTCTTTTTGCGAAATTCTCAACAGACGCGCGATTCCCTCGCTATCTAACGGGTAGACTCTGGAAAGCAACAGGCATAATTGATCCATGCGGGTGCGGATTTGGGTAATCGGGCTGACCAGCAATTTTTCAAATTCAAAGCGCCGGCTGTTCAAGTCTGAAGTGGAGAGTTGTTTTTCCGCGATTTCTAAAATCCAGTCTTGGGGAATATCGCGGGCGATCCATTCAATCGCCAGGTCCAGCAAGATGGGTCTCCCTTGAGAGAGGGTTAACAGCCCTTTGACGACGGGCTCGCTTAAACTGACGCGCTTTTCCTTTTGCTTTTCTTTTAAGTACCAAAGGCTCTCTTCGGGTTTGAGCGGTTGCAGCGTTTCAACGCCGACCGAGTCGGCGGATAAACGAGATTGCGCCTCTAAAAAACGCTGGTGGGTTTCCGAAGTCTTTTCATCTTCCCGCCCGGCGATAAAAAAGACCGTGTTCTCGGCGTTCTCCATGAGATTAAAAATATTTTCCCAAACTTGCGCGTTTTTGAGTTTTTCGCAAGTGTCGAGCAGCAAGACCACGCGCCTGAATTGAGCGTAAAAATTCAGATTCTTCAGGAACGCGGCGCGCATTGCATCCTCATCTTGCTCAAGAAATTCTTCGGACATTCCCGCTTGTTCCGCTTGCCGCAAGCGCTTTACGCGTTCGAAATATTCTTTAAAATGCTCGGTCCCCAGCGATTTGGCGATGTGCTGCTCCAGGTTGCCTGAAATTTGAAGGTAAGAGTCGTCGAAATCTACGACGTTCACAACGCCCAGATGATCGGCGGGGGCGTAGCGGCGGTATACCTCAGTCAGCAGGCGCGTTTTGCCAATGCCGCCGCCGCCTTCCACAAAGAGCGCGATTTTCGGGTCTTTGCCGCTCACCACGTCGTCCATGCGGCGGAGAATGTCTTCCCGCCCGACAAAGCCGATTCTTTGAGTAATTTGGGAAAAGCTGGTCGCCATTTGTTGCTCCGTTCTTTATGAGTTGAAAAGGCGCAAGATTTGCCGCTTGGCGTTCATCCATGGGCTGTTTTCCGAGTCGTCAAACCGATTTTCTCTCAAGAAGTAGTTTACGGTAAATTGCATTTCCCAATCTTCGTTTAAAGTTTTTTCAATGGATATCCGGTATTCTCGTGGGTCGCGCGCCGAGGCGAAGAGATTGAAACCTTGCGGCAGGTCTTCTTGAAAGAAATTTTCGCGAATGGCATTTCTGGAGCCCGGTTCTTGAATTTCGGCAATACGCCCTTGTAAGCTCTGATATAAATATTCAAGCAGCCAGCGGTCCGGCTGTTGCGTGACGGGCGCCTGCAGCCTTTGCCGGCAAATTTCTCGGGCTTGCGCGCATTGAAAAGCGAATTGGCGCGGACCAACGTCGTTCAATAGCCAAATGGAGAGCAGCTTGCGCGCAATGGAATCGCGCAAGTACATTCCGTCCGCGTCCATCAGGTAGGTGCGGCGCAGCTTATCTTGCAAGTCGAACTCGTCTGCGAATTCAGGGGCGTAGGGCGGGTGTTTCAGCGCCTCGCGTAAAATGCCCGGGTCTAACAAGCGAAAAACGCTCAGGTTTTCAAATACGCGGCGCACTTCCTTATCAATGCTTTCGCGCACGTCGCTGATTTCCGGAAATACAATATCGTTCCAAATTTGATTTTCAAATTCTCTAAAAAACTCGCTTGGTTCCGGGCGCCCATGCTCTTCATATAAGCTAATTGTCGCCGAAATACAGCCCGGATGCCCCGCTGTGTAATGCATCAGATGAGCGGCGAATTGCTCTTGCATAGACGCGGAGAGAAGCGAGACGCGCTTGGACGCCGCTTCAAGGATGGTTTGATAGGTGAAGGGCTTTAATTTATGCGGCGTTAACGGAATTTTCGGGCGTTCCCTCAATTTGCCGGTCAGGTAGCGGCTGGCTATGACCACGCGAAAGGGATTGTGCCGCCCTCGCGAAAAATTCGCTTCTTCTAAACCGTCCGCCATATCGGGAATAAAGCCGTCTAATAACTCTTCCACAATTTTCAGGTCGTCTGGCAGCGGTTTTTCCACGTCAATGAAGATGGCGACTTTGGGAGAATCCGTTTGCTCATATTGCCTTGCAAGCGATTTCGCCAGACTCGCCCCCGAAGCCCCTTCGTGAGCCGGGACGCCCAACCCGCGCGCGATTTGGGCGATCACTTCCGCGCTCGTTTTGGGGTGACGCACGCGCGCGTAAGAACACCGCCAACCCGCTTCTTCCATGCGCGTCTTCAGCGCCTGTATCAATATGCTTTTTCCAAACCCTGCCGGGGCGTCAATCAAGTGATAAGGCGAAGAATGCTCGGACGTAATAAACTTGATGACGTCCACTTGATTCACAAAATATTCCAGATCTTTTATATTCCTCTTTTGTTCTGGCGTGCGCTCCGTCTTTGGGCTGATATTGCCAATCAGCAGATTCAGGGCGTGGCTCTCGTCTATTCCGCGTAACCCGATTTGCGCTTTCCCAAGCTTATACGCTGGCTCAACTTCTTTGCCCGCCCCCAACGCTTGATAAAAGCCGACTGAAAAAGCGATCGCGGCGTTGTCGCTAATTGCCCGGCTAATTCCAACCACGTACGCGATCTTTTCCGCAATAGCTTGCGCCTGGCGCCCGGAATAGCAGGCGTTCAAAATCGCCGCCGTTACGTTTTCAGCGCACTGCTCAAACAATTCTGATAACGCTTCCGCCCTGGCTGGCTGCAGCGTCCCGTCGTCGTTTTCAAAACAGATTTCCCCCTCCGCTGTGCCGTGACCTGAAAAGTGGACGATGTTGGGTTTTAATTCCAATAACGCTCTGCTCACGTCTCTGGCGCGCACAGAAAATCGCTCGTGAAACTCAAATCTATTTCGAAGTTGGGACGAACTTAACTGTTCGCGAATTTCTCTGGATTCTTGCCCTAAACGCAGGCGGGTTGCGTCCGTTGGATCAGCCGCCAAAAACAAGATGACAATCTTTTGCTTCTCTGCCTCGTCCCCTGTCCAGCTTGCTTGCAATCTGCCGTCTGCCATGAAAGCGCCCTCCTGTGAAGGATAATTATATTGTATGTCAATTTCGGCGCGGATGCAACATTCTTTACTCTCCCTCGCAAACAAAAACCCCGCCTCAGGCGGGGTTGGTTTTATCCGTGTGCCTCCACGGAGACTCGAACTCCGGTTTAAGCCTTGAGAGGGCTTCGTCCTGGGCCGCTAGACGATGGAGGCTCTTGAAAAACGGATTTTATTGTATCATCTCGATTCTAAATCGTCAATAAAAACGTGAATTTCCTTCGGCCCATGCACGCCGATCGTGAGCGTCATTTCAATATCCGCCGTGCGCGAAGGTCCCGTGATGAAGACCGCCGCGCGCGCGTTTTTGGTCTTTTCTATCGCGTCGGGCAGGGAGGCAAAAATATCCTGCGCCCGCAGCGTCGCCAGATGAATTTCGGGCAGCAGCGAGCCGCGCAGCGGATTGCCCGCCCCGTCGGCGACGAGGATCGAGCCGGTATCCGCCAGCCCGCAGATCGCGCGCGTGACCCCTGCGACGATTTTGTCGTCGGGCTCGCGGGCGCATTCCACGCTCGCTTCGCGCAGCGCGGATTCATCCAGCGCGCCCGGCTCGACGTAAATTTTGGAAACGCCGCGAGACTTCAAAAACGCAATCACGTCTTGAGTTACGTTTTTGCTTTCGTAAACCTTGCCGCCTAAGGCTTCAAGCTCTTTTTTAAATGAAAGCGTGCGCGCCGAGTCCGTTTGCGCTTCTCCCGTTCGCGCAACCTGCCGATTTTCCGCTTTTTCAAACTGCACGCTTTCCGCCTTTGCGATTTTCAAACCCTGCATCTTGCCCGCTCTATCCCGAAACGTCTTGCCGGCGAAGCGCGGAAAATCCTTGCTATATCCCCAGCCCGTAAACGCGGGGAGGCGCATCCAGCCGGAACGGGGCGCGAGGAGAAAGGTCGCGGCGGAGGCGAACTTTTGCGCGGCGGCGAAAATGCGCGGACGAGTCGCAACACGCGCGTATATCCGCAAGCCGAGTCGGGCGGCAGCCGAAAGCGCCGCGCCTTCTCGGACGGTCGGCGGCCGACTCTCGTTGGCGGGCGATTGCCCGGCGCGAACGCGCGTCAGCAGCGTGGGCAAATCAATGTCCACTGGGCAAGCCTCCTTGCACGCGCCGCATAACGACGAAGCCTGCGCGAGCTGAAAATAATTTTCGCCGAATAGCCCCGGCGAGAGAACCGAGCCAATCGGACCGGGATACGGCGCGATAGATTTATCTTCGCCGACGTAAGCGTGACCGCCCAGCTCGCGGAAGACCGGACAGGCGTTCAGACACGCGCCGCAGCGAATGCAATATAACGCTTCTTTCAGCGGAGATTTTTTTAAGCGCGCGCGCCCGTTATCCAAAATAATTAAATGCCGCGTTTGACCTTGCAGCGGTTGATTCAACAGTTGCGTATAAACGGTTAGCTTTTGCCCGGTCGCGGAACGCGGCAGCAGCGAGAGCATGAGCGCGAGGTCTTGCAAAGCGGGGACGAGGCGCTCCATGCCCATCAAGGCGACGTGAACGGAAGGGACGGTCGCCACCATGCGCCCGTTGCCTTCGTTGGTGACGATACACACGCTGCCCGTCTCCGCCACGCCGAAATTCACCCCGCTGAAACCAATATCAGCCGTCAGAAAGATTTCGCGCAAGACGCGGCGCGCCGTCGCGGTTAAGGTCGGGATGTCGGTGGTGTATTCAATGCCGAGTTTTTCGTGAAACAGCCGCGCCACCTGCTCTTTCTTTAAATGCGCGGCGGGCGTGATGATGTGGCTGGGACGTTCGCGCCGCAGCTGGACGATGTATTCGCCCAAATCGGTCTCAACGACTTCGATTCCTTCCGCCTCCAAAGCGTGATTGAGCGAGATTTCTTCGCTCGCCATGGATTTGGATTTTGCGACTCTTACCTTTTTCGCTTGCCCGTCGCTTGTTTTAGAGCTGTCCATCCCCTTTGCAATTTCCAAAAAGATTTTGATCGCCTCTTTCCCGTCTTTTGTGCGATGGACAATCACGCCGTTTTCTCGATTGCGGGCGATGAATTGCTCCAGATACGCTTCGAGGTTTTCAATCACATCCGCGCGGATTCGCTTGGCGCGCTGTCTTCTTTCGCGCCAATCGGGAATCGATTCAAACGCGGCGGCGCGCCCTTTCAGGCGGCGCTCGGTGTTCGCGTCTAACGCCGCTTGCAGCGTTTCGTCCTGAATGGATTGGAGAATTCTTTGTCGAAATGAGTTTGCCATCTTTCGCCTGCCGCCCGCCGTTTTAGCGGCTGTTCAAAATTTCCGCAATGTGCGCGACCCGTTGATTCTTCCCTTGCCGCCGCAGCCCGCCCGTAATGTGCATTAAGCAGCCCGCGTCCGCGACGACCAGCGTGGGCGCGCCGCTTTCTTCCAGATTTTTGATTTTGCGTTTTAGCCATTCCGCCGAAAGTTCGGGATGCTCGACGGACATGATTCCGCCGAAGCCGCAGCATTCTTCCGCACGAGGCAGCGGGACGAGCCGCGCTCCCCGGACGTGTTTCAAAAGAAGGCGCGGCTGCCGATCCACGTTGATTCCCCGCAAGGCATGGCAGGAGGGATGATACGTCAGTTCGCCGTTCCACCTTGCGCCGACGTCCGTCACGCCGAGCCGATCTACCAGATATTCGCAGAACTCAAAAGTTCGCTCCGCCAGCGCTTTGGCGCGGGGCAGCCAGAGCGGGTCGTCCGCGAATAATTCCGGGTAGTTATGACGGAAATGGTGAACGCAAGAACCCGAAGGCGCGACAATTTCGCCCGTCGTTTTTTCAAAAACGCGAAT
The DNA here is from genome assembly GCA_034432535.1 of Anaerolineales bacterium. Taxonomy (GTDB): domain Bacteria; phylum Chloroflexota; class Anaerolineae; order Anaerolineales; family Villigracilaceae; genus Villigracilis. The sequence continues at coordinate 56,028 of DAOUBR010000029.1, read as the reverse complement.
GGTATGTTCGGCGATAGCCCGCGCGTCGGCTCGCAATCCCGCGTTGAATTGCGGCTGTCCGCAGCAGGTTTGTTCGGGCGCGAATTCCACTTCCACGCCGAGACGATGAAGCGTTCTCGTCGCCGCTTCGCCCGTTTCGGGGAAGAACGAATCCACCAGACAGGTGACAAAGAGTTGTACGGCGGTCATAACAATATTTTACATCAGTCGTTGCGCGGCAGGATGGGCGGAACGTTCGGGATAAAACGTTCTTGTTGACGTCGAGGTTCGCGTCTTAAAAAAAACATGACCTTCGCTTTTTGTACTATAATTCGCCTGATTGACGGCTGGGGAATCAATCAAGATTGCATCGTCGCAGCCTTTCTTGCGGGATGAAGAAAGGCTGCGACATGAGAACAAACGAATATTATTCGGAGGAATAACTACAAGTGAATACTGAAATTTCAGGGGCTATTAAAGAGAGGCTGGCTTCGGCGCAGAAGGTTCTCGTCGTTTCGCACGTGCGCCCCGACGGAGACGCCATCGGAGCGCTGCTGGGGCTGGGACTCGCGCTGCAAGACGCGGGCAAGTCCGTGCAGATGGTTCTCGCCGATGGAGCGCCCGCCTCGTTTCGATACCTTGAAGGCGCCGAGATGGTGAAGAAAGCGCCGGAAGGCGAACACGATACTTTTATCACTTTGGATTGCGCCGATTTCCGTCGGACGGGGAAGATGTTTGAAAACTTCGGCCAGCCCGATATTAACATTGACCATCATGTCACGAATGAAAGATTTGGCAAATTAAACCTCATCGAGGCGGAAGAAGTCGCCACGTCGGCGATTCTCACCCGTCATTTGCCAGAGTGGGGGCTGCGCATCACGCAGCCTGTCGCCGCCGCTTTGTTGACCGGCGTCATCACCGATACGCTCGGCTTTCGCACGCCGAACACCACGCCCGAAGCGCTGCGGCAAGCGGCGACTTTGATGGAAGCGGGCGCGAACGCTTCTGAAATTTATATGCGCGCGCTGGTCTATAAATCTTATCCGGCGGCGCGTTATTGGGGCGCCGGGCTTTCCAGCCTGAAGAGCGAAGGCGGCATTGTTTGGGGGACGCTCACCCTCGCCGACCGTAAAGCCTGCGGCTACGGCGGCAACGACGACGCGGACCTGATTAACGTCATTTCCGCTATTGACGGGAACAAAATTGGGATGATTTTCGTCGAACAGGAGAACGGCACGGTCAAGATTTCTTGGCGCGCCATAGACCCGTCTTTCGACGTTTCGCCCGTCGCAAAATACTTTAAGGGCGGCGGTCACGCGGCAGCCGCCGGGGCGGATATTCCCGGCTCGCTGGCGCAGATTCAGCCCGAAGTCCTTCAAAAGACCCGCGAGATGCTGAAACTCTAAAAATAACAAAAGCATATCAGCGCCCCGTTTTCTACCATCAGGCGCGGCGTCCGCGTCATAATCAGAAAACGACGCTGCCATAGCAACCCATTCAGGAGGAATCGAATGAATAGTCAGGACGTAAAAAACGCCATCTCCGGCGCGCTTGTCGTGGATAAGCCCGTCGGCATGACCTCGCACGACGTGGTGCAAATCATCCGCAATGGAACGGGGCTGCGCCGCGCCGGTCACACCGGAACGCTCGACCCGCGCGCTTCCGGCGTGCTGGTCATTCTGGTTGGTCCCGCCGTGCGCCTGAGCGAGTACGTCTCCGCTTCGGATAAGCGCTATCAGGCAATTATCCGCCTCGGCGGCACGACCGACACCTTCGATGCGGAAGGCCGGGTGACGCTTTCCAAAGAGCCGTTGAACGTCACCGAAGAGCAGTTCAACGAAGCGCTGCAAACCTTTGTGGGAGAAATTGAACAGACCCCGCCGCCTTATTCCGCCGTCAAAGTGCAGGGACGCAAAGCGTATGAGATGGCGCGCAAAGGCGAAGAAGTGGACCTGACCCCGCGTAAAATTACCGTTTATCATCTGGAAGTATTGGAATGGGCGCCGCCCGAAGCCGTGATTGACGTGCATTGCTCGTCCGGCACTTACGTTCGCTCGCTTGCCAACGACCTCGGCGCCAGGCTCGGTTGCGGCGCGTATCTGGTCGGTTTGCGCCGCACCAAGAGCGGACGTTTCTCGCTGCGCGATTCCGTTCCGCTGCGTAAATTGCAAGAAGCCTTCGCGGCAGGCAATTGGTATCAATATCTGATTCCCGCCGCCGAAACGCTGGGCGATTGGCCCGCCGTTGAACTGAACCCGGACGAAGTGGAAGCCGTCCGGCATGGACACCGCGCAAAAGTCGTCGGCGACCCGCCTTTTGAGCGCGCGCGCGGAGTCAGCACGCAGGGCGAACTGGTCGCTTTGATGGAAAAAATGAAAAACGAAGACGGCTCGCTGGAATGGCAGCCGAAGAAAGTCTTTTTTACTTCCGACTAACCAAACGTCCCGAAGGTTTTTTGCGAAAGCGCCTTCGGGACGTTTTGATTTAATTCTTTTTCAAAGCGGCGTTGAGCGCCTGTTCCACCGAGCGAACTTCGATAACTTCAATGCCCGGCGGGTAAGGCTCGCTTTTGCGAATCGCCTTCGGGACGACGGCGAGCTTGAAGCCGAGCTTTTGCGCCTCGCGCAGCCGCGCCGTCATTTGACCGGGCATGCGCAATTCGCCCGCCAGACCGATTTCGCCAATCAGAACCGCGTCGGCGCGGACGGGCAGGTCGCGCCAGGAAGAGGCGATGGCGGCTGCGACGGCTAAATCGGCGGCGGGTTCGTCAATTTGAATCCCGCCCACGACGTTTACAAAGACGTCCTGTTCGGCGAGCTTTAGCCCCACGCGGCGAGTCAGCACGGCGGCGATGAGCAGCAGGCGGTTGAAGTCCACCCCGTTGGTTGTGCGGCGCGCGTTGCCGAATTGGGTCGGCGAGGTCAGCCCTTGAATCTCCACCAAAATCGGGCGAGAGCCTTCCATCGTCACCGCAATCGCGGAGCCGGGCGCGCTCGCCAGCCGTTCCGCCAGAAACGCTTCAGAAGGGTTGGGGACTTCCACCATGCCGCCTTCGCGCATTTCAAACACGCCGACTTCCGCCGTCGCCCCAAAGCGATTTTTCACCGAGCGCAGCAGACGGTAGGTTTGGTAGCGGTCGCCTTCCAGATACAGCACGGTATCCACAATGTGTTCCAGCACGCGCGGTCCCGCAATCGTCCCTTCTTTGGTGACGTGACCAATCATAAAGACCGAAACGCCCGAAGCCTTCGCCAGCTCGCGCAATTGCGAAGCGCACTCGCGCACCTGCGAAACCGAACCCGCCGAAGAATCCAGCTCGGCGAGGTAGGTCGTTTGAATGGAATCCACAATCAGCAAATCGGGTTTGATTTCGCGGACGTGATTCAAAATCGTTTCGAGGTTGGTTTCGGTGACGAGCAGCAGGTTGCGGGGGAGTTCTTTTTTGCCGCCGGTCAGACGCGCCGCGCGCATTTTAATTTGGCGTTCCGATTCTTCGCCTGAAACGTATAGCGCGCGTTTGGCGTTTGCCATCTCCATCGCCATTTGCAGCATGAGCGTGGATTTGCCGATACCCGGGTCGCCGCCGACCAGCACAATCGAGCCGACGACGATTCCGCCGCCCAGCACGCGGGCGAACTCTTCGATGTTCAGCGGCAGCCGGTCTTCGGTCTCTCCGCCGAACTCTCCGATGGGGCGCGGCTCTGAGCGTCCGCTCAGCCCGCGCGCGGCTTTCGTCCCGCCTTTGTTCGTCGGCTCTTCGTGGACGATTTCTTCAATCATCGTGTTGAACGCTCCGCACTGCGGGCATTTCCCCATGTAAGAAGCCGCGACGCGGCCGCATTCCTGACAGACATAGCGCGAGTGAGTTTTGGGCATGATTTCCTCTGGTTGCGTAATTCCGCGCTTTGAGTATAACAGAATTTATGTTCTGCTTTGCGCCGCGCGAAAATGGTAAACTTAAGCGAGAAGTTTTTTGCCAAAGGAGAATGCCATGCTCTCTCAAGTCACCGATATTGACGTTATGTATAAAGGAATGAAAGAACGATTGGCGCGCATCGTCCCTGAGCCTGAGTTGCGCTACAAAGCCGAATTGGCGGTGGAAATTAACAAGTTGAAAAAAGAACGCAACGCGGTGATTTTGGGGCATAACTACATGGAAGCGGCGTTGTTCAACTCCATTCCCGATTTCGTCGGCGATTCGCTGGAGCTCAGCCGCAAAGCCGCGCAAACCGATAAAGACGTGATTGTGTTTTGCGGCGTGAAGTTTATGGGCGAAACGGCGAAGATTCTCAACCCCTCCAAAAAGGTGCTGTTGCCCTCGAATAAGGCGGGCTGCTCGCTGGCGGAAAGTATTACGGCGGAGGACGTACGCGCGCTCAAAGCGCAATATCCTGGAGCGCCGGTGGTCAGCTACGTCAACACCTACGCGGACGTGAAAGCCGAAAGCGATATTTGTTGCACGTCGGGCAACGCTAAAAAAGTGGTCGAATCGTTGGGCGCGGAGACGGTCATCTTTTTGCCGGACGAATATCTCGCGGGCAACGTCGCGCGCGAAACGGGCAAGCGCGTCCTCTTTCCTAAAAAATCTCCCGTCCCCTCGCAAAAGGGAGACCTGATTGGCTGGACGGGACGCTGCGAGGTGCATGAAAAATTCACCGTCAAAGATATTCAAGCCGTGCGCGCTCAATTCCCCGAAGCGCTGGTGTTGGCGCATCCCGAATGCAGTCCGGAGGTGGTCGCCGCGTCCGATTATTCCGCCAGCACAACGGCGATGATTCGCTACGTTCAAGAGACCAACGCGCCGTATTATCTCATCCTCACCGAATGCGCGATGGGCGACAACATCGCCGCCGCCAACCCCGATAAGGAAATGCTGCGCCTGTGTATGGCGCGCTGCCCGCACATGAACACAATCACGATGGAAGACACGCTCGAAGCATTGAAGCAAGACCGTTATGTGATTGAAGTTCCCGAAGAGATTCGCGTCCGCGCCGAGCGGGCGGTGCGGCGGATGATTGAAATCGGCTGAGACGGCATGATTCAAACCGACGTATTAATTATCGGCGCGGGCATTGCGGGCGCGACGGCGGCTTTAAGGCTGGCGGAAAACCCCAAACGGCGCATTGCGCTGGCGCTGCGCTCCGAACCTTCCGATTGCAACACTTATTGGGCGCAGGGCGGAATCGTTCATCGCGGCCCCGGCGATAGCCCCGAACTGCTCGTGGAGGATATTCTGGCGGCGGGCGCGGGCGCTTCGGACCCGCGCGCGGCGCGGATTCTCGCCGAAGAGGGTCCCCCCTTATTGGAGGAGATTCTCATCCGCAAGGCGGGCGTCGTTTTTGATAAAAACGAAAACGGCGAATTGAATTACGGCAACGAAGCCGCGCATCAGCGGCGGCGCATTTTGCACGTCGGCGACGGCACGGGCGCGGCGATCAACCGCGCGCTCATCGCCGCGCTGCAAGAGAAGCCCAACATCCAATGGTTTTTCAACGCCACCGCCGTGGACCTCATCACGTATCCGCATCACTCGCGCGACCCGCTGGATACCTACCAGCCCATCCGCTGTTACGGCGCGTATATTTTCGATAGAAAAGGGCGCGCCGTTCACCGCACGCTGGCGGCGAAGACGATTCTCGCCACCGGCGGCTTGGGGCGCATTTATCGCAACACCACCAATCCCCCCGGCGCGCGCGGCGACGGGTTGGCGATGGCGCATCGCGCGGGCGCGCGCATCATCAACGCGGAATACGTTCAGTTTCATCCCACCGCGCTGGCTGTTCCCGGCTCGGAAGGCTTTCTCATTTCAGAAGCGGTGCGCGGCGAGGGCGGAATCTTGCTCACCCCCGATGGCGAGCCGTTCATGCGCGAATATTCCCCCGAATGGGGCGACCTCGCCCCGCGCGACGTGGTCTCCCGCGCCATTCATCACGTAATGGAATCGCGCGGCTATTCTCACGTGCTGCTGGATATTGCTTCGCGCAAACCGGCGGAGCAAATTCGGGCGCGCTTTCCGAACATCTACGCCCATTGTTTGAATTTCGGCGTGGACATATCGCGCGAGCCGATTCCCGTCGTCCCCGCCGCGCATTATTTTTGCGGCGGCGCGCAGGTGGACGAATACGGGCGAACCAGCATTCAGAATCTTTACGCGGCGGGCGAAACGTCTTGCACCGGGCTGCACGGCGCGAACCGTCTGGCTTCCACTTCGCTGCTGGAAGGTCTGGTGTGGGGCAATCGCGCCGCGTTGCACATCGAGGCGGAATTAAGCGCCGGGCGCGCGGAACTTCCCGCCCCGCAAGCCATTCCCCCGTGGGACGAAAGCTCCCTGACCGCCGATTCGGACCCGGCTTTGATTCAGGGCGATATGCAGACCATTCAGAACGTCATGTGGCATTACGTCGGGTTGGCGCGCAGCGGCGAGCGGCTCTCCCGCGCCATCCGCGAGCTGCGCCATTTGCAAAACGAAATTGAGACGTTCTACCGCGCCGCGAAACTCAGCGACGGACTCATCGGCTTGCGGAACGCCGTCGAAGCGGCGTTGATTGTGGCGCAGGCGGCGCGTCATAACCGCCAGAGCCGCGGTTGTCATTTTCGGGTGGATTCTGCGGAAGGGGAAGGCGACCGTTTGTTGTGACGAGGGCTTACTCGCGGTACAGCCCGTTTTCTTCGATGTAGGTTCGCACGGCGGGCGGCAGGTCTTCTTCGCATGGCTCGCCTCGCGCAATCCGCTCGCGCAGTTCGCGCGAGGAAAGGTCTTGCGGCGGCGCGTGGAGGAAGACGAGCTTTTCTTTCAATTCGGGCAGGCGGGCGAAGATGGGGTCTAATTCCAGCGGCTCGCGCAGGCGGCGCATCGCGCCCACGCGGCTGACGAATTGCAGGATGACGCGCGGCTCGCGCCAGGCGGGGAAATCGCGCAGCGAATCTTCGCCCAACAACAGGATGATTTCCGCTTGCGGGTTTTGTTCCGCCAGCGCGCGCACCGTATCCGCCGTGTAGTGGGGGCCCGGTCGGCGAATCTCTATATCGCAAATTTCAAACAGGGGATGATCGGCGATGGCGCGTTTGAGCATTTCCAGCCGATGAGCCAGCGGGGCGACGACCTGCCCGGTCTTGTGCGGCGGCATGGGCGCGGGAGTCCACAGCACGCGCGTCAAATGGAACTGCCGCGCGGCTACTTCGGCAAGGATGAGATGCCCCGCGTGCGGCGGGTCGAACGTGCCGCCAAAGAGTCCGAGTCGCTCGCGCTTCATGCCGCGAGTATATCGCAGTTTTTTTAGTATACTTATTGGACGATGGCGACGAAAAAAGAAACGGAAAAAGCGAAGCCGATAGCGCAAGCCATGTTGAAAGCGCTGCGCGATTTGGAAGCCGGAACGTACGTTCCCGGCTCGTTGCGCGAAGGGGAGAGCGAGGACGGGGAACTGGCGCGCGAATTCGATTCGCTCGCGCGGGCGTTTTTGCATCGCGCGCTGCAGGTCAGCCTGTTGAAGAAAATCATCGCCGCCGGTTTCGCGCTTTCCGCCGAGCGCGACTTTAACCGCCTGCTGGAATCGGTGGTGGTCGAAGCGCAGGAAGTCACCGGCGCCGACGCCGGCTCGCTTTATTTGCTGGAAGAAAACGTTCTGAAATTCGTCATCGTGCGCAACGCTTCGCTGGGGTTGGCGATGGGCGGAACCAGCGGGCGGAAAATTTCCTTTCAGCCTGTGCCTTTATATCAGCCCGACGGAAGCAAAAATTACGCCAACATCGCGTCTTACGCCGCGCACACCCGCGAGACGATTCGCCTCGCCGACGCTTACGCGGCGGAAGGCTTCGACTTTTCCGGCACGCGCAAATTCGATTCGCAAACCGGCTATCGCTCCAAATCTTTTCTGGTGACGCCGCTGGCGAACGCCGACGGGGCGGTGATTGGCGTGCTGCAACTCATCAACGCCAAAGACCCGCAAACGGGGGAAACAATTCCCTTCGAGGACGACGAAACGCTCGAATCGCTGGCGCTGCTCGCCGCGGCGGCGCTGGACGGCTACATCCGCGAAGAAGCGCTGCGGCGCGAGATTGTTCAACTCAAAATTGAAATTGATCAGGCGCGCCGCGCCCGACAGGTGGCGGAAGTGACCGAAGCCGATTTCTTTCAACGTTTGAAAGAGTATGCGGAGCAAATGCGCTCGCGCAAGCCGAGGGATTCCTGAATCCGCTCGTCGCTTGCGAAACTGTAAGTTTTATTCGCCCGTATCCAAGACCCATTCGCCATAAAATCAACTACAAAAGATGTAGGATGTTTACGCAAATTAACCGCGCGCCGGAAGCGAGGATTTTAAAATGAAGACGCCCCTGATGAACGCCCCAAAAGTTATCTTTTTCGCGCTCGCCGTCGCGCTGGCTGGCGCGTTGAGCGCTTGCGGAAGCTCGACGGGCTTATCCGCTTCGGCGGGAGATGAAACGCCCACGCCGGCGGAAAGTTCCGCCGAACCTCCCACGCCGACCGAGCCTCCCACCCCTACCGCTACCCCCATTCCCGAAACTTACGGGCATATCATTTACGTTTCTAATCTGGACGGGAACGCGAATTTATACATGACCGCGCCCGACGGAATCGAGCAGGTCCGCCTGACCTCCTCCGATTCCTCCGATTCCATGCCGCGCCTTTCGCCCGACGGGACGCACGTGGCTTACGTTTCGACGGTGAACGGCAACATGGATATTTACATTTTGGATATCGCCTCCCGCGCCGTAACGCGAGTCACCGACGCGCCCGAAAAAGATTCCGCGCCTTCGTGGTCTTACGACGGGAGCAAAATCGCCTTCGAGTCGTTCCGCGACGGCAACTTTGAAATTTACGTCGTCAACGTGGATGGGTCGAATCCGATTCGCTTGACCAACGACAGCCACAGCGATACCAACCCGGTTTGGTCGCCGACTTCCAACGACATTGCCTTTATGAGCGACCGCTTCGGCAACGGCAACATTCTGCTGCTCAGCCTGAACGGCAGCGTTTCTTCGCTGACCACCGCGCTTGTCGCCGAGTTCGACCCCAGCTGGTCGCCCGACGGGAATTTCATCGCTTATAAAACCGCCGAAGGCGGCGGGCTTTCCAGCGTCTGCGTCATTAACCGCTACGGCATGGAGCAGCGCTGCCTGACCCAGCCTTCGGAATACGGGGCGCCCGTCTGGTCGCCCGACGGAAGGTTTCTTGCGGTGAACGCCAAACAAACCAACGGCTACGGTATAGACGTGATCAACGTTGCGGACGCCTCCGTCGCGCATCTTTTCAGCCCCGAAGCCGACCCGCGCGGCTCGACGCTGGCATGGTCGCCGGAGGGGCTGCGCCTCGTCTTTCAAGGCAAGGCTTTGGACGGCAACATGGAACTGTTTGTCGTCCTGACGTTGACCAACGAGTTCGCTCGCCTGACCAACAGCGCCGCCTACGACGGAGAACCGGTTTGGACGAAGCAATAAAATAAAATGTTTTTGGCGCAGGCGTCCCGCAGCGCGAGATTTTGCGCGTCAATTCGGAGTCTGTTTTTGCGTCATTGCCCGCCCGGACATTGAATGTCCGGGCTACTTTTACGAAGCCGTCTGAAGACGGCTAATCGTGCCGCCGCAAAAGGAAGGCGAATAAAAAAAGCCGCCCGCGTGGGACGGCTTTTTGTTACGGGGCGTTTACTTCAACTGAATTTCTTTGCCTTCAGCGGGCACGGCGGAGAGATTCCAATATTCGGCGAAAGGCTCAAGTTTGAGCGTTGAGCCTTCTTGCCCGGCAATTTTATATGGACCAGAGCCGCCGTCTCCGCCGGTGGAGCCGCTGGGACTCATGATGACAAAAGCTGGGTCGGTCATTTTGGCGGGGAAGTCAAAATCGGGCGCGTTCAGGTGAATCAACACGGTCAGGTCGTTGATTTTTTCCGCGCCGTCGAAGGTGGATTTGGGCTTGCCGTCTTCCGTCGTTTCGCCTTTGAAACCGTTGAAGTATTTCAGCCAGGCTTCGTATTGCCCCGCGCCGCGATTGGGGTCGGCAGGGTCGAACCAGCGGTTGAAATTGGCGATGACCAAATCGGCGTTTAGCGCCGAGCCGTCGTGAAAGACCACGCCGGGGCGCAGGTTAAAGGTAAATTCCAGCCCGTCTTCCGAAGCCTCAAATGAGGAAGCCAGCGTGCCGACGACTGTCCCGTCTTGCATGCGCGTCAAGCCTTCGTAAACGTAGCTGACGACGGCTTCGTTCAGCGAAAGAGTTTCCGCCGCGGGGGGCGCAGGGTTTTCGTTCCCGGCGGACGGAGTCGCCTGGGGCTGCTCAGCCTGCCCGGCGGGTTGGGCGCCGGAGCCGCAAGCGGCGAGCAGCAAACTACCAATCAATAAAATGGCTGCTAATAGCGGGTATCTCTTCATTTTGACTTCTCCTTGTCGTGAATAAACGGTTTGCGAAGTTCGCCGCAGGGCGGCGAATACGGAACGCTTCAAGTATAATACCTTTGAAATTTCTCTGTCATCCGCCCGTTTTCCTATTGCCGCGATTCTCGTTCGCAGGAAGTTAACATGACCATAGAAATCATCCAGAGCCTCAAAAAGACGACCATGTTTCAAGATTTGCCGGAGGAAACGCTCTCGGCGTTAGCGGAAGTCGTCCGCCCGCGCGCTTTGAAGAACGGGGAAATTCTTTTTCGTAAAGGCGAGCCGGGCGATTCGCTTTGCCTGATTGCGCGCGGAGCGTTGAAAATCGTCGCGGAAGATATGGATTTAGTCATCAATCAAGTGGGCGAGGGCGAAGGGGTCGGAGAAATGTCGCTCTTCGACGAAGCGCCGCGCTCCGCCAACGTGGTCTCTTCCGGCGAGACCGAAATCCTCGAGTTGAAGCGGCAGGATTTTCTCAGTTTGATTGATAAGAATCCCGACGTGGCGCTGGGGTTGATGCGCAGCATGACGGCGCGGATGCGCTTTAACACCACGCTGATCGAAAAGATGACCGAATGGAGCAAGCGGCTCGCCGCCGAAGATTACTCGTTCATGAACGAAGCGCAGGCGAAGGACGCTTCCGGCGGGACGGACGAAGCGCGCGCGCGCAAGTTCCTTTCCGCCTTTTTTGAGATGGCGCGCGACGTGAAAGAGCGCGAGCGCAAAATTTCGCCCCTTAAACGGATGCAAAAAATCGAGCCGGACCTGCGCTATCTGTTGGACCCGCAGCTATACGCCGAAATTTATCTGACCGAGTGGGCCGACCAGAGCGAGAACGCCCCCAAGCGCGTTCATCCCAAGACGGGCAAGGAAATCGAGCCGGATTTATACAACGGCTATCTTTTGGAGCCGGTCTTCAATCATCTGGTCGCGCTGCAAAAAACGCTTTCCGATTACGCTTCCTCGTTGATTACCGAACAGCGCAAGGAAGATAAAAAGGTCAAGCCGCGCAACGGGGCGCTGATGTTCACCGACCTCGCCGGCTTTACGAAATTGATGGAATCGAACGCCGGGCAGGGGCGCGAAGGCGCGACCATGCTGTTTAACGCCCTGACCAATTACTTCACCGAAATCATCGAAATCATCGGCAAATCGGGCGGCGATCTGTTGGAATTCACCGGCGACGCGTTGCTGGTCTTCTTCCCTGCCGTGACGCTCAAGGACGAAGAAAAGAGCTTCAAGGAAATGCAAAATGCGGTCGCCAAAGCCGCGCGCGCCGGGCTGCGAATGCAGAAAAAAATGCTCGAAAAATTCAGCGCCATTCCCACCGCCAGCGGAGAGACCATCGCGCTGCAAATGCGCATCGGCGTTCACGCCGGTTATTTTTACTCCGCCGACGTGGGCGCGCCGCGCCGTCGCGAACATGTGCTGCTGGGCAAGAACGTGCAGGAAGCCAAGCGCACCGAAGGTTACGGCGCCAACGGGCGGGTGAACTTTACCCCGATGGCTTACGGCTATATCCGCGAGCTGACCGATAAAAAAGGGCAAAAAATCTTCGAGTTTGAGCCGAACCCCGAACATGAAGGCTATATGCTGCTGAAAGACACGCTACAAGACGCCGACGGCTACGAATTGGGAGTTCCCACCACGCGCAGGCTGGCGAGCGCCATGCTGACCGATAAGGGCTTTAATAATACCTACGAGCAGATACAAAACCTGCTGGCGGCCATTAAGGAGCTGGCGAGCTTTATTCCCGCCCCGGTGTTGAGCCTGCTGGTGGAAAGCGCGGCGCGCCGCCTCATCGTCCCCGATTTTCTATCGCCTACCGTGATGTTCGTCAATTTCATCGGGCTGCCCGAAATGATTGAGGAGCGCGACGAAAACGGCGAACTGATATACGACGGCGAAAGCGTGATTGCTACGTTTAACGAATTCTTTTCTAAACTCAACGCCATTGTCGAACGGCGCGGCGGCATGTTAAAGAAAGTCACCTACCACCTGACCGGCTCGGATATTGTGATTTATTTCGGCGTCCCGACCGCGCACACCAACGACCCCTTGCGAGCCGCCTCCGCCGCGGTGGACGTCCGCGAGTTGATTCGCTACATCAACCGCGAGAGAATCCCCGCGCGCCGCGACGGAACGCGCGTTCGCGGCGCGAACGAAGCGCCGCTGATTTACAGCCAAATCGGTATTAACACCGGTCCCACCTTCGCGGCGGAATTTGGCGCAAAGCGCAGCCGCCGCGAATATAACGTGCTGGGCGACACGGTGAACACCACTGCCCGCCTGATGAGCAAGGCGAAGCCCAATCAAATTTTAATTTCCGAGGCGATAAAAAACGAAATTGAAGAGAAATACGAATGCGTCCTGCAAGAGCCGATGAAGCTCAAAGGCAAGAGTCAGCAGGTGGTCATTTACGAGTTGGTTGGCAAGAAATCTTAAAAAAAGCCGACCTGTTTCGCAGGGTCGGCTTTTGATTCCGCGTCCGTTCCGAAGGCTTGGCGCGAGCGTCTTCAAGAGCGGAATCCAGCCTTCGGGACGTTTGTAATGAAGTCGGCGCGCTGATGGTTTACGCGCCCAGTCCCAGCTCTTCCATCTTCTCTTTGGTGGGCCAGCCTTTTTCGTCCCAGCCGCGCAAGCGGTAGAACTCCGGCAGCATTTTATCCAGCTCCACCACTTTGCCTTTGGCGGGACCGTCGGGCAGCGGCTCGTGCAACATGCGCGGGGGCAGCGTATCTTCTGTCGAGCCGGCTTTGAGGATGAACAGACGCTCTAGGTTGTAAACGCGCTCGGCGGCTTTCAGCGCTTCTTCGGGGGTGTAATCCACGCCGGTGGTCAGCTTCAACATCTCCGAAAGGCGTTGCGGCACAATCATGCGCTCTTTGCTGAACACATAGCGAATGGCGACGAACACGCACAAACCGGAGGAATCAATCAGCGCGAAGGAGTCCTCGAAATGTTTCACCAATTCGGGCTTGCCTTCGGTCGTTAGCGGGTTTTCTTTAATTGGCACGCCGAAGACTTCCTCGTAAGCCACGTCGCCTTCCATGTGCGAGGCGCCCTTGTTGGAAGTGGCGTAGAGCAAGCCCATGCCTTGCGAGCCGCGCGGGTCGTAGCCCGGAAATTCCTGCTTGCGCGTGGTGACGGCAATTTCGGGGTGACCGTATTTTTCGCACAGGCGGTAGCTGCCTTGCGCCAGCTCCTTGCCGAAGCCTTCGTTGTACGCCATCTTCTTAATCATCGCAATCATTGCGTCGTGGTCGCCGAAGCGCAGCGGTTGACCGACGATTTCGTCGGTGATGTAGCCCTTTTCGTAGAGTTCCATCGCGGCGGCGATCGTCATACCCGTGCCGATGGTATCCATGCCGTATTCGTTGCACAGATAATTTGCCTTGACCAGCGCGGCGAGGTCGCTGACTCCGCAGCCCGAACCGAGCGAGGAAATTGTCTCGTATTCGGGACCTTCGCCCTTGCCTTTATAGGGTCCGTCCGGCACTTCGGTTAAACGTCCGCAAGAAAGCGGGCAGCGATAGCAGGGCGTGTGACGGATGAGGTATTGATTCTTTAGCGCGTCGCCGTCAATTTGGTGGGTGAACTCAAACGTGCCTTGTTGAAAATTGCGGGTGGGGAAGATGCCCAGCGTGTTGGTCACCTGCGGGACGTAGGACGTGCCGTAGATGCGCATGTTCGATCCCTTTTTCACGTCCGCGCCGACGTTTTTGGAAGTGTCCACGCTGATATTTCTCATCCCTTCCGCGTCGTGCAGTTCGGGGTTTTTAGAGCCCAACGCCGCCACCGCTTTCAGGTTTTTGCTGCCCATCACCGCGCCGACTCCGGAACGCGCCGCCGCGCGGTGTTTGTCATTCATAATGGCGGCCATCAGCGCCAGATTTTCGCCCGCGGGCCCAATGCAGGCGACGCGCGCTTCGGGCGAAGTTTCCGCCAGCAGAATATCGGTGGTCTCGTGCGTGTCTTTGCCCCAAACGTGCGCGGCGGAACGCAGCTCTGCTTGTTCTTCGTTGACGAAGAGGTAAACCGGCTGGGGGGCTTTGCCTTCAAAAAGGAAGAGGTCGAAGCCGGTGCGCTTCATCCAGGTGGGAAAATCGCCGCCGGAATTGGAATGCGCTACCGCGCCGGTGAGCGGGGACTTGGTCACCACCATGTAGCGGTTGCCCGTCGGGGCGGGGGTGGCGGTCAGCGGTCCCGTGGCGAAGATGAGCAGGTTCTCCGGCGAAAGCGGGTCCGTCAGCGGGTCCACTTCTTTGGAGAGGTAATACATCGCCACGCCGCGCCCGCCGATGAAATCGCGCGCGATTTTCGGGTCTATTTCTTCTTTGGTGATTTTTCCGTTCGTGAGGTTGACGCGCAACAATCTGAGATGCCAGCCGTACATAAGGAACTCCTTTGAAAAGGTTTAAACTTTCAAACGATTTACTGATCCTCCCGCAATCGCGGAAAAAGCCGTGACCACGTCGTCTTCTTGCAGCGGCGTATCCAGACTCACCGTCAAGCCGTTTAGCACAATCACGCTTTCGTCGTCGAGGGGGATAGGGAAGCGCGAGATGGCGTCATATACCGTCGCACTGGCGGGCAGGTCCAGTTCCACCGTGCCGTGCTTCGCTTCCGGCGGCAAGACCTGACGGTAGTTGGCGAGCATTTTCACGTACACGCGCATACGCCGATTCTAGCGCTAAAAAGGCGGGAGCGCGAAGAGCCTATCTGACCCGGCGAAAGCGGCGAAGAATACGGCGTTTTCGTTATCGCTTGCGCCGTTGCGTTTCATAGCAGGCGGCGTGTCGTCGCTTTTTAAAACGCGCCCCCGAAAAAATGCTACAATTCATCTTATGAAAAGACAGCTTCCCTATCACGGTTGGTGCTTTGTGTGCGGAACGGAAAACCCGCATAGCATTGGTCTCACCTGGTATGTGGACGACGACGGCGTCCTCACGTCCGAGTTCACGTTGAACGAAGCGCAGCAAGGACCGCCGGGACACGCGCACGGCGGCGCTTCCGCCGCGATTCTCGACGAGGCGATGGGGCTGGTCGTTTGGGCGGCGGGGCTAAAAGTGGCGGCGGTGAATTTGGAAATTAATTACCACAAGCCGCTGCCGCTGCGCCAGGCGCTGACGTTGGAAGCGCGCATCACGCAGCGGGACGACCGCAAAACCTTCTCCGCCGGCGAAATTAAACTCGCGGACGGCTCGGTTTGCGTGAGCGGGCGCGGCATTTATGTCGTCGCGCCAAAACTTTTTGAAGGCGCATGGCTTTCGGAAAAAGAAAGTTGACCTTCGCTCTGGCGGCGACGTTGACGCTGAGCGCTTGCCTTTCCTTGCCGGGCGCCCCGCCGACGGAGTCTCCTGCTTCCCCGCAAATTCTTCGCGCGGAGGAAAATCCGCACGCGCCGCAATTCAACGACTTTGAAAAAAACCGCGCCGGCGCGCAGATTACCTCGGCGACCTTATCCATGCGAACCGAGCTCGACCCGCCGCGCGCGCAGGTGGATTTGTGGGGCTCCGTCCCCAGCCCGTGCAGCGAACTGCGCCTGAACGTTCTGCCGCCGGACGCGCAATACCGCATCCGCATCGAGGCGTACAGCCTGAAAGACCCGCGCCTTCGCTGCGAAAACTTCCTCCGCCAGTTTCAAACCAGCCTGCTGCTCGGCGTATATTCGCCCGGCAGATATTTCGTCTGGGTGAACGACCTTTACATCGGCGATTTTGTCGCGGATTGACATGGCGGAAAAAGAACGACTGGAAGCGATTGACGGACTGCGCGGGCTGGCGGTTTTAGCGACGGTGGCGCTGCACTGGTTTGTTCAACCGGCGGCGGAGCTGTTTCGCGCCGATCTTCGCAACGTCCTGCTGCTTGCGGCTTACGGCGTGGATTTATTCTTCGTCGTCTCGGGGTTTCTCATCGGCAGAATCCTGTTGAAGATTGAGGGAAACGCGGCGGGGATGCGCGCCTTTTATATCCGCCGCGTTTTGCGAATCTGGCCCCCTTATTACCTGCTGCTGTTGTTTATTTTTCTGCTTACCGGCGGGAAGTTCGCCAAAGCCCCGTGGTGGAGCTTCCCCCTGTTCATCTTTAACTTTTGGGGCGGCAGAGGCGAGGCGATTCATCCCTCTCTGTATCATCTTTGGTCCATCGCCGTCGAGGAACAGTTTTACCTGATCGGACCCGCGCTGTTTTCGCTCGTCAAAGATAGAAGAAGGCTGGCGCTGGCGTTGGGCGCTTACCTGCTCGCCGCGCCTTTTTTGCGGCTGGCGCTTTCTCTCTACACGAAGGTCGGCGTTTGGGAATTCACCCCCGCGCGGCTGGATGGAATCTGCTTCGGGCTGCTGCTGGCGCTGCTGGTTTCTTCCCCCGCCGTCTTTGCGCGCGTCGCGGAGAACCTGCGCTTTTTGCAGGCGGCGGCTTTGTTTTCTCTAGCGGCGGCGATACCTTTGCGGCTGGCGCTTTCCGACTTGTATTGGTTTTCATTTGGCAACTCTTTTGCCGCCGCCGCGTTTGCGCTGACGCTGCTGGTCGTTTACCTTCAAAGCCTCGCGGGCGGCGGGGGCGGCGCGCTGACCTTCCCTCCCCTGCGCTATTTGGGCGTTCGCTGCTACGTTTTGTATCTGTTTCACCTGCCTTTCATGTATATCAGCTATCTGACGTTCCGTTCCTTCGCCGCGCAGATTCTCTTTCAAACCGCGCTTACCCTGCTCTTCGCCCATCTTTTATGGAAATATTTTGAAGCGCCGTTCATCCGCTGGGGGAAAAAGTTTTCTTATACGGAAGCGGTATAATCGCCGTCTATGAACTTTTTGATAACCGGAGCCGCGGGCTTTCTTGGCTCGGCTCTCGCCAACCGCCTCGCGCGCGAAGGACATCAGGTGCGCGGACTGGACGACCTTTCCGCCGGCGACCCGCAGGCGCTTTCGCCCGACGTGCTTTTCACGCGCGGCGACGTGAACGACCGCCCCAAGCTGTGGACCTTGCTGCAAGACGTGGACGTGGTGTATCACCTTGCAGCGCGCGTCTCGGTGCAAGAATCGATTCTCTATCCTCGCGATTATAACGAAATTAACGTCGGCGGCACGGTGGCGCTGATGGAAGCCATGCGCGACGTGGGCATTAAGCGCGTAGTGTTCGTTTCTTCCGGCGCGGTCTATGGCGACGTCGGCGGCGGGCTGCTTTCCGAAAACGTCACGCCCAACCCCGCATCGCCTTACGCCGTCTCCAAACTGGCGGCGGAATATTACGTCCGCACGATTGGCAGGCTGTGGAACATTGAGACCGTTATCCTGCGCGTCTTCAACGCCTACGGACCCGGACAGCGCCTGCCTCCTTCCAATCCGCCGGTGGTGCCGCATTATTTAAGGCAGGCGCTGCGCAATGGAACGCTGGTGGCGCATGGCAGCGGCGAGCAAACCCGCGATTACGTTTACGTGGACGACGTGGTCAGCGCCATGGCGGCCGCCGCCACCGCCCCCGGAGTGAACGGGCTGGTTATTAACGTCGGGTCGGGAACGGAAACTTCCATCAAAGATTTGCTGCGCCTGACTCTGGAAGTCACCGGCAGCCGCGCGAACATCGTTTACAATCCCCACGCCGCCGGCGGAGTCTCGCGCATGAGGGCGGATATTTCCCTCGCGCAGGAGAAGCTGCGCTTTACGCCTTCCATCAAACTGGAAGACGGGCTGCGCCTCATCCTCAAACGCGACCCGCGATTTAAGTGACCTGCGGCGCATGATTCTTCCCCGCTCGTTTTACAACCGCCCCACGCTGACCGTCGCCCGCGAATTGCTCGGCGCGAAACTGGTTTGCGCCTTAAGCGGGCAACGGCTTTCCGGCTGGATTGTGGAAACCGAAGCCTATATCGGAGAACAGGATTTAGCCTGCCATGCCCGCGCGGGACTCACGCGGCGCACCGCTCCCATGTACGGGCGGGCGGGCTGCGCTTACGTCTATTTCGCTTACGGCAATCACTGGATGTTGAACGTCGTTACGGAGCGGGAGGGCTTTCCGGCGGCGGTTTTGATTCGCGCCATTGCGCCTTGCGAGGGCGTTGAGATGATGACGCGGCGTCGCGGCGGACGCGACCTCCTCGGACCCGGAAAGTTGACTCAGGCGTTGGGCGTTTCGGGGAAGCAAAATCAAGCCGATTTGACGAATCGCCGCGCGGGGTTGTGGATAGAATCCGGCGTCGCAATTCCCGATTCCCGCGTGACCATTACGCCGCGCGTGGGTTTAAATAATACGCCTGAGCCGTGGCGCTCTATGCCGTGGCGGTTTTGGGCGAAAGATTGGAAACTCGAAACTTAATCGCGCCATTTGGAGGAATTCATGGGATTGTTGGAAGGTAAAAACGCTTTGATTTTCGGTCTCGCCAACGAGCGCTCCATCGCCTGGGGAATCGCGCAAGCGTTCAAGCGCGAAGGCGCCAACCTCGGAATCAGCTACGCGGGCGAGGCGCTCGAACGCCGCGTCAAGCCGCTGGCGGAGCAGCTCGGGTGCGCGTGGGTGGAAGAATGCGACGTGACGCAGGACGAACACATCGCCGCCGTCGCCGAAAAAGCCGCGCGGCATTTCGGCAAGATTGACGTTCTGGTTCATTCCATCGCCTTCGCCGGGCGCGACGAATTAAGCAAGCCTTTTTACCAGACTTCGCGCGAGGGCTTCAAAACCGCGCTGGACGTGAGCGCCTTTTCTTTCGTCGCGCTCGCGCGCGCCTTCGAGCCTTTCTTCAACCCCGGCGCCTCGCTGATGTGCATGACGTATTACGGCTCTGTTAAGGTCGCCCCGCATTACAACGTGATGGGCGTCGCCAAAGCCGCGCTGGAATCTTCCACCCGTTATCTGGCGTACGATTTAGGCGCGCGCAAAATTCGCGTGAACGCCATCTCCGCCGGACCGATTCGCACGCTGGCGGCGGCGGGCGTCGCGGGCTTCCGCGATATGTATAAGCAATTCGCCGACGTCGCCCCGCTGCGCGAAAACGTCGGCATTGAAGACGTGGGCAACGCGGCGGTCTTCCTCGCTTCCGATTTATCCACGCACATCACCGGCGAAACGCTGTACGTCGATTCGGGCTTCAACATTATGGGCGTGCAAATCAACCCGGAGAAGTAAATCCCCGCATAGGTATCCGTACCGCGACACATCGTCTCCGAATGGGGATTCATGTGGCACGCCATATCTTGGATACAAGCGCCGAAAGCGAGATAAATCTCGCGCTGCCGCGTAAGGCGAGCTCCTAAGCCGGCGACGCAGCCGCAGCCGACGGGGGAGCGGATTTTCTTTGGTAAAATGGGCGCATGTTCAAGCGAAACAGCGCTCCAACCGAATCCGCCCCCGCCGTGCAGGCGGTGGAAAGAATCACCTCCGTTTTGGGGGCGGGAATCATCTGGCACGGCTCCATCAACGGTTCGGGCGGCGTGCGCATCGAAGGCGCGTTTGAAGGAGAAATC
The DNA here is from genome assembly GCA_034432535.1 of Anaerolineales bacterium. Classification (GTDB taxonomy): domain Bacteria; phylum Chloroflexota; class Anaerolineae; order Anaerolineales; family Villigracilaceae; genus Villigracilis. The sequence goes on along the minus strand of DAOUBR010000029.1, from coordinate 36,205 downwards.
GCCCTGCGGGGCTTGTTGGTCGTCGGCGAAACGGGGCGCGTCACCTGCCAGAACGTGCGGGCGAACACGGTCATCGTCGCCGGCGCCGTGCGCGGCAACATCACCACCCAAAAGCTCGAAATTCGTTCCAGCGGGCGCGTGTGGGGCGACGTGGTGACCACCGCCTTCGTCACTGAAGAAGGCGCCTTCCTGCGCGGACAAATCCGCATGGAAGAGACTGTCGAGCTCGACCTCGAACCGACTCCTGAGGGCGTGCCTTCCGAAGCGGCGCAGGCGGAAGCCATCGTCGCCGCGGCCGCTCCCCTGAACGGGCAGACCGTCCCGCTGGATAAAACGGCGGCAAAGAAGAGAAAAGAAACCTGACCCCCGCGCGGACGCTGAAGTCCGCGCTATTCATATCAAAGACGCCCATGAGATACCGCGAACTCGGCATTCAAACCCAAAGGGAATTTCCCAACAACGCCCGCACGCCCGGCTTCGGCTGGCTGGCGCGCGCAGGGTACATCACGCGCGAGGGCGAAATCCTGCCGCTGGGCGAGAGAGTCCCCAAAGTCATTCCGCCTTCCCTTGCCGCTCTTTCGAACGGGCAGGATTTTTATTTTCCCCTTTCAACAGGCGCGGCGGAACTGGCGCGTTGTCCCGCTTGCGGTTACGTTGCGCGGCGCGAGCTGGCTGTTTTTAAGAAGACTCCTTTCTCCGCCGAAGCCCCGCTGCCGATTGAAAAAGTCTCCACGCCGGCATGTCCCACCATTGAAGCGCTCGCCGCGTTTTTGAATCTACCGAAGGAGAAAACCGCCAAAGCGCTGATGTTCACCCGCGCGGTGGATTCCCGCTTTGTGTTCGTCGTCGTCCGCGGGGATATGACCCTGAGCGAAGCGAAGCTAAAAACTCTGATTGGCGATTTTCGGCTGGCGACGGCGGAGGAAATTGCAAACGCCGGCGCGGCGGCGGGCTATGCTTCTCCTCTCGGCTTGCAGGGCGCGCTGGTCGTCGTGGATGATTTGATTCCCCATTCGCCCAATCTGGCGGCGGGCGCGAACGAAGCGGGCTATCATCTGCTGAACACAAACTACGGGCGCGATTATTCCGCCGAGATTGCCGCCGACCTCGCTCTGGCAAACGCGGGAGATTCCTGCGCCCAATGCGGCGGCGCGTTGGAGATTCTTTCCGCCCTGCCGCTGACTGCCAACGGCGAAATCCTCTTTGAAAATCTGCTGCTCGCCCTCGCGGAAGCGCATCACGACGAGAAAGGGCTGACGCTTCCCCAATCCGTCGCGCCCTTCGACGTTTACCTCATGCACGTCCCCGGCAAAGAGCTGGACGTCCGCGCCCAAGCCGAAGCGATTTACCAGACCCTGCTCAAAGAAAATATCCGCGTCCTGTTCGACGATCGCGACGAGCGCGCGGGAGTCAAATTCAACGACGCGGATTTAATCGGCTGCCCCGTGCGGGTCACGGCGGGCGAGCGCGGGCTGAAGGAGGGCAAGGTCGAGGTTAAGGCGCGTTCCGCCCCTGGCGCGGAATTAATCCCGCTGGATGGGCTGGCGGAATATCTGCAAAAAAGCCTTTAACGTCCGTCCAAAAGGAGCGCCCGGTTTCCAAAAAAGATGGCGCTTTGTTTTAAGGCGGGCGCGGTTTCCCAATATCCGCACACGCCGAAGTAGGCGCCCGGCGCGGGCAGCTGTTCGCTCGGCAGGATGACCAGCGCCGGGCGGTCTGAAAGATAATCCACGTAGGTCAGGATGGTCGTTCCCGGCTCGAGGGCGGCAAGATAGTTGACGAACTCGGTCCCCCCCAGCCCGTGAACGCTGCGCCGAAACGCGCTGGCGTGAAGGTCCGGCGTCCAGTCGAGAAAAACCTCTTTCTCGCGGCGGATGTTGATGAAAGAACCCGCGTCCAGCCGCGCCGCGATTTTTTCGCTACCTTCCGGGCAGTTTACTTCCAGCGCGGGCGGGGCGGGGCTGACCGCCTTGACGAGCAAAGGCGCGGCGAGAATGACCGCGATCCAAAGCGCGCTGAATCCGGCGGCGGCGTTCTCCGTCTGGACCTGCGGCGCGGGCGAGGAAAAGATCCCCAGCTTCAGCCAGCCAAGCGGCAAGGATACGCCCATCGCGGGCAGCGCCGCAAAGACAAAGATGGCGGCGGCGTACAATCGCACGCGGTAAGCGTCCGTAGGCGGGACGAAGGGGACGGAAAGCAAAACGCCAACCGCGGCCAGGACGACCAGCCCGCTGTATCGCTCCTTTGGCTTGAGCAGCCATTTCAGGAATCCTAGCAAAGACAGACCGTATAGAACGCGTTGCGCGGCGACGTTTACGACGTGTTTTTCCCCGCCGACAAAGGAGAAAGCCGAATACCACGTCCCGGAGAAGAACGTCGCCCAGCGGAAAGCCAGCCCTTGCAGCAAGAGTTCCGGCTGCTGCAGGATGAGCTCCAGCGCCATGCGGTAGATCGTCCGGGTTCGTTCCGGCTCTTGCAGCAGGAAAATATCAGGGTGAACCTGCGCGACATGGTTGAACGATTTCCCCCCCGCGGCAAGCCCGTATAACGCCCACGAAAAATTGGCGAAAGCCGTGCCGGAAGGACCCGCAAGGATGCGGATGAGAATTAGGTTCAGGATGAAACTTGTGGCGACGGCGCATGCGCCGAGCGCCAGGAATTTCCACGAGAGGTATTCGCCCGGCTTTTTGAAGACCCACGCGAGCCAGAGTAGCATGAAAGGCAGGATGAACATCGGTCCCGGGCGGACGTTTAACGCGAAAGCGCAGACGAACAGACCGAAGAGCGTCAGCTTTTGCGATTCTCTTTCCATTCCGCGCCAGAGGAGGGCGAAGCCCAGCGCGCCGAGAGGGACGCCCAGCGTTTCGGACATGCTAGTCCCCGAGTGATGGCGGTAGTAGAGGAATAAAACGAGCAGGAAGAATGCGGCGGTTTCCGCGCCGTGCGTTCGTTGGATTTCGCGGGCGGCGTAGTACAGGGCTATCCCGGCTAAAAAGGTGAGGATCGCCGCGCTGAGCATGAAGTTCCGTTCCGTCAGGCTCATCAGCAGGGAGAGGAATCCCGCGTACAGCGGGCGCATGGCGGAGAACCCTGAAATGTTCCTGCCGAGGATAATCCGCAAACTGTCGTGGTAGTAATTCGCCGCGTCCGTCAGGGGGATGACGCCGCTGATGGAGACGGATTGCGACTGCCCCGAAGCCCACAGCCCGGCAAGCGGAAGGGCGAACAGGGACGCGGTGAGGCTCATGGCGAGCAGCCCGCCCATCCGCCCGGGGATGCGGAACCCGAGGTAGAGCGCTAGCGCGGCGGCGGGGATGACCAGCCCGAAACCCGTCCGCATGGACATGCTGATTGCGCGTAAAAGGTTGGGGGAACGGTTTAGTAAAATCAGACTGAACAGCAGCAGGGAGAAACAAATGCCGGCAGCCTGCCAGAGGAAGGGCTTCCAGAAATCGCAAGATTTGTATTTGTCGAAAACCATGCGGCGGATTATACCTTCCCACCCGATAAAAAAGCCCAACCTCAACGCTTGACGCTTTCGAGCGAATGGTAGGTTTGCAGCAGGCTGACGAGAATCTCGTCGGTGTAGGCGTGCATTTTCAAATAAGCCTGCGCGGCGCTTTCGGCGGGGGCTTTGGCTTCGACGTAGATTTTCACGAAGGCTCGAACAAGGACGTCGCGGAAGAATAAAAAGGCTTTGACCGCGTCCACATAGTCAAGGTTGTAGCGCCGCGCGCGCGAAGCGTATTCATAACCGACGGCGTAGGCTTCGGCGGAGGCGTCTTTCCCTGCGACGGCAAGGTACGCCATTAAGCCGTGCATCAGCGAGCGCCCGCTCTGGCGATATTGCGCGCGCGCTTCTTCGTCCAATTTTTGATACCACGATTGCAATTCGAGATTCGCTTCCGAAATTTGCGTCCGCATGGCTTGAATCATTTGTTGCAGCAGGTCTTCTTCCGCCTGCGCGCGCTGCGTTTCGCCGACGACGCTTGCCCGCAGCAGAATATCAGCGCGGCGATAGCGGCGGTGCCCGCCTTGCGTGCGGTGCGTGGGCAGCGCGCCCTTATTCGACCAAAGGCGGATGGTGCCGGGATGCACGCCCAGTATCTTTGCCGCTTCGCTTAACGAAAGCCATTCTTTGGTCATGTTTAACCTTTCAATCGGCGATGATGGCGGTCTTTTCAAGGAAGGACGGCTCTTCGGCTTGTTGGCGGAACTTGCCCGCGTCAATCAAAGGGAAGAGCAGGACGGCGGCGGCGATCATCAACGCTTCCAAGCCAAAGACCGTCAGGTAGCCGCTCAGCTCGCTGCCGCTCAGCCGCGAAACAAAATCCGCGACCACGCCCGATAATAATAATCCCGTCAGGCGCGAAAGTCCATTGGAAAATCCCCACGCGCCGATATACAGCCCCATTTTTTGCGGCGTGGTCAGGTCGAACATCAACGAGAGATTGGCGACGGTGGAAAGCCCCGTGCCGAACCCCAGCAAAGTCAAGCCGAGATAAAAGAGAGTCAGGCTGCCCGTCCAGCCGCTGAGGAGGATGACGAGAAAACCGGCGAGGGCGGTCAGGTTGCCCGTTTGGGCGACGAGCCGCTTGGAGAGTTTGCCCTCCGCCCAGCCCGCGAGCAGAAAGGCGAGCAGGGTGAACGCGCCGCTGATGGAGACGATGCGCGAGGTCTCTTCGACGGTCATGCCGAAGGCTTCCGCGCCGAACGGTTCAAGCAGCACGTCCTGACCGAGCAGGGCGGCGAGCAGCAAAAGCAGGTAAAGGAAGAAGACGCGCGCAACGGGGTTGGAGAAAACTTCGCGGGCCGATTCTTTGAGGGAGGGCGAATCGTTTCGCTTCGAGTTGGTTCGCGCGGCGCGCGGTTCGAGGCGAATCAGCCCCGTCAGACCGAGCAGCAGCGCAATTCCCGCCACCGTTGCGAAGGCGCGCGCCAGCGCTTCGGGCGAATAAACCGCCAGCATTTTGCTTAACCCGATTCCCGTCGCAATCAGTCCCAGCACCATCATAAAAAACATCGTGGCGACGGTCTTGCCGCGCTCTTTTTCGCCGGAGAGCTCCGAAGCCAGCGCAAGGTAAGAAACGGCGGAAAGGTTATAGCCGATTCCCCAGGCGCCGAAGCCCAGCAAGCCAATCAGCAACCCGGCGGCGTAGTTTTCCTCAATTAGATACGCCGCGTAAGGCGAGACCGCCAGTCCGGCGGCGCATAACAGCAAGCCCGCCAGAATATACGGCGAGCGGCGAAAGCCGAAAATCGGGCGGCGATCGGCGAACGAGCCGATGACCACCTGCGCCGGGGAGAGTAAGTAAGGCAGCGCCGCCAAAACGGCGACGAGCGTTTTGGCGATTCCCAGCTCGAAAATCATCACGCGGTTGAGCGCGCTGTTGATGGGGACGAGAGTCATGGCGACGGCGACGTGAATCAATCCGAGTTGCAAGCGTTTGATAAACATGGCGTTTCAGCGATTCCTTTATGACCTGTTAAAAACGACAGTCCCTGCGTGGCGACTGTCGTTTGAAGTTTGAGCGGATTTTATTCTACCGGGCTGGTAAAGCAACGTAGATTTATGTAGATTTTTCCTAAAAGTGTGTTTTATAAATCGGGATTTACCGCAGATAAACGCGGATGAACGCGGATTCTGATAAAAAACGCGATGAATTTACCTTATAAATCCAATTGATCTGCGTTCATCTGTGGTTAGAACATGAATTTCAAAACGCTCTCTAACTTTTGATAAGCGGTTTAAATCAGTTTTTCGGCGAGCAGGCGTTTCAAATACAGGCTGTAATGGTTTTCGCCCATCGCTTCCGCCAGCGCGGCGAGCCGTTCTTGAGAGATGAACTTCATGCGGTAGGCGATTTCTTCGGGGCAGGAAATCATCATGCCTTGCCGTTCTTCCACCGCTTGAATGAAGGTGGCGGCTTGCAACAGCGATTCGTGCGTGCCGGCGTCCAGCCAGGCGAAGCCGCGGCTGAGAATTTCGGCGCTCAGCAGGTTTCTTTCCATGTACATCAAATTTAAGTCGGTGATTTCCAGCTCGCCGCGCGCGGAGGGCTTCAATTGCGCGGCGAACTCGCACGCTTGCGAATCGTAAAAATAGATTCCCGGCACGGCGTAATGCGATTTGGGGCGTTGGGGTTTTTCTTCCAGACTTAAGACGCGGTCGTTCTCATCCAGTTCCACCACGCCGTAGCGCTGCGGGTCTTGCACGGGGTAGGCGAAGATGCGCGCGCCGCGAGTCAGCTCCGCGCAGCGGCGCAGTTTTTCCGGCAAGCCGCTGCCGTAGAAGATGTTATCGCCGAGAATCAGGCAGGCAGGCTCGCCGTTGACAAACTCCCGCCCGATGAGGAAGGCTTCCGCCAGCCCGTTGGGCGCGGCTTGCTCGGCGTAAGAGAAACTCACCCCCCAGCCTTTGCCGTCGCCCAGTAGCCTTTGATAGAGGGGCAAATCTTCAGGCGAGCTGATGACGAGAATTTCGCGGATTCCCGCCAGCATGAGAGTCGAAAGCGGATAATAAATCATCGGCTTGTCGTACACCGGCAGCAGTTGTTTGCTGACGGCGAAGGTCAGCGGCTGCAAGCGCGTGCCGCGCCCGCCGGCGAGGATGATTCCCTTCATCTTTACTTCCTTTCTCCGTAATTCTTTTCCAGCCATGCTTGATAGTCGAGCTGTTTGCGAATCTTTTCCACCCAGTCGGGGTGATTTAAATACCATTCGACGGTTTCAAGCAGACCGTGACGCAGGTCGTGGCGCGGAGACCAGCCCAGCTCGCGGCGAATCTTTTCCGCGTTCATCGCGTATCTTCGGTCGTGTCCCGGACGGTCTTTGACGAATTGAATCAGCTCGCGGTAGGATTTTCCGCCGCGGCGCGGTTTGCGCTCGTCGAGAATACCGCAGATGGTTTCGACGATTTCCAAATTGGGCGGTTGGTTGCCGCCGCCGACGTTATACGTCGCGCCGTCCGGCGCTTTCGTCAGGACGAGATAAATGGCTTCGCTGTGGTCTTCCACGTGCAGCCAATCGCGCACTTGCATTCCGTCGCCATAGACGGGCAGGGGGCTTTCTGCGACGGCGTTGAGCAGGACGAGCGGAATCAACTTTTCGGGAAATTGATAGGGCCCGTAATTGTTGGAGCAATTGGTCAGCGTGTAGGGCAGACCGTAGGTGTGACCGTAAGAACGGACGAGATGGTCGCTTGCGGCTTTGGAGGCGGCGTAAGGCGAACGGGGCGCGTAGGGCGCTTCTTCCGTCCACGCCGCTTCGCCCGGCTGCAACGAGCCGAATACTTCGTCGGTGGAAATGTGATGAAAGCGGAAGCGTCCGCCCGCGGAAGCTCGCTCTTCCAGCCAGACTTTCCGCGCCGCTTCAAGCAGCGCGTACGTCCCGATGATGTTCGTCCGCATGAACTGACCGGGTCCTGCAATCGAGCGGTCCACATGCGATTCGGCGGCGAAGTGGACGACGGTATCTACGGCGTATTCCCGCAGCAGCCGTACGACCAGCTCCGTATCGGCGACGTCGCCTTGCACGAAGACGTGCCGTTCCGCGCCGGGCAGCTCTTTCAGGTTTTCCAGCGAGCCGGCGTAAGTCAGCGCGTCCAGATTGACGATTTGAACTTCGGCTTCCTTCTTCAACAAGTAGCGGACGAAATTTGAGCCGATGAATCCCGCGCCGCCGGTGATTAAGACGTTTCGCATTGGCTTCTTGTTTTAAGATTTCGCAATTTGCGCCAGCGCCTCGCCGAAGCGCGCCACTTCTTCCAAAGTGTTGTAATGCGTCGCGCCGACGCGCACCATGCCGCCGCTTTCCAGCAAGCCGAGCCGCTTGACGACTTCCAGCGCGTAATAGTGACCGTCCCAAACGTAGAAGCCCATCTCGCCTAGCCGTTTCGCTATGTCGTTGGGGTGTTTGCCTTCCAGCGTAAACGCCACGGTAGCGACCCGCTCGTCCAGCCGTCGCGGGTCGGTCAGCCCGTACACGCGCGTTCCGGGGACGGATTGAATCGTCTCAATCAGCGCGCGGGCGAGCTCCATCTCGTAGGCTTTCAGCGCGGACATGGCTTGCTTGAAGGTTAACCGCCGCCCGCTGAATCCCGCTTCGCGCCACGCTTCGCCGTATTCGCTCCCGAAGGTTTCGCCGAGCCATTCAAAATATTCCAGCGCGCCCAACACGCCGGCGACGCCTTCGTGGTTTTGCGTCCCTGTTTCAAACTTGCCGGGCGGCTCGTCCGTCGCCGGGCGAACTTTATAGGCTTTGAGCTCGTTCAACAGGTCGTATCTGCCGTAGAGCGCCCCAGCGTGGGGACCGAAGAATTTATAGGCGGAGCAAACGAGGAAATCGCAGCCGAGGTCTTGCACGTCAATCGCTCCGTGCGGCGCGTATTGCACCGCGTCAATGTAAACCAGCGCGCCCGCTTCTTTCGCCATCTGAGTTAACTTGCGGACAGGGTTCACCGTCCCCAGCGCGTTGGAGGCGTAGCCAAAGGCGGCGATCTTGGGCTTGCGTTCCATCGCTTTGGCGAATTCGTCGGTTTTGAGCGTTCCGTCCTCCACGTCGAAATCAATCCAGGTGATTTTACAGCCCCGATCCTCCGCGACGAGCAGCCATGGGGAGATGTTCGCGTCGTGGTCGAGCCGCGTCAGGACGATTTCATCCCCGGCGTTCAAAGTCCGCGCGAGGCTGCGCGAGATGTGCAGCGTGAGCGTGGTCATATTATTGCCGAAGACGATTTCTTCCGCGCGGGCAGCGTTCAAAAAATCCGCCGTCGCCGCGTGCGCCTCGCGGAGTATCTCGTCCGATTTGCGGCTGGTTTCAAACATGCCTTCATGATTGGCGTTGCATTCCAGCAAATAGCACGTCATGCGCTCCAAAGCCTGTTTAGCAATTTGCGTGCCGCCAGGGTTGTCGAAGAATACGGCGGGACGATTCAGCGAGGGAAATTGACTGCGAATCTGTTCAAGGTCAAGCGACATACGGGACTCCTTTTAATGAAAATCAGCGCTGGAAATTGTATACTGAAATTGTACCCCACGAAAGGAGGCAGCGATGTTCGACAAGATTCTGCTTGCGGTGGACGGTTCGGAACCTTCCCTTCACGCCGCTCGCGTGGCCGCCGATTTGGCGCGCTGCATGAACGCGCAGGAGTTCCGCGTGGTCGTGGCGTATGATTTCATTCCCCTGTATCTGGGCGAGCCGAATATGCAATACGCCATTGACGCGCGCCTTGAAGACGCGAAGGCGGTTTTGCAAAAGGCGCTCAAAGAGGTCGGCGAATTGCCTTGCGAAATTCACACGGAAATGATTGAAGGCTCGGCGGCGCAGGTGATTCTGGAAGTCGCGGAAACGCGCGGCAGCGACTTGATTGTGATGGGCTCGCGCGGACACGGCGCCTTCGCCGGCTGGCTGTTGGGCAGCGCCAGCCAAAAGGTGGTGGCGCACGCGCGCTGTCCGGTGTTGATAGTCCGATAGTCGGACGTCCCGCTAACTTTTGCCGCCCTCGTCTCCCGCCCCGGTTTGGGCGAGACGCTCAGCCTGGGAGAATTCTTCGGGCGTGTTGAGGTTTTTGAAACACAAGCCCGAAGGGTCGCATTCTTTCACTTCGGCGGCGCTGAGCAGCCTGACCTTGACTTGCGGAAACCACGAAACGACTTTCCAACTGTCGGCTTCAATCGCGGCGCGGATGGCGGGCAGGCAGGTTTCGCGGCGGTAGAGGGCGTGAAACGGCTCGTAGCCTTCCTCCGTTTTGGCGATGACCACGTCCGCGCCTTCGCTTTCCATTAGCCGCGCCGCGCTTTCAAAGAGCCGGCGGCTGGCGAAGGGCATATCGCAGGCGACGACGGCGACCAGCGGGCGAGTCGCCGCCGCCAGCGCCGTATATAACCCGCCCAGCGCGCCGCGGTTGGGAATCAGGTCGGGCGTCAGCCGCGCCCCCAAAAAAGCGTACTTTTCGGGCTGATTCGTCGTGACGATGATTTCTTTCGCCAGCGGGGAGAGACGCTCCAGCGCCCGTTGAATCAGCGGCTTGCCGAGAAACGGCTTTAAGGCTTTGTCTTCGCCCATGCGGGAAGAGCGCCCGCCGGCTTGAATCACAAGCGTGAACATGCGGTATATTATAAGGGAGAGAATCTGCAACCCCGCTTGCGAGGAAGAATGAAATCCCTGCTCGATTCACTGACGGTGGAAAGCGAACTGCGCGAGAAATTGGAAGGCGAAGCCGTGCGCTGTCTGGCGTGCGGACATCGCTGCCTCATCCGCGAGGGCAAGCGCGGAATTTGCCAGGTGAGGTTCAACCGCGGCGGCAAGTTATACGTCCCGCGCGGGTACGTCGCCGCGCTGCAAAACGACCCCATCGAGAAGAAGCCTTTTTCTCACGTGCTGCCCGGCGCGAACGCCCTCACCTTTGGAATGCTCGGCTGCGATTATCACTGCGATTACTGCCAGAATTGGTTCACCTCCCAATTCGGGCGAGACGCAGATTCCGACCCGGCGATAAATTACATCCGCCGCATTTCCGCCGAACAGGTGGTGGAAGCCGCCCTGCGCGTCGGCGCGCGGGCGGTGGTCTCTTCTTATAACGAGCCGCTCATCACCAGCGAATGGGCGGCGGATATTTTCAAACTGGCGAAAGATCAGGGAATATTGCGCGCTTTCGTTTCCAACGGCAACAACACCCCAGAAGCGATGGAATTCCTGCGCCCGCATCTCGACGCTTACAAAATAGACTTAAAATGCATGAGCGATAAAAAATATCGCAAACTCGGCGGGACTCTGCAAAACACGCTGGACGGTATCAAGCGCGTGAAGGAAATGGGAATCTGGCTGGAAGTGGTGACGCTCGTCGTCCCGGGGTTTAACGATTCCAACGAGGAGTTATGGGACGCGGCGCGCTTCCTCGTTTCGGTCTCGCCGGATATTCCCTGGCACGTCACCGCCTTTCATCAGGATTACAAAATGACCGAGCCGCGCAACACCGACGCGGCGACTCTCATCCGCGCGGCGGAGATTGGGCGCGAGGCGGGCTTGCGTTACGTTTACGCCGGCAACCTGCCCGGCCGAGTCGGAGAGTATGAAGATACCCGCTGCCCAAAGTGCGGATTGACTCTGGTGGAAAGGCGCGGATATTTCATCCGCGACGTCAAAATCACGCCAGCGGGGACCTGCCCGGCTTGCGGGGAGCAAATCGCGGGCATTTGGAACGCGGCGTAATTTTGTTGTATAATTTGCGCTTGTCGGGAGGCGCGAGGAAAAGACCGCTTACCTCCGCCTCTATCCCCCCCCCAACTTTCTCTCTAAGGAGGAGAAACGTGAAACATAAATTCTCTGTTTTACTCACCCTCGTAGCGCTTGCCAGCATTTTGCTTGCAGCCTGCGGCGGCGGCGCGCAAGCCCCCGCGGCGGAACAGCCCGCGGCGACCGAAGCGCCCGCCCAGCCCGCGGCGACCGAAGCGCCCGCCCAGCCCGCCGGTCCCACCCAGTTCATTTATGGGCGCGGTACCGACTCGGTTGGGCTCGACCCGGCGGTCGTGACCGACGGCGAATCCTTCCGCGTGTCCGGACAGATTCTTGAGACCCTGTACGCCTTCGCCCCCGGCACCACCGTGCCTGTTCCCGCGCTGGCGGAAGAATGCTCCGCCAACGCCGACGCCACCGAATGGGTCTGCAAACTGCGCCAGGGCGTCAAGTTCCACGACGGCACGGATTTCAACGCCGACGCGGTGATCTTCAACTTCGAGCGCTGGCGCTTCACCACCAACGAATATCACTTCCCCGAACAGGTCTTTGAATATTACGAAGCCATGTGGGGCGGGTTTGACGACGCCAGCATCATCACCTCCGTCGAAAAAGTGGACGACTTCACCGTCAAGTTCACGCTCAGCACGCCGTTGGCTCCCTTCCTCGCCAATCTGGCGATGGACACCTTCGCCATTTCCAGCCCAGAAGCGATTAAGAAGAACGGCGCCGCCTACGGCACGCCCGCCGTCGGCGCGGTTGGCACCGGCCCCTTCAAGTTCGTCGAGTGGGTGGAATCGGACCATATCACCGTAGAAGCCAACGCCGATTACTGGGGCGGCAAACCCAGCGTGGATAAGGTTATCTGGCGCGTCATCCCCGACGCTTCCGCTCGCTATCTGGCGCTCAAAGCCGGCGACATTCACGGCATGGAACAGGCGACCCCCGAAGATTTCGAGGCTGCCCAGTCCGACCCCGACCTGCAAGTGCTGTTCAAACAGCCTTTGAACACCGTGTATCTGGCGTTCAACTTCAAGATTAAGGAATTGCAGGACCCGCGCGTCCGCGAGGCGATTGCTCACGCCATCAACAAGAAGGCGTTGGCGGAAGCCTTCTGGGGCGCTTCCGGTCAGGTCGCCAAGACCTTGATTCCTTCTTCTATGTGGGGCTTCAACGACGCGATTCAAGATTGGGAATATGACCCCGAAAAATCGAAGCAGCTGCTCGCCGAAGCGGGTTACCCCGACGGCTTGAGCCAGATGACCATCGCCGAGGATATCCTCGACGCCGACGGCAACGTGGTCTTCAAAGCGGGCGACGTTATGCCGCTGCGCTTCAACTACATCCCCGCCGACCGCTTCTACATCTCCGGTCCCAAGGCTGTCGCAGAAGCGATTGCCGCCGACCTGGCGAAAGCCGGAATCATCACCGAGCTCTACACGCCGGGCGATTGGCCCACCTATCTGGGTCACCGCCGCAACGGCATGTTGGTCGGTTTGTATATGTTGGGCTGGGGCGGCGACAACGGCGACCCGGACAACTTCACCGGCTACTTCTTCGGCAGCGCCGCCGAGCCGCTGAAGCGCGAGGGCTGGTACGCCAACCCCACGCTCGCCGAGCTCTTGCAGAAAGCCGCCAGCAGCCCCGACCGTAACGAGCGCGAGCAGATGTATAAGGAAGCCGAACAAATCATGCACGACGAAATCAACCGCATCTGGCTGATTCATCAGGCGACCCCCATTCTGCTTTCGGCTAAGGTCAAGGGCTACCAGCCGCAAGTTGTGGACGCCGACAACTACGACAAGATTACCATCGAGCCGTAACCTGCCTCGCCGCTTATAACGGAGCGCAGGGGAATGGCACACCATTTCCCTGCGCTCTTTCTTAAACCGCTGATTGCGCGAAACGTCTCAAAGGCTTTTGCGACGACCTGCAAGAAACGGAGGAAGCGTTGTTTCGTTACATCATTCGCCGTCTGATTTCGGTCTTGCCCACGCTGATTGGCGTCACTTTCGTTATTTTCATGTTTCAGCGCCTGATTCCCGGCGACCCCGCCATCGCCATGCTGGGGGAACATGCCACTCAAGAAAACGTCGAGCGCATCCGCGAGCAATTCGGGCTGAACCGCCCCGTGTTTTTGGATAGAGAAGCGCTGGCGCAAGGCGACCTGCGCGGCTTTTTCGATACGCAATACATTCGTTATTTAGGACGCTTAATTCGGCTGGACCTGGGCGAATCGATTCACCGCCGCATCCCCGTCGCCGAAACGCTGGCGCAGCGTTTCCCCGCCACGGTCGAGCTTTCTCTGCTTTCAATGTTAATTGCCGTGGTTATCGGCATTCCTGTTGGAATCGCATCCGCCGCGCGGCGCAACTCTCTGCTGGACGGCGTCACCATGATTGGCTCGCTGGTCGGCGTTTCCATGCCCATTTTCTGGCTGGGCTTGCTTGAAATTATGCTCTTCGCCGTTTTCCTCAAATGGCTGCCCGCCGGCGGACGTTTAACTTCCGGCGTGCACGTCGAAGTTATCACCAATTTCGTTTTGCTCGATAGCCTGATAACCGGCAACAGCGCCGCCTTTATTGACGCGCTGCAACATATCATCCTGCCTGCCGCCGCGCTGGCGACTATCCCCATGTCCATCATCGCTCGCATGACCCGTTCCAGCATGTTGGACGTGCTGCAGGAAGACTACATCCGCACGGCGAAAGCCAAAGGTCTGGCGGAGCGCGTGGTGCTTTTTAAGCACGCCTTGAAGAACGCCTTTTTGCCCGTTATCACCATCATCGGCATTCAGGCGGGCAGCCTGCTGGCGGGCGCGGTGCTGACCGAAACCATCTTCTCCTGGCCCGGCGTCGGCAAATGGGTGTACGACTCCATCATCGCCCGCGATTATCCCATCGTGCAGGGCGCAACCTTGCTGATTGCCGTCGTCTTCCTGGTCGTCAATTTGCTGGTGGACCTTTCCTACGCGGCGCTCGACCCGCGCATTCATTACGATTGAGGCGCAGCATGAAAGAACAGCAACCGCAAGATTTAACCGTAACCGACTTCGCCGTGCGCGAGCATCGCTCTTTGTGGCTGGACGCATGGCGGCGGCTGATTTCCAGCAACACCGCGCGGCTGGGTTTGTTCATCGTCGCGGTCTTCGTCCTCTCTTCTACCTTCGCCCATTTCTTTTGGGAATATGACGCAAAGACCGACCTCGATTACACGCTCAAACTGAAAGCCCCCAATCTGATCCCCACCGAAGAAATTCCCGCCGTTCACATCTTCGGCACCGACAAACTGGGACGCGATATTTTCCGCCGCGTCGTTCACGGCGGCTGGAACTCGCTGCGCGTCGGCGTCGTCGCCGTCGGCATTTCTTTGCTGGCGGGCGGGCTGCTCGGTTTGCTGGCGGGCTTCTACGAAAGCGTGCCGATTTCCACCGCTGAGCGCGCCGTCTTCATGGCGCTCATTGGCGCGGCGCTTGGAGCGCTTTCCGCGTGGATTGCCTACCAGCCTTTTCAGATCTTGCTCTTCGCCGCGCTGGGGGCGGCTTCCGCCCTCTTGCCCAACTTCCTCGCCCGCAGCAAGAGCCTGCGCTTCGTTTTCTTTGTCGCCCTCGGTTTTTTGGCTGGCTTTTTGCCCTCGCTCCTCGCCGCCTGGATGACCGCCCTTGTATGCGGCGCGCTGGGCGCGATGATTGGCGCGGCGCTTTCCTTCCCGCTCGGCGGACAGCTGTTTTCCTCCATCATCATGCGCCTGATGGATATTATCCTCTCCTTCCCCGGCTATTTACTGGCGATTGCCATCGTCGCCTTTTTAGGACCGGGCTTGGAAAAGGGCATGATAGCCATCGGCGTCGTCGGCATTCCGGTTTACGCGCGCCTTGCCCGCTCCGCCGTGCTTTCCGTCAGCCAAAAGGAATACGTGCTGGCGGCGCGTTCCGTCGGCGAAGGAAACGGGCGTATCATCTTCCGCCACATCTTCCCCAACATTCTTTCGCCCATCATCGTGCAATCTACGATGGGCTTGGCGAGCGCCGTCCTTTCCGCCGCCGCGCTGGGCTTTCTCGGCTTGGGCGCCGTTCCGCCCGAACCAGAATGGGGCGCCATGTTGGGCGATAGCTACCGCTTCTTGACCAGCGGCGCGTGGTGGGCGGTGTTGTTCCCGGGTCTGGCGATTATGCTCAGCGTATTGGGGTTTAACCTGCTGGGCGACGGACTGCGCGACGCGCTCGACCCCAAACTGCGCTTATAATCCCCGCGGAATTCCCAAGGAGCGAGATGAAACCTTTGCTTGAAATCAAAGACTTGAAGACGCGGTTTTATACGGAAGACGGAATCGTCCACGCGGTGAACGGCGTTTCTTACGCCCTGAACGAAGGCGAGGTGTTGGGCGTCGTCGGCGAAAGCGGCTGCGGCAAGAGCGTTCACGCCATGTCCATCATGCGCTTAATTCCCGAACCGCCCGGCAAAATTGAAAACGGCGAAGTCTGGTTTATGGGACGCGACTTGCTGAAACTTAGCGAAAGCGAAATGCGCTACGTCCGCGGCGCGCAGATTGCCATGGTCTTTCAAGACCCGATGACCTCGCTCAATCCGGTTTACACCGTGGGCGACCAGATTATGGAAGCGCTCATCCTGCATCAGGGCATGACGACGCAGCAGGCGCGCGACCGCGCCGCCGAGCTACTCTCGCTCGTCGGCATTTCCGAGCCGCGCAAACGGCTGGATAGCTATCCCCATCAATTTTCCGGCGGCATGCGCCAGCGCGCGATGATCGCTATGGCGCTTTCCTGCAACCCCAAATTGTTGATCGCCGACGAACCCACCACCGCTCTGGACGTGACCATTCAGGCGCAAATCACCGACCTGGTGACGCGCCTACAAGAGCAATTCGGCATGGCGGTGATGTGGATTACGCACGACCTCGGCATTGTGGCTGAACTGGCGCGGACGATCAACGTCATGTACGCAGGCTACATCATCGAGCGGGGGCCGGCGCGCGATATTTACAAGCGCACGCGCCATCCCTATACCATGGGTTTGCTCGGCTCTTTGCCGCGCCTCGACGAAGCCCCCGGCACAAAACTCGTTTCCATTCCCGGCTTGCCGCCCGACCTCGTGGCGCTGCCGAAGGGTTGCCCCTTTTACGCCCGCTGCGCCTATCGTCAGGAACGCTGCCGCGAAGAAAATCCCCCGCTAGAAGCGGCGGAGAGCGCCGCGCATCTGGTCGCTTGCTGGCGTTGGCGCGAAATCGCAGAGGAGGCGTCTTCATGAGCGCCGATAAAAACGTTTTATTGCAGGTTCGCAACCTGAAAAAATATTTCCCCATCACGCAAGGGCTTCTGATTCAACGTCACGTCAACGACGTGAAAGCGGTGGACGGCGTGAGCTTTGACGTCTATCGCGGCGAGACGCTTGGGCTGGTCGGCGAAACCGGCTGCGGCAAGACCACCGTCGGGCGAACCATTTTGCGCCTGTACGAGCCGACTGCCGGGGAGATTCTCTTCGACAACGTGAATCTGGCTGAATTGCAAGAAGGCGCGCTGCGCCGCATCCGCCGCCGCATGCAGATGATTTTCCAAGACCCTTACGCCTCGCTCAACCCGCGCATGACCGTCGGCTCGATTATCGCCGCGCCGCTGGAAGTGCATGAAAAATTAAGCGCCAAGGAAAAGAACGAGCGCGTGCAGGAACTGTTGAAGATGGTCGGCTTAAATCCCGATTTCGTCAACCGCTATCCGCACGAATTTTCCGGCGGGCAGCGTCAGCGCGTGGGAATCGCCCGCTCGCTCGCCCTCAACCCCGATTTGATCATCTGCGACGAGCCGATTTCCTCGCTTGACGTTTCGATTCAAGCGCAGATTGTCAATCTGCTGGAAGAATTGCAAGACCGCCTCGGCTTGACCTACATCTTCATCGCTCACGATTTGAGCATGGTGCGCCACATCAGCGACCGCATGGCGGTCATGTATTTGGGCAAGGTGATGGAGCTGGCTGACCGCGACGAAATTTATTTGCGCCCGCTGCATCCTTATACGCAGGCGCTGATGGCTTCCGTCCCAATTCCCGACCCCGACAAAAAGCGCAAGCGCTCGATTCTGGTCGGCGATATTCCCAGCCCGGTCAATCCGCCGAAGGGCTGCAACTTCAATACCCGCTGCCCCATTGCGGAGGAAATCTGCCGCCTTAAAGAGCCGGAATACCGCGAAATGGGCAAGGGGCATTGGGTCGCCTGTCACTTTGCCGAGCGATTCGTCAACGAAGGACCTGCTCAGGCGGCGGGCTGAAATTTTGCCCCCAAACGCAAACGCGCGGAGAGCGATTCTCCGCGCGCTTTTTTTACCTCTTGAGATTGCCCTCAATTAATTTTAAATTGCATTCCCAATAGCGCCAGCGCGGCAAAGACGACCAGCGTAACGGCGGCGGCAGTCCAGACCTGGCGCGCTTCTCTTTGGTCTTCCACATGCAGTTCGGGCGGCAGCCCAGCCGCTTTCCACTGCGTCCCGCCCAGCCAGGCGAACATTGCCCCGCCGAGCAAGCCGCCGATGTGACCCCAATTATCGAAGCCGAGCGACATGCCGATAAAAACGTTAATGCCAACGAGGACGGCGGTGTTTTTTAACGCTTTGCCCGCGTGCGCGCCGAACAGCTCGCGGTTCTGGTAAAAGAACACGCCTTGCGCCGCCGCCACCGCGAATACCGCTCCCGAAGCGCCGGCGGAAATTCCGTTTCGCGTAAAGAGGAAGGAAAAGACGTTGCCCGCGAATCCGCCCAAAAAATACAAAGCCAGAAAGCGCCCGCGCCCCAGCTGCCTTTCCAAAAACGAGCCGATGGAAAGCAGGGCATACATGTTGAAGAAAATGTGCGAGAGCGAGAAATGCAAAAAAATCGGCGTGATCAAGCGCCACAGCTGCCCTTCGAGAATGGCGGCGTTGATTCTCCCGCCGAGAACCAGCAGCCAATCCAAATCTGTTATGGCGTAGCCCCAAAACGCCGCGCTGAGAATTTGAGTCAGGTAAACGAGGACGGTGAAGGCGATAATGCCGTAAACGGCGAGCGGAGTCGCGTCCGGCAGGCGGATGTAAATTTCCCGCGCAGGCTGCGGACGTTGTTCTTGTTCGGGGAGATCGCTCATAGCTCCACTTTTCGCTGTTTCACCCGCAAATGCTCGGCGGCGATGATGGCGCGCACTTTATCCACCGTATCGTCCAGCCGAAAATCTTCGTTGACGATGACGTAATCGAAAGCCTCAATGCGCTGCAATTCCTTGCGGGCGGTGGCGATGCGCAGGGAAAGCGAATCGTCGGTCTCGGTCTTGCGCTTGCGCAGCCGCCTTTCCAGCTCGTCTTCGCTTTCGCAGGTGATGAAGATGAGCAGCGCCTCCGGCGCCAGCTTGCGCACGCTTTCCGCGCCCTGCACATCCACCCGCATAACGACGTCCTTCCCGCTTGCCAGCGCTTCGCGCACTTGCTGTTTGGGAATGCCCTTGTAGTCGTTATACACGATGGCGTATTCAATCAGCTCGTTCTCTTCAATCATGCGGGCAAACTCGTCGTTGGAAAGGAAGAAGTAATCGCGACCGTGCGCTTCGCCTTCGCGTTTGGGGCGCGTGGTGGCGGTGACGACGAAATGAAACGGAAAACCGCGCTCTCTCATGCGCTGCACGATGGTATCCTTGCCCACGCCGGAAGGACCAGAAATGACAATTAAAAGCGGATTGGGTTTACGAAGTTCAAAGGGAAAGCTCATAAACGTATTTTACCAGCAGTCGCGCGAATTTACGCGAATTTATTGACGCCTCCGCCGCCTTCGTGGTATCATCTACCCGCTAACCAGCCGGAGGGCTGGATTTGTTTCGTATTGAGCAAAGGAGTAAGCTTATCAGCGCCAACGAATTTCGAGTCAATGAAGGCATCCGCGTCGCCGAAGTCCGCTTAATTGGTCCGGACGGAAGCAACATTGGGGTAGTGCCGATTCGCCAGGCTTTGCAAATCGCCCGCGACGCCGAGCTGGACCTTGTGGAGGTTTCTCCGGGGGCGAACCCGCCCGTTTGCCGCGTGATGGATTTTGGCAAATTCATCTACGAGAAAGCCAAAAAGGAACGCGAAGCGAAAAAAGCGCAGAGCAAAATCGAGGTCAAGGAGATTCGGTTACGTCCAAAGACCAACGAGGCGCACCGCGAATTTAAGGTGGACGACGCCCGTCGCTGGCTCTTGCAGGGTCACAAAGTGCGCGTCACCGTCAAGTTTCGCGGGCGCGAAATGGATTACCCCGAACTTGCGCTGGAAGACTTGAAAGAAATCGCGCAAGACCTTTCGGACGTGGCGGCGGTGGAAGTCCCGCCCCAGATGGAAGGGCGCACTATGCTGCTTGTGCTGACGCCCGTCAAGCCCGGCGCGGCGAAAAAGAAGGAAAAAGGCGAAGCCCTGCCCGAAGCGAAGCCCGCAACCTAGTTTTTTTCTCATTTGGATATCGCAGGAGCAATCCTGAGGTTCGAAACTTATAGAAAGGATGATTGACAATGCCTCGCAAGTCCACTAAGACCGGCAAGTTCAAGCTGAAGACGCACAAGGCGACCTCGAAACGGTTTCGCCTGACCGGCTCCGGCGTTCTGGTGCGGACGAAGGGCGGCAAGAGCCATCTGCGCCGCAACACGTCGGACCGCACTAAGGCGTTGTTTACCGAAACTGTCGCCGTTCAAGGACGAAAGTTTATCAAGCGGATTAAACGCCTTGCCCCGCACATGGAAAGCTAGTCTTTCCGAAGGTCGCATTCAGACCGATTGTCGTTGAAAAATATTTTTTGTTGCGGCTTACGGGTGTGCGCAACTGGCTGCGTTCAAAAGCGCGCCGACGCCCGCGAGTTTGCAGGAGGTAGAACACCATGCGCGTTAAGGGAGGCCCCCGGGGCCACTTACGACACAAGAAAGTCTTGAAAGTTACGAAGGGTCAGCGCGGCGCGAAACACTTCTTGTTTAAGCGCGCCAACGAGGCGATGCTCAAAAGCCTGTGGTACGCCACGCGCGACCGCCGCGTCCGCAAGCGCGATTTACGCAAACTGTGGATTGCCCGCATTAACGCGGCTGCCCGCCTGAACGGCACGACTTACAGCCGTCTGGTGGCGGCGCTAAAAAAGGCGAATATCGAGCTCAACCGTAAAATGCTCGCCGATTTGGCGGTTCGCAACCCGCAAGCCTTCGCCGCCGTGGTCGCCAAGACCAGATAGTAAAACGCGGATTGCAAGACAAGCAGACGGGGCGCGCTTTCAGCGCGCTCCGCTTTTTTTTAATGAACTGATTTAACCTTTTCCAAAAGAGAGCATTCGGTAACTTAATTTCGACCGCAGATGAACGCAGATAAACATAGATTGGTTTGATAAACGTCGCGGCGTCTTTTATTTCGGCGAACGATGTTGACGAATAGAGAAACGTTCATCTTCTCATCCGTGTCCATCCGCGTTTATCTGTGGCTGATGAGAATTAAAGAGTAAAATATCGGCATGAGCAAAATTATCGCCGAAAAGATTCTCGCGGGCGGGCGCGTCTTGCAGCTGGCTCAGGGCGACCTGACTCTGGAACAGACCGACGCCATCGTCAACGCCGCCAACGAATATCTTGAACACGGGGGCGGCGTGGCTTTTGCCATCGTCCGACGCGGCGGGGAGGCGATTCAAAAAGAAAGCGACGAATGGGTGAAAAAAAACGGGCCGGTCTCGCACGACCGCCCGGCGTGGACCTCCGGCGGCAATCTGCCCGCGCGGTACGTCATTCACGCGGTAGGTCCCATTTGGGGCAGCGGAGACGAAGACGCGAAGTTGCGCGCCTGCGTATCTGGCGCGCTGCGCGTCGCGGACGAACTGCGCCTCGCTTCCATCGCTTTGCCCGCCATTTCCACCGGCATTTTCGGCTTTCCTAAAGACCGCGCCGCGCGGATAATTTTGAGCGCCGTGCGGGAATATTTTCAAAACGAAAAATCCGGCTTGAAGACCGCGCGCCTCACTCTGTGGGACGACGAGAGCGTCCGCGCGTTTCAGGACGCCTGGAAAGAAACGCTGGCGTGATTACCTCTCCTCAAAACCCAAAAATCAAACTGGCACGCGCTTTGCAAGGGCGTTCCAAAGAACGACGCGCGGCGGGCGCTTTTCTCGTCGAGGGCGCGCGGCTGGCGGAGGACGCTTTTCTCGCCGGCTGGCAATTCCGCTTCGTCCTCTACGACGATTCGTTGAGCGAACGCGGAAAGGCGCTGGCGGCACGGCTGCGAGCGCGCGGCGTAGAAGCGGAGGAAATTTCCGCCGCCTTGATGAAATCGGTCAGCGCCACCGAAACGCCGCAGGGAATCCTTGCCGTTCTGGAATATGCCGAGCTGCCCGCCGTTTCCCGTCCCGATTTTATTCTCATCCCCGACCAAATCCGCGACCCCGGCAATTTGGGGACTTTGCTTCGCAGCGCGGCGGCGGCGGGCGCGCAGGCGGCTTTTATTCCGCCTGAAACAACCGACCCTTTCGCGCCGAAGGTTTTGCGGGCGGGCATGGGCGCGCATTTTCGTCTGCCCATCCGCGCGATGGATTGGGATGAAATTACGCAGGTCGTTCGTTCCGCCGGGTTGCGCGTGCTGCTGGCGGATATGGAAGGAGAGCCATGCTGGCAGGCGGATTTGCGCTCCCCGCTGGCTTTGATTGTCGGCGGCGAGGCGGAAGGCGCGGGGCGGGCGGCGCGGATTTTGACGCACGCCAGAATCAAAATTCCCATGCGCGCCGGAATCGAATCGCTGAACGCCGGCGCGGCGGGCAGCGTGCTGTTGTTTGAAGCCGCGCGACAAAGAGCCGAAGCAAGAAATAATTCGGGCGAGTTGTGATACACTACGCTCGCGCATTTTAATCCCCTCGCGGAGGAAACAATATGACTCATCAGGAATTCTATCCCATCGAAATCGCCGGCGTGAAGAGAAACCTGCGCTTGTTTGAAATTAAGCCGGGACTGCGGATTGCCATTCTGAATATTCTGGGCGATACCGAGCTGGTGCAAGCCTGCGCGCGCGATCTGGCGGCGAAGATTCAGGGCGTGGAATACGACCTGCTCGTCACGGCTGAGGCGAAATCCATCCCCATCGCGCACGCGCTTTCGGTGGAGACTCGCAAGCCTTACGTCGTCTTACGCAAAACGTACAAGCCCTATATGGGCGACGCGCTCAAAGCCGAGACGCTTTCCATCACCACCGGACAGCCGCAGTTGTTGATTCTCGACGAGAAAGACCGCGAACTGGTCAAAGGTAAAAAGGTTCTCACGCTGGACGACGTGATTAGCACCGGCTCGACCTTGCAGGGCATGAGGATGGTGCTGGAAAAGGCGGGCGCGAACGTCGTGGGCGACGCCGCCATCCTCACCGAAGGCGACCGCGCCAAATGGATGAACGTTTATTCGCTCGGTCACTTGCCGTTGTTCACGGATTAAGTTAAACGACGTCCCGAAGGTCTCGCTCAAAAGAAACCTTCGGGACGTTTATATTTAACAAAGAGCGGCTTTTATACGTATTTCTCGCGCATGACCGAGCTGAGATAATCCATCGTCGCCACTACGACGGCGATGGCGAGCATTTGCGTGGAGGCTTGACGGTAGTTGAGCAGGTTGATGTTCTGCTGCAACAAAAAGCCGATTCCGCCGCCGCCGACAAAGCCGATGATGGTGGACATGCGCACGTTAATATCCCAACGGTACATGGTGTAGGAAATGTAAGGCGGGATGATTTGCGGAATGACCGCGTAGATGATGGTTTGCAGGCGGTTCGCGCCCGTTGCGGCGACGGCTTCCAGCGGACCCGGCATGATGCTTTCCACTTGTTCGGAATACAGCTTCGCCAGACTGACGATGGTGTGCAAGCCCAGCGCCATCATGCCCGCGAAGGGCCCGATGCCGACGGCGATGACGAAGACAATCGCCATCACCAGCGCTTCGACGGAGCGCAGCGCGTTCAGGATGGCGCGCGTGACGCTGTAAATCACCAGGCCGGTGGGCAGGGTGGATTTGGGCTTGGTGAAAATCGCCAGCAGCAGACCCAAGCCCGCGCCAAAGGCAAACGGATACCACAAGGTGAGTTCCGCCCGCCCGATTTGATACAGCCATTCCACCAGCGCGCCGAGCAAGCCGAAGATGGTCGCGCCAGCCAGCGGGGCAAGAATCAGATTGAGAATCTTGACCTGACTGGCTGGTTTCTTTTCCGCCGCGCGCTGCCCAATTCTGCTCAGAACGCTCGCCAGAGTCCCGCCTGCCGCCAGCGCGCCGAGCGCGGGAATTGATATTCGCAGCACGTCGCTGCTCTGGTAAAAGAACGTCGCTAGAAAGCCCAGCGCGCCGAGCGACTTTTCCACCGCGAGGCTGAGGTTCGAGCCAAGCCCGGCAAGCTGATATAAGCCGAAGACGACCAACAGCGCGACAAAAAGCAAAACCGCAACCCGCGCCGCGCGCAGCCCTATGGAAGGCTGCTTCGTCTCTGCCTGCGGCAGCGCCCAGGCGACGGCGCGCCAGAAAATAAGCGGAATAACAATCAAGCTGACGAGGTTGACCGCCAGATTTTTCGAAAGCGGCTCCGCGACCCCGCCAATTTGACGGATGACGGAATAGCCGAGCGCCATGCCGAGGGGCCAGCCCAAAATCGAAAGCGAGGCGCTGGTCAGCGGCGTGCGGACGGGCTTCATCAAGTTGCGCGCGGCGAAAAAACTTAACGGGAAGGCGAGAATCGTCCCCACGGTGGTCGCCAGCAGCGCCATGAAGACGGTTTCTACAATCTTATCCCAGGTGTCTTTGGCGTTTTGGGTGAAATGCGGCAAGCCGACGTTTTTGCGAATGGTGACGCGAATGTATTGCGGCTCTTCGCTGGGGCGCTTGGGCAAAACAAAAGAAGCGGAAAAATGCCCTTCCGCGTCGGTCTTGACCGTATCGCGCCCGAGCTCCACCACGTTTTCGGGGTCGCCGCCCGGGACGAAGCGCAGCGGACCTTCGATGTGCGGCGGAAGGTTGAAGCCTTCCACCTGAACCGTCTCGCCGGGAGCGGCGCAAGACGGCGTGATAATCAGATATTCGGCGGAGGTATCCGGCGCGGGGAGCTGCAGCGCGCCTTCCGCCGGGCAGGGGACGTATATCGGCGCGTTCACAGTCGCCACTTCCTGGTCGTAGCCGATAATATCCGGTTGGGCGAGGGTGCGCGTCACGCGGGCGAGGCTTTCCTGACGCTTTTCGCTGCGCATTTCTTCCAGATTAACTTTGGTGATGTGGAAGCCGTAAGCGTACACGAACAGTCCCGCCAGAATGGCAAGCCCAAGTTTGATGGATTTCCAAAGGGATGCTTTTTTGTCGCTGCTCATCTTTACCCTACCCGCTCGGCGTCGCGTCCGTAAATTTCTTTGAATTTTTTGTCGTCAATATCTTTGGGGCTGCCCTCAAACACCAACTGCCCCTGATTGAGAGCAATCACGCGGTCGGCGTAGCGATGCACCAAATCGAGGAAGTGCAGGCTGCACAACACGGTGACGCCGTCTTTTTTGTTGATTTCTTCGAGATGCTTCATGATGCTGTGGGCAAGCACCGGGTCGAGGCTGGCGACTGGCTCGTCGGCGAGAATCATCTCCGGGTCTTGCATGAGCGCGCGCGCGATTCCCACGCGCTGCTGCTGCCCGCCGCTTAATTCATCCGCCCGCTGTTGGGCTTTGTCGGCGATGCCGACGCGCTCCAATTGGCGGATGGCGTTCGCCACGTCTTCCGGCGGAAAGCGGTTCACCAGACTCCACGCGGGGTTGACGTATCCCAGCCGTCCGGCGAGGACGTTGGTGATGACTTTGGAGCGATGCACCAGATTGAAATGCTGGAACACCATGCCAATTTTGCGGCGAATCAGGCGCATTTCTTCCGGCGTCGCGGCGGTGACGTCTACGCCGTTCCATAAAATCTGCCCTTCGGTCGGGTCTATCAGGCGGTTGATGCAGCGCAGCAACGTGGATTTTCCTGAACCGCTCAAGCCAATGACGGCGAGGAATTGTCCCTTGGGAACTTCAAACGAGACGTTGTCCAGCGCTTTTACGCCCCCTTCGTAGATTTTGGTGAGGTTTTTTACCTGCAGCATGGGCTTCTCTCAATTTTGAAAAGATGAAATGCGTCCCCATATTATAAAATAGAAGCGCGAAAAAAGCGGGCGGTTTAAAAAATTCGGGCGGGGATTTTTCCCCGCCCGAAAGTCTTGCGGCGAAAAGTTTCTTACTTGGGCGCCTGGTAGCCGGTGGCTTTCACCATCGCGCGCACCATGTCGTATTCCGAGTCTTCGGCGGGGACGATGCCCGACCAGCCATAGAAGTCGTTGCTGCCGATGGATTCTTTCCAGGCGTCGGTCTGCGCGAAGGCGACGAGCGCCTCTTCAATCTTGGCGCGCACATCGGCGGGGAATTCGGGCCCGAAGGACAGCGTGTCGTTCGGAATCGCTTGCGAAACCGCGAGGATGCGAACCTTCTGAATCACGTCCGGCGCTTCGGTGCGGATGTTGGCGCGGGCGTCCAGAATGCGGTAGCCGTCGCACAGCAGCTTCTTGCCTTCGGCGTCCGGCGCGCAGTTGGGGATGACCTCTTCGGGGACTTCGTACTGCGAGAGCTCGGTAATCTTGCCGTCGAGGTAATCTTGATAGGTGAAAAGCGGCTTGCCTTCGGGGTTCAGCGGAACGCTGTAGAAGACGGTGCCGAAATCCACTTCGCCGTTATAGACGGCGGTGACGGTCTGGTTGTGACCGCCGGTCTGCTTCTGTTCGCCGGGGGTAACGCCGAGCGCGGCGAGTTCAACCGTCGGCACCATGTAGCCGGAGGTGGAACCCTGGTCGCCGTAGCCCCAGGTCGCGCCTTCCAGGTCTTGCAGGGTCTGGAATTTGCTGTCGCGGGCGACGATGTATTCTGCCCAATAGACCGGGTAGCCGTAGCGAACGGCTTTGAAGGCGACGTCCACGCCGCACAATTCGCTGGCGAGCGCGTAGCCCAAGCCGGGAATGAACGCCATCGTGTCGGCGGGGGAGGCGCACATTTCTTCGATGGTCGCGGCGTAGGAGGTCGGGACGACCACTTCAAAGGTCAAGCCGGTGGCTTCGTTCAGGGCTTTCGCCATCACTTCGCCGCCGGTAGTGATAATGTTCGCGTCCACGGACGGGACGAACAACACCTTAATCGGGTGTTCGGGCGAGCCAATCGCCGGTTCGGCGGGGGCTTCGGTAGGCGCGGGGGCGGGCGCTTCGGTGGCGGGGGCTTCGGTGGGCGCCGGGGCGGGGGCTTCGGTCGGCTGGGCGGCTCCGCCACATGCCGAAAGCAGCACAGACGCAACGGCGAAGACGCTCAACAGGACGAACATCAAACGTTTGTTCATTTCTTCTCCTCTTGAAAGATTGAGTTTTAGGGTTTTGTGACCCTTCATTATGATAATCCCTCATTGAAATTTTGGCAACAAGCGCTTTGCGAATTGATTTGGCTTTCTTAGCCGCTCCACCGTCCGATTTATCCTGAATATTCCGTTAAAGCCCGAAGCCAGACTTTGAGAAGGTCGTAAGCCAATCGCGCGCCAGCTTCCATTTTTCCGCGCGGCTCATCTTTTTGATTTGAATTTCGCGCCGAAGCGCCGCGCGACGGTCGGGCTGCTCTTCTACATAAATCAGGCGGACGGGTCTCCGCGCGCGGGTGTATTTCGCCCCGCCGCCTTGGTTATGCCGGGCAAGCCGCTTTTGCGGGTCGGTCGTCCAGCCCGTGTAAAAAGTCCCGTCCGCGCATTCGAGGATGTAGCAATAGCAGGGAGTCACTGAATCAAAATCTCTTCCACGCGCCAGCATTCTTCGCCGAGCAGCTTATACAGCCGCGAAAGCATCTCCGGGCAAACGCGCGTGGTTTCGTTGGGGAAATCAATCAAGTGTCCCTTGCCCGCTTCAAAAATATGGAAGGAAAACTTATCCTTGCCGGGGAAGGAATGCAGCGTGCCGTATACGGTTTGAATGCGGCGCTTGTCTCTTTGCTTGTCGTGGGAAGCGCGCAGGAAGATCGTAATTTGCCGCGGCGGGCGCTCTTCGTCCGCCTGAACCAGCGGCGCGTACAGCGAGGGCGCGAGGTAAGAAGCTACCAGCGTTTCGCCGGTGGTCTCGTCCGTCTTTTCCGCCAATATTCGGTCGGGGGGCAGATTTTGCGGCATGGTGACCGGCTCGAGCTTGTCGAATTTGGGCGCGGGCTTTGCGGCGAGCTGCGCTTCTTCAAAGGAGGGTTGCCATTCGTCTTCCCAGCCGTCGGGGAAGTTTTCCGGCGGGGGCGGCATATCGTCCGGCTCGGCGGGATACGCCGGCGCGGCTTCGGCGATTGCGGCGGCTGCGCGCGGCGCGTTTTGAATCTTGGGCGCAGGGGCGGGAGCGGGTTTCGGCGCAGCCGCTTCCACCATCTTGATTTCCGTGCGAATTTCGTCCGCTAAAATCTTGGGCGGGGCGCTTGTCGCGTCCACTTTGCCTTCGACGATGATGATTTGACCTTCTTTTAATATCTCGCGAAAGCGTTCCCACACGCGCGTGAACAACACCAGCTCGATCACGCCTTCAAAATCCTCGATGGAGACGAAACCCATCGGCTTGCCGTTTTTGGTCGTGTAAGGTCGAATCGCCGTGACCAGCCCGGCCACGCGCACTTTTTCCTCGTGCGCGGCTTCGGCAAGCCGCCCCGAAAAGTAGCTGACGATGCGCGCGAGCTCGGCTTGATATTGGTTGAGCGGGTGGTCGGTGATATACAGCCCAATGAGCTCGCGCTCCCAGTTGAGGGCTTCGCGCTTGTCGGCGCTTTCAACTTCGGGCAGGCGAAGCGTCTCATTCACGCCGGTCGCCTCGCCGAAGAGACTTAACTGCCCGGCGCTCGCCGCGCGGAAGTGATTGGCGCTGATGGCGATGATTCTATCCATGCCTGCCAGCAGCGAAGCGCGCGCGCCGAAGCGGTCCAGCGCGCCGACCTTGATGAGGCATTCCAGCGAACGTTTGCCGACGGCGCGCAAATCTACGCGGCGGGCGAAGTCGTTTAAATCGGCGAAGGCTCCGCCTTCGCGGCGCGCCTTCAAAATCAAATCCACCGCGCTCTGGCTGACGTTTTTCACCGCGCCCATCCCAAAGCGGATGCGCGGCTTGCCTTCCGCGTCTTCGATGCTGAAATCCCATTCCGAAGCGTTCACGTCCGGCGCCAGCACGGGGATTCCCAGGCTGCGCGCGTCGGCGACGTAATAGGCGACCTTTTCGGTTTGTCCTGCCGAGGCGGAAAGCAGCGCCGTCATATATTCGGCGGGGTAGTGCGCTTTCAGGTACGCGGTTTGCACGGCGATCATGCCGTAATCCGCCGCGTGCGATTTGTTGAAGCCGTAGCGCGCGAACTCTTCCCAATCGGCGTAGATGGCTTCGGCGACCGATTTTTCAACGCCTTTTTCCACCGCGCCTTTGACGAACTTGGCGCGGTGCTTTTCAATATCTTCTTTTTTCTTCTTGGAAATCGCCTTGCGCAGCTCGTCCGCTTCGGAGGGGGTGTAGCCCGCCAGCTCCACCGCCGCGCGCATCAGTTGCTCCTGATAGACGGGAATGCCGTAGGTGTCTTTGAAAATCGGCTCCATCGCCGGGTGACGGTATTCCACCTCCGCTTCGCCGTGCATACGGGCGATGTAATCGGGAATGAACGCCATTGGTCCCGGACGGTAGAGCGCCACCATGGCGATAATGTTATCGAGGTTTTGCGGTTTCATCTGAACGAGCCAGCGCGTCATGCCGCCGCCTTCAATCTGAAACAGCCCGGCGGTTTGTCCGCTTGCCATCAGCTCGAACGCTTTGGGGTCGTCTGTGGGGATGTTGTTCAGGTCGAGCTTCACGCCGTGACGTTTTTCAATCAGGGCGCAGGCGCGTTCCATGACGGTCAGGGTAATCAGCCCCAGGAAGTCCACCTTCAACATGCCGAGCGAATCAAGCACGCCCATTTCAAATTGCGTGACCGATTTGATGGGCGTATCTTCCGAGCCGGAGGTCGGGCGGTGCAGCGGCAGATATTCGATGATGGGCTTGTCGGAGATGACCACGCCGGCGGCGTGCGTTCCCGCGTTGCGGACGGTGCCTTCCATTTTGGCGGCGACGTCAATCACCTCGCGCATTTGCGGGTTGGTCTCGTAAATTTTCTTAAAGTCGGGGACCGCCATCGCGTCTTCCATGGTGGTCTGACGTCCGGAGACGAAGGGAACGAGCTTGGCGGTTTTATCCACTTCGGGCAGGGGAATTTCCATCACGCGCGCCACGTCGCGGATGGCGGCTTTTGTCCCCATTGTGCCGAAGGTGATAATTTGCGCCACCTTATCCGAGCCGTATTTATTGGCGCAATATTGCAGCATTTCGTGACGGCGGTCGTCTTGAAAGTCGAGGTCAATATCGGGCATGGAGACGCGCCCAGGGTTGAGGAAGCGCTCAAAGATGAGGTGATGTTGCAGCGGGTCCACGCGAGTGATATCGAGAGCGTAGGCAATCATCGAGCCGGCGGCGGAGCCGCGCGCGTTATGCCAGATGTTTTGTTCGCGGGCGTGACGGCACAAATCCCACACGATCAGGAAGTAGGCGTCGAAGCCCATTTTGTGAACCACGCTTAATTCGTAATGCAAGCGCTCGCGCACGGGAGCCGAATCCGCTTCCGCGCCGTATTTTCTCTGCAAGCCTTCCACGCACAGGGCGCGCAGGTAGCTTTCCGCATCGTACCCTTTCGGCACGGGAAATTGCGGCAGGTGATAGCCCTTGAAGGATAAGTCCACGTCGCAGCGTTCGGCAATCAGCAGCGTGTTAGAGATGGCGCCGGGAACTTCGGCGAAGATGCGGCTCATTTCTTCGGGCGAGCGCAGGTAGTAGGAATCGTCCGTCATCCGCATTCGTTCCGGGTCGCGCAGGGTGGTTTGAGTCTGCATGGCGAGCAGAATATCTTGCAGCCGCGCGTCTTCCTGATTGATGTAATGCACGTCGTTGGTGGCGACGTAACGCGCCGAGTAGCGCGCGCCCAGTTCCAGCAGCTTGCGGTTGAGCTCGGTGATTTCCTTGAGGTTGTGCTGCTGCAATTCGACGAAGAAGTTATCCTTGCCGAAGACGTCGTAATACCAGTTCCAGCGGCGCAGCGCTTCTTCGGGGTTTTCTTTGAGCAGCGCGTCGGGAATTTCGGCGGACATGCAGCCGGTGGTGCAAATCAGCCCTTCGGAGTGGGCGGCGAGAAACTCGCGGTCAATGCGCGGGTAGTAGTAAAAGCCTTCCAGCTGCGCGGCGGAGGCGATTTTCAGCAGGTTTTTATATCCCGTTTCGTTTTCCGCCAGCAGCAACAGGTGATACGACGAGCGGTCAAGTTTCGCGTCTTTGTCTTTCATGCCGCGCGCCGCCATATACGTTTCCAGTCCGATGATGGGTTTTATCCCTTCGGCTTTCGCCGCCTTATAGAAATCAATCACTCCGAACATCGTCCCGTGGTCGGTGATGGCGACCGCCCCCATGTTCATCTCTTTGACGCGCTTGACCAGCCGCTTGATGTTGGAGAAGCCGTCGAGCAGGGAGTATTCGGTGTGGACGTGAAGGTGGGCGAAGGACATGGCAGGGAGGTGGAGAGTTGAAAGTTGAAAGTTGGGAGCGTGAAGGTTGGATAGCCGGGCAGCGGCTATGAGGTTATTCGACTGACGACTATGAAATTCAAATTATAGCACGCATGTTCAATAAAAGCGGGCGGCAGTTTGCTTAAAATATCGGCGCGGTTAAAAAAATAGCCCCGCTGCGCGCGGGGCTGCTCGTTTCGTTACGCCGCCGGTTCGACGACTTTGGTCGTAATGTCGAATTCGGGCGGATTTTCCATCGTCTTCTTCACCGCGCACAGCTCGGCGGAGCGAACCAGCGAGGGGCGATATTTTTCCGGGAAGGCGGGCGGCACTTGAATTTCCAAATCTATCTTTTGAATTCCGCCGCTGAACGGGTTGCTGTACACCCGCTGAATAATGCGGATTCCGTCGGTGGGCAGCCCGCGCTGCTGGCAAAAGCCCAGCACGTAGATACCGGCGCAAGTTCCCAAAGAAGCCAAAAACAGCGCGAAGGGAGTCGGCGCCGTCGCGGCGGGGGGCTGGTCGGTTTTCACGGTAAAAGGTCCAAAGTGCGCGTCCACGCGCGCGCCGCCGGGAAAATCAATTAACATTTCCATAAGAAAGAACCTCCAAAATTGTGGCGAATGTATCGCAGGTAAAGTTTGCGTCTAAATATGCGCATTTACGTAGATGTAGCGGAGCGCAAAAAGTTGCAGCGAAGATAGGCTATAATCAAACCGCAAAGGAGATGAAGCGATGGCAGAAAATACCCCTCAAAAAGGAATCATTCCCCCGCCTGAGCGCGGCAGCATGACGCGCGGCGTCATTAATCAGGTTCGGTTGATTCTGCGTTTGCTTGGAGATAAGCGCGTCAATTTCTTCTTCAAACTGATCCCGATTGCCGCGCTGGGCTATTTGATTTTCCCCTTCGACGGCGACCTGGTGCTGCCGGTCATCGGCTTGGTGGATGACGCGATGGTGTTGTGGCTCGGCTCTTACGCTTTCATTGAAATTTGCCCGCCCGACGTGGTAGACGAGCATCGGAAAGCGTTAGCGGGCGAACCCCGACCCTTCGCCAAAGAAAACGACGTGGTGGAGGCGGAAGTGTTGGAAACAAAGGAGGAAGCGTCTCAATGAAACGCCTTTGCGGCACAGCGTTATTATGTCTGCTGTTGAGCGCGTGCGCCCGCGCGACGCCCGCCCCAGCGCCGACCATTACCCCTCCGCCTGCTTCACCGCCGACCGCGCGGGCGGAATCCTCGCCCGCGCCGATTCCTTCCGCCTCTGCTGAAGCGCTCGCCCCGCAGAATCCCAACGCGCAATCTTTCCCCGACCCGCGTCCATACCGCTGGGAGAAAATTCTCGACGGGCTGAATCGCCCGGTGGAAATTCAAGCCGCGCAGGGCGCTTTGTTCGTCATTGAAAAAATCGGCAAAATCCGCGTCGTCGAAAACAACCAATTGCGCGACGCGCCCTTCCTCGATATTACCGACCGCGTGAACGCGACCAGCAACGAGATGGGCTTGCTCGGCTTGGCGTTCCACCCCAATTACGCCGAAAACGGATTCTTCTACGTCAATTACACCGGCGCGGATGGAAACACGCGCATTGCTCGCTTTACGCGCGGCGACCCCGCCAGCGAAAAGATTCTGCTTACCGTTCCGCAGCCCTACTCGAACCATAACGGCGGCGCGCTGGCTTTTGGTCCCGACGGATATTTATACGCCGGACTCGGCGATGGCGGCTCGGCAGGCGACCCGCAAAAGAACGCGCAGAATTTAAAATCAAGGCTGGGAAAAATTTTAAGAATTGACGTGAATCGCGGCGACCCTTACGCCATCCCCGCCGACAACCCCTTCGGCAGCGAGGTCTGGGCGTTTGGGCTTCGCAATCCCTGGCGCTTTTCCTTCGACCGCGCGACGGGCGATTTGTGGATTGGCGACGTGGGGCAGGGCGCCTGGGAAGAAGTGGATTATCTTCCCGCCGGCGTCGGCGCGGGCGCGAACTTTGGCTGGTCCGTCATGGAAGGCAATCATCCTTACGACGGCGCGATGCAGCCTGACATGCTGCTGCCCGTCGCGGAGTACGGTCACGACGAGGGATGTTCGGTCACAGGCGGATACGTCTATCGCGGCGCCATGCCCGAATGGAACGGAATCTATCTGTACGGCGATTATTGCACAGGGCGAATTTGGGGCTTGCTGCTTGCCGAAGGCGCATGGCGCAACGAACTCTTATTCCAAACTGGCGAGCTGATTACCACCTTCGGGCAGGATGAAGCGGGCGAACTTTACTTCGCCAGCGATCAAGGCGGCGTCTTTCGCCTTACAAAAAAATAACGAGACGTCATAACTCTTGTAGGCTCTTTGTCGCCCCGAATTGTGATTACCGTCACTAGCGAGAAAGGCACGTTTCATATAAACTCACATCGTCGGCGTTTACTGGTTCTTTCGGAGGTTGAAATGGCTGAAAAGATATGGAAAGTGGAAAAGGTCGCCTACTGCGATCGCGCTGGACGCGAAGTTGAAATTCAAGAGGAAGTCGTTTATCCGCCTGAAATTTTGCCCGACCAGCCGCCGCGCGTTTTGGCGCGCCGCTGCTCCCACGCCATTGAATGCAATCTCGAAGAAAAAGCCGCTTGTTCTTTATGCGGCACAAACCCCGACTTTGACCCCGTGTAATTGAGCGACCCACAGTTGCTCTTCCAAACTCTCTCCTCCCTCTGAGTTGGTCTTTGGGCTGCGCCGCGTGAAAACGCGGCGCATGCCGTTATGGCAAGAGGGCGCGTTTTACCGCCGGCTGAAAATTGCTATCATTCAGGGAACACGAAAACGATAAGCGAATTGGACGGGAAGCGAACAATCTCCGCTTCTGTTTTTTTACCGTAAAACGCCGCTTTTTCGTTTATCCGTTTCAATTATTTCATCGCGCCGACGGGAATCGCAATGAAAAATGTTCGCTTCGCTCGCTGCTCTTTCCGCGCCGATAGAGAATCTTCCCGTCGTCTCGCCGTGAAACGCGCTCAATAAACAAAAAGACCGCCGTCGGGCGGTCTTTTTGTTTGTGCCGAGGGTGAGATTTGAACTCACGACCAAGGGCTTATGAGTCCCCTGCTCTGCCGCTGAGCTACCTCGGCGTGGTCAAAGCGGGCAAATATTACTATGGGATAATGTGTTTGTCAACTTGTGTTCCTGCCAAAAAAATGAAACGTCTCTTGCCCTGAATTTGTTGAATAAGGCAGGTCATGCTAAACTCTACGGAGACTGGAGACCTCAAACTCATGCTTTCCCGCTTCAAATCTGCCGCCCGCATCCTGCTCAAGGGCGAACCTGAGAACAAAAAACGCAGCCCCATTCCCGCCATTACCCTCGAGGAAGTGGCGGAAATCAGGCAGTTCTTCCCGCGCGACAAATTCTTCATCCTCGGTCATGCCCGTTCAGGGACAACGCTCCTTATGCGCCTCACGCGCCTGCACCCCGAAGTCCATTGCAACTATCAGGCGCACTTTTTCACGCGAAAACCGCTGCTCAAATCGCTCGTGGATTCGGCAGAGATCGAAGAATGGCTGACGCGCAAGTCCAACCGCTGGAATCGCGGGCGCGACCTCTCCCCGCTCGTCCTGCGCGCCGCCGCCGACTTCATCATGGAACGCGACGCCGCCCGCGAAGGCAAGCGCATCGTCGGCGATAAGAGTCCCTCCAGCGTGATCCACGGTCAGGTCGTGCGCGACATGTTCTCGGTCTATCCCGATGCGAAGGTCGTCAACATCGTCCGCGACGGGCGCGATGTGCTCATCTCGGAACGCTTCCGCAACTTCGTCGAGGAATCCAAATTCCTCACCGCCGAAGATAAACGCATCATCGCCGACCTGCAAACAGACCCCGCTCCCTTCAGCGACGGACGTCGCTCCATCTTCACCGAGACCTTCATCCGCAGCATCGCCCAACGCTGGGCGGACGATTTATCGGAAGTGGATGCCGAAGCGCAGAGGCTGTACGCCGAAAGGTATCACGCCCTGCGCTACGAAGACCTGCTCGCAGCGCCGTTCATCGAAATGACCAAAGTCTGGAGGTTCCTCGGCGTGAAAAAAATTGGCAAAACGCTCGAGAAGGCGGTCGTGGCAGAAATGTCCTCCAATCCCGATGAAGAGTGGCAGGCACAGCGAAATGAAGGCATCGCCTCCTTCCTCCCGAAAGGACAGGCAGGCAACTGGCAGAGGCTGTTCACCGCTCGCGACAAAACCGTGTTTAAGGCTGTGGCGGGAGAAACGCTGGTCAGGTGGGGGTATGAGAAGGATTTGAACTGGTGATTCATAATCATGATGGCACAAAGGGAAATCTTTGCGCCTTACCTTGGTGTCCTTCGTGTTCTTTGTGGTAAAAAGGTTGTTATGAAATTCCTCATCGCAGGTCTCGGTTCCATCGGACGCCGCCACTTTCGCAACCTGCTCGCCCTCGGCGAAAAGGACATCGTCCTGCTCCGCACGCGCAAAGCCACTCTGCCCGACAACGAACTGGCAGGCTATCCCGTCGAAACCGACATTCACGAAGCGCTCACAAAGCACAAGCCCGAGGCGGTCATCGTCGCCAACCCCACCGCCTTGCACCTGAATGTTGCCATCCCTGCGGCGCAGGCAGGATGCGCCATCCTGCTCGAAAAACCCGTCTCCGATTCGCTCGACCGCCTCGACACCCTCCAGCAAGCCGCGCAAAAAAGCGGCAGCAAAATCCTCGTCGGCTTCCAATTCCGCTATCACCCCACGCTCAACAAGGCGCGCGAACTGATTCAGCAGGGCGCATTGGGACAGGTGCTCACGGTTCATGCCCATTGGGGCGAGTACCTCCCGCAATGGCATCCTTGGGAGGATTACCGCCGGAGTTACGCCGCCCGCGCCGACCTGGGCGGAGGCGTCATTCGCACGCTCACGCATCCGCTCGATTACCTGCGCTTCCTCATTGGCGAAGTCGAAGCGCTCTGGTCGTTCAACGGTCACATCTCGCCGCTCGAACTGGATGTGGAGGATGTCGCCGAGATCGGTCTCAAATTTGCCAACGGCGTCATCGGCAGCGTGCATCTCAACTACGTGCAAAGACCGCCGCGTCACACCCTGGAAATCGTCGGGACTCAAGGCACGCTTCGCTGGGACAATGCGGACGGCATCCTGCACCTCCAAACGTTTTCCACCCCCTTCGGCTCCTGCGCGGACCTGCCGCCTGCTCCCGTCACCGAGACCTTTTCCCCGCCCGAAGGCTTCGAGCGGAACTGGCTGTTCGTGAGTCAAATGCGTCATTTTGTGGAAACAGCCCGAGGCGAGTCTGAACCGCTCTGCACGCTCGAAGACGGCATCATGGCGCTGCGTCTGGCGTTGGCGGCG
>DAOUBR010000028.1:0-1517 GCA_034432535.1 Anaerolineales bacterium | reverse complement strand
TTGGTCCGCTGGTGGAAGTGCCTGTGATGATCGGGCTGGTGAACGTGGCGTTCTGGCTGCAGAAGAAGTGGTATCCGCAAGCCGCGCCCGTTCCCGCGATGGTTGCTGCGGCGGCGGAAGCCTGCCCGCCTGATGAAAAATTGACGAGATAAGTTAAACTAAACGCCCCGAAGGCTGTAAAAAAACAAGCCTTCGGGACGAAAAATTTTATCTGAAAATTTTTAGCCGTCGTTCGAGTTAATTTCAATCAGCTCGCCCGTGACGATAAAGATCGTCCGTTCGCAAATATTCGAGACGCGGTCGGCGGCGCGCTCCAAATTATGCGCCACCCACAGCAGCCAGTTCGCCCGCTCGATAGACTTGGGGTCTTGAATGACGTACATCATGAGCTCGTGATACACCTGAACGTATAACTCGTCCACTTCGTCGTCTTCTTGCGGGATGGCGCGGGCGGCTTCCGCGTCTTCGTTGACGAAGGCGGTCAGCGCGCGGTGCAGCATATCGGTCGCTTTTTCCGCCATGCGCGGAACGTCAATCAGCGGCTTGAGCGGCGCCTCGTCTCCCATGCGGATATTGATGTTCGCGATCCCTTTGGCGTAATCTCCCATGCGTTCCAGTTCGGAGATGATTTCCATCGCCGAAGCCAACAGGCGCAAGTCGCGCGCCATCGGCTGCTGGGTGGCGATTAAAATCATCAGCGAGTTTTCAATTTCAAAACGCTTGCGGTTGATTTCCTTGTCCGCCGCGACCAGAGATTGCGAAGCGGCGACGTCGCGCCGTTTGAGCGCATCCACCGAAGAGACGATGGCGTTTTCCACCATGCTGCCTAAAACCAGGACGTCGTCCTTAATCTGACGGATTTCTTGCTCGAAAGTTTTACGAATCATGGGAAGCCCTCTTTAATTCTGTCGGCGAAACGCCTTTCTCTTCCAGCCATAGCCGCAAGCGTTTTTCGATTTGGTCGCGCACGCGGCGGGCGGCGTCCAGCCGCGCGGAAGGTTCGACCTTGGCGGGGTCGTCAAAGGGGAAGTGTTCGTGCGTCCCCATGTTGAGGAACACCGCCGGGCAGTTCTCCTCCGCGTCCGAGCAGACGGTGATGACGTGCGCGAAGACCTGCTTGCCCAGATATTCCATGACCGATTTGGAATACTGCCCCGCGATGTCCACGCCGATTTCGCGCATCGCCTCTTTCACTTCGGGCAAAATTTCGCCTTTCGGCTCGGTTCCCGCACTGAAGACTTCAAAATAATCGCCCGCCATTGCGCGTAGCAATCCTTCCGCCATCTGGCTGCGGGCGGAATTTCCCGTGCATAAAAAAATAACCTTTGGCTTCATAAAATTACCCGAACCTTCCTGTTACATAATCTTCTGTCCGTTTATCCTTTGGGCGGGTGAAAATTTTCTTCGTATCATCATACTCAATCACCGTGCCAGAGCGCGTCTCGCCGTAGAGCATCATCATGGCGGTGTAGTCTGAGACGCGCGCCGCTTGCTGCATGTTGTGGGTGACGATGATA
>DAOUBR010000027.1:0-3308 GCA_034432535.1 Anaerolineales bacterium | reverse complement strand
TTTCACCATCTCGAAGAGGTCGGCGGGATAGGTCCAAGTGACTTTGACGTTGGCTGTCTTGCCTTCGCCGGCGGGGATGAAGGTCTGCGCTTCGGCGTCCCAATCCGCCCAGGCGTCAGCCGGAACGGCAATGTCGCCATCCTGGAAGGAGAGGTCTACCCATTCGAGGGTCTTGGTGATGGGCAAGCCTTTCTTGGCGGTGACGCTCAGCTTGTCGGCGCGCTGGGGCCAGGCGAGGCCGGTGTAGGGGTCCGGCATCGAAGCCACGTCCGAGGTGGCGCGCCCGACCATCGTATCCGAAATCCAGTTGGAGCCGGCGACGGGGTTCCACGGGTCAATGAAGATATCCTGCAAGGCGATGCGCGCCGTGCCGCCTTCTTTATCGCCCAGTTTGAGGGTGTAGGGATACAGGCGCGAGCCGGAAATGCCGCCCGCCAGGTCCGAAGCGACGGACACTTCCTTGCGCAGCGGGAAGAACGCTTGCGTGTCAATCAGCCAGATGTGGTAAGAGAGCTCGCCCGACATCTGAATGGCTTTCTTAAACAGCTCGGCGCGCTCGTCCATGTTGGTGAATTCGTTGTTCCACAGTTTCAAGGCGACGTCGTTATATTCGCCCAACACGTCGGCGGTGAAGTAGTTCACCGAGCTGCCGCAGCAGCCGCCGAATTCGGTGTCGTAGAAGCCGAAGTTTGTGCCGTCGTCGCGCGAGATGACGGTGTTAATCCAGCCTTCGGTGTAGAGGTTCCACTGGCCTTCTTCCGAATCGCTGCGCAACCAGATGGGAGAGGCTTCGGAGCGCGCCTTGTATTGGCGGTCCACCGTGAAGCCGACGCTTTCGAGCTGATTGGCGGCGTAATCGCCAATTTGGGTGCGCTCGTCTTCGGTGCGGATGATGAAGATGAGGGTGACGGGTTTGCCGTCAATTTCCCATTTGCCGTCCGCGTTTTTGCTCGCGCCCAGATTTTCCATTTCGGCGGCGATGATTTCGCCCGCCTTGTCGGGGTTGTAAGCGTACTTCGCTTCGAGCGCGCGGTTCACGTCAATGTAGCGCGCGTAGTCGGGGAACACGCCGACCAGCGTAGAATACTTCGCCGCGCCCAAGCCGCCGAAGATTTCCTGAATGATGTAGTTGCGATCCATCAGCATATTCAGGGCTTCGCGGATTTTGGCGTTGCCGAAGGGATTCACGCGCCCATCTTTGAAGACGGGGTGCGGGTTGAGCAGCAAGCCGAAGTTCAGACCGTAAGCGGTGGTATAGGTCAGGTTGCCATCCGCTTGCACGGTCTTGAAGTCGTCGGGGTTGGTGTTGCCGTCGGCGCAGATGTCCAAGTCGCCCGCCTGCAACTGGGTGATGCACAGGGCGTTATCGGACTGCTCCGAGAAAACAATTTCATCCACCCAGGCGCCCTTGCGGGTGACGGGTTCGGGCGTGGGCTCAGGCTTCGGCGCTTCGGTGGCCGGAGCGGGCGCTTCGCCCTTAGGCTGTTCAGGCTTCGGCGCTTCGGTAGCGGGAGTCCCGCCGCCGCACGCGGAAAGAACCATGCTGGCGATGACCAACAGACCCAAGACAAACATAAATCGGTTTCGTGACATTGGTTTTCTCCTCCAGAGAATTTTTTTTTTGAGCGAATGGATTGAACGTTTACGGACGAAATTCAATGGTTTTCTTGCGTTCGCCTCCTTTCTTCATACAAAAAGATATTTTCGTATAAGACAGTTAGATTATACCCAAGCCTTGGGTAAAGTCAACAAAAACGCAAGGTTAAAAAATTTGCAAATGTCATACAATATCACTTGACTTACTGAACATCTGTGCTATACTCTCGTCGTCTTACACTCGCCTGATTTTGGAGAAATAAACCATGCCACGCAAATCGTCCGCTCGCGCAGAGCAACCTGAAAAAAACGCAAACCTTGAAGGCGCGAAACGCGCCGTGCTGGATAAAGCCGTCGGCGATATTTTAAAACGCTATGGCGAAGGTTCCATCATGCGGCTGGGAGAGGCGCAGGGAATGGTCACGGAAGTCATCCCCACCGGCTCGCTTTCGCTGGACATTGCGCTGGGCGTAGGCGGCATTCCGCGCGGGCGGGTGATTGAAATCTACGGTCCTGAATCTTCCGGCAAGACCACGCTCTGCCAGCACATCGTCGCAGAAGCGCAGCGTCTGGGCGGCGCCGCCGCTTTTATTGATATGGAACACGCGCTCGACCCGACTTACGCGGCGAAGGTCGGCGTGGATATTGACAATCTGCTGGTTTCTCAGCCCGATACCGGCGAGCAGGCGCTGGAAATCGCCGAAACGCTCGTCCGTTCCGGCGCGGTGGACGTGGTGGTGGTGGATTCCGTCGCCGCGCTCGTTCCCCGCTCCGAAATTGAAGGCGATATGGGCGACGCCACGATGGGCGTGCAAGCGCGTCTGATGTCGCAGGCGCTTCGCAAGCTCAGCGGCGCGATTAACCAAACCAAGACCGCCGTCATTTTCACCAACCAGCTGCGCCAAAAAATCGGCGTAATGTTCGGCAACCCCGAAACCACCACCGGCGGGCAGGCGCTGAAATTTTACGCGTCCATCCGCCTGGACGTGCGCCGCATTCAATCCATCAAGGTCGGCGAGGAAGTCATCGGCAACCGCACGCGCGTGAAGGTCGTCAAGAACAAGGTCGCCCCGCCCTTCCGCACCGCCGAATTCGACGTCATGTTTAACGAAGGCATTTCCAAAGCGGGCGACGTGCTGGATTTAGCGACCAAGTTCGAGGTGATTCAAAAACGCGGCGCTTTCTTCTCCTACGGCGACGCGCGCATCGGGCAGGGACGCGAAAACGCCAAAGACTACTTGCGCTCCAACCCCGATTTGATGGCGGAAATCGAAAAAGTCATTCGCCAGAAGGCGCTCAGCGGCGAAATTTCCCTGCCGCTGGATATGGGCGCGGAAACCGCCGAAGCGGACGCGCCCGAAGAAGAGATTTAATCCTCGCGCGATTGCTCTTAACAGGACAGACAGGATCAACCGGATATTTTTGCGCGCGGCGCATCCTGAACATCCTATCCATCCTGTTTGCATTAAACCCTGAACATCCTGTCCATCCTGTTTGCTTCAAACCCTGAACATCCTGTTCATCCTGTTTGCTTCAAACCCTGAACATCCTGTTCATCCTGTTTGCATTAAACCCTGAACATCCTGTCCATCCTGTTTGCATTAAACCCTGAACATCCTGTTCATCCTGTTTGCATTAAACCCTGAACATCCTGTTCATCCTGTTTGCATTAAACCCTGAACATCCTGTCCACCCTGTTTGCTTCAAACCCT
>DAOUBR010000026.1:0-22590 GCA_034432535.1 Anaerolineales bacterium | reverse complement strand
TGATAAAAAACGCGGTGAATTTACCTATAAATCCAATTTATCTGTGTTCATCTGTGGTTAGAACATGAATTTCAAAACGCTCTCTAAGCCCATCCCAGCGCTCTGGCGAGGCTGGCGGTGAGGAAGGTGACGAGGAAAGCCGTCCCCAGCGTGATGACCACGCTTAACGTCGCCCATTTCCACGATTTGGTTTCCTTATAAATGGTGAGGATGGTGGTGCCGCAGGGGTTGTGCAGCAGCGCGAAGAGCATGAGATTGACGGCGGTCAGCATCGTCCAGCCGTGACCGTTGACGAGCAGCTCGAAGATGGCGGCGTTGGAGGAGGGCGCGTCCACCATCATGCCCGCGCTCATGTACATCATCATCATGGTCGGGACGACGATTTCATTGGCGGGGATGGCGATGATGTAGGCGAGTAGAATCACGCCGTCGAGTCCGAGCAGCAACCCGAAGGGATTCAGCCAGTTGGCGATCATCCATGCGAGGCTTGTTTCGCCGACGTGAATATTCGCCAGCAGCCAGATGACCGCGCCCGCCGGGGCGGCGGTTTGCATGGCGCGCCACAAAACGAAGACCGTGCGGTCTATGATGGACGTATAGAGAATCCGCGCTAAATTCGGTTTGCGGTAAGGCGGCAGTTCGAGCGTGAAGGCGGAGGCTTCGCCCTTTAACACTGTGCGGGAAAGAATCCAGGACATGAGCATGGTGAACGCGACGCCGATAAGCGCCACGCCGACGACGCTGGCGGCGGCGATGAGGGAAGCGGAGAAGCCGCTGAAGCCCGCGGCGACGAAGACCGTGCTGAGCATAATCAAGGTGGGGAAGCGTCCGTTGCAGGGGACGAAGTTGTTGGTGAGGATGGCGATTAATCGCTCGCGGGGGGAGTCGATAATGCGCGTAGCGACTACGCCTGCGGCGTTGCAGCCGAAGCCCATCGCCATGGTGAGCGACTGTTTGCCGTGCGCGCCCGATTTCTTAAACATCCAATCGAGGTTGAACGCGACGCGGGGAAGGTAGCCCAAATCTTCCATGAACGTGAAGGCGGGGAAGAAGATTGCCATCGGCGGCAGCATGACGCTAACCACCCAGGCGAGACCGCGATAGACCCCGTCCCATATAAAGCCGGTCAGCCACCACGGAGAGCCGACGGCGTTGAAGAGCGTCTTGCCGAGCTCGCCCGCTCCAAAGAGGACGCCGGCTATCGCTTCGGAGACGATGTTTGCGCCGGAGACGGTGACCCAAATGAGCGCCGCCAGAATGGCGAGCATGATGGGCAGCCCAAAAATCGGCGAGGTGACGATTTGGTCTATCTTTTGATCGAGGTCGTATTTTTTATCTTCCGCCGCTTTGACGGCGCGCCGCGCGATTCGTTCCGCTTCGGCGTAAAGCGATTTGACGATTTCGTCGCGGAAGCCGGTGGAGAGGCTGTTGCGCAGCGTTTCGGCTTTGGCGAGGACGTCATTGGGGGAGGGTAGGAATTCTTGTGTCATGTTTTTCTGTGTTCCCGTGTTTCGGCGTGACGGCGTTTCGGCGTCACGGTTGCATTGGGCGGGGCGTTTGGGAGGTTTTGAGCCGCCGAAGAGGGCCTGTTTTTTGGGGCTTGTTGATATTGCGCTTCAAATACGGATTGATATATCCTATGTCTAACGCGGCGTATAGAAGGGATTGGACCTCGACGGCGGAGCGACCCTACTGCCTTCCTTCCACGCTCATTTTTGCGCTGAATTGAACTTCCTGACGCCGCTGACGGGAG
The DNA here is from genome assembly GCA_034432535.1 of Anaerolineales bacterium. Taxonomy (GTDB): domain Bacteria; phylum Chloroflexota; class Anaerolineae; order Anaerolineales; family Villigracilaceae; genus Villigracilis. The sequence continues at coordinate 20,837 of DAOUBR010000026.1, read as the reverse complement.
ACGATTTCCGCCAGCTCGCCTTTGAGGATGGCTTGTTGCACGCGCGCGTCGCCGTCCAGCAAACGGATTGCCAGCCAGCGGGCGTTGGGGATTCCGGGCGCGAGGCGCTCAATAAGCGGCACGAGCTCGTTGACCGCGTTTTGAAATTCGGGCGTGCCGCTCACGCGCAAGGGCTTGGTTTGAATCTTGCCTTCGATGACTTCGGCGACGGCGGCGAGCAGAGTATGAATCCCTTCGCCCGTGCGCGCGGTGACCGGGATTGCCGGCACGCCTAAATCGCGGGCGAGGGAGCGCGCGTCCACTTCCAGCCCTTTGCGTTTCGCTTCGTCCATTAAGTTCACCGCCACCACGACGTTCTCGGTGATTTCCATCACCTGCATGACCAGATTCAAATTGCGTTCCAGCGCGGTGGCGTCTACGACGACGATGACGCAATCGGGTTGACCGAACAAAATAAAATCGCGCGCTACTTCTTCGTCTTGCGAGGCGGAAAGCAGCGAGTAAGTGCCGGGCAAATCCACCAGCTTGTAACGTATCTTGTTGAATTCAAATCCGCCTTCGGCGCGCGTGACGGTTTTGCCGGGCCAGTTGCCCGTGTGTTGTTTCAGCCCGGTCAGAGCGTTGAACAGCGTGGACTTGCCCGTGTTGGGGTTTCCAGCCAACGCGACGATTCGGTCGAAACCTTCAACTTGAACGCCCATTTGTTCCAATTGAGTAAACGCCGGGCATGTTTCGCAATGTTCGGTAGGTAAGGTTGTTTTTGCCATAAGTTCTCCGTGTTTAGTGTTCTCGTGATTCCGCGTCCAGCGCTTCTGTGTTCCTGCGCCAGGCGCTTTCGTGTCAAGTAACACCGAATCGCTGAAACGCCGAAACGCTGAATCGCCTTACACAGGCTTTACCCAAATTTGCGCGGCCTGGTCCTTTCGCAAAGCAATCAGCGTGCCGCGCACGCGATAACCTTTGGGGTCGCCGAAGAAGTTTTTCAATTCAGGATAAATCAGCGCGCCGGGCGTCAGCCCTAAATCCAAAAAGCGGCGGCGAGTGAATCCCTGCACTGCGTCGTCGAGCGCGATAATTTCGGCGCGTTGGTAATCCGGCAGCTCCGCCAGCGGAATCGCTTCGCGCTTCAATATTTCGCTTTCGGGAAGCGGGGCGACAAAGATGTTGGAAGCGACGGCGGGAGCGAGGCGATATTCGTTCTCCCCGTCGCTGAGGACGTAACGGCTGGGGGATTTTTCCAGAATGCGAACGTCCTGTCTCAGCCGCAAGCCTGCCGCAAGAATCTGCTGATAGGCGAGAGCCGGCTCGTCTTCCAGTTCGACGATTCGCGCGGGGCGGTCGGTTTCCCATTTGGTGATGGGAATCATCTCGGCGCGGTTGATTTTTCCGTCGCGGGTGGGAATCGGGTCGCCGTGCGGGTCGCGGGTGGGATGCCCCAGCTGCGCGTCAAGTTCGTCTAGCTGCGCGTCGGTGAGGGTGTGTTCGCGGCGGTGGGCTTCGGTGTGAACCTGTTCCAGCGGCATGCGCGCTTCGTCCGCGAGATAGCGCTCCCATAAGCGGTGCGCGCGAAGGACGTGCAGCGCCCAGCGTTCCCCTTCGGCGGTCAGGTGCAGTTCCGCGCCGCGCGATTCGAGCAAACCTTGTTCTTCCATCTTTTCGATGAGCAAGGTGACTTTCGCGCGCGGCAGGTCGAGCGTCCCGCCAAGCGACTCCGGAGAAGCGTGGCGTCCTTGCTGTTCGCGGTCTAACAGGTGTTTAAGAGCGTCTTCCACTTGCTCGCGTTCCTGCGCGGCGCGATAGTTTTTGTATTGCGCCAGGAAGCCAAAGCGGGGGAGAAACGTAACGATGAGAAGGACGATTAAGATAAGGAGATAGTACATAGCGGGTTCCTGTGATGCGAGTTACAAGTTGCGAGTTACTGCTACGAATATTTTCGCGGTGACGTTTACGCCCAGCACGCGCGGCTTCCCGCCAACTTTGACGGTGAGGTTGTTGTCGAAAGGGGAGTAGGCGGTCACTTGCAGACGCGCGCCCGGCGTCAGCCCCAGCCCGGTGAGATGCCGCAGCAGGCTGACGTCTTGAGCGCACACGCGCCGCACGACGGCGGTTTCTTTGGGGCGAAGAGAAGAAAGCGGCGTGGAATCTTCGACGGGCATTTTCAAATCGGCGGTGGGAATTAACTCGCCGTGCGGGTCGCGGGCGGGATTGCCCAGCGCCGCCGCGATGCGCTCGATTAACTCGCGCGAGACGGCGTGTTCCAGCCGCTCCGCTTCTTCGTGAACTTCGTCCCATGCGTAGCCGAGGGTTTGCGTCAGCCACGTTTCCAACAGGCGGTGGTGACGGATGACCTCCAGCGCGGCTTTCTTGCCCGCCGGAGTCAGCGTCGCTCCGCGGTGTTTGTGATACTCCACCAATTTTTCCGCCGCCAGTTTTTGAATCATGCCGGTCGCCGACGCGGGCTTGACCTTCAACCCGCGGGCGAGGTCGTTGGTGCTGGCGGGCTGTCCGCCTTCGGTCAGCTCGTAGATGCGTTTGAGGTAATCCTGCGCGGATTGGGTGGCGGGGCGTTTCTTCATAAGAAATTTAGTTAATCCTAAATTATTTTTATCATTAAGGCTAAATTTTGTCAAGCTCGCTTTGTAGTACAATCTTCGCATGTCCCTCTTTTCCGAAATCCGCGAGCAGCCGCGGCGAATTGAAGCCTTGTTGTCTTCGCAGCGCAAGAACGCCGAGAAAATCGCCGCCGAAATTCAAAAACGCGATATTCGATACGTCTTCCTCGCCGCGCGCGGGACGTCGGATAACGCCGGGCGTTACGCCAATTATCTCTTCGGCGCGGCGAACGGGCTGCCGCTGGCGCTGGCGACGCCTTCGCTTTTTACCTATTATCAACGCCCGCCGAAATTAAAAAACGCCCTGGTCGTCGGCGTTTCTCAATCGGGTCAATCGCCCGATATTGTCAGCGTGCTGGAAGAGGGGAAGAAGCAAGGCTGCCTGACTCTCGCCGTCACCAACGATTCCAATTCCCCGCTGGCGCGCGGCGCCGATTTTGTCTTTGACATTCAAGCGGGAGTCGAGCGCGCCGTCGCCGCCACCAAGACCTACACCGCCGAGCTGACCGCCGTCGCCATGCTTTCCGCCGCGCTGCGCGCCAACCCCAAAATGTGGGACGAATTGGAAAACGTTCCGCTTTGGATGAGAGAAGCGCTGCGCCAAAACGATTTTATCGCCCAAGCCGCGCAGCGTTATCGTTACATGAATCAAACCGTCGTGCTGGGGCGCGGCTACAATTACGCCACCGCTTTTGAGTGGGCGCTGAAATTAAAAGAGCTGACCTACATCATCGCCGAGCCATATTCCTCCGCCGATTTCGCGCACGGTCCGATTGCGATGATGGAAAGCGGCTATCCCGTGATGGTAGTCGCCTCCACAGGCAAGGTGTTTGATTCCCTGCTGACCATGCTCAAACGATTGAAAGGAGAAATCGCCGCCGAGTTGGTGGTCATCTCCAACGATAAACGCGCCTTATCGCTCGCGCAAGTTCCGCTTGCCATTCCTCTCGAAGTTCCCGAATGGCTCTCCCCGCTGGTGAACATTTTGCCGGCGCAATTGTTCGCCTATCGCTTGACTCTTGCCAAAGGCTACAACGCCGAGCAACCGCGCAGCATTCGCAAAGTGACGGAGACGAAATAAAAAAAGACCTCCTAGCTTGCGGAGGCTGGGAGGTTGGCTTTAAGAAATTGGCGTCGCTTTATTTTTTGTTTGATTTGGATTTTGCGGAAGGCTTCGCCTTCGCGGTTTTTTTCGACGAGCCGCGTTGGACCGCCCGCGCGGATTTTTTCGCCGAGCCGGCGGGCTCCAACGCGGGAACCGCCGCGGCAGGCGATTCTTTATACGGGTCGCGCAGGCTCACCGGCGGGACGTGCGCGGCGCGCACGCGCAGGTTTAGCGTTTCCACAAAAACCGAAAAGCCCATCGCAAAGTAGATATATCCCTTGGGGATATGCTGGTGCAACCCTTCGACAATTAACGTAAAGCCGATGAGCAGCAAGAAGCTGAGCGCGAGGATCTTGATGGTGGGATGGCGCTCGACGAATTCTCCGATAGGCGCGGCGACGAAAATCATTATCCCGGCGGCGAAGACAACCGCGATAATCATGATCATAATATGATCCACCATGCCGACGGCGGTGATGACCGAATCCAGCGAGAAGACGATATCCAGCAGCATGATTTGAATCACCACGCTGGCGAAGTTCGCCGCCACTCTCGCCGAAGCCGCGCCTTCCTTGCCTTCGAGCTTGTCGTGAATTTCATGCGTGCTTTTCCACAGCAGGAACAAACCGCCGGCAATGAGGATTAAGTCGCGCCCGGAAATTCCGACGGCTTCTTCGCCGAACCAAGGGATGTGGAAAAGCGCTTCTTCCAGGCTGATAATCCACGCCAGCGAGAGAAGCAATAAAATGCGGGTAACGACCGCGAGCATAATGCCCGTCGTGCGCGCGCGCGGCTGCTGGTCGTGCGGCAACTTGCCCGCCAATATCGTGATGAAGATGATGTTATCCACCCCCAACACGAGCTCCAGCGCGACGAGCGTGACCAGCGCAATCCACGCTTCGGGCTGCGTTATCCAATTTAAACTGAAATCCATAGCGCGACTCCTGAAATAGAATAAGCGCTATTTTAAACCGTTTTTGGAGAAACGGAAAAGCAAGCGCGCCTTGCGTTAAATAAAAAATCGGAGGCGGCGAGGACCTCCGATTTTCTTTTGAGCGTTATCGTATCTTGAACATCTGCGTCAGCTTCATCGCCAGATTCAAATCGCCCGCCAGCTTGAGTTTGCCTTCCATAAAGGCTTTCATGCCGTCCAGCTCGCCGGTGAAGATTTTGACGTAATCGGACGAATCGGCAGTAAGGGTCATTTTAGGGGAGGCGTGCGTTCCCTTTTCCACCGCGACTTTGCCGTCTTTGATGACGGCGTACCATTCGCCTGGCTCGGCGCCGGTGAACTTGAATTGAATCACCGCGTCGAGACCCGCCGCTTTTTCGGGAATGAACGCGCCGGGCATTTTGGACATGAGAGTTTCGATTGTAAGCGCCATTTTCAGGTTTCCTTTTTACGGTTGCAGAATTTATGTTGACGACGAAAGGGCGAGAGGGTTATTGCAAATTTTCAAAAATCGCCGCCGCGCCCATGCCGCCGCCGATGCACATGGTGACCATGCCATACTTTGATTTGCGGCGCGCCATTTCATAGATGAGTTGAGCGGTGAGTTTGGAGCCTGTGCAGCCGAGTGGATGCCCCAGCGCAATCGCTCCGCCGTTGACGTTGATTTTTTCGGGGTCGAGTTCCAGCTCGCGGATGACCGCCAACGATTGCGCGGCGAAGGCTTCGTTTAATTCTATCAGGTCAACGTCGTTTAGAGTCAGCCCGGCGAGTTTGAGCGCTTTCGGAATGGCGGCGACGGGACCGATTCCCATCATCTCCGGCGCGACTCCGCCGACGGCGAAGGAGACGAAGCGCGCCAGCGGCTTTAAGCCCAGCTGCGCGGCTTTTTCGGCGGACATGACCAGCGCCGCCGCCGCTCCGTCCGACATCTGCGAAGAGTTGCCCGCCGTGACCGTCCCGCCTTCCTTGAACGCCGGCTTGAGTTTGGCGAGCGCTTCCATGCTGGTATCGCCGCGCGGACCTTCGTCGCGTTTGACGGTGAATTTTTTGTTCACGAGCTTGCCGTCCGCGTATTCGTTAATTTCCACGTCAATCGGGACCAACTCCGGGTCGAAGAGTCCGCTTTCGACGGCTTTCGCGGCTTTTTGATTGCTCTTCAACGCGAATTCGTCTTGCGCTTCGCGGGTGATTCCGTATTTCTCCGCCACGTTTTCGGCGGTCAATCCCATGTTGGTGTAATACTGCGGCAGTTCTATCGCAAAGTGCGGGTTGGGCGAAAACTTGTAGCCCATCATCGGCACCATGGACATGGACTCCACGCCGCCGCCGATTCCGATTTCGATTTGCCCCGCTTGAATGGCGTTGGCGATGTGCGCGATGGATTGCACGCCGGACGAGCAATAGCGGTTGATGGTCTCGGCGGGGACGCTGTTGGGCAGCCCGGCGCGGATGGAAATTGTGCGCGCAAAGTTCATGCCTTGCTCGCCTTCGGGAAAAGCGCAGCCTAAGACTACGTCTTCAATTTGATTGGGGTCTACGTTCGGCGCGCGGTTGAGCAATTCCTTGATGACCGCCGCGCCCAGCTCGTCGGGGCGAACGGTCGCCAATCCGCCGCGTTTGGCTTTGCCAACGGGCGTGCGGACGGCGCTTACGATAACGGCTTCTTTTGACGTCATAGGTTTCTCCTTATGAATACAAATCAGGGATTAGGAATTACTTTTTGCGTCGGTTTTGGTCAATGACCTTCACTGTGAGCGTAATAGATTGTTGGATGATTTTGACTCTCTTTTCCAGAATCTCGCCGCCAAGAATATGACGAGCAAAGTCTTTACCCATTCTTCAAACGGCAGTTCTTTATCGTAAGCCATGTTAATACCTATACCTAATTCCTAATTCCTAATTTGCAATTCCTAATTCCTCAACGGCTTTCCCGTCTGCAACAGGCTCCACATTCTCGCCTGCGTCTTTTCTTCTCCGCACAGGGAGAGGAAGGCTTCGCGTTCCAGGTCGAGGATGTATTGCTCGCTCACCCAGGTCGGCTTGGTAAGGTCTCCGCCCGCGATGACTCGCGCAAGTTTCGCGGCGATGTGCGCGTCGTATGAAGTGATGTATTTGCCCTGCTCAAACGCCCACGCGCCAATCTTCATCGCGCCGAACATATCGCGCCCGGCGGCGTAGATGAGTTCCGGGGCGGGGGGGCGATAGCCGGAGGCGACCAGATGCAAGACCTCGAGTTTGGCTTCGGTGAGCAGATGGTCGCGGTTGGCGACGACTCTATCTTGCGGGCTTAAAATTCCCATGCCGCGCGCTTCTTCGGCGGAGGTTGCCACTTTCGCCTGCCCGATTTGCAGGAAGGCTTTTTGCAGGAAGGGGAAGACTTCCGCGCCTTCGACGCGCATAGCGGGGTTGATGATGCGGCGCATGTATTCTTTCGTGCCGCCGCCGGCGGGGATGACTCCCGCGCCGAGTTCGACCAGCCCGATGTACGTTTCCGCCGCGGCGACCACGCGCGAGGCGTGCATAGTCACTTCGCAGCCGCCGCCCAGCGCCAATCCCGCCGGGGCGACGACCACCGGCTTGGGCGAGTAGCGCATTCGCATGTTCAGGTCTTGCAGGCGGCGCACCGCCCCGTCCAGCATATCCCACATGCCTTGCTGCGCGGCGACGACCACCATGAAGAGGTTCGCGCCCGCGCTGAAGTTTTCGGATTCGCCGCCGACGACCAGCCCGTCGAAATGCGTTTCCAGTTTGTCCAGCGCTTCGGAGACGATGGCGAAAATATCGTCGTCGAGCGCGTTCATCTTGGTATGAAATTCCACCAGCCCGACTCCGTCGCCAATATCGAAGAGAGTCGCGCCCGCGTTTTTGCTCAATTCCTTCTTCGTGCCGCGCAAATCCTTAAGGAAGACGAAGCCTTCGGGCTGTTTGAACTTAACGTACTTTTTCTTGCTCACGTCGTACGCGCCGACTTTGTTGCCGCCTTTGTATTGATAGAAGGTCTCGCAGCCGTTTTTGAGCATCTCGTCCACCCATTTGGCGGCGGGATAGCCTTCTTTCTTCATGCGCTTGATTGTTTCCGCCACGCCGAGCATATCCCAAATTTCAAAGGGACCGGCTTCGTGCATGAAGCCCCAGCGCATGGCGTCGTCAATCGGCTTGGGGGCGTCCGCCACTTCGGGGATGATGGACGAAGCGTATTGGAAGCTTTGCAGCGTCAGCGCCGTGGCGAGTTGCGCGGCTTTGTCGTCCGCCGCGAGGAAGGCTTGCAGTTTTTCTTTGAGCGTCTCCGCGTCTTTGGCGGCTTTCATCGAATCGAAGCGCGGCTTGGCGGCGGGGATGTGTTCCAGCGAGTTCAGGTCGAGCGAGTAAAACTCTTTTTTGCCGTCTTCGCCGCGAACTTCCTTGTAAAAGCCGACTTTGGTTTTATTGCCCAGCCACTTGCGTTCGAGCAGCGCGTCCATCAGTTTGCGCGGCTTTTCGGCGGCGAGATATTTTTGCCCGAGCTTGTCGTGCGGGATGAGCGGGGCGAGATTCTTGCCGACGTGGTCCCATACGTCCACGCCGACCAAATCAATCAGGCGGAAGGTGGCGGTCTTGGGGCGGCCCATCAGCGGACCGGTAATCGCGTCCACTTCGTCCACCGTGTACCTGTTGTTGAGGATGTAATCCAGCGCGAAGGCGCCCGTTCCAAACGCCACGCGGTTGCCGATGAAGTTGGGCGTATCCTTGCATAGCACGACGCCCTTGCCCAGTTTGCGCTCGCCGAATTCGAGGAAGAATTGCAGCGCCTCTTTGGACGTATCGGCGGTGGGGATAATTTCCAAGAGCTTCAAATAGCGCGGAGGGTTGAAGAAGTGCGTGCCGAGAAAATGCCGCTTAAAGCCCTGGCTGCGCCCTTCGGCGATGGAAGCGACGGGAATGCCCGACGTGTTGGTGGAGACGAGCGCAGTCGGCTTGCGAACTTCGTCAATGCGCGCCATCAGATCTTGTTTGATTTTCAGGTTTTCAACAATCGCTTCGCAGACCCAATCCGCCTTGGCGACGGCGCCGAAATCGTCTTCCAAGTTGCCGAGCGTGACGAGCGTTTCCAGTTCCTTTGCCATCAGGTTGGCGGGCTTCGCTTTCAGGCAGCGCTCCCAGCCTTCGCGGACAATCTTGTTCTTGTCGTCCGAGTCTTTAGGGACAATATCCAGTAGCGTGACCGGCACGCCGACGTTCGCCAGATGCGCCGCAATCGCCGCGCCCATCGTCCCAGAGCCAATGACGACCGCTTTGTGGATGTGATATTTCATGTGTTCTCCTTTTTGGTAATTGGTAAGTAGTAATTGGTAATTAAGCGCTCAGAAAGACGAGGTCTTCTTCAGATAATAAAACCTCTGGTAAATTTGTGATGTATTCTGGCGCAGATTCTCGAACGGAAGATTTTTTAGTTTCCGAACGGACTGTTTTCAATCCACTGGCAAAAGAATTTAACTGGCGGGCTAACGCGGTCAAACTGTCAACATATTCTTGAATTTCGTTCGAGTTCATCAAATTGCGCGCCTTAATTCGATTGAGCCAGTATTTTGTCTCGAATAAACTTCCGCGTGAGTAATATAGGAATTGAAGTTTCTCTCCAAAGTTATATCTTCCAACCGATTCAGCAATATTGGCTCCGATTGAATTTGCCGAGCGCGTAATTTGTTTGCCGAGAACGTCTTTCGCAAAATCATCCCATTCGACAACTTTCTTCCAAATAGAATCTGCAATCGCCTCAGCCGCTTTCAACACCTGCAAATCATCAAACGTCGCCATCATGCTCTTCAATTACCACTTACTAATTACTATTTACCGGTTTACTATTTACCTTAACTCTGCGCCTGTATACCCCAACACCTGCCGCGCCACGACCAGACGGTTAATTTGCCCGGTGCCTTCGTAAATGTCGGTAATCTTCGCGTCGCGGAACCATTTCTCCAGCAGGAATTCGCGGCTGTATCCGAGCGGTCCCATGATTTCGACGGCTTTCTGCGTAATCTTGGTGACAATATCGCCCGCGCGCACTTTGCTCATGGAAGATTCAAGCGCGTTGGGTTTGCGGTTATCCGCCATCCATACCGCTTTGAGGACGAGCAGCCACGCCGAGCGCAGTTGAATTTCCATGTCAATCACTTCTTTCTCAATCGCGGTCAGTTTATTGCGCGGCAGCCCGTAGCGAATTTCCACGCCGTTTTCTTTTAACTTCTCTTTGAGGAATTCAAGCGCGGCGCGCGCCACGCCCACGCCCGAAGCGGCGACCAGCGGGCGGGTGGCGTCGAAGGTCGCCATTGCGCCTTTGAAGCCTGTGGTGGTTTTTTCCACTGTGGGGCTGCCGAGAATGTTTTCAAACGGCACGCGCGCGTCCACCAGCGAAATGGCGGCGGTGTCGCTGGCGCGGATGCCCAACTTGTGTTCCAGCTTGGTCACCTTTACGCCGGGCGTGCCAGCCTCGACCACAAAGGCTCTCATGCCCGCGCGTCCCGCCGAAGGGTCAATGCTCGCCCAGACGACGATGAATCCCTTGCCGAGTTTTTCGTATTCGTTGAAGGACTTGTCGCCGGCGGTGACGAAAATCTTCTCGCCGTTCAACACCCATTCGTTGGTCTTTTCATCTAACACGGCGCGCGCGCGGATGGCGGAAGTATCCGACCCCGCGCCGGGTTCGGTCATGCACATTGCCGCGAAGGTCGGCTTTTCTTCCGCGAAGCGCGCGAGGAATTTGGCGCGCTGTTCGGGCGTTCCCGCCGCCTGCACCGCCGCCGCGCCCAGCCCGCCGCCGGGGGTGATGAGATAAAATCCCACGTCGCCCCATGCCAGCGCTTCAATCTGCGCCGCCAGCCTTTGATATCCAATCGGCGGGCGCTTCTCCGCGCCTTCCTTTTGAGGCTTTTCTTCCGCCGGCGCTAGCCCGCCTGCGCCGCCCATCGAGCGCATGGCGGTATGCATAAATTCAATGTAGTCCCAGGGGATGGAATGTTCGTTTTCGTCGAACTCGCGCGAGACCGAGCGCATCATGTTCACCGCGACGGTTTCAAGCATCGCGTTCATTTGCACGATGGGTTTGGGAGCTTCAAATTCAATAGTCATAGCGTCTCCTTTTTACTTCCAATTACTACTCGCCAATCACCAATCTCCAATTACCAATCTCTCATGATTAGAGACTGAAAATTAGCCGTTACACAATCGCCAACCCCAACAACATGGGGATGCCGCGCCCGTTGCGCATGAACAATTCGACGGGATGCTCGCGGATGTAGCCGTGACCGCCGAGAATCTGCACGCCGCGGTCGGCGACCATCATCGCCATATCGCACGCGCCGACGAAGGCGAGATAGGCGGCTTGGGCGGCGTCTGCTTTGCCGACGTCCAGCTTCCATGCCGCTTCCCACGTCAGCAAGCGGATGGCTTCAATTTCCGTCACCATCTCCGCCAGCATGAAAGCGATGGCTTGCTTTTGAGCGATTTTGACTCCGAAGGCTTCGCGTTCTTTGGCGTAGTTCTTGGCGTATTCAAACGAGGCTTTCGCCAATCCCACCGCGGAGGCGGCGGAAGCGATTTGCATCGAAGCGAGCAGCGGCGCGAAGTCGTGGCCCGCTTCGCCGCCCAGCCGATTCGCGGCGGGAATTTTCACCCCGTCCAGTTTGACGCGATACAGCGGCAGGGCGTTGATCCCCATCACCTTTTCGCGCTCGCCCGAAACGGTTAATCCCGCGCTGTTCTTTGGGACGATGAAGCCTTGCGTCGCGCCGTCGAGATTGGCGTACACAATCATCGCTTCCGCCTCTTTGGCGAAGGGGACGAAGGCTTTCTCGCCGTTCAGGACGTATTCGCCGCCTTCGCGTTTCGCGGAAGCCGCCATCGCGTTGGGGTCGAAGTCGAACTTATATTCGACAAAGGCGGCGGTGTAGGGCGACCAGGCGCCTTCCACAATTTTCGGCAGATATTCTTTTTTCTGCTCTTCGCTGCCTGCCAGCAAAACGGGCATGGCGAACAAGGCGGGAGTCATCACCGCCAGCGCGCCTGCCAGGTCGCCAAAGGCGAATTCTTCCAGCGCGAGCGCGCTCGTCACGGCGGAACGCTCGCCAAAGCCGCCGTAGGCTTCGGGCGTGGAAGCTTGCAGCAAGCCCAGCTCCCATCCTTTGCGGATGAGCGCTTGCGGCAGGGCGCGGCTTTCTTCGGCTTCATGCGCGGCGGGGCGTAAGTCGTTGACGGCGTATTTCCCCACGGCGTCAATCAGCATTTGTTGTTCTTCGCTGGGTTCAAATGAATACATGCTCGCTCCTTTTTTGGTCTGATAGTCGGATGGTCGGGTGGTTGGATGGTGCGCGGGTTATTCTTTTCCGTTCATCAATCCTTTCAAAATGAATTCGGCGTATTCGTCCGCGATTTGCTCGATGGATTTCTCTCCGTTGGGGCGATACCACGTCAGCGTCCAGTTCATCACGCCCATTAAAGCGCGCGCCGTCAAGCCTGCGTCTGCGCAGTGAAAGACTTTTTCGCGCGCGCCCTCATTAAGCGCGTCGCGCCACAGCCCTTCAAATTTATCTCGTTGAGGGACGTGGCGCGCGTGAGACTTTTTATCCAGCGAGCGATGCTCAAACAGCAACACGCTGGTCAGGGCGGGGTTTTGCGCAAGGTCGGAAAGGTAGGCGCGCATCATGGCGCGCAATTTTTGGTCGGGAGGGAGAGGCTGCGCGGCAATTTGGGCGACATGCTCGGTCAGCAAGCCCAGCGCGCGTTCCAGCAATTCCAGCAAAATCTCCTGCTTGGAGGCGACATGATGATACAGACTGGCTTTTTGCACGCCCAGCGTCTCGGCAATATCAGACATGGACGCGCCATGAAATCCCTTTTGACGAAACACTTGCGCGGCGGCGTCGAGAATATCGTCTCTGGTCACAAAGTCTCCTTGCCTACCGAACGGTAGGTAGGAAGAGTGTACTACCGCCTGCCCGGCGCGTCAAGGCGGCGGAGAAGTATTGTGAAAATTATTGCAATGATTCTGCAATAATTGTTTGAACTTTTCACAGCTCTTTGCGCTACCATTTATAGTAGAAATAAAAATTACACGCTCGTTTTTTGCGTTTGGGTTGTGCCGCGAGGTTCTTATGAAACCTGAATTATTGAAACCTGCGCTCTCTAACGGGGGAAAAGTTGTATTACAAATTGCTGGGGCGGCGCTTATCGCTTTTTCTTTATGTCTGGCGTTCCCTCTTTCAGCGCGCGCTGACGACGGCGTCAGCGGGGCGCCTCCTCCTGACGAAATTGTTCAGGCGGATGAAGGCGAAAGCCTTTCCCCGCCGGAAGAAGGCGATAATCCGACAGCAGAATACGAACTCACTGATAATCAAAACAGCAGCGAAGAACTTTCGCAGGGGGAAGGCGAATCTCTTCCAACCGAAGACCCTGTCGTTTCAGAACAAACCGATACGCAGAGTATTCCCGACCCGCAATTTTGCCCCGATGGCTATTTGCCCGGCGCCCCCGAATGCTCCGCTTCTCGAACAAAAATACAAGACGCGGTGGACGACGCCACAGCTCGAGCGGTGGACGGGACGATTTACATTGAAGCCGGAAACTTCAACGAGAATCCGGGCGGGCTGACGATTAAAGACACTTCCATTAACCTGACCTTGCTTGGAGGATACGATTTCGGCTCCGGCGCGGGAATCACCGCCATCAACGCGCCGATTTACATCACCAACACAAGCGGCGTCATCGCTTTTGAAAATATTGTTTTCGGCGCTTCGGCTTCCTTCGTTTTAGATAACGCCGCGAGCGTCGTTATCAATCTCGGAAACGGAGACCAAAACTTCACGCTGCCGCAGGTGACTTCTGCCAATCCTTCCAACCTGACCGTGAACGGACAGGACGGCGACGATTCGGTGACCATCGCCGAAGACGTAACCCTCGCGGGCGGAAACTTTACCGTCGAAGCTGAGACGATTATCGTCAGCCCGGGCGTGATGATTTCCACGCGCAACATTTCCGGCGCGAATCACGATACGTCCAACTCGACGGGCGACTCGGGCGATATCGAATTTACTGCGCAAGCCATTACAGTCGGAGATAACGCCAAATTGTACGCGCACACGCAACCCCTCAGCGTATATAACGCAGGCGCAATCACCTTAACTGCGGAAAACATCATAGACTCGCCGGTGGCGATTTTCAGCGCGCGAGAAGCGAAGATTACCATTGGAATGGACGTCATCATCAAAGGCGGCGACGTCACATTGAAGAGCGAAGCCGGCGACGAAGGCGTAGCCGAAAACCCTGCCGTGCTGGACCAGATTATCTCCGCGTTGGAAAATTGGGGAACCGATATCGCCAGCATGCCGGTTTCCGTTTTATATAAATCGGCGGACGCGCGGGTGGAAGTCGGCGACGGCGTTCAAATCCTCTCCAGCGGCAGCGTCCACATTGAGGCGAGCGCAAACGCATCGGCGGAGGCAAAGGCAATCTTCCAATTCTTCAGTTTGGGGTTCGCTTACGCGGAATCTTACGCCGAAGTGAACATTGGCGCAGGGGCGCAAATTATCGCCGCAGGCGACGTGACTACCCGCTCGACGGCGACCTCGACGGCGAAGATGACGGCGCGCACGCAGATGAATCTGGGCGTCTTCCCCAGCGACCCCAGCAGCGTCGCCTTTTCGCTGGCGGTTGCGTGGAGCAAGACCGCTGCGCTTGCGAATGTTTCTCAAGGCGCGTTGATAATCAGTCAGACGGGCAACATTAACATCATCGCCGCAGGCGAAAGCGAAACCGAAGCAAGCGCCGAAACGGGTAATTACGACGATGGGCGCGCCGGCGTTTCCATCAGCATTGAGTTGGCGCAAGGCAATGTGCAAGCCACAGTCGGCGGCTCGCTGACTGCGGCGGGCGCTGATATTGCCGACCCCAATTCCGACCTGACCGAAGGAATCGGAGTCAAGGCGATTTACCTCAGCAGCGATACATCGGGCGCGGAAGGCGGAACGGGCGGAAGCCCCGATTTGGGCGACGTCATGTCGAAGGGCGAAGTCTCCGTAACGAAGATAATTTCCAAACTTTCCAAAGCGTTCAGCGAAAACAGCGATAAGGATAAAACGCAAAGCAACGCCAAAACCGATTTGAGCATTGCCGGCGCGCTGGCTTTCTCGTGGGTGGATAACCATGTTAAGACGCAAATTTTAGAAACGGCGGTTTTGCAATCGGGCATGGATTTGGACGTCACGGCGGAAATCCTCGAAGGCTTTCAAGTCGCCTCGCAAGCCTCGGTGGAGAAGCCGGAAGATTCGGTAAAGGACGTCGCCATTAGCGCGGCGATTGCGATTGGGCTAATCACAAATCGGGCGGAAACGATGATCGAAGACGGCGCGACGCTCGACGCCAGCCGCGATATGACAATCCGCTCCGCCGTTCACTATCCCTACCTGACCGATTGGGACGAGTATTGGTCCAAAATCACAGACCCGCTGCAATCGTTCAAAGACGGCGCGGCAAACGTCGGCAATCAAGACGCGATTGGCAACGTGGTCAATTACTTCGATTTCTCGTTGGGCATTCAAGAAGCGTTCTTCAATTCATGGGCGCGCAGCACGGCGCAGGCGGACGAACTCGGCGTCGCCGGCTCCGTCAATTTTCTAATGTTGACCAACGCCGCCGAAACGACCGTCGGCGAGAACGTGAGCATTAATCAGAACGTCGCATATCAAACCGACGAGCAGACCGTGAGCGTCGAAGCCGATATTCTCATCCGCCTCATCAATCTGGCGGGCAACTTTGAATTTGATTTCTCGGTGGACGGCTTCCTGACCGGCGACGCCAGCGCCAACCCGATGGGTTCGGAAAGCGAAAAAGGCGGCGTGGGCGGTTCGATTTTTATCTTGTTGATGAACAATACTGCGCGGGCTGAAATTGGAACGGCGACGCGCATTCACACCGGCGCGGGAGCGGAGGGTTTTTCTCTCAACGCCAGCAACGACGTCTTCCACTTTGCCTTCGTCCAATCTGGCGGCAAGGCGGGGCAGTTCGGCGTTGCGGGCATGTTCTCGCTTAACGTCTTGACTCATCTCGCGGAGGCGCTGCTCGCGGACGGAGTAACCATCACCGGCGGGGACGTCTCGGCGAGCGCCAGCGACAAGACCCTCAATATTAACATCGCGGGCGCGGTGGTGACCGGCAGCGGCGTGGGGGTCGGCGCGGCAATCGCTATTAACGTCTTCGACAGAACCGTGCGCGCCATCCTCGGCTCGGCGGATATTAGCGTCATTGGCGGCGCTTCAAATATCAATATAGACGGAGACCTGACCGTCAGCGCGACAGCCGACGGGGCTATCTGGTCTTTCACGGCGGCGGCGGCGCTCGTCAAGGAGGAAGGCAAGCAGCCCGAAAACGGCTCGGTTCCTTCCGCGCCCGCCACGCCTGAATTGAACGATACCGAAGACCCGCTGGATGGAATTTCGCTTCCGATTTTGTTCGGCGAGATGACTCCCGCCGAGCAAACGCAACAGAAACAGGAGCAACAAACGGGCGTCGCCATCGCGGGCAGCGTTTCTTTCAACTTCTCGCGCGATTCCGTTATCGCGGCGATTAATCAAGCCGCGACGATAGACGTCAGCGGCGCGGTAGAAGCGACCGCCGAAAACCAAACATGGATGATTTCGGCTTCCGGCTCGGCGGCGATTTCTTCCACCGGCTCGACCAACTCGGCGGGGCTGGCAGGCGCGTTTAGCGTGGCGACTTTGGTCTCTGACACGCGCGCGTTCATCGCCGGGGCGAATGTGACCGCCGACCATCTGAACGTCAGCGCGCTGCATGGCGGACGCATTGCTTCTCTTACGGGCGGATTTTCCGGCGCGCCAAAAGACAACGGAAACGCAGCCGCCGGCTCGGTTTCGGTGAACATCATCCTCAGCGACACGCAAGCCTACCTGAAAAACGTAATCGCGACTTTATCCGACGACTCCAGCGTGACCGCAAAAGACGAAACGATGATTATCTCGGTTGCGGGCGCGGGCGCTTATGGCGGCAAAAGCGGCGTGGGCGTTTCGCTGGCAATTAACCTCATCGGCTTCTCGAACAAAGTCGGCGTCGTCGTCAACCGCCCTGCCGTGACCAAAGCCTACATTGAAGGCTCGACCATTGATCTCAACGGCGGAAATTTAGACGTCTTCGCCACGACGACATTGAACGATACAACCCTGCCGCGCATTGTGGCGGTTACCGGCTCCGCTGGAATCGCTTCTGGCTCTTCCGGCGTCGCAGGCGCGGGGATGATTTCCATTAACATCGTCAAGAACTTTGTCGAGGCGTACATTCAAAACTCGACGATTGACGGCGCTTCGGACGTAAACGTGAAAGCCCGCGACGACTCGTGGATTATCTCCATCGGCGGCGCGGTCGCCGTCAGCGGCGGAACGGGCTTGGGCGGCGCGATTGGCTATAACGAAATTGCGACCACCGTGCAAGCGTTTTTCGATAACGTAAATTTGACCGCCAACGGCGCGCTTTCTCTCGTTGCAGAATCCCGCGCCGTTATCGCCAGCGCGTCCGTGGGCGTGGCAGTCAGCTCCAATAGCGGATTGGCGGGCGCGAGCTCCATCGCCATCAACGTCATTCACAACGTCACTCGCGCTTTCATTACAAACAATTCACAGGTGGACGCCGACGCAGCAATTGAAATTCTGGCGAAAGATATTTCGCTGTTGATTTCGATTGCCGGCTCGGTGGGCGCTTCCTCCGGCGGTTCGGGCGTGGGCGCGGCGTTGAGCTACAACCTGATTACCAACGCCATCGCCGCTTTTCTGATGAGCTCGAAAATCACCACCGGCTCGACCCTGACCGTTTCCGCGCTTTCTTCGCCGATGATGATTTCCCTCGCGCTGGGCGGCGCGGGCGGACAGGGGTTCAGCCTTGGCGGCTCGGTGACGGTGAACTCGATTTCCAATCTGGTGGACGCGCACATTTCGGGGACGGGCGCGGCGCGTTCCGATATTGACGCGGCGGACGACGTCACCGTTAGCGCGAGAGAATCCGCTTCGATGTATGTCGTCGCGGGCGCGGGTTCGGGCAGTACATCCGGCGCGTCCTTCGGCGCTTCGCTCGCTTACAACTACGTCGGCGGCGCGTTCAGCCCCGCCAACCCGAATGTGATTACCTACCAAAGCGGATTGAGCGACACGAACACCATGCAGCCCGTCGTCGGCGGCGCGGATACGCTGGCGACCAGCGGCGTGACCGCGTATATCTCATATACTGATTTACAAACCGGCGGCGACCTGAGCGTGACGGCTGGCTTCGAGCCTTTGACGACTCTTCCCACCTTCTCCGACCTCGACGGTAAAACCACGCTGACCACCACCGACGCGGCGATTTCGCCTACGGCGCAAATTACCAACGTGACGATTGCCGGCAGCGGCGCGGATACTTTCGCCCTGGGCGGCGCGGTTTCGTTGAACTTCATCCGCAGCGACGTGACTGCCTTCATCTCCAACAGCGCGGCGACAGTCAGCGGAAACGTTTCCCTGCTTGCGGCGGATACTTCCAGCCTTTACGGCGGAGCGGGTTCGGGCGCGGGCGCGGGGACGGCGGCCGTCGGCGCTTCGGTGACGGTGAACGACATTCGCAACAACATCAAGGCGTATATTGATAACGCGACGGTAACCTCTGTCGGCGGCGCCATTAACCTGAACGCCGACGAAAAGGCAAGCGTCGTCAGCCTGGCGTTGGGCGGCGCGGGCGCCGGCTCGGTTTCCATCAGCGGCTCGGTTTCAGTGAACTTCATTCAAAACGTCGTGGAGGCGTACATCGCAAACAACGCGGTTATCGCGGCTTTCGGTAACATCGCGCTCTCCGCGAAAGATACTTCATTGATTATTGTCGTCGCGGGCAACGGCGGCGGCTCCGGCGCGGTGGCGGGAACGATAGCCTTCGCGTTCAACAGCATCCGCAACGCCGTCTCGGCTTACGTCAACGCGGCGACGGCGACTTCGACAAACGGAAACATCACGCTCGCGGCGGCGACTCAACCCCCGGCGCTCTTCCCGGCGTGGGCGACGGGCGCGGTCCCCGGATTGAACGCGCAAATTTACGCCGCCGCGGTCAGCGGCGTGGGCAGCGGCACGGTGAGCGTCGGCGCTTCCTTCTCGCTCAACTGGATTCGCAATACGGTGGAAGCGCGCATTTCCAACATCGGCGCGGCGCAGTCCGTCGCAGCCCCGAATGGAATCATCAGCCTGAACGCCAGCAACGCCTCTTCCATCAACTCTCTGGCAGGGACAGGCTCCGGCGCAGGAACGGGCGCGGTGGGCGTTTCGCTGGCGTATAACTTCCTCGGCGGCGATCCCGCCGACCCCCTGGCGACAGGCAGCAACATTGTCCGCGCGGTCATCCGCGACTCGGCGGGACTCGTCAGCGCGCAAGAAATTAAACTGAACGCGGTCACCAACGCGACCATCAACAACGCCACGCTGGCTGGCTCTGGCGCGGGGACGGTTTCGATTGGCGGCTCCATTTCGCTCAATCGCATCCGCAGCCTGACCGAAGCCGGCATTGTGAACAGCGCAAACGTCCGCGCAGCCGGCGCGAACGGCGCGACGGTATACGCGGCGGATACTTCCGCCATCAACTCGATTTCAGGGCAGGGCAACGGTTCCGGCGTGATGGCGCTGGGCGCGGCTCTGGCTTATAACGAAATCTACAATACGGTTCGAGCCTACATTGAAAATTCGACGGTGAACGCGCTCGCGGGTAGCGTCATTGTCAAAGCGGAATCTGCCGCAAGCGTCAACACCATTGCGGCAGGATTTGCGGCTTCGGGCGCGGCGAGCATCGCCGGCTCGGTGGCGGTGGATATTCTCAAAATCACGACGGAAGCCTTCATCCGCAATTCCACTGTGATTGCCGAACACAACGTCGCGGTTCTCGCCTACGCGGCGAGTGTCGTCAACTCCATCGGCGGGACAATCAGCGGCGGGTTGGTTGGAATCGGCGGGTCGGCGGTTGCAAATGTTTTGACGAATACCACTCTCGCATTTATCAGCGGCTCGACGGTCGTTGCCAGAGGCAACGGCGGGACGATAACGGTCAAACGCTGGGCGGATGACGCGGCGGGGACGGAATCCACCGAGGCGATTTTCGGGCTGGCGGTGATTGCCGACTCGAAAGAAACCGTCAATACTTATGCGGGGACCGCCTCGCTGGCGCCTCCTTCCGGCGGAGTCAACGTCGGCATTGCGGCAAACGTCATGTCCAACATCGTCAGGGATACGACGCTGGCATACATCGAAAATTCATCCATCAACAACGCGGCGGGACAAGGCAAGTCGGTCATTGTTCGCGCGCATCAAAGCGCGAACATCACCAGCGGCAGCGGCTCGCTGGGAGTGGGCGACCTCGGCGTGGCGGCCATGGCGGACGTGAACGTCATCGAAAACGTGACGAAAGCCTACGTCAGCGGCTCGACGGTGTACGGCGCTTCAGGCGTGGAAGTAAACGCCCTTACGCGCGAATACGTCAAATCAGTTGTGGTAGGCGTCGGCGTGGGGACGTATTGGGGCGCGGCAGGCGCGGCTTCGGTGGCGACGATGGCGAACACGCTCGAAGCCTACATCGCCAATTCCACCATCGTCTCCGGCGCGGATTTGAAAGTCCTCGCCAGCGACCGCGCGGAAATTGATTTCTACGTCGGCACGCTTTCCGGCTCGGTTGCGGCTGGCACAGGCGGCACGGTAGCCGTCGGCGTTATCGCCAACAATACATCCGCTTATCTGAAAGGCGCGCATGTTACTACAAGCGGCGGCGTTCAGGTGAAAGCGAGTTCGACGCAGGATGTGGAAACCTGGGCGGGCGCGGGCGGAGCTGGCGGAGTCGCCGCGCTGAACGCAACCGTAGCGGTCGTCTCCATTGAAACGAATACTTCGGCTTATATTGAATCTGGAATCGCTTCCAGCCAGATTACTTCCGGCGCGGGCGTTTTGGTCGCCGCGAATAATTCCGCGAAAGTAAGCGACAGAGTCGGAACCGCTTCGCTTTCGGGCGGCGGCTCGTTCGGCGGCGCAGTGGACGTCATCATCATCAAGAACGCGGTGAATGCGCGCATTGGCGATAACAGCGTCGTCAGCGCGCCGGGCAATATCGAAGTTTTGGCGACCGCTCTCCGCGATAT
>DAOUBR010000025.1:0-4613 GCA_034432535.1 Anaerolineales bacterium | reverse complement strand
CGAGAGAATGTATGCCCCTAACATTCGCCCCACTGAAAGCAACGTGTACCAGGGCAAAGCAGAAGGGTCGAGTGAAATTTGCGGTCCTTCGATAGTTCTTTGGGCGGCGCTGCCGTGTTTTGAAGTAATCCCATGTTCATCTCCAAAATAAAATACCCTGCGCCAATTGGCGCGCAGGGCAGGAGATTGAAGCGCTCTGGCAGGGCTGGCTCAGCCCAATATTACCAATTGACTGGGAATTTGAGTCGTACTATGGTCGGGGTCGGATAGTGAAAATGTGTCCATAAACGGAGTGAATATACTCCCGTAAACAAGCATTCGTCAAGAGCGATTGATGATAAAAAGGAAGAAACAAAATTTTGCATGGGCGCGCCCCAACCAGCGCTGATGTGGACCGCGCCTGACGCCCAAAACCCGATAGCCAAGTTATACAAGCGCCCTACGCCATAAGCCGCGGCGACAGATTCAGCGGGCATGAGATGAGCGCGCCGCCTTGAAGGAAATAGAAGTCGTCTCAAAAATGCCGCCCTGAGCCGAAGCGAAGGGTTGAGCGGCGCGCTATTTTTGAGACAGGTTCTAGTAAAATAGCGCCATGACTTCTTACTGCGGCTACTGCAACGCCCACCCCGAAGACCTCTTCAACCGCGCGTATCACGATACGCAATACGGTTTCCCGCTCGAAAACGACGACGAACTATTTGAACGCCTCGTGCTGGAAATCAATCAGGCTGGGCTATCGTGGATTACCATCCTCAAAAAAGCCGATAACTTCCGCCGGGCATACGACGGCTTTCAAATTGAAAAAGTGGCTCGTTACGGCGAAGCCGAGCGCGCGCGCCTTTTATCCGACGCGGGCGTTATCCGCAACCGCCTGAAAATTAATGCCGCGATTGAAAACGCGCGGCGCATTCTGGAATTGCGGCACGAATACGGCTCGTTCAAAGGCTGGCTGGACGCGCGTCATCCCTTGACCAAAGACGAGTGGACCAAACTTTTCAAAAAGACCTTCGTCTTCACCGGCGGCGAAATCGTCAACGAGTTCCTCGTCTCAACGGGCTACCTGCCCGGCGCGCATCAGACAAACTGCCCCGTTTACCAAACTATCGTCTCCTTGCGCCCGGCGTGGACGCGAGCGTAAACCCCGAACGCCATGCAGCCGACCTTTGTCGTCGCCGGCGTCTTAAGCCGCGAATACATCCTTTCGCCTTTCTCTCCGCCGCGAATTGACGCGCCCGGCGGCAGCTTGCTTTACGCCGCAGGCGGACTCGCCGTGTGGGAATCCGGCGTCGGGTTGATTGGGCGCGTCAGCGAGGACTTTCCCCGCCAGTGGCTGCGTGACCTCGAAACGCGCGGCTTCGACGCGCGCGGAATCAGCGTCCAGAAAGAATTGCAAAACATAGAGACGCGCCGCTTCGTCGCCTATTCCGAAACGCTTGAACGCAGCGCGACTAACGCCGTTTCGCATTTTGCGCGGTCGAAACTCCCCTTCCCCAAATCGCTGCTTGGGTATCAACCCGAAGAAACGCCAGGCGACCCGCGCGCGGTTCACCCCGCTTCCCCCGCGCCGCGCGACGCCCCGCCGGATTACCGCGACGCGCGTTACGCCCATCTCTGCCCTTTCGACTTCACCAGTCAGAGCCTGATGGTCGGGCTGTTGCGCGGTGGCAAAACCGAGCTGATCAGCCTCAGCCCCAGCCCCGCTTACATGACTCCCGCCCTTTGGCGCGAACTGCGAATCGTCCTCCAAGGCGTGGACGTTTTCCTGCCTTCCGAAGAAGAACTGCGCGCCTTATTTTGGGGCGAAACCAACGATTTATGGGAGATGGCGCGCCGCGTCGGCGAATACGGTCCCCGCGCCATCGTCGTCAAACGCGGAAAGAACGGTCAAGCGCTTTACGACGTCGCAGCGAAGCGCCGTTATGAAATTCCCGCTTACCCCGCGCGCGCGGCGGACCCAACCGGCGCGGGCTGCGTTTTTTGCGGCGGATTTCTGGCGGGCTTTCATCGGACGCGCGACTTTCTGCAAGCCGTCTTGCATGGCAACGTTTCCGCCTCGCTCAAAATTGAAGGCGGCGGGCCCTTTTACCCGCTGGACGTTCTGCCCGGTCTGGCGGAGGCGCGCCTCTTCGCGCTGCAAGAAATGACGCGGGAAGTTTGATAGTTGAAAGGCGGCGCGGTATACTTATCGCATGAATCCGCTGGTTGAAAAAATCATCGAGCTCGCAATTGAAATTCAACAGATAGCCGCCCCGACTTTCGCCGAGGGACCGCGCGGCGAGCATGTGCGCGAACTGTTTCTTAAAGAAAAACTGCAGGACGTTTCAATGGATTCTTTGGGGAACGTATACGCGCGGTTGCCGGGCAGAAAAAAGAAAGCCAGGCCGTTGATAGTTTCGGCGCATCTGGATACGGTCTTTCCGCTCAGCGTCAATCTGGCTGTCAGGCGCGAAGAGGGTAAAATTTTCGCGCCAGGCATTGGCGATAACTCGTTGGGAGTCGCCGCGCTGTTCGGCTTGATTTGGATTCTGCGCGAGAAGAAAATCGAATCGCAGCAAGACCTCTGGCTGGCGGCAAACGTGGGGGAGGAGGGGCTGGGCGATTTACGCGGAATGCGCGGGGTGGTGGAGCGCTTTGGGGCGGACGTGATTGGCTACCTTGTGTTAGAGGGCTTGGCGCTGGGTCACGTTTATCATCGCGCCATCGGCGTCCGCCGCTATCGCGTCACGGCGAAAACGGCCGGCGGGCATTCATGGTCCGATTACGGTCAGCCTTCCGCCGTGCATGAGCTTGCCGCGCTGGTCGCCCGGCTGACTCAGTTGCCGCTACCGCGCAAGCCGCGCGTCACCCTGAACGTCGGCACGTTTCGCGGCGGGACGGGAGTCAACGTGCTGGCTTCCGAAGCGAAGTGCGAGCTGGATCTGCGCTCGGAAGATTCCGCCGCGTTGAGCAAGCTGGTTCATCAGGTCGAAAGTTTGATTCTCGCCGCAAGCCGCGAAGGAGTCAAAGTCAGCGCCGAAGTCATCGGGCAGCGCCCGCAGGGCGAAATTCCCGCCGACCATCCTTTCACGCGGCTGGCGGTCGAATGTCTGAGCGAGCAGGGCGTCTCGGCGGTATTGACCTGCGGCTCGACCGACGCCAATATCCCCTTAAGCAAAAACATTCCCGCCGTTGTGCTGGGTATTTCCAGCGGCGGCGGGGCGCATACGACCAACGAATATATCGAGACCGCGCCAGTGGAGCAAGGCATGGCGAGCGTGGCTCGTTTTGTGGAGCGGGCGAGCGAGATTCACTGACCCCCGACTTTTGCCCGCGCGAGAATCTTTCCCGCGTCGGTCGGTTCGACCCAGCCCGTTTGCAGGGTGTAATAGTTGATGCGCGCCGGGCGCAGAGTCCAGCCTTCAATTTTCGCGCCGCGAAAAAC
This sequence comes from Anaerolineales bacterium, assembly GCA_034432535.1. Taxonomy (GTDB): domain Bacteria; phylum Chloroflexota; class Anaerolineae; order Anaerolineales; family Villigracilaceae; genus Villigracilis. Next base: position 1,192 of record DAOUBR010000025.1, on the reverse strand, counting down.
GACCTCCACCGCCACGCTCTCGCGGCGGAAACCTTGCTCCTGGTCGAAGACAAAGTTCCCCAGCGCGTAAAAAACCGGCTGTCCCGCGACGATTTCCACCGGTTGAATAATGTGCGGATGATTGCCGACGACCAGCGTGGCGCCCGCTTCAATAAAACGCCGCGCCCATTCGCGCTGAGCCGCCACCGGCGCGGCGGCGTATTCCACGCCCCAATGCGGCAGCGCAATCACCACGTCCGCAATTTGTTTTGCGGCGGCAATATCCGCTTCAATCTGCGCGATGCTTTCTTCGGAAAGTGGCGCCGTTCCCGCCGCGTTTTCTTCCGCCCACGTCGTTTTTTCAATTTCGTTCACCCCAAGAAAAGCGAAGCGAATCCCGTTCCGTCGAAGGATGAGCGGCTGGCGCGCTTCGCTTAAATTCGCGCCCGCCCCGAAGGATTGAATCCCCGCCGCTTGCAGCGCGCGAATGGTATCTAACAAAGTTTTGCTCTCGCAGTCGTACCCTTTTTTGCCGCAGTCTTTAATGTGATTGGTCGCCAGAGTCATCGCGTCGAAGCCCGCAAAGAGCAAGCCTTCCGCCATGCGCGCGGGACCGAGCAGATTTTTTTCGGCGGAGCAGGGGATGGGCGGGGCTTCGTCCGAAAGCGAGCCGTCCAGGCTGCCGACGGTAATATCCGCGCCGCGCAGGACGTCGGCGACGTTCTCGAAGGGATAATTGTAATTGCCTTGAGAAACGCTCGCGCTGAGCGTGCGGCTGGCGATGCAGCGCCCCAGGCTGACGTCGCCTGTGAAGAGAACGCGCGTGACGGGAGCGGAATCCTTGAACGGGGAAGCGGCGACAAACGAGGCGACTGAGCGCGCCGTGGAGAGCTTTTCCCGTGCCGCATGCGCCGCAATCGGGTGAAAATAAGGGATTTTGCCGGCGCAGCTTGAAACGCACAGCAAAAGCGCCGCAATCCATAAGGGCGAAAAACGGAAGAAACGGACTCCAAAAGTTGGCACATAAAAATTTTAACATTTTCTTCTTCGCCGCAAAATTACATTTTTGATAACAGGTCACCTGGTAAAGCGACTGCCCTGGTCGCTGTTCCAGATGTGCGGTACGGCGGCAGCCAGCACAAAATCCAGTGCGAGCGTTTGGCTCAACTGCCAGCTAACGATGAACCTTGAAAACCAATCCAGGACCGCTACC
>DAOUBR010000024.1:0-1624 GCA_034432535.1 Anaerolineales bacterium | reverse complement strand
TCGCCGGGGATGTACGCCGTGACTTCAACGCCGTTGGTCAGGCGCACGCGGGCGATTTTCCGCAGCGCCGAATTCGGCTTCTTGGGCGTCATGGTGCGAACGACGGTGCAAACGCCGCGCTTTTGCGGCGCGCCTTTATCCTGCCGCACGCGACGCTGCTTGAAGCTGTTCAACGTGAATTGCAGGGCGAGCGCTTTGCTCTTTGAGCGCTTGGTCTTGCGGCCCTTACGGACCATTTGATTGACTGTCGGCATATCTTCTCCGATTGAAAAAATTCTTTCACAATTTCTTGATTATTCGCAATAAATGAGACCATCCACACGTGCCCGATGGTCTCATTCGTTCCATACAGCAGCCTATAAATTCGGACGGGAGATAGAGCCGCCCGTGTGGTTTGGCATGGAACGTTAGTTTATCACGGCGCTGTCATTAATGTCAATAGAAAAACGCGCTTTTCTTTACTTTTTCTTCGCGCGTCCCTCGCCCAAACTGAGCAAGCCGGTGTCGTGCTTGGGCGGATGAGTCTTTTCGTCTTCCTTGCCGAACTTGACCACCTCGCCGTTTTCGTTCACGGCTTCCACCGCCAGCCCCAGCGATTGCAGCTCTTTCACCAGCACGCGGAACGAAGCGGGGATGCTCGGCTCTTCAATCGGCTCGCCCTTGACGATGGCTTCGTAAGTGTTGACGCGCCCTTGCACGTCGTCCGATTTGACCGTCAGCATTTCCTGAAGCGTGTGCGCCGCGCCGTAGGCTTCCAGCGCCCAAACCTCCATCTCTCCGAAGCGTTGACCGCCGAACTGCGCCTTGCCGCCCAGCGGTTGCTGCGTCACAAGGCTGTAAGGACCCGTCGAGCGCGCATGCACTTTGTCTTCCACCAGGTGATGCAGTTTCAAGATGGTCATCACGCCGACGGTGACGGGCTGGTCGTAAGGAAGCCCGGTCTTGCCGTCGCGCAAAACCTGCTTGCCCAAAATCGGCAGCGGCAGCCCTTTTTCTTTGGCGAGTTCTTGCGCGGTTTCAAACACTTTGTCTTCCGCCACGCGGCGGGAGACGCCGAGCGTTTCCATCCACAGGCGCAAGCAGGCGTTGACGGCCGCCTCGTCCAGTTTGCGGTCGAGATTGGCGGACGTAGATTCGCTGAGCAGAATCTCTTCCGGATTGGCGTAGCCTTTCTCGCGCAGCCATTCCTTCGCCGCGGCGTAGCGGGCGTAAACTGGCTCGTTCAATTTGTAAACGTCGTACTTCTTGTTTTTGCCCAGCCAGCGTTCCAGATACAGGCGGCGGACTTCGTCGTCGTCTTCGATGGAGTTGGGGTCGTATTCCTGCTCTTTTATCCATTCCCATGCGCGGGCGGCGGCTTCCTTCCAAGCCTGGTCCACAATCCACGCGCGGGCGAGTTCGGCTTCAATTTGCTCTTCCGTCGCGCCGTCGAACACGGGCGTGACCGCGCGGAAGCCCAGCCGCTTCGCCGCCCAGCCGAGATGCACTTCCAACACCTGACCGATGTTCATGCGCCCCGGAACGCCGAGCGGATTCAAAATCATATCCACGGGCGTGCCGTCTTCCAGGAAGGGCATGTCTTCCACCGGCACGACTTTGGAGACCACGCCCTTGTTGCCGTGCC
>DAOUBR010000023.1:0-17576 GCA_034432535.1 Anaerolineales bacterium | reverse complement strand
ACTGGCGCAATGCTTCCTCCATCGGGGCGAAGTGGAACGGGCGGCGGAGTTGGTTCTGCCCGTGCTGAGTCACCCCGCTGGCACGGATATGACAAGACAACGGGCAGAGAAGTTGCAAGCCGAACTGGAAAAACATCTCGCGCCGATGGAATCCCCCGAAGCGCTGGAAACAGTCCTGGCGCGGGTTGCGGAATGATTTGCCGTCTCTGTTGAGTGGTCGCAAAATTTTTTACTTTTCTTTCATGCGTTTGGAGGAAAACAAACAGTAAATTGTCAACGAGAGCACCTGCCTCGCGCGCCAATGGCAGAGTAGAAATACAAGCGTTTTAGGACGATAAGAAATAAAAGGCTTTGGCGCATAGGGCTGGGCGCGGCATTGGACGTTTGTCAGCCTGGAATATTTCAGCGAACTTCAAAGAAAGCGGAAACCAACAAAGGGCAAAATTTCCGTTATTACCAAAAGTGGCTGGACATTCGCACGGGCGACGTGAACTTTGCGCTGGATACTATTTTGACCCAAGCCGCGGCTGGCGCTGGGCATTTTCTTTTCTGGCAATCGGTCCCGCGCCTGGAATTTGGGCGATGCTCACCCTGCGGAAACTGCCCAAAGCAAAATCTTTGGCGGGGGGAAAAGGGTAGCAAAAGGCTTGACATTCGAGTTGACGGAAGGTGTAGACTCAATTTGTAACGCGAGACATCGTCCCCGCAGGGGATTTATCTCGCTTTTGGAGCGATATAAATCCTCATGAAGGGACGATGTGTGCGGCACGAAAGTCCATATCTGAATTGCTAGAACAATTTGGAAAAGTGCAAAAGCGGACTGCGACATATTTTTTTTCGATGGGCTCTTACTTCTTCAATCGCTCCAAAAACTGCTTGCGGAACTTCGCCACTTTGGGCGCGACCACCGCCTGACAATAAGGCTGCGAGGGATTGCGCGCGAAGTATTCCTGATGATAGTCTTCGGCGACGTAGAAGTTTTTCGCCGGCTCGACTTCCGTCACGATGGGAGCGCCCCATATCTTTTGGGCTTCCAATTCGCGGATAAGCGCTTCCGCCGTTTCCTTTTGCTCTTGCGAATGATAATAAATGCCGGAACGATATTGCTCGCCGACGTCGTTGCCCTGACGGTTGAGCGTGGTCGGGTCGTGGATGGCGAAAAAGATGTTCAGCAAATCTTTATATGAAATGATCGCCGGGTCGAAGGTCACGCGCACGGCTTCGGCGTAGCCCGTCCCGCCGTCGCACACCTGACGGTAAGTCGGGTTGGGGGTATGCCCGTTGGAATAGCCCGATTCGACGGAGACGACGCCTTTCAGTTGGTCAAAGACCGCTTCGAGACACCAAAAACATCCGCCTGCAAGGGTCGCCGTTTCGTAATTACCGCTCATTGTTAAAATCTCCTTTTTGAAAATGGCTTGACCATATAGACGCGCCGTAAGCGGGAAATATTATCGGCGCGGAACAAAAAGGCCGCGCCGAAGCGCGACCTTTTCTTCATTCGTTGCCGCATGAAGGACGTTTACGAATTGACCAGCAGCCCTTCTCCTTCGGCTTTTTTGAGCGTAATCTCGCCGTCTTCGTTGACTTCCACTTTGACCGTATCGCCGTTGACGAATTCGCCGCTGAGAACTTTATCCGAAAGCGGGTCTTCCACTTTTTGTTGGATGACGCGGCGCAGCGGGCGCGCCCCAAATTCGGCGTCGTAGCCCTGCTCGGAAAGCAGGGAGAGCGCTTCTTCCGTGGCGACCAGCTTCAAGTTGTGTTCCTTCAACCGTTCGGCGACCTTCTCCAATTCGAGCGCGACAATCTGCTTGATGTCGTCCTTGTTCAGCGAGCGGAAGATGACCACCGAGTCGAGGCGGTTGATAAATTCGGGGCGGAAGGCGCGCTTGAGCGATTCGCTCAATTTCTTGCGCATGTCTTCGTAGGACAGGCGCTCTTCCGTCGCTTCGTCTTGTTTCAACGCGAAGCCCAGCGAGGTCTGTCTCTTGATGGCGTCCGCGCCGATGTTCGAGGTCATGACGATAATCGCGTTGCGGAAATCCACCTTGCGCCCTTTCGCGTCGCTCAGATGCCCTTCTTCCATGATTTGCAGCAGCATGTTGTGGACTTCGGGGTGCGCTTTTTCGATTTCGTCGAAGACGACAATCGAATACGGTCTGCGGCGCAGCGCTTCGGTTAATTGACCCGCGTCCTCGTAGCCGACGTAACCGGGAGGCGCGCCCACCAATCGCGCGGCGGTGTGCCGTTCCATAAATTCGGACATGTCGAGCTGGATGGCGGCTTCCTCGCTGCCGAACATAAACTTGGCAAGGGCTTTGGTCAGCTCGGTCTTGCCGACTCCGGTGGGACCGAGGAACATGAACGAGCCGATGGGGCGTTTGGGGTCTTTCAGCCCGGCGCGGGCGCGGCGCACGGCGCGAGAGATGGCGACAATCGCGTCTTCCTGTCCGATGATGCTCTTGCGCAGCTCGTCTTCCATCTTCAACAACCGTTGCGATTCTTCTTCCGCCAGCTGCATCAGCGGGACGCCCGTCCACATTGAAACGACTTCGGCGACGTCTTCCGCCGAGACGACGGGGCTGCTGGCGCGGTCCCAGCCGGTGCGCAGCCGTTCAATTTGCATGGTTAAATCGAGCTCGCGCTCTTCCCATTCTTTAACGTCTTCCGCGTTGCCTTCTTCCTGCGCCAGGGCGCGGTTTTGGCGCGCCTGCCGCAATTGACTGAAGAGGTCTTTGGCGTGCTTGGCGGCCGGGCTTTTATACATCCGCACGCGGGAGGAGGATTCGTCAATCAAGTCAATCGCCTTGTCGGGCAAGAAGCGTTCGGTGACGTAACGCGAGGAAAGATGAGTGGCGGCTTCCAGCGCTTCGTCGGAAATCACCAGATGGTGATGCTCTTCATACGCCGGGCGGACGCCTTTGAGGATTTGAATGGTCTCTTCTTCGCTCGGCTCGTCCACCTGAATCGCTTGAAAACGGCGTTCCAGCGCCGCGTCGGATTCGATGTGCTTGCGGTATTCTTCCAGCGTCGTCGCGCCGATGACTTGCAGCTCGCCGCGCGAAAGCGCCGGTTTGAGGATGTTCGCCGCATCCACCGAAGAGCCAGCCGCGCCGGCGCCGACGAGCATGTGAACTTCGTCAATGAAAAGTATCGCTCCGGCTTGTTTGAGCTCGTCAATGATGCGTTTGAGCCGTTCTTCAAATTGACCGCGATACATCGTGCCAGCCACCAGCGAGCCGACGTCCAGTTGCAGCACGCGCTTGTTCATCAACGGCGCAGGGACGTCGCCCTCGACGATGCGTTGGGCGAGCCCTTCCACGATAGCGGTCTTGCCGACTCCCGGTTCGCCAATCAGGGCGGGGTTGTTTTTGGTGCGTCGCGCCAGGATTTGAATGACGCGCTCAATTTCCATTTGCCGCCCAATGACCGGGTCGAGTTTTTTCTCTTCCGCTTTGGCGGTCAGGTCGGTGGCGAGCTGATCCACCAGCGGGGTCTTTTGTCCTTGCGCAGGGGCGTTGCGGGGCTGCGGTCCCGCCGAAGCGGGCGCCGGCGGCGTGGATTCGTTCAACACGCGGCGGGTCTGCCGGCGGATTTGGTCGGCCGTCACGCCGAGACGACGCAGCGCCTCGCTGCCCGTCGATTCCACCCGCGCCAGCGCCAGCAGCAGATGTTCCGTGCCGATGTAGTGATGCCCCATGCGGCGCGCTTCGTCCATGGCGTATTCCAGTATCTGTTGGGTCTCCGCCGCCAATTCAATGCGATTGGGGTCGAAGGCTGCCGAGGCGGGGGAGAGGCGCGCTACCATCTCGCGCACGCGCTCCGAAGTGAGTCCCAAGTCGCGCAGCACGCGCCCGGCGACTCCTCCTTCTTCTTCCATTAAACCAAGCAGTAAATGTTCGGCTCCGATGTAGTTCTTGCGAGCGCGCTCCGCCTCTTGATGGGCGAGGCTGAGAACGCGCCTTGCTCGCTGCGTAAATTTTTCCATGCCAGCCATAGGTTAATCTCCTCTATCTTGCGGCATTGTACCAAAAAGCGGGATGAGTCCGTATAGGAAAATGGTTAGAGTTTTCGTGCGGTAAGCGCTAGGTTTCACAGAAGGGCGCGCCTGCGGCTTGTCGCTTGCCTTACCTGTTATCGCCGTCGCCTTGTATCTTACCTCTTGCCTGACGGTCTGAAAGCTTTTGTAAATTGGCTTGCGCCACTTCGTCCAGCGAAAGGTCTAACTCGGTGCAGGTTTGCGCCAGATACCAAAGCACGTCGCCCAATTCCGATTTCAGCGCCTCGCGCGTTTCGGGGGAGATTTCGCCGCCTTTGTCGCGGAATACTTTTTTGATTTTGCCGGCGACCTCTCCCGCTTCGTTCGTCAACCCCAACGTGGGATACACTACCCCGTGACCGATGACCGGATATTGCGCGGTCTCGCGCGACTTTTTTTGATATTCGTCAAAGTCCATGAGATTCTTTTCCTTTATTATAATTGCGGCATGATTAACTTTACCATTCCCGGCTTGGGCGATTACGCCCTCGAACATCTTGTAATGGACGTGAACGGCACGTTGGCGACGGACGGCGCGCTTTTGGACGGCGTGGCGGAACGGCTTGCCGCGCTGCGAAACGTTTTCACGCTGCATTTGCTCACCGCCGACACGCACGGAAAGCAAGCGGCGATAGACGAGCGGCTGGGCTTGACCGCCGTGCGAATTAAAGCGGGCGGAGAAGCGCTGCAAAAGGAGGAATATGTCCGCGCGCTGGGCGCGGAGAAGGTCGTCGCCATCGGGCAGGGCGCGAACGACGCGGAGATGCTGCGCGCGGCGCGTCTGGGCGTATGCGTCCTTTCGGCGGAGTGCGCGGCGCGGGAGACTTTGCTCGCGGCTGATTTGGTCGCGCCCGATATTCTTGCCGCGCTCGACGCGCTGCTCAATCCCAAGCGGATTATCGCCACGCTGCGTAGATAAAAAAACAGGGTCGCCCGCAATGGCGACCCTGCGCATTTACAACGACGATGTTACGAAAGCGGCTTGACGTCCGCAGCCTGCAATCCTTTCGGTCCGTTTTCGATAGAAAATTCGACTTTCTGGTCGGCTTCGAGCTTGCGATAACCTTCGGTCTGGATGGCGGTGTAATGCACGAACACATCCTCGCCCTGGTTGTCGTCGCGGCCGATGAAGCCGTAACCCTTGGTGGCGTTGAACCACTTGACGGTTCCAATATAACGTTCAGACATTTTTACTACTCCTGCTAGGAAAAAATTTGCGCCAAACCATTTCAACATGCAAGATGATTTGGCGCGTAGGCGCAAGATTATCACGGCTAAAAGCGGACGTCAAGGCGATTTTTTCTCGAAGCGTAGCGCGAAAAGAGGTGAACCCACCAGGGAGACGCTTTGACGCGCGGGACTCCGCCGCGAATGACGGCGCGAAGTCCGTCCGCGTCGTCGAAAGGCTCGACGGTCAGAGCGGAGCGGCCGACTTCAAAAGGGGCGTGCGCGTCCGAGCCGACGGTGCCGGGGAGGTTATGCCGTTCGGCGAATTCTTTCGCCCGCAGGTTAAATTTGGGCGACATGCAGCGCGCGTTGAAGACTTCGATGGCGTCCACCAGCGGGAGGATTTCCAGCAGGTCTTTTTCTTTCCACGCGCCTTTTCGTAGTTCGTCAAAGGGATGCGAAACGCTGACGAAGGCGCCCTGCTCCCGCAGCAGGCGGATGGCTTCGCGCGGGGAAAGTCCCGCCGGAATTTCTTCCTGCACGAAGGCGGCGAGCAATTCGCCTTGCGTGGTGAGAATCTCTTCGCCCACGATGATCAGTTGCGGGTCAAGCCGCTGGGCGGCGAGCGCCCCGGCGATTGTGTTATGGTCGGTGACGACCAGCCGTTCCAGCCCCTTGCGCCGCGCGGCGCGAATCACGTCCGCCGGCTGGGCGAGGGAATCTTCGGAGGCAAAGGTATGGCAATGAAAGTCGAGAGTCAACAGAGACATGGATCTTGACAGGGGAGCGTATAGCAGTATATACTAAGTTGAAATGGATTTGCAATAATTGGGTAATTCAAACAAGGGAGACCTGCGTTGGACGAATTAGGGCTATTTTACCAGTCCATTTTGGACGCGTTGCAACGGGTCAATGAAACGATTGATTTCATATTTCTTTGGGGGGTCTTTTTTACCATCTTGAGTTATCCTTTTATTTACTTGACTGGAAAACTGAGAGAAGCAGGGCGGGGGCAAGAAGCGGCAAGTTTTTTTGAAATTTTGACGCACGCCTTCATTTTGTTGTTTGTCGCGCTATTTTTGGACGCGGTTTGGATGTCCACGGAAGGTATTCGGTTTTTATTTCCGCAAATGTCCCAAATGGCCGCCAATTTCAGGTTGTTTGAACTGGCAGCCGTGTTTTCGATATTGGCTTATTTTAGCGGACGCCGATTCGGCGGCAGGCGATGGTTTTACTCCGCCGCGGGGCATGTCCTGGTATTTTTCATCGGCTTTTGGGTCAACCAATGGATCGGAATCATCTTTATTTCCCTTCCCATTCTGGCGGCTTATTATTTTACCCTTTATAACCTGGCTTTGGTTGTCGCGCCGGCCGCCAACCCGGAAGACAAAGAAGAAAGACGCAAACGTTTTCTGCTATTGTTTTCTTACGCCTGGGGGTTTCAATCTCCCATGTTGGCGACAACGGAGAACTCTTGGGCGACGCCGGAAACCCGTATTCCAGGCGATTTTACATGGGATTTTTCCGACTTTTTCGGATTTATGAAAGGATTGCGACCAGGGCTGGTATGGACTAAGGCGCATCAAGCGGCGGCAATCACCGGCGGCTCCAGGTTCAAGCGCGTTGACGGACCCGGGCTGGTTTTTACCGGCAAACTGGAGCGCCCCGAACAAATCTTTGACCTGCGTTTACAGATTCGCTCCAACGAGATAGACGTCATCAGCAAAGACGGCATTGGCTTTAAGGCGCGGGTTTTTGCGGCTTTCCGCATTGACAATCAAACCTGGGATAAAGAGACGCGCGATAAGTTCCGTTCCCGCCCAATCTTGCGCGACGCCGACCAGTTAAGCCATGCGACGGGCAGCTTTCCTTACTCTGCCGCCAGGCTGCAAGCGACCTTGCGCATCACCAGCTTGCAAGCCGCTCAAGGGGCTTCCACCTTGTATTGGGACCAATGGGCGCTGGGCGTGGTTGAGGACCAGGCGCGTAAGGTGATTTCGCAAAAAAACCTCGACGAAATATGGAAGCCGTTGGAAGATAAAAAATACGCGAATGCGTTAGACGTCATCGCCAGAGAAATCATGGCGGGCGCTTCCGATTTGCTGCGTTCCAGAGGAATATTGCTGGTCGCTTCGCGGGTGGTGAATTTCCGCTTTTCGGAAAGTCCGGACGAGCCGGATGAAATATCTCGCCAGCAAATTGAGGTTTGGAAGGCGGAATGGCAAAGAAGGGCGGCGGAGGTCGTTTCTGAAGCGCAATCCGCTTCTGAAAATTTACAACAAGAAGCGCGCGCTTACGCTCAATCTTTGTTGCTCAACGCCATCGCCGAAGCCATGCAAAGGGCGAGGGAATTGAACCCCAGACTGCCGCGCTTTTTAATCGCCGCTCAGCTGTTTTCGGCTTTAAAAGATTACGCCCGCGGGCAAACGGACGAAAGCGTTTTGCGAGAATGGGAAAATAAGTTTGTTGAGTGGCAGGAAAATCATTCCCTGCGTCGCGGCAAGGAGAAATAACATGTCGTTCCGTTGTTCGGAAAACCCTCAAGAATGGCAAGCCCTTTACTCCCGCCTGGACGCTTTTAGAGATTCTCAAAATCGTAGAAACGCCTTCGCCTTTCCTCTGGCTTTGTGCTTTATTGTCATTTTTGTCTACGCATTTTTTCATTTCATCCCCTACCTTAACGCGCTGCTTGAAAAATATTCCCCGACGCGGCAAATCCTTGCCGTATTTCTCGCCTCTTTGCTGGCTTTTCTGCTTTTTGCGTCGCTGACGACGCGCCCTGCATATCGCGTAGCGCAAAGCTTCTTTCAAGAATTTTACGCTCCGCCGGAAGGCGTTTCGCCCGCCAAGATTATCAATTATCGCTTCTTTGGCAGGATGTATTTGCCGCCTCCGCTTGATTTGTTTTCTCAATTTCGATATTTGATCGCGCGAGACGGCGATATTGCCAACAAGGAAGACTGGCCCGCGTGGATGGCGTTTCACCTTGGGGGACCGCTCTCGTTGATTTTGTTCGACGGCCACGCTCTTTATTTAGAGCGCGGAAACAGGTTTTCCCGAGTCGTCGGTCCCGGCGAAAAGACGGCGTTCCTTGAGTGGTATGAACGCGTGAAATACATGGTGGATTACCGTCCAAAGGTGAAGGTTGATTCTTTTGACGCCTGGACCAAAGACGGCGTCAAAATTAAAATCACCGCGCAGTTGGAATGCAGAATCGGCTCCCCTGAAAATATTTCTGAAAGCCTGATATACGCTTACTCGCCGGACGATATAAAAAAAGCCGTTGAACGGCTGTCTATTCGATGGATCAATCGTCAGGAAGACCCCTCCGAATTTACCTGGCTGGACGCGGCTTGGGGGCAGGTCACCGGAGTTGTGCCGGGCTATATTGGGCGCAGGACGTTGGACGATATCCTTGTCGCCGAACGCCGCAGCGGGCAAATTTTATCGCCGGACGCGATGGAAGAAATCTTAAGCAGCCTGAACAAAGCCGCTAATTCATTTGGCGTTTACGTCACCGGCTTTCAAATTCTGAAATGCGCTTTACCCAAAGAAGTTGAAGATTGTCGAAAAGAGTATTGGATGGCGAAGAGGCAAAGCGCGAAAACGATTTCGGAAGGGCAGGCGAAAGCTTATGATATTCGCGCCAGAGAACAAGCGCGCATAGAAGCGCAGCGTGATTTGATTTCCGCCATGGCGGAGGCTTTAAACAGGGGCGATCCCAATAGCTACGGCGAGACGCTTTTGGCGTTTTTCGCTTCGCTTTTAGACGAAACATTAAGCGACCCGCTGATGCGCTTCTATATCGCGGACGAGACGCTCGACGTCCTTGAAAAAATAAAAACATTCTATAACGACGACCGTGGGCTTTATGTCTCTTAATGCAAGAAAATTGCTTGTTCTGCTTGAGCTTGCAGATTGGGAATCGCGGGAGCTGAGAAGCGAAACTTTGAAAACGCTGCAATGCGGCGACGATTTAAGCGCGCTGCTCGCGCGCAAATGCAATCGTTCGCCGGGAAAGCGAAACTGCCCCGCTTGCGATACGGAAGGGTATTGCGCCTTCTTAAGAGGAACGGCGCAAGCTTCTCTGGGGAATTTTGAAGAAGCCGCCAGAGAACTTGAGTTTGCCAACAGGCGTTTTCGTTCTGTGAACCAGATATGGAATCACATCGTCGGGCTTTCGCTGCTCGGCTTAATGCATGAGCGAAGCGGCAAAAGGCGCGAGGCGCTTCTTGAATATAAAAAAGCGCTGGCTTCCTTAAACAAAATTTATCTGACCATCAATCAGAACGAATACAGAAATATCAGAAAAGCGCTTGCTTTGCGGCAGGCGCTCGCCGATCAGGCGGAAGCGCTCTTCCGTTCGCCGTGAGCGGGCCTCCCGCTTAGACGGTTTCTTCGTCAAAGGAAAAAGCGGGGGCAATATACACGCCGCGCGAGACGTAAGCGGGGACGCCGCTCGCTTCTTCGCTTCTCAAGACGCTCCGCGGATATTTTTCATTTAGCGCTTCGCAGGCTTGCATGGGCTCCATGTCCCTCAAAGATTCCACGCCCACATTGTACGCCAGAGCGACCTCTTCCAGATTCTTGCGCTTGATCAATAGAACCAGCGCGCCGACGGCGGCGACTGCAATCAACAGGCTGGCTGCTATGAAAAACAAAAAGCCTATCAGCGCGCCCCAACCGCCGACCGATTCCGCAGTGGGGACGTTCGCCGTACCCGCCTTCACGCTTTGGACGACCCCGCCCGGAAAAGCTATAGAGGCGTACAAAAACAACCCAAAGATTGCGCCGAACAAGGCAAATTCTTTCCTGAACATTTCTTTCTCCGTTTTTAAAATTTTTTGTTTTGGCAATACAAAAACGGGCTTTCGTGCCGCGAGCGACGCGCCTGCTGCGTTCAAGGCGGGGTCAACCTCGCGCTGCCGAAATGACCCGAATGATAGTTTCTGTTAAATAAGAAGACTTTATGAACGACTATTATACCGTTTTGCAAAAATTTTCAAGGCGGCTTTCCATAATGTAAGCTTGAAAAACGATATTGATAAATCAAAATTGCTTTGTCGCAATCATCAAGATCAACCTGCCGGGCGTTTACAACAAAGCGAATCAAAATCATTAACATGATATGAATCAAACGCGCTTTGCGCATTATAAAGGGATTGCATTTTTCTCCGTTCTTGCATATCAAACCGATTGCCCAATCCCCAATTTTCCAATTCTGTTTTAAAATCAACCCCATTATGACGCGAAAAAACATTGGCGAAATAGGGGCTTTGCTGCAAAACCCCATTGGGGCGCTGGTTGTTGTGTCAGTCGTCTGGCACGTCGTTCTCTGGGCGGCGGGGATTCGGTTTAGCTGGTACGCCAGCGTCTTCCTCTTCATTATGGACGCGGCGGTCGCCTACTTTTTGCTGGACCGGCTGACTTATTTCTTCGCGCAATTTGTCCTGCCCATTCAAAACCCGAAGCAGCGGCTGGAAATTTACGAGCGCGTAAGGGATTTTGAAACCGGCAGGCGCGGTCCCGCGCTCTTCATCAAAAACGGGCGCGTGATTTCCCACGAAGGCGAGATGGAAAGGAAAAGTCCCGGCTTGATTGTGGCGGATACCGCCAGCGCCGCCGTGCTGCGCACCGACGCCGAATTTACCGGCACGGCGGGACCCGGCGTCTCGTTTACCCGCGCGAACGAACGCATCGCCGGCAGCGTGGATTTGCGCCCGCAGTGGCAGTACATTGGACCCGAAGGCGGCGGCGAAAAAACCGACGCCGTCACCCGCGACGAGGTGGAACTCAAGGCGACCATCAGCGTCAAATTCAGCATTCGCAGACCGAAGCAGAAGAAACCCTCCGAAAGCGGCGTGACTTCCGAATACGGCTACGACGAAGAAGCCGCGCGCCGCGCCATCGTCGGCGAATTCATTGAAGCGGCGGGAGACGAAAAAGCGCTCGTCTCATGGGAAGAGATACCCGCCGATTTGGTCGTGGGCGTCTGGCGCGAATACGTCCATAAATTCAAACTGATGGAGCTCTTTACCCCGCTTACCCCGGAAGGCGAAACCGGCTTGCAGCTCGTCGAAAAAATGATGAACAAGCGCGTCACCCAGCCCAAAGTTCAAAGCATGGACAGCATCGGCAACCTCACGCAAGATTGGACTTCCAGCATTGAATACGACCAACTGCAAAATCACGGGTTGGAAATCACGGAAGTTCGGATTCATAACGTTCACCTTTCCGAAGCGGACGAAAAACTTATCTTGGAGCAATGGCGTCCCGAATGGATGAAGAGCATTCAACAGGAAGAAAAATCCTTGAACGACGCCGACGCGCTGATTGCCACCGTCGCCCGCGAAGAATCCAGCCGGCGCTTCGCCAGCCTGATTGCCGCGCAATTCAAACCCGAAGGCGCTATGCCTAATCCCTTCCGCACCCTCGCGGCGCTGATCAAGCCCGTGCGGGAATTTGTGCTGGAACAAAGCGTCGCCGGCAACGACATGGAAGCGCGTTTGCGAAAAATCAACGACGTCTGGAAGTGGCTGATTGACCACGAAGCCGAATTCTTGCGCATGGGGCAGGGAGAGAAGCGCTCATGAAAAAGAAGCCCGCCGATTTGCTCTTTGCCTTGACCGAAGAAGGCGCGGCGTATCGCAACAACGCCCGCACGCTGGCGGCTTTTATCGTCTGGCTGGCGCTCAGCGGCTTGACTATGCTGTTCACCGTCTTCAGCGCGGAATACCCCATGCACCGCGCGATTCTGGTCGGCATGAGCCTGCTCAAATACATCCCGATATTGATGGCCGCTTCTAATCTGGCGCGGCGGAAAGCGGCGAAATATCTTTCCGACGTGTACGAGCTGGAAAACGAGGAAATGGCGGACGCCTTTCTGCAACAAGCCGCGTTTGGCGAATCTGGCTCGCTGCCGCGTCTGGTCGTCGAAGACGGCGGCATATCCGAAGAAGCCGAGCGCTCTTCGTTGATTCTTATCGGCGGCCCCGGTTATGTTCAAGTTAATTTGGATAGCGCGGCTTTGCTCGAAAAAGCGGACGGCTCGTCGCAGGTGATTTACCCGCGCGGCAAGGCATGGCGTGTGGAAAGTTTTGAGCGCTTGCGCGAAATTGGCGAATCGGACCAACTGGGCCAGCGCGAATACGCCATTATTAACCTGCGCGAGCAGCGCGTCAAAAATATCCGCGTCATGGCGCGCACCAAAGACGGAATTCCGGTCGAAGCGCGCGACGTCAAAATCAAATTCAGCGTGCTGCGCGACGGCAAAGACGGATTCCAATGCCAGGAAAACGCCGTCCGCGCGCTGGTGTACAACCAGATGACCATCAAGCCCGAGTCGAAAATTCCTTTCGCCGCCGGCTTCCCTTGGGACGCCACCATCATCCCGCTAGTCATTTCGGAAATTGAAAAGGTCATTTCCTCGCACACCGCCGACGAAATTTCCGTCGGAATCGGGCAAAAGGAATTAGAACTGAACGAAGACATTCAGAAGACGGCGCAGCAGGCGCGGATGGACGTAACCGGCAAACAAACCGTTCCCGCCGCCCAAAAAGCCGCCGCGCTCGCCGTCGCCTCGCGCGAAAAGATTAACAACCTGTTCTATCAAGAGCCGTTCAAATCCAAAGCGGCGCAAATGGGCGCGCGCGTCTCCTGGATTGACATTGGGGCGTGGCAGCCCGTCGGTCCCGTCCGCGAAAAAATCCGCGAAGCGTGGAGCAAGGCGCGCGAGAACCTTAAAAAGCACGGCGAAATCAAAGCGAGAAAAAAGAAATACGAAACCGTCGAAATGCTCAATTTGATAGACGCCGTCGTCAACGCCATGTACGACCGCGTCACGGGCCGCGCCGCTTCCTCCGGCAAGTCTTCCGCTTTGAAGGAATTGGAAGAGCTCGCGGCGAAGAATCCCAATCTGGCGATTAATCCCGCGCGTTTAGAAACGTACGCCGGCAAGCAGAAAGAATCGCCCGCGCTCGCCGCTCAAGAAATGCTCAAAGCGTTCCGCAAGGAAATGCTCGCGGGCAAGGCGATTCTCGAAGAGCGTGAAACCAACCTGACCGAAGAAGAAAAACGCGCTGAACTCGACAAAATTGACGCCGTTGTGCGGCACATTAATCAATACTTTCCGGTGAATCCTGCATGAAACATCCTTTTTTGATTCTCGCCCCCGAAATTGCGCGCGCGCTGGAATTGGGCTTGCCCGTCGTCGCGCTGGAATCCACCGTCGTCACGCACGGGCTTCCCCGCCCGCAAAATTTGGAACTGGCGCGCAACATGGAAAAGACCGTCCGCGACGCGGGAGCGAATCCCGCCACCGTCGCTTTGTTGGACGGAGAAATTCGCGTCGGGCTTTCGGATGCGGAACTGGTTCGGCTGGCGGATTCGGATTCCGCCCTGAAAATCAGCCGCCGCGATTTTGCGACCGCCATCGTCAAAAAACGCGACGGCGGAACGACGGTGGCGGGAACAATATTCGCCGCGCATCAAGCGGGCGTTCGCGTCTTTGCCACCGGCGGAATTGGCGGCGTGCACCGCGAATCGCCATTTGACGTTTCCGCCGATTTGCCCGCCCTCGCCGATACGCCGATGATAGTGGTATGCGCGGGCGCGAAAGCGATTTTGGATTTGCCCGCCACGCTGGAATATTTGGAAACGCAGAGCGTTCCCGTCGTCGGTTATCAGACCGACGAGTTCCCCGCTTTTTACTCCCGCGAAAGCGGGCTGCCCGTCAGCCTGCGGCTGGATTCGCCCCGCGAGATTGCGGCATTCGCGCGGGCGCATTGGAAACTGGGAATGAAGAGCGCGGTTCTCGTCGTCAATCCGATTCCGCTGGAAGATAGCATTCCCGCCGCCGAAATGAATCCGATGATTGAGCGCGCTTCCGCCGAAGCGCTGGAACAAGGCGTGAGCGGGCAGCGTCTGACGCCTTTCTTGCTCAGCCGCGTGAGCGAATTGACCGGCGGAAAATCTTTGAAAGCTAATTTAAGTCTGCTGTTGAATAACGCAAAGCTCGCGGCGCAGATTGCGGGCGAGCTCGCTGGCGCCGCGCGCGCAATTTAGCGCGGGCGCAGTTTCGGGCGCGGATACAAAGTCCGCGCTCGATTTTTTTATGGATAATTTCTGCTGATGGACGTATATAAATCGCCGCATTCGCAGGCGGTGACGACGGCGGCGCCTTTGGTCAGCGTTCCCAAATATGGGCGCGCGCCGTTATGCGCCACCCAGCCTTCCAAATTAAACGGGATGACGCCGTCCGCCGCAATCCATTCGCCGTTGTATTTTCGCGCGATGTGTTGATGCGTGCCGGTGGCGTGTCCGCCTTCGCAGGAGGGATAGCCGATGGGGTCGCCCGCTTTTAGTTCCGCCCCGACGGGAGCGCGCCCGCGCGTAGCGAGATGCAGATAATAAATTACCCAGCCGGTGCGCTCGTCCCCGTCTTTGTCCAGGTCGAGCGCGACTCCGTCCACGCTGGAACGCGCCACCAAACCGTCCGCCGCGGCGAGGGCTGTAAATTTATCTTCCACCACGCAGCCGTCCCGCACGTCGGGCGGAGCGAAGTCAATCGCGGCGAGCGGCTCGCCCGTGCCCCAACCCGTGTGCGGTCCGCCTGTGTAGGACCAGACCTGATTTTGCGGAAAAGGCAGAATTAAATCCGGCTGCCGCAAACTGCCGGGAATTAAGACCGTTTGCTCTTGCCACGGGTCGCCGAATAACTCGCGGTAGGTTTTGAAGAGCCCGTCGGGACCCGTCGCTTGCTTGTATTGTTCGCCGGTGTAAACGCGGGAAAAATAATACTGCATGGCGACCGAAGCGGCGTTTTGCCAGGGGTCGGGGCGAATGAGGATTCCTTCGCCGTCTTCAAATTCCAACAGCGTCGCGGCGCGCCAGCCGTAATAACCGTTGTTGAGCGTGTTGGCAGCCAGCACGAGTTGAAGGTAATGATTCTCCCAGTAGCGGCGGTTGAATCCGAGCAGGTTTTTGCGGACGGGCGGCTCCGCCTGAGTGAGCGCGCCGCCCTGATATTCCAAAAGGGCAAGCAGCAACTTGGGGTTGACGCTGTAATTGACCGAGACGTATTCCACCATTTCCGCGCCGCTGCGCTGCTTTCCGCCCGCGTAAACGCTATATGTTTTCAGCCAGCCCGGCTGCGCGGCGACGAACGCGGCGATGTTGAAGCCGACGACGGAGGGCCCATTGACGAAGGCGTGGTCGGGCAGAATCTTAAAAGGAATCGCCCACAACGCGCGAAAATAAATCGGGATTTGCATGGGCATGCCGGGCGGCATGGTGGTGGCGTCTCGCGGGATGAACGGATTGGCGGCGAGAATCTCTTCCACCGAGGTATTAAAGCGCGCGGCGAGCGCGGGCAGCGTATCGCCGTCCTGCGCCGTGTATTCCACCAATTCGCCGGGGGCGTAAGGTTTGCGAACAGGCAGGGGAGTTTGTTCCGGCATGGCGAGGACCGACTGCGCCAGCGGCTCAAACTCCGACGGGGGAGCGGAATCCGCCGCGCCGCAGGAAGTCAGCGCGAGCGCCGCCGTCAGACCGATTGCAAAAAATGTTTGAAAGAGGGGCTTGCCTGTCATCTTACAGGAGTCGGGGTGGAAGCGCCGTCGCGCGGAATGTTCGACCACTTTTGACCGTATAAATCGGCGACAACGACTTGGTCGCCGCGAACGAGTTTGCCCTGATACGCTTGCTCGCCCGCGACGACTCGCCAACCGTCAATGATGAACGGAATCGGCCCGTCGGCGGTGACCCATTCGCCGTTGTATTTGCGGGCGAAGTGCAAGTGCGTTCCGGTGGAAACGCCGCCCTCGCACGAGGGACGCCCGATGCGGTCGCCCGTTTCCAACCACATGCCGACGGGAACGCGGTCTTTTGTTCCGACGTGCATGTAAAGCAGCGTCCAGCCGGTTTGCTCGTATCCGTCTCCGTCCAAATCCAGCGCCACAGCGCCGTTGGCGGAGCGAACCACCAAGCCCGGCGCGGCGGCAGTCACCCATGCTTTGCTCGGCTCGCATCCGCCTTTCGCGCCCGAAGGGGCGAAATCTATCGCGGCAAAGACGCTGTTTTTATCTCCGTAAATTTGGGGGTTGAGCTGGCCCCAGGCGTTATGCGGGCCGCCGGTGAGACTCCATTCGTAATTCGCCTCAAAGGGGAAGACCAGCGGCGGTTGATTCAGCGCGGGCGGAAAGATGGGGTTCACCGCGTCGGCGCGCGCCCAAGGGTCGCCGAACATTTCTTTATATATTGCGGGGAAGCCCGATTGCGGATTGATGATTTGTTCCCATTGCGAGCGGGAGTGATTGCGCGAAAAAAGATATTGCAGCGCCGCCGTCCCGGCGTTCAGGCGCGGGTCCAGCCGCAAGCGGCTGCCGTCGGGAAACTCGATGTGCGTCAAAGTTCCCGCGCGCCAGCTATAATACCCGATGGCGAGGTGATTAATCGCCCACACCATTTGCACCGACATTCCCTTGTAGTGGTAATCTTCAAAGCCCATCGGGTAATCTTTGTGAAAGTTATCCACCGGCTGCCCGCGTACCCAGCGGCTTTCAAAATCCAGCAGGGCGAGAATTAAACGCGGGTTGATGGAATTTTCATAGGCGAGGCGTTCAACGGCTTCGGCGCCGTTAATCCAGCCGGTGGAGCCGAGCCATTCCTTATACGAGCTGAGATAGCCGCCCTGCTCTTTGACGTAACGTTGAACGTCGAAATCCGCCGCGGCGTAGGTGAAGATGACTTCCGCGTCCGGCATGATTTGAACGTTGGGCGTGGTTTCTTCGGCGATGCGGTTGGGAATCACCAGCAGCGCGCCGGGGTCTATCAGCGTCGTCTTGGTTAAATCAGTTTCGGAAGAGATTTCCGATTCCGAAACGCCGAAACGCCGCGCGACGGCGGAAAGCATATCGCCGCTTTGAGCGTAATAAAGAAAGGGCGCGGCGTCGGAGGACGGGGTGAGCGTGGGCGCCGCCAGCAGGGCGGAAGAATCTACCGTGATGGCGGGCGCGGGCGTTTGAATCTGCGCCGCTTCGGTTTGCGCGGGCGGCGGCGGGGTGGACGTGGCGAAGAGAATCGGCGCGTCGTGCGGCTGGAAAGGGTCTATCGCCGTCGGCGCGCTGGAAGTCGGCGTGAACGCCACTCCCCACAGCGGCGGAGCAGCGGGCGGCGCGGCGCAGGCGAACAGAAACGGTAAAAGCGTGAACGCGATAAAGATACGGCGCATAAAGTTGATTATATTCGCTTTCCTTCGCGGCGGGTTCTATTAGAGAGTGTTTTATAAATCGAGATTTACCGCAGATGAACACGGATGAAAACTGATTCTGAAGAAAAACGGGATGAAATTCCCTTGTAAATCCAATTT
>DAOUBR010000022.1:0-49615 GCA_034432535.1 Anaerolineales bacterium | reverse complement strand
TGCTGCTTCAGGCTTTCGCCCATTGAGCAATATTCCCTACTGCTGCCACCCGTAGGTGTATGGACCGTGTTTCAGTTCCATTGTGGGGGGCCACCCTCTCAGGTCCCCTACCCGTCGTCGCCTTGGTGAGCCATTACCTCGCCAACTAGCTGATGGGACGCAGGCCCCTCCCAAAGCGCATTGCTGCTTTAGTCGTCGGATTCTAATCCCGACGACCACATGAGGTATTAGCCCCGCTTTCGCGGGGTTATCCCACACTTTGGGGCAGGTCACCAACGCGTTACTCACCCGTTCGCCACTAGGAAACCTTCCGTATTGCTACAAAAGGTCCCTCGTTCGACTTGCATGTATTAGGCACGCCGCCAGCGTTCATCCTGAGCCAGGATCAAACTCTCCGCAAAAAATCGCTCTTGCGAGCGTAAAAGTTACGGAAATGACTGGTTCGACAAAAATTGTTGTTTCCTATCGCTTTTCAGTTGTTAAGGTGCTTACGCCATTTTTTGAGCGGGCGGTATTCTACCTGCCATGCCGTCATCTGTCAAGGTCTTTCAGAGATGAAAACACCGATGCATCTTACTTTCGCATCGGCTGTCAGACTTCAAAACCTACTTGTCTTGTGTCTCTGACTTGGAGACGGTTACTCAATTGTAAGAGGTCTGCCCTTTGGACGAGACCGTGTTTGTTTTCACTGGCGAGGGGGAATTATACGCAACTGTAACGATTTGTCAATACTTGCAAGGCATTTAAACCTTAAAAAATCGCAGGCGAACCTTAAAGGATCGCGAACCGTCGCGCGTGAGATTCAATCAATTGAATCGCGTTTGCGACTCCGTCTTCCGCGCGAATTTTTTCTCCAATCCGTTTGGCGCGCTCGACCATAGATTGCGATTGCGCTTCAAGAATCGCGCGCGAAAGATTCTCCGCTGAAAGTTTTTTTACTGCAATCGGCTTCGGTCCCGCGCCTATTTGATTCACGCGCTTGTCCCAGAAGGGTTGGTCCGCCATAAAGGGGACGATAATATTCGGGACGCCGGCGCGCAGCCCAGCCGCCGTCGTCCCCGCCCCGCCATGGTGAACGACCATTTTGCACTTCGGCAACAACCAATTATGCGGCGCCGGTTCAAGGCAAAGCGCTTCGCTGGAAGACGAATTGGCGGCCCCGCCCCACCCCGAAAGAATCACGCCGCGATTTTTCGTTCGCCTCAAAGATTGACGAACAATATCGTCAATTCTTTTTGCGTCTTTGTTGACCATGCTCCCAAATGAAACGCACACGGGCGGCTGTCCCGATTTCAAAAACGAATCGAGCTCGGGGGGAGGAAGGTAGGCTTCGTCGGGCGGCGAGAAAAAATATCCGACGATATGCGCGTTGGGAGGAAAATCGCTGGGGGGCGGAATCAGGCTTGGGCTCCACGCGCAAAGAATGAGGGTAGGCAAGCGCCGCGCGCCGTTCTTGAAAGGAAAGAATAACTTGCGTTCAGGTAATCCATTGCGGCGGCGAATTTGTTCAAATCCAAGTCTTGACGCGAGCCATGAAATTTCGGCGGCGACAATGTGCGTGAGGCGGTTGTAAGGGCGGAAGCCGAAATCGGGCAGCGAGACGTTGGGATAATCGCCCGTGGGCGCGAACATGGGAAAGAGGTCAACGTAAACGTCGGGGATGTTTTTTTCGCGGGCGAGGGTGTGCGCGCCGACAGCGTGCGCGAAGGTGTGAATGATTAGGTCGGCGTCTTTGCAGGCTTCATCGGTTTGACGTATGACCTGCGCGCCGATGGAGACCGCGTGCGTCATCAGCTCGCGGACTTGTTTGATAAAGTTGTAGCCCGCGCCGTTGAGCTTGCGGCTTAACTCTTCGGGGTCGCCTGCGAGTTCGGCTAAGGCGCTTCCGTTTTCTTCGACGAGGTTTTTGAAGCGAGTAGGGGCGGCAAGAATCACCTTATGCCCGCGTTCCATCAGCCCGCGCGAGAGCGGAAGAAAAGGCTGAACATCGCCGCGCGAACCGTAGGTGAGGATGGCAATGTTCATCGGCGGGGGGACAACAGACGATGGACGGCGGGCGGCAAGCGTTAGTTTATTTCTTGCCTTCCCGATAGGGCGCGAAGCAGGGTATTCTGGTCGGCGTATTCCAGGTCGCCGCCGACGGGGAGACCGCGCGCGAGGCGGGTGACTTTGACGCCCATCGGTTCCAATTGCTGACGGAGGTATAGCGCGGTGGCGTCGCCCTCCATGCTAGGATTGGTGGCGACGATGACTTCGCGCACTCCCCCTCGCGCGACTCGCTCCGCGAGTTCTTTGATTCTCAAATCGTCGGGTCCCACGCCTTCGATGGGAGATAAAACGCCTTGCAAAATGTGATACTTTCCCTGATAGCCGCCCGTGCGTTCAATCGCCAGCGCGTCGAGCGCTTCTTCGACGACGCAAATCAACGAGCCGTCGCGTTGAGCGGATTCGCACACTTCGCATAAGGGACGGCCCGCTTCGGTGATGTTGAAACATTCGGAGCAAAAAGCGGTGTTCGCTTTAAGGTTCGCCAGCGCAGCGGATAAATCCTGCGCGACTTCGTCGGGAGCGCGCAAGAGATAAAACGCCAGCCGCGAAGCGGATTTGGGACCAATGCCTGGGAGACGTTCGAGGGCGGCGACGAGGGACTGGATGGATTCGGGTAAGAGCATGCGATTCCGTGTCATGTTCCACGTGTCAAGTTCCATGTGCACGGAACTTGACACGTGACACTTGGAACTTTAGAACGGCAACCCTGCCGAGAGCGGACCCATCAGCTTTTGCTGAAGCTCGCGGGATTGATCGAGCGCCATATTGACGGCGGATAGAACCATGTCTTGCAGCATTTCCGCGTCGGCGTCTTTGAGAAATTCGGGCGAGATTTCAACGGCTTTGCATTTCTGGTCGCCGGTCATGGTGATTTTGATTGCGCCGCCGCCCGTTGTAACGGCGACAACCTCTTCGGCGAGTTTTGCCTGCGCCTCTTCCATTTGCTTTTGTAGTTTTTGCAGCTGCGCCACCATGCCGCCCTGCCCGCCCATGACGGCGCCGCGATTAAATCCTTTTGCCATTTGTTCACTCTCCTAAAGGGTTTATGTTTCAGTCTTGCCTGCTACGCGGCTTGCCAGGTCGCGTAATTGCATTGGGCTGACCGGTTTGAGCAACGCCAGATCGGCTTGCTGTTCCAACGCGGCGGCTTGATTGGCGTCAGCGGTAACGAGGATGACTCGCGTAACGGCAAAGCGCTCGTCGCCGCGCACATACTGGAGGATTTTTGCGCCCGATGCGCCGGGCAAATTCATATCCAAGACAATTAAAGTCGGGACGCGAGAGCGCAGCGCGCGCAAGGCTTCTTCTCCGTCGTGCAATTGAAGCAAGTCAAAATCGTTTTGCAGCGTCACGCCAAACAGGCGGTTGAGTTGCGGGTCGTCTTCTACAATAAAAGCCGACGGCTTCTCGTTCATGCTTCATCCTTCAGCGCGAAAAAAATGGATTGCAAGCGCGTAACGCTGACGGGTTTGAGAAAGACACGCTCGCCCTGTTCTTCCAGTTTGCGGGCTTGAAGCAGGTCGGCGGTCATAATGAATATCGGCGTGCCAGCCAACCTTTCGTCAACGCGGAATTTTTTCAGCAAGTCGCCCCCTACGGCAAAAGGCAGGTGCAAATCCAGCAGGATGGCTGCGGGCGCTCCGCGTTCGGCGAGAATTTGGGGATACTGATTGCCTTCGCTATCCAGCGCGGCTTCAAAATTCATTCCCTGCGCCGTTTTGACGGCGACTCTTCCGAGCGCCGGGTCGTCTTCCAAAATCAGGATGTAAGGTTGCATGTTCAATTCCTTGTAAATATCCGTTTACGGAGTTTGCAAAGGCAAAATGACTGTGAACGTACTGCCGCGCCCGACTTTGCTTTCCAATTCGATGCGCCCGCCCATTAATTCTACCAGTTGTTTGGTGATGGATAACCCCAGCCCGGTGCCGCGGTTGTTGCGGGTGATGGAATTATCTACCTGGCGGAAGGACTCAAAGATGTATTCCTGCGCTTCTTTGGGAATACCCGCTCCGGTATCGGCGACGCGCAGCGCCCATTGCGAAACGCTCAATTTCACGAAAGAAACGCGCACTTCGCCTTGCTCCGTAAATTTGACGGCGTTGCCCGAAAGGTTAATCAAGATTTGCTGCAAACGGCGCTCGTCGCCAATGAGTTCGGCGGGCAGGGCGGGGTCGAGTTCGGCGACGAAGCGCAGACCTTTGTTGCGCGCAAGAACGGTCAGATTCGCGCGGACGTTTTCCAACAGGCGGCTCGGCGCAAACGGCGCCAGGTGAATCTTAACCGCGCGCGCCTCAATTTGAGCCTGATCGAGCAGTTCGTTAATCATCATATTGAGGTAATTGGCGCTGGAAACGATATTTTGCGCGGCGTCGAACTGCTCGTCGTTCAATTCGCCAAAGGCGCCCTGATAGAGCAGCTCGGCGTAGCCCAACACGCCGCCCAACGGGGTGCGCAGCTCGTGACTGACGCGCGAGACCAGTTGACTCTTAAAGCGGCTGGCTTCCAGCGCCTGGTCGCGGGCTTCTTCCAGCGCTTTTTGGGTTTCTTTCAATTCCGTTATGTCGCGGGCAACCGCCTGAAACCCAATTTTGCCATCGGGCTGGCGAATCAGTTGAACGTTTTGTCCCAGCCAGATTTGACGCTGGCGTTGGAGGAGCGCTTGAAATTCGTAGTAGGTATTTTGCTCGCCCGAAAGCGCTTGCCGTTTGTAAAAGGCTTTGACGCGGCTGCGCCAGGACGGCGCGGCAAATTGGGTGAAATGCTTGCCCAATACTTCGCTTTCGCTGGAACACCCCATCAGCCGCAGACCGACCGGGTTGACGTACGTCATGCGCCCGCGTTCATCCATGCGGTAGATAATATCGCTGGCGTTTTCCACAATCTGACGGAAACGCGTTTCGCTCTCGCGCAGCAACTCTTCGATGCGTTTCCGACGAATGATGTTGCTCAGGGTGCTGACGAAGGCTTCCAAAAAGCGGGCGTCGCGCGTAGCATAAGCATAGCCGGGCGGCAGGTAGAGAACAATGACGCCCAAAACGTCGTCGCCGCTCAAGATAGGGACGTTGTAATGCCCGTGGTCGGGAATATTCTCGTAGGTGATTTCGTGGCGCTCGTCCAGATGACTGCTGAATTGCAACTGGCGAGTTTGGGCGGCGCGCCCGCACAGGCATTGCCCAAACTGAACGCGGGCGCAGAGAGAGCAAATTTCATTGGACAGGTTGCGCTGCGCCGTAAGCACGAGCGAATCGCCGCCAGGGTCTTTCAGGAAGACGCCGCCTTTGGCTTCGATTCCCAGCCAGTTGACGGCAAACAAATGATCCAACGCCATGAGCAGGACAGCGTCCAGATCGTCGCCGCTCATGCCAATTTGCAAGACGTCCGCCAGCGCGCGTTGTTCCTGTTCGCTGATTTCCAGCTCGGCTTGAATCTTTTTGCGCTCTTCCAATTCGCGCACGGCGGAATGATATAAGTTGGCATTATCCAAAACGAGAGCGGCAATTTGCGCCAGCGACTGCCCAAACTCAATTTGAGAAGCGGTGAAAGTTTTGAAAGGCTCGGCGCGCCCCAACGCAATAACGCCCAAAGGTTGACCGCTGGAGAGGATGGGGAAATCGGCTGCGGCGCGCAGCGGCTTGCCTTCGTCCACGAGGTATTCGCCGTATGTTTCAAGGTAATTATTCACGAGGACCGGACGGCGCTTTTCAAAGGCTTCCCAGATGAGCGGCATGGTTTCGCGCGCGACCGTCTGACCGTACATTTCCCGGCGGTCTTCCGTGACAGCGCGAAAGACGAGCTGCCCGTTTTCAAAGAGGGCGATGGCTCCAAGCGAAGTATCAAGCAGCCCGCGCGCGCGGCGCAAAATATTATCCAGCAGTTCCTGCCGGTCGCGGCGGTTGAGCAGATCCAGCGTGATGTTTTGCAGCGTCGCCAGATATTCGTTCTGGCGCGCTAGCGTTTCACGCAGTTCCTTTTGAGCGGTAATATCCTCTTTGATGGCGACGTAATGCGTGATTTTGCCCTGTTCGTCTTTCACAGGGGCGATGGTAGCGTATTCCCAATAGAGCGAGCCGTCTTTACGCTTGTTGAGAAATTCGCCCTGCCAGATTTCGCCGCTGGCAATCGTCCGCCATAGTTGGCGGTAAAACTCTTTTGATTGGCGTCCCGAGCTGAGAATGTTTGGGTTTTTTCCTAAGACTTCGTGGATAGCGTAACCGGTGATCTTCTCAAAGAAGGGGTTGACGTAACGGATGCCGCCCTGCGGGTCGGTGATGACGACGCTGTTGCCGCTTTGCTCAATAGCGCGATAGTAAGTGCGCAATTCGTCGCGGCTGCGCAGCGCCTGGTCGCGGGTTTCGCGCAATTCCAATGTTCGTTCACGCACGCGCCGTTCCAGCAAATCGCGTTCCTGCTGTACCAGGTTGAGCGCCTGGGATTCCTTCTTCCATGCCTGATTGAGGTTGACGATAAACATATTGACGACGGTTATTATGGTCAGCGCGCTAAAGAGATACCCGACAATATTGGTAGCGGCTGAGGCGAGGTCGGTCGGAAGGACGACTCCGGCTGTATTTTTGACTTCCAAAGGGACGAAACCGCCTGATAGCACGGACCAGGCGAATAAAATCATGGTTGTCGCAGCCAACGCCAACATGCCGATTCCGCCGCTCAAGCTCAGCAGCATGTGCGCCAAAACAATCAAGGTCATAAAATACACAAAGACGTCGGCGGAAAAACCATATTTCAGCAGTTCGGACAAAGCCATCGCGTAAACGAGCGCTAACAACAGCCAAACGCGAAGAATAAAAGGCGCGGTGCGCGCCAAAGCGAGGAAATATGCGCCGGCAAGGAACGACAAGACGGCGATGAAATATCCTGAATTGTTTTGAAAGTTCAAACCAGACAGGACGATATAGCCCACGATGGAGCCAAAAACTAAGATAAAGCGCGCAACGACTGTAATTGCCCGCTCAATCGTCTGCTCCCAAGCCTTGTTCATATTTCCCGGCAGCAACGATTCGTCAAGCATGGCGGGCATAAAAAAGTCGCTCAGCCAGCTCAAAACAGGACGAGCCGAAGGCGCGCCCTGAGCGGCGGAATCCGACGTATCGGGCTGGGCAGCCCCTCGAAGCGGGCTGGTAAGCGGCTCGCGCTCAGCAAACCGCGCCGCCGGGGTCGCCGCTTCATCGAGTTCGCGCAGGCTAATCAAGCGTCCAATTTGATTACCGCGGCTGTCGGTTAACAAGGTAAATCGCGCCCGGTAACGTCGAATCAATTCGCCCTGTCCAACGGAAAATTCAGCTTCGCCTTCTGAAACGCCGCGAAATCGCTCGATTAAATTGGGCCAGGGAGCCAACACATCCACAATGGGTTGACCCAACGCTTCCCTGACCGGCAAGCCAATCATGCGCGCCGCCGCCGGGTTAATATCAACCACTTTGGCGTTCATATCCAGCGCCAGCAAGCCTTCGCTCATTTCTTCGATAATCAAATCGCGGGCGATGGGAGCAATATCCGTCAGACGGTAGCCGAAGATTGCCCAAGCCAACAGCCCCGCCGTGGCGGCAAAAGCGAAGGGCGTCGGGTCAATGGGAATGGGAGTCGTAAAGTAGATGACGTTACCCGCCCAGGGGAGCAGGACGGCGAAGAACAGCGCCCAAATTTGAGCGCGATATAAGCCGGTCAGGCGGCGCAGGTTGCGCAGCGCAATCGCCGTGCCGCTCAGCAAGAACAGGTAAGAGAAAGCAAAGTGAATCCAGAACCAGAAGCCGTAACGGACGCCCAGCACGACCAAACCGCCGACGGGTTTGAGGAAGGTTTCCCTCCAAATGAGGTTGTGCGCGCCGTTGGTCAGCGCCAGCGCAACCGTAACGAGCGGGATAAGCCCCAGCAGGTGAATATACGTCAGACGGCGGGGCAGGTTGCGTTGATAAGTATAGGAAACGGCAAAAAGCAGCCACGAAAAAGGAATAAAGGCAATGCCGACGTATTGCAGTTGTCCCCACGTTATTTTGGCGGGCAAATCGGGCGCGGCAATTTCCAGCCCGTAGGTTAGCGACCATTCGGCAATCAGCAGCGCCAGCGCGCCCAGCGCGGTTGAACCGGGCGCGCGGCGGCGAAGGAGGAGGTAAACAGCCAAGCCCAGCGAGAAAAGCGCCGCGGCGAATAGAGCAAGGACGGCGGGAGAATTTATCAAGTAAGTCATTAAGAGTCTCGCGCCTTAATCCACATCCACCACTTCCCCGCCGTGCTGAATGGCGGCGGCGACCATGCCGTCTTGCGGGACGTTAGAAGGAAGTTTGCCTTTGGCGTTTGCGACCACGCAGCGGATGTTGAGTTTAACGCCAACTTGATCGTAGATGGCTTTTTGCGCCGCTTCAATTTGGTCGGGCTTGTTCATTTTTTCCACCAGCACTTCGCTGGCAAAGCCCAGCACGAGCGTTGAGCCTTCCACGTCAATCATTTTCACAGAATTGAGCAGCGCGGAAAGATTCGCGTACGATTTAGGCAGGGAACTTTGAATCTGCTTCCAGACTTTGACGAGCTGCCCGGCGCTGACGGCGGGCTGCCCGGCTTGGGGCGCGGATTTGGCTTGCGGGGGAGACTTTTCTTCGGGCTGAGGTTTCGCTTGGGGCGCGGAAGCCGGCTTGACCGTCGCTTTGGGCGCGCTTTTTTCTGCGGGGGCGGCAACGGGCGCGGATTCCGTCGGAGTTTCAAGCGCTTCGGCGAAGGCAAGTTCCAGATTTAAAGCGGGCTGCCAGCCGCTGCGCGAGTCGACTGCGGCGTTGTTGAAAATCCGAATCAGGCGCAAAGTTTCCGTCGGGCTGAAAGCTTGCGCGTCGGTTTGCATTCGGGCTTTCACTTCGCGCGTGGCTTCGACCTGCTCGACGTTGCCCATTTGAATCATCATCAATCCGCGCAGATATTCGACGACCTGTCGGGCGAGCGAGCGCGGGTCGGCTCCGGAATCGAGGGCGCGGTGAATGGTCTCCAAGCCGCGCGCGGGCTGACGTTCCTTCAGCGCGGCGAGCAAGTCGAGGACGGTCTGGCTGGTCGCCACGCCGAGAACTTGCTGCGCGAGGGCGAGCGTAATTTGGGCGCCGGTGGAGGCGAGCTGGTCGAGCAGGGATTGGGCGTCGCGCATGCCGCCCGCCGATTGACGCGCAATCAGCGTGAGGGCTTCGTCTTCGGCTTGCAGTTTTTCGGCGGCGACGATGCGTTTGAGGTTGGCGACGATTTCATCCACCGGCACGCGGCGAAACTCATGCCGCTGGCAGCGGGACAAAACCGTAGCGGGGATTTTATGAATTTCGGTGGTGGCTAAAATGAAGATGGCGTGCGGCGGCGGCTCTTCGAGGGTTTTGAGCAGGGCGTTAAACGCGCCGCCCGACATCATGTGAACTTCGTCCACGATATAGACTTTATATCTGCCTTGCGCGGGGGCGAAGTTTATCTTATCGCGCAGGTCGCGCACGTCGTCCACGCCGTTGTTGGACGCGGCGTCAATTTCAATTAAGTCCATGAAGCGGTTTTCATTAACGGCGACGCAGTGTTCGCATTCGTTACAGGGACGTCGGGCGGGGTCGGGGTGCAGGCAGTTTACGGCTTTCGCCAGCAAGCGCGCGACGGTGGTCTTGCCCGTTCCGCGCGAACCGGCGAAAAGGTAGGCGTGCGCGACGCGGTCGGCTTTGACGGCGTTCATCAGCGTTTGAACGACGTGGTCTTGTCCGACGACGGCGTCCCATTCTTTTGGGCGGTATTTACGGTAGAGGGCTTGGGTCATGTTACGGCACTCGGTAAGCGGCGCGCAAGTTTCCTTGCGGGTCGAACAGGCGGGCGGCTTCGCCGGAATTCCACACGGCTTCGCCCAGCCCCCAGTATAAATCAATGACGGTGTCGATTCCCGAGCCGGTATGAATTTGCACGGCGCCGTTCGGGTACAGGGTGAGTTTTGGGAAGGTGAAGACGTTGCCGTTTTCGTCTTTCAATTGCCAGCTCGCCAAATCGAGTTGTTCGCCGCCTTCATATTTAACGACGACGATTTCGGAATCCAACGCGCCCGCGCCGACGACGCTGCTAATTTTAACCGGAAGGTCGGTTTGCGGGTCGAGCGTGGCGGCGGGGAGAGATTCAATCCCGCCGACGGCCGGCAGGTTGGCGCGATAGTTACGGTCGTACCATAAAAGCATTCCGCCCGTCACCGCGGCGGAGACGAAGATATTGAGCAGCAGGTAAGAAAATAATTTGCGCCGATCCATGCAAGCGATTATACATCACGCGCCATTTTCAAAGCGACCCAATCGCCCATTTGGCGCTTGTCGTTCAGGCGCAAGCCTTTTGCTTCGCCCGCGGCGGCGACGGACTCGGCTTGGCGTTCAAGGATTCCGCTGAGGATGATTTCTCCGCCCGGCGCGACCAAATCCGCCAGACCGGCGTCGAACAGGCGAATCAGCGCAGGGGCGAGGATGTTCGCCAAAACCAGCGGCGCGGATTTGAACTCAAACGAGCCGTTCAGGATTTCCGTCACCGAGCCTTGCCCCAAGACGAGTCCCTCCCCTATTTCGTTGAGGTCGGCGTTCTCGCGCGAGTTCTTCACCGATTCGACGTCAATATCCACGCCTAAGGCTTTTTTCGCGCCCAGTTTCAAGGCGGCGATGGAGAGGACGCCCGAACCGCAGCCGACGTCAATGACAGTGGACGGGAAATCGAAGGACGTCTCTCGTCTTCGCTCAAACGCTTTCTCTATCAATTCTAAACACAGTTGCGTCGTCGGATGAGTCCCCGTGCCAAACGCCATGCCGGGGTCAATTTTGACGGCGATTCTTTTCGGGTCGGGCGATTCCATCCACGCGGGGAGAATCAGCAGCCGCTCGCCGATGAGAATCGGTTTGTAGTGCGCTTTCCACGCTTCCATCCAGTTTTGGTCGGCGATTTGTTTGTAAGAAGGAGCGGGCAGCGGTTGAATCATGCCGAGATAAAAGAGCGCTTCTTCCAGTTTTTGGCGCGTCTCTTCAATCTGGTCGTTCGCTTCGAGGTAGGCGCGGACGGTAATGGGTCCCGACGCGGAGCCTAAATCTTCGTCGTTCAGAAAGCCAATGCCCTGTTCGGTCATTACGCCGTTGGGAGCAAAGCGGGCAAAAACGTCGGCGACGGCTTCGGCGAGTTCGCCATTGACAGTGAGGGAGACTTCAAGCCAGTTCATAGGGGGAGGGTTCCGTTGATTCGGCGATTCGGCGCGACGGGCGTTCAGCGGTTGGCGGACGCCCAGCGGATGAGGTCTTTTTCGGCGAAGAGCATGGGAGGCAGCTCGCCGATTTCAAAATACCGCATTTCAGCGACTTCGTTGGAGGGGCGAAACTCGCCGCCTTGAATTTTACACAAATAGACGACGGTGAGGTGACGGTCTTCTTTCGCGCTGACGACGGTGAGCAGTTTTTCCACTTGCAAGCGCATGCCTGTTTCCTCGTAAAACTCGCGCAGGATAGCTTCGGCAGGCTGCTCGCCGTATTCCAGACTGCCGGCGGGAATCCCCCACTGCCACTTGCGGTAGGTGTGCTTGAAGAGCAGCGCGCGCCCGCGCTCGTCGAAAATCAACGCCGCCACCGCCGCGCGAAATTTCGCCCGAACCAGTTTCGCTGCGAGCAGGTGAACCCACATCGGCAGTGCGCGCCAGACGGGCAGCAGGGTTTTTATCATCATGGACGGATTATAACAGGCGCGGGCGGCGCAAACGTCCTTGACCCAAATCTCTCTGGCAGATAGAATCAGCCCACATTTCATTTTTGGGAGCGCTCCCGTGATTGAATTATGTTACAGCACCTTCGGCTTGACGCAGTTGGATTTTTTGCAAGCGATTCGAGAAGTGGATAAGGCGGGATACGCGGGCGTTGAATTAGCCTTCCACCGCGACCAATTCAACCCCTTTGAAATCAGCGACGAGGATTTAGAAAACGTCAAAAAATTACTGCAAACGACGCGGACGCGCGCGGCGTGCGTGGCGACCGCTTCGCACTTCTTCACGCCTTCGCGCCCGCACGAGCCTTCCTTGATGTGCCTTGAAACGGCGGGCAGAAAGCGCCGCGTCAATCTCGTCAAGCGCGGCGTTCAGGTCGCCCGCAAGCTGGGAGTCCCGCTGGTCACTTTCGGCAGCGGCTTCATCCGCGAAGAACACGTCGCCAACCCGCGCATCAACCCCAAAGAAGTCCTCGCCGACAGCATTCATCAATGCCTGCGCGAACTGCGCGACGACGAGGATATGACCCTGCTCATCGAGCCGGAGCCGGGCATGTTCATTGAGACGCTCGACCAGGGGCTAGATTTGGTGGAGACGGTCAATTCGCCGCGCTTCAAACTGCATCTCGATTTGTGTCACGATTACTGCTCGGAAAGCGACTACATCGGCGCGCTGAAAAAAGCCGCCCCGCACGCCCGCTTCTTGCACATTTCCGACGCGCGCGAAGGATACAACCTGAAGATTCTCAAGGACGCGCCGCAACTCTCCCTCGATTTGAATTTCGCTTCGTACTTAATTTACTTCCCCGCGAGCGCGGATTTCCTCTTCGTGGACCGGCGCAATCCGGTTTACTTCTTCAACGGCGAGGCGCCCGACGCGAACGAGAAAAAGCGCGCCGAAGAAATTTTAGGCGGCGCGGGAATCGAAAAAGAAATTTCCTACGTGGATTATGAAAGCCTGTACGCCGGAACGACCGAATTTGAAGACGAGATTTTCACTTACCTCATCTCCGTTCCCGGCTTGAGCTTCGAGATTTTGGAAGTCGCCCGTCCCATCATCGCCTATTTGCGGAGCAAGAAGGGCGCGGACGGCGGACTAATGATGGACAAGATGGTCGCCAACACGCTGACGGGAATTGTGCATTTTCACGAAATTCCCGGCGAAGGCACGCTCGATTTCGAGGCGTCCTTCAACGCGCTGCGCGAACACGGCTTTTCGGGCTTCGCTTCCGTCGAGCTCTATCATCACGTCGCCTCGTGGAAGAAAGCGCTGGACGACAGTTTCCGCCATCTTTCGCAATACGTCGGGTAGTTTTTACAGGCAACCATTTTACGAACAAGGAGACTTTTCTTTTTATGGTAAACGTCACGGAATTGGGATGGGACCCGCGGACCGCCGTCGAGCTCGACCATCGGCTCTTGAGCGCCCCGCACGTCAAACTACGCTCCGCCGTCGAAGGCGCGAAAGGCGACGTAGTTTATTCGATTGACCTGCGAATCACCAAGCCCAATGCGGAATTTCTCTCCTCGACGGAGATGCACTCGTTTGAGCATTTTCTGCTGGCGGGCTTTCGCAAATACCTGCCGGAAAACTTTATCTCCATCGGGCTGATGGGCTGTCAGACCGGCTTTTATCTCATTCTCTTAAACGAGGGCCGGGCGCAAAAAATCTGCGAAGTATACGAAGCGATTCTGAACGATATTTTAAGCGCGCAAGAAACGCCATACCAGCGGATTGACCAATGCGGCAATTACAAGAATCACAGCGTCGAGATGGCGCAAGGAGTCGCGCGGCGCGTTCTCGCCGCCAAATCCGCGTGGCTGCGGGTGACTGACAAAGAATGACCGCCTGGAAAGTCTCTCATCAACGCGCCATCGAATACGAGATTGTCGTCAGCCCCAATCTTTTAAATCCCGAAAACGACGCGCTGCTCTCGGTCGGCAGGACGGAAAACGCCCGGCGGTTTGTGGCGGTGGATAGCGTCGTCGAAAGCCTGTACGGCGACGCCCTGCGGCGTTACTTCCGCCTGCGCGACGTAGAAGCCCGCATTGTCGGCGTGGCGGCTGGGGAAGAAAATAAAAACGCGCGGACGTACTTCGCCATCCTCGAAGAGCTCGAGCGGTTTCCCATTCACCGCCGCGACGAGCCCATCATCGCCGTCGGCGGCGGCGCGCTGACCGACGTGGTCGGTTTCGTCGCCGCCAGCTACCGCCGCGGCGTTCCGCACATGAAAGTCCCCACCACGCTCATGGGCTATGTGGACGCTTCGGTCGGCATTAAGAACGGCTTCAACTTCAACGGTCATAAGAATCGGCTGGGTTCCTTCGCCGCGCCGCAAAAGGTTCTGTTAGATAAAGCCTTTTTACAAACGCTGCCCATGCGCCACATCCTGAACGGCGTGTGCGAAATCTTCAAGCTGGCGGTCATCAAAGACAAGACGCTGTTTGAAACGTTGGAAGCGAACGGGGCGGAATGCGCCGCCAACAAATTCCAAGACCCGCGCGGAGACGAGATTCTCCGCCGCGCAATCAGCGGCATGATTGAAGAACTTGAGCCGAACCTGTTTGAAGACAATCTCGCCCGCAGCGTGGATTTTGGGCATACCTTCGCCTACGGGCTGGAAACGCGCTACGAAAAGCGCCTGCTGCACGGCGAAGCCGTCTTGCTGGACATTGCGATTTCCACGCTCATCGCGCGCGGCAGGAACCTGCTTTCCGATTCCGAAACGGCGCGCATCTTCGATTTGATTGCGGCGCTCAACCTCAAATTACAAACCGACCTGCTTGACCCGGTGCTGCTGCTCGAATCGCTGGAGGAGCGCACCTATCACCGCAACGGCTTGCAGCGCGTCCCGTTGCCGAAGGGAATCGGCGAATGCGTTTTCGTCAACGACGTCGGCGCGAAAGAAGTGGAAACGGCTTGCAAACTTATGGAAAGGCAGGTTGCCGATTATGCCTCGATTTGACAACGCGGACCAAAACGAACTGAAAAAATTCGACGAACAAGCCGACGTCTGGTGGGACCTGCAAGGCGGATTGCGGACGCTGCACGTCATCAACCCGCTGCGGCTGGGCTTCATCTCCAAAAACCTGAAGGCGGGCGCAAAAATCGCGGACGTCGGCTGCGGCGGCGGAATCCTTTCCGAAGCCCTCGCCCAACGCGGCTTTCGCGTCACCGGCATTGACCTTTCGCAAGAGTCGCTGGCGTCAGCCAGACGTCACGCGCAGGCGCAAGGGGTCGAAGTGGAATATCTTTATGAAAGCGCGGAAGACCTCGCCGCGCAGCGCGCCGGAGAATACGACGCCGTGACCTGCATGGAAATGCTGGAACATACGCCGCAGCCGAGTCAAATCGTCGCGGCTTGCGCGCGGCTGCTCAAACCCGGCGGGCTGGCTTTCTTCTCCACCATTGACCGTTCGCCGAAGGCGCTGCTCTTCGTCATCTTCGGCGGCGAATACGTCTTGCGCTTGCTGCCGCGCGGCACGCATAGCTATTCCAAACTCATCCGTCCGAAAGAATTAAAAGATTGGGCGCGCCAAAGCAGGTTAGAATTCGCCGAGCTTGCCAGCCTGATTTACAACCCGTTCAACGGCAAATTCAAACTCGCGGAAAAAGAAGACGTAAACTACATGGCGCGTTTCATCAAACAAGAGTGAGGCTTGATAAGATATGAAAAAATTCTTCGCGTTGTCAAGAACCTCGCATGGCGTGTTAGACCTGGCTTCGCCCGGCTTCGCCGCCCTGCTCGTCCTGGGCGATTTTCCGCCCCTGCCGGCTCTGGCGCTGGCGCTCTTCACCGCCTTCTCCGCTTATACCGCCATTTACGCGCTGAACGACCTCGTCGGCGTGTGGACGGACCGCGAGAAGTTCGCGGGCGAAGGGCCCAACCCCGGTTACTCGGTGGAAGCTTCGGAGCTGCGTCATCCGCTGGCGCAAAACGCTCTCAGCTTTTCCAGCGGCTGGTTGTGGATGGGCGGCTGGCTGGCGGCGGCGCTGGTCGGCTCGTATCTGCTCAACCCGGTGATTGTTTTCATCCTGCTGGGCGCGGCAATTTTAGAAGTCGTCTATTGCCTGCTGCTCAAAGTGACCTACTGGCGGACTCTGGTCAGCGGGGTGGTGAAGACCTGCGGCGCGCTCGCCGCCATCTTCGCGGTGAAGCCCAACCCGCCCGTAGAAGCGCTGCTGCTCGTCTTCCTCTGGCTGTTCTTTTGGGAAATTGGCGGGCAGAACATCCCCGCCGACTGGAACGACACGGAAGAAGATAAGCGCGTGAACGCTAAGACCATTCCCATCCGCTTCGGATTCCAAAAGGCGGGCATGTTGGTTTTGGGCGCGCTGACCGTCTCGCTCTTTTTCAGCGCGCTGCTGCCGCTCGTTTCGCCCGCCAAACTGGGCGCGCCTTTCATCGTCGGCAGCCTGCTCATCGGCTTCTTCCTGCTCTTGCGTCCGGCATATCAACTATATCGCGCCCTCGAAGGCAGATACGCCGCGTGCCTGTTCGACCACGCCAGCTATTACCCGCTGGCGCAACTGGCGCTAATCACGCTCTTCATTCTAATTCCCAAATTCTTTTAATGAAAAACGTCCCGAAGGTTTGCCTGCGCGTAAAACCTTCGGGACGACGCATATCGCTCGCTCAAAGCGAAACGTCCGCTTATCCTCCAAACGCCTCGTTCAGCCATTCGAGGAAACCCTTCTCCTGCGGCTTGACCGAGGTCTCCAGGCTTTGGGCGAGCTTCTCGAATAACTCGCGCTGTTCCTTCGTCAACTTGGCGGGAATTTCCACGTTCACAATCACAATCTGGTCGCCGCGCTGACTTCTGTTTCGCACATGAGGAACTCCCTTGCCCTTAATGCGGAAAATTTTGCCGGGCTGCGTGCCGGCGGGAATTTTTAACTTGTCTTCGCCGTCCAGAGTTGGGACGGAAACTTCCGCGCCCAAAGCGGCTTGAGCGACGTTCACATTCAGGTTGAGCAAAATATCCTGGTCGCGGCGTTTGAAGAAAGGATGCGGCTGCACGTCCAAAATCAAAAACAGGCTGCCGTTTGGTCCGCCGTACGTTCCAGGGTTGCCCTCGCCAGAGAGTCGAATCTGCGTGCCGACGTCCACCCCGCCGGGGATTTGCACTTTCTTACGGACGGTTTTACGTTCCAGTCCGGTGGCGCGGCAAGTTTTACACGGCGTGGAAATGGTCTCTCCGCGCCCGTTGCACGTCGGGCAGGTGGAAGTCTGCACCATCTGACCCAAAAAGGTCTGACGCACCTGACGCACTTCGCCGCGCCCGCCGCAAGTGGCGCATTTAATGGGAGACGTGCCGGGTTCCGCGCCTGAACCGTTGCAGCGCGAGCAGGTCTCGTCGCGCTGGAATTCAATTTCCTTTTCAACGCCAAAGACCGCTTCTTCGAAGGTGAGCGCGACCTGCATTTGCAAATCGCGTCCCCGCCGCGGAGCTGTACGCGCGCGCCGTCCCGTTGAAAAGCCGAAGCCGCCGAAAATCTCCTCGAATAAATCGCTGAAATCGGCGGTGTAATCGTGATAGCCGCCCATGCCGCCCAAGCCTTCCTTGCCAAAACGGTCATAGCGGGCGCGCTTTTCAGGGTCCGAAAGAACGCCGTACGCTTCGTTAATTTCTTTAAACTTCTCCTCGGCGTCCGCCTCTTTGTTCACGTCGGGATGATACTGACGCGCCAGTTTACGAAACGCGGCTTTGATTTCGTCGTCGCTCGCGCTTCTGGAAACGCCAAGAATTTCGTAGTAGTCTCTGTTACTCATAATGGGTAACTGGTAAATGGCAATTGGTCAATTACGAATTACCATTTACTCCTTAACCTCTCCATCCACCACGTCCGGCTCGCCGCTGGGCGCGGCATTGCCCTGCTGATACGCCGACATGCCGATTTTTTGAATCGCCAGTCCGAGCGCCTCCGCCGCCGCGCGAATTTTTTCCGTCTCGTCGGAGTGCAGCGCAGATTTCACCTCGGCGATTTTACTCTCCACTTCCGAGCGGACTCCCGCCTCGACCTTTTCGCCAAATTCGCGCAGGGCTTTCTCCGCCGCGTAAACCGCGTTATCCGCGTTGTTGCGGGCTTCAATCAGTTCTCTGCGCTTGCGGTCTTCTTCGGCGTGCGCTTCGGCGTCCTTCCTCATGCGCTCCACTTCCTCTTCGCTCAAGCCCGAAGAAGCGGTGATGGTAATGTGCTGCGAGCGTCCCGTCGCTTTGTCTTTCGCGCTGACTTTAAGAATGCCGTTGGCGTCTACGTCGAAGGTCACTTCAATTTGCGGAACGCCGCGCGGCGCCGGCGGAATGCCGTCCAGGATAAATTTGCCCAGCGATTTGTTATCCGCCGCCATCTGGCGCTCGCCCTGCAAGACGTGAATCTCCACCTGCGTTTGATTATCGCTGGCGGTGGAAAAGGTTTGCGTGCGGCGAGTGGGGATGGTGGTATTGCGCTCGATTTGCGGAGTGGCGACTCCGCCCAGCGTCTCAATCGAAAGCGTCAGCGGGGTGACGTCCAGCAGCAAAATGTCTTTGACCTCGCCGCCCAGCACGCCCGCTTGAATCGCCGCGCCAATGGCGACCACTTCGTCGGGGTTGACGCCCTTGTGCGGCTCTTTGCCGAAGAAAGCGCGCACGCGGTCTTGAATGGCGGGCATGCGCGTCATGCCGCCGACCAACACTACTTCGTGAATATCGCCGGCGGTCAGGCCGGCGTCGGCAAGCGCCTGTTTGAGGGGCGCAATGGTGCGGTCCACCAAATCGGCGGTCAGTTGTTCGAGCTTCGCGCGGGTCAGCGTCGTCACCAGGTGCTTGGGTCCCGAAACGTCCGCCGTGATGTAAGGCAAGTTCACTTCGGTTTGCATGGTGGAGGACAGCTCGATTTTGGCTTTTTCTGCGGCTTCTTTCAAGCGCTGCAAAGCCTGGCTATCGCGCTTTAAGTCAATGCCGTTGTCTTTCTTAAAAGATTCAATCAAATAATCCATGACGCGCAAATCGAAGTCGTCGCCGCCCAGAAAGGTGTCGCCGCTGGTGGAGCGGACTTGAAAGACGCCGTCGCCGACTTCCAAGACCGAGACGTCGAACGTTCCGCCGCCGAGGTCGTACACCACAATTACTTCGTTTTTCTTTTTGTCGAGACCGTAAGCCAGCGAAGAAGCCGTCGGCTCGTTGATGATTCGCAGCGCTTCCAGCCCGGCAATTTTGCTCGCGTCTTTGGTGGCGTTGCGCTGCGCGTCGTTAAAATAAGCGGGGACGGTAATCACCGCCTGCGTGATCGGCTCGCCAAGATAAGCTTCCGCGTCGGCTTTGATTTTCGCCAGAATCATCGCGGAAATTTCGGGGGGCGAATATTCCTTGCCGTCCAGCTCCACGCGGACGTCGCCGTTGGGCGCGGCTTTGACCGCATACGGCACGCGTTGCTTGGTGCGTTCGACTTCAGGGTCGTTGAATTTCCGTCCCATAAAGCGCTTGACGGAAAAAATGGTGTTTTGCGCGTTGGTGATGGATTGATTTCTAGCGACGCGCCCCACCAGCCGCTCGTGGTTTTTATTCACCGCCACCACGGATGGAACCAAGCGCTCCCCTTCCGCCGAAGGAATCACGACCGGTTCGCCGCCGCTCATCACAGCCGCAACGGAGTTCGTCGTGCCAAGGTCAATGCCGATAACTTTGCCCATAAAAACTCCTGTTTCAGTTTTCAAGTTCCAAGTTCCAAGTTCCAAGTTCCAAGTTCCAGGCTCCAGGTTCCAAGTCACACATTTTGCAATATGGAACTTGACGCATAGAACATGGAACTTATTGCGCCACTCTCACCAGCGCCGGGCGGATGACTCGCTCGCCCAGCATGTATCCGTTTTGCACGACTTCGATAACGTGTCCGCTTTCCACTCCGTCCGCCGGCTCGTGCGAAATCGCCTCGTGAAAGTTCGGGTCAAACGGCGCGCCTTTCGCCTCAATCCGTTTAATCCCCTCCGCATCCAGCGTGTTTTGCAGCTTGCGGGTAATCAGCTCAATTCCGTCCGCCCAGGCGTCGCCAGGGACGCGGTTTTGCAGCGCGCGTTCCAGGTCGTCCAACACGGGCAAAAACTTTTTAATAATATCGCCCTTCATGCTGGCGTAAGCGGATTCGTTATCCCGCGCTACGCGTTTTTTATAATTTTGAAAATCGGCGCGCTCGCGCGCCAGGCCGTCTTTATATTCGGCGGCTTTCGCCTCGGCTTCCGCCAGACGTTTTTTCAAATCGTCGAGCGATTCGCCCTGCGTTTCTTGTTGGGGGGCGGCTTCATCCAAAACGGCTTCTTCCATTGGTTCTTTGTTTTTCTCTTCGCTCATTTTCATCACTCTCGTTCTATTGATAATCGTCGCCTATCGCCGACTGACGTTCCTGCCCGCTGCTCTCGGATACCAAATCGCTCAGCAGCGCAGCCACGTATCGCACCGTCGGGATGGTTCGGGCGTAAGCCATGCGCATTGGTCCTAGCACGCCCAGCGCGCCGGTGGCGAAACCGGGCGCGCCGTACCGCGCAATCACCATCGAACACTGGCGCAGTTCTTCCCATCCGCCGCGCCCGCCGATGAGGACCTGCAAAGTTCCCACGCTGCTGCTGTTCGTCGCGCGGGTGATTAAGTCGTGCAGGGTCGAGCGTTCCTCAAACAGGCGCATCGCCCAGCGAGCGTCGTCCGCGTCGGCGAACTCCGGCTCGTTTAGCACGTTCGCGAGACCGTCGGTATAAATTTCGCCCGCAGGCTCGGCGGCGCGCTTCATATCCTGAATCAGCAAGGTGACAATATCCTTTTCCAGCGCGTCCGAGCGGGCAGGCAGCGAGGCGATATTCTCGACGGAAAGCCCGGGCAGCGAGGCGTTCAAGCGCGCCGCCGCCTGACTCAACCGTTCCTGCGAAACCGGCTCGGCAAGAGTGAGAATTTGCTGCTTGACCTCGCCGCCTTCCAGCACCAGCACCATCAAGACCTGCCGTCCCTGCGTAGAAATCAATTCAATGCGCTTAAAGCGCGGGACTTCCACGCGCGGCGCGGTAATCATAGAAACGCCCTGCGATTGATGCGCAAGGATGGACGCGGCAAGCGTCATCCAGCCTTCCATGTCGCCGCGCGTTTGAAAAAATTGATGGGCGATTGTGCGCTGCGCCGCAGGAGGCAGCTCGGCTTGCTGAATCATCTGCTCGACGAACAGACGATAGCCCTCCTCCGAGGGGGTTCGCCCGGCGGAAGTGTGCGGCTGGCGCAGATAGCCCATCTCCGTCAGCGCGGACATTTCGTTGCGCACCGTCGCGGGACTCCATTCCAGGCGAAAGCGTTCCACCAGCCGCTTGGAGCTGACGGGCTGGGCGCTATCTATATACTCGCGCACAATGAGCAGCAGCAGTTTTTTTTGTCTTTCGGTAAGCGCGTTCATAGGCAGAATAAGCGCTCCCTGTTCGAGAGCGCGTTATAAATATATCAGCGGGCGGGAAGCAAGTCAATAAGAGAAGCGTAAGAAAAACGCCCCCGCCGAACGCGGGGGCGACCCATCACGGCGCAAACAGCGGCCGCCATGCGGGGTCGAAATCTTCAAACTGATTCTCTGTGGTCAGGCGGGTCATTCCGCCGCCCGAAAGGGTGGAAAAATAAACGTGCTGAAAGCGCTCGCCCCCGCCCTCAAACGCCATCCAGAACCCATCTGGAGAAAAATCTATGCCTTCATAAGAAGCGGGACCCGCAAAAGACAGCTGCCGCGGCGCCTCGTTTGAATTGACAATTAAGGAAAATAAAAGCGGATATTCGTATTTGCCGGTGCTGACTCTCTGATAGTTAAACAGGATTGATTTATTATCCAGCGTCCACACGGGCTGATAAACCGAAATCTGGCTGCCGGCGGTATAGACCTTGCGCGGGTCGCTGCCGTCGCTATTCATTGCCCATATCTCGTAAGTATCCACCCTTTTATAGGCGTAAGCGATGGTTTTGGCGTCGCGCGACCACGCCGCCTGACGGGCGGCTTTCATTTTAGGCGTTTCGGTCAGCCTTTTCAGTTCTTTAGTCGCCAAATCGTACAGGTAAATTTGCATGTACCCGTCGCGGAGCGAAGTGAAGGCAATGTATTCTCCATTCGGCGCCCAGGCAGGCTCGAAATCGCCGCCAAATTGCGAAGGTATCATCTCAATCTTGGTGGGATTCTGCAAGTCAATAATGTAGATATTGGACTTGAGATAAGTATCCCGCTTTAAGTCGCAAGGGGAAATGAACGCCAAACGCAATCCGTCCGGCGACCATGAGGGCTGGCAAGCGCCGCCGGAGATGTTGGTCAGCGGTCTGGCTTCGTCCCTTAAAATGCCGGTCAGATAAATTTGGGCGACGCCGGAACGGTTGGAGACGTAAGCCAGCTCCAAATAGTTCGCGCCTAGCGGGGTAGGGGTGACATTCGGATTGATGGTGGGAACGGCGGCGTGAAGAGTCGCCGTCGGCGCGCCGAATTCCGTAGGGGTTGGGGTGAAGGCGGGCTGCTGGACTCCGGGCGTAATTTCAATAATAGGAACGGAGCTGGGGAAAGGCGCCTCCGCCTGCGTGGCTGGCAAGAAAGGCAAGACGCCCTGCATCGAACTGGGAATGAATTGCGGGAAGAGAAGCGCCGCCGCAACCAGCCCCAGCAGCAGCGTGGTCGCCAGCCCGGTGAGAAACGCGAACAAGCGCG
The DNA here is from genome assembly GCA_034432535.1 of Anaerolineales bacterium. Lineage (GTDB taxonomy): Bacteria > Chloroflexota > Anaerolineae > Anaerolineales > Villigracilaceae > Villigracilis. Next base: position 27,150 of record DAOUBR010000022.1, on the reverse strand, counting down.
CCTGGCGGGTGCGTTCCTGTTGCTTTTTTTTAGGGGAAACAAAGGCGTAATCTACCGGCGTGGAGTGCATCAGCTTGGCAGCGGAGTCAGGTTTGCCTTCGGTTTGGGTTTGCGCTTCGCTGGGGGGAGGAGGCGGCGAGACCGTGTATGTTCCAAGCAGTTGCTGCGTGCGCGATTTGGAATTGAGCAGCGCCATCTTAAATTCGTCCGCCGTTTGGAAACGGTCGCTGGGGTCCACCTCCATCGCCTTTTCAATAGCGACGGCAAGGCGGCGGGTGACGTCGGGGTTGCGTTTGCGGACGGGCGTCAGTTCGATGCTATCCATCGCGCGCGCGAGTCCGTCTTCGGGGATAATTCCCGTCAGGGCGGCGTAGAGCGTCGCGCCCAACGAGTAAATGTCGGTGCGCGGGTCGGTGCGCGCCGTGCCGTATTGTTCGGGCGGAGAATAGCCCGGGGTCATGGCGCGCGCGCCCGTCGTCGTCGCTTGATTTCCTTGAATCACTTTCGCCAGACCGAAATCCACCAAGAAGATGTGTCCGTCCGGCGAAATTTTCACGTTGCCCGGCTTGATGTCGCGGTGCAAAATGGGAGGCTTGCGCGAGTGCAAATAGGCAAGCGCGTCGCAAATGGCCGCGCCGATTTGTATCACTTCGTCTTCGGGAAGCACGCCCGCGCGTTCCATGCGCTGGCGCAGGTCTTCGCCGTCAATGAAGTCCATAATTAAATATTGTCCCTCGCCAGGAATCACAAAATGGTCCGACACGCGCGGCAGGTTGGGATGGCGGATATTGGCGAGGATGACCGCTTCAAGGCGAAACTGGCGCGCGTACTCCTCGGTGGTGAATAGATTCTCCTTGACCGCCACTTCCACCCCCAGATTTTCATCCATGGCAAGATACACGGAGCCCATGCCGCCCTGACCGAGATTTCTGATGATACGGTAACGATTATGAAGGAGTACGCCGGGTTCAAGCATCATTGGTTGTGCGTCCGAGAAGATGATTTTGGCAAAAAAACGCGGATTCGCTTTCGTTCAGGGTTTAAGACCGCCGCGCCTTGCAAGCAGGGCGATTTTACCGCACGCAAAAGCGGCTTTCGTTTCTATTTTATTTCAATTCCAGATTTATACCAGCTATTATTTTTGAAAGGCTGACGCGCCGCCTCCTTAAAAGAATGCCTCGTCCCGAAAATTAGACTTTCGGGACGAGGAAAAGACCAACGTCAGGGCGCGAGCGCGGGACGCCATGCCGGGTCAAAATCCAGTCCTTTGTCGTCGGTCACCCGCGTTCGGTTCGCCCCCGTCACCGTCATATACATAATTTCTTTGTTCTCTCCCGCTTCTTCGCCCTCAAACGCCAGCCAGAATCCGTCGGGCGAAAAGTCGGCGTCTTCCACCGGCAGAATGTTAATACCGAGAGACGAGCCTTGCTGCGAGGCGTCTTCCAACGTGGTGGAGAGCAGGTAAGGCAGGCAGAACTTGGTAGCGCAGCGCTGGTTGAAGATAATCAGCGAGCCGTCGCGCGACCAGGCAGGCAAATAATCGGAATAGTCCGTGCCGCTGCGGATGATTTGCCTTGCTTCCGTTCCATCGGCGTTCATCAGCCACAGTTGATACACCCCAAAGCGGCGGACGACGTAAGCGATTTTTGAGCTGTCCGGCGACCACGCAGGCTGGCGGGATTGCACGTCTTTCGCGCCTTTGGTGAGCTGAATGACGGAATTCGTCGCCACGTCGAGCGCGAAGAGCTCCATTTGACCGGTTCGCAGCGAGGTGAAGAGAATCACTTTGCCGTCGGGCGACCAGGCGGGGTCAAAGTCGCCGCCGGGGACGGTGGGAATGGGTTTGAGCTCCGAGCCGTCGTAATTAACGATGTACAAAGAAGCCTTCGGGTAGGTTTCGTCCATGCCTTTGCAGGGAGAGATGAAGACCAGCTTCATCCCATCCGGAGACCATGAAGGCTGGCAGGCGCCTTCGGGCATGTTGGTAATTTGCAGCGGCGGGTCGGCGGAGAATAAATTCGCAAGGAAGATTTGCGGCAAGCGATTCACCCGATTGGAAGCGAAGGCAATCTGCCCGGTTCCGCCGACGGGCGTGGGCGCGGGAGGAAGAACGGGCGGGGCTTCGGTTTCGGCGGCGGGGGAAGGCTCGCTGGTGGGCATGAAGGTCGGGGTGGGCGTGGGCGGCTCGGGCGTGGGAGTCGCGGTTTCGGTGGGAGCGGGGGTCTCCGTTGGGGCGAGAGTCGCAGTCGGCTGCGGCGAAGGGGTGGCGGTGTGCGTCGGCGCGAGGAAAGGAATCATCGCCCGCGTTTCGGTCGGAAGGATTCCGGGCGCGGCGAAAGGAACGGCGAGAATAAAAGTCAGCAGCAAAATAATCACAAAGCGGAAGAGCGCCGCGCGGCGTTTTCTTTCGCGTTCTTTTTGTTTCTTAAAGGGAGAGACAAAAGGCTTTTCCTCAACGCGCGAAGCGGGAGGAACGCTTCCGGCGAGCTGCTTGCCGGGCGCGGGCGGCTGCGGACTGACGTCGCCGACAATTGGCTCGCTGGGCGGCGGCGTAACCGAGTAGGAGCCGGGCGCGCGCTGCGTCTTCGAGGCGGCGTTCAGCAGCGCCTTCTTAAATTCTTCGGCGGTTTGAAAGCGGTCGCTGGGATCTACCGCCATCGCCTTTTCAATCGCGGCGGCGAAACGCCGCGTGATTTTGGGGTTGCGCGAGCGCAGCGGCGTGAGCTGCGTGTTCTCCATCGCGCGGGCGAGCGCGTCTTCGGGGATGACTCCGGTGACGGCGGCGTAGAGCGTCGCGCCGAGCGAATAAATATCGGTGCGCGGGTCGGTGCGCGCCGTGCCGTATTGCTCCGGCGGCGAATAGCCGGGAGTCATCGCGCGCGCGCCGGTGGTAGTCGCCTGCGTTTCGCTTTGATACACTTTCGCCAGCCCGAAATCCACCAGAAAGATGTGTCCCTCCGGCGTGATGCGGACGTTGCCGGGCTTGATGTCCCGATGCAAGATGGGCGGCTGGCGCGTGTGCAGATAAGAGAGCGCGTCGCAGATGGCCGCGCCGATTTGCACCGCGTCGTCTTCCGTAATGACGCCGGTTCGCTCCATGCGAAAGCGCAGGTCTTCGCCTTCGATGAAATCCATGACGAGATATTGCCCTTCCTTGCCGAAGGTGAAATGGTCGTACACGCGGGGCAGGTTGGGATGCCGCAGATTGGCGAGGATGACGGCTTCAAGATGAAACTGACGGACGTATTCCTCGGTGGTGAACAAGTTTTCCTTGATGGCCACCGCCGCTTTCAGGTTTTCGTCTATCGCGCGATATACCGAACCCATCCCGCCTTGTCCGAGAATTTCGATAATGCGATAGCGGTTATTCAGGAGAGTGTTTTTCTCTAGAGTCATCTATGAAACCTTTGACGCAGGTTGAATCAATTCGCGTTACGAACCTTTAGAAAGGCGCGCGACGTCCGCGAATAAATCAAAGCGCGGAGATTATATCACGATGGGGGAGCGGCGTTTCAAGCGAGACGCAAACGCAAGAAAAGCCAGGGCGCGCCGCCCGTCACCCACCAGCCGACCAGCGCGTAGCGCAGATAGCGCAGCGCGTAAAAAAGGAAGGCTTCGCCGCGCGGGAAGAGCGCGCCCAGACCGGCGTAAAAGAGCGCCACGCCGAGCAGCCCGACCAGATAGCGCAGCGCGCGCTTTTCCCATCCTCCGACGTCGGCGCGAAACCCGCCCTGAGAGTCCATCCACGCCGCGCCCAGCGCCAGCCCAAAGAGAGTCCCCGCGGCGGTGAAAGGCGTTTCAAAGTTCACGGGGTCGGGCGCTTCCGCGTTTTCCGCGCGCAGCGCGTTCGCAATCCATTCCTGCGGAATTTGAAACCCGCCCCGTAAGGAGGCCGCGCCGTAGCCCATTGCAATCAAAAGCGCGGAGGCAAGAAAAGCGGCGAGCGCCTTTTGGCTGAACGGCTTGTCTTTCAGCCAGTTTGCGGCGGGCTGCCCAAAGCGGACGAACGCCCACAACAGCGCCGCGCCGAGCAGCCAGCCCAAAAACACGTCATGCGGGAAGTGCGCGCCAAGAAAGATGCGCGAGAAGCCGATGAAGAATATCAGCGCCAGCGCAGCCGCCCATATTCGCGCGTTTTTAAGGCGCGCGGCAATCGTCCCCCAAACGACGGCGGCGTGCTGCGCGTGGCCGGACGGAACGCCGAAGCTCGTCTCGACCCACCAGCCCTTGACGAGCGGACTGACCCAATAAGGGCGCGGCGCGGCGAACCACAGTTTGAAGGCGTAGTTGAAAACGTCGCTGGTCATTAAAATCACGCCGACTCGCAGCCCCAGCGCGGAATCCGCGCACCAATAGAGGAAAGGCAAAAAGACGAGAAAGAAATCCACCGTTCCGAGATAACTGAAAAACTTCATGGGCGGAATCAGCCATTCCCCCGCCGATTGCAGCCAGACAATCAACGCAATTCCAGATTCCATCAACGTTTGCATGGGAAGCCTCCATGAAAAGAGATTGCCGACGAGCGGATTCTACAACACTTTTCGCGCCTGAGGTTGGGTTTATCTTGCGTGTTCCGTTCCAAGCGGGCGGTCAATTGCGCGTATAATTCAAAGCGTGAACGCTCCGCGCGGAATCGCGCTTGTTTTCCTTCTCTTGCTCGCCGCCTGCCAGCCGCAAGCGCCCGTTGTGATTCTCGTCGAAGGCGGACAAGCGCGCGCGCTTCGCCCCGTAAGCGGAACGCCGCGCGATTTGCTCGCTCAGGCGGGGGCGCCGCTGGGCGCAAACGACCGCGTCCTGCTAAACGGAGTCCCCTTTCCCGCCGACGGGGTTTTGCCGCAAGCCGCCGCGCTGCAATTGCAAATCCGCCGCGCCGTAAGCGTGACGATCGTTACGCCGCAGGGAGAGTTTGTCTTTGAAAGCCCGGCGGAGACGGTGGGCGAAGCGCTGACGGAAGCGGGGGCGCGCCTGACGCCAAACGATCTCCTCGACCCGCCCGCTGAAACGCGCATGACGCAGCCGCTGACCGTGACCTACGTTCCCGCGCGGGAGTTAAACGTTTCCATCGGCGAAAAGACTTTGAAGATCCGTTCCGCCAAACGAACCGTCGGCGAAGCGCTGGCGGAAGCGGGAATTGCGCTGACGGGCGCGGATTACTCCATCCCGCCGGAGGGCGAGACGCTCCCGCCCGACGGAAATATCCGCGTGGTCCGAGTATCCGAAACCATGAGCGTTTCGTTTGAATCGATACCCTATCGAGCGCAATGGATAGAGGACGCGGCGCTGCCGATGGGAGAAGAGCAAATCGTTCAGCCGGGCTTTAAAGGAATCGCCATGCTGCGCGAGCGAATCCGCTATGAGGACGGCGTGGAAACGAAACGCGAAACGGAAGAGCGCGTCACGCTGCGCGCGCCGCAAGATAAAATTGCCCGGCGCGGCTCTAAGATTGTCCTCGCCGATATTAACGGGCTGAACTACTGGCTGGCGACTCAAATGTACGCGACGGTTTATTCGCCTTGCGCTTCCGGGACGGGGAGCTGCTCTTACGGCACAGCGAGCGGCGCGCGCGCCGGTTACGGCGTCGTCGCGGTAGATTCTTCGGTCTATCCTTATCTTGCGGGCATGCGAGTGTACGTCCCCGGTTACGGCGTCGGCGTCATTGGCGACGTCGGCGGCGGCTCGATTATCGAATCGAAGCTCGGCGTGCCGCGCGCCAAATGGATTGACCTCGGCTTCGACGACGGCAAAATCATCAACCTGACCGGCTGGGTAACGGTGTATTTCCTCGCCCCTGCTCCGGCGGAAATTCCGCCTTTTCTAAGATGAATCGCAAACAAAAAACCATCGTCTTCATCCTCGCGCTCGTCGCCTGCGGATTATCCGCCGGCGCGCTCATCTACGCTTATCGGGTCTTCGCCCAAAAGCCGCTTGCCCCGCCCCTGCCGGAGTTTACCCCGCTTTCGCTGCCCCCCACGTGGACGCCCACCGCAGGGACTCCGCTGGGCGCGGTCACGCTCGCCCCGACTTTTGCCATCCCGCCCACCGCCACTTCGGGTCCCATCTGCTATGGTCCCCCCGTGATGTACATCCTCGCCATCGGCGCGGATTCGAGACAGGACGCTTACATCTACGGGCTGGCGGACGTGATTCGCGTCGCGCGGGTGGAGTTCGCCCCAACGCCCAAAGTGACCGTGCTGGATTTTCCGCGCGACCTGTGGGTGTACGTCCCCTACATTGCCGACAACCTGAAAGGACTCGACCACGCCAAACTCAATCAAGCCTATCTCTTCGGGCAGCCCGGCGACGGCTTCCATTATTGGGACGACCCCAGCGGCGGGCCCGGCTTGCTGGCGCTGACGCTCAACGAGAACTTTGGAATCCGCGCCGATAAATACCTTTCCGTTAACATGCGGACGTTTGAAAATATCGTCAACGCCGTCGGCGGCGTTGATCTGGAAATCCGCGACGAAGAAACCGCGCGACAAACCGGCTTACCGCTGGGCGTTTCTCGCCTGGATGGACCCGCCGCGCTGAAAGTGGCGCGCAACCGCGAAGAAGGCGTATTCGCCCGCGCGACCAATCAAAACCTCGTGCTGTGCGCTTTAAAAGAGAAGCTGACCAGCCCCGAAGTGGCGGCGAACATTCCCGACCTGATCGCCTCCTTCAAAGACAACGTGCTGACCGACCTGACGCCCGATGAAATCACGCAGCTTGCCTGTCTCGGCGCGAAGATTCAACCGCGCAATATCGTCTTTGCCAGCTTCCCCGAAGAGCTCTTTACGCCTTCGCGCCACACGCCCGACCCGTTCACCCATAATCCTCACGGGCTGTTCGTGTGGGACGCGGATTTCGAGACGTTGCGAAATTACGTGGCGCAGTTTCGAGCGGGAACCTGGCCTCCCCCGCCTCCGCTCGGCAAAGAAGCGACGCCCAAGAGTTACTGCCCATGAATCCCTACGCCGCCATTCCCCCGCTCGACGCCGCCGCCGCGCTCAAACGTTTTGGGCTGCGCGCCGAAAAAAGTCTGGGGCAAAATTTTTTGCAAGACCCCGCCGCGCTGGAGAAAATCGCCTGCGCCGCTGAAATTGAAGCGACAGATTCCGTGCTGGAAATCGGACCCGGCTTGGGAAGCCTGACGCGCTATCTGGCGGTTGCAGCGCGGGAAGTGATTGCGGTGGAGCTCGACGGGCGGCTTTTGCCCGCGCTGCGGGCGATTCTCAGCCCGTATGCAAACGTGCGCGTGACGCAAGGCGACATTCTCAAAATAAACGTCGCCGAGCTGCTGCAAGCGCCGGGCTATCTCGTCGTCGCCAACATTCCTTACTACATCACCTCCGCCGTGATTCGTCATTTGCTGGAAAGCGAAGTCAAGCCGCGCCGCGTCGTCCTGACCGTGCAGCGGGAAGTGGCGGAACGAATTTGCGCCGAGCCGGGCGATTTGAGTCTGCTGGCGTTGAGCGCGCAGGTGTATGGAAAGCCCGCCCTTGTCGCCCGAATCCCCGCCGCGGCGTTTTATCCTCCGCCCAAAGTGGAATCGGCAATCCTGCGGCTGGATATTTACGAAGAGCCGCTCATTCCGCGCGAATCGCTAAACATGTTTTTCAAGCTTGCCAAAGCGGGCTTTTCGCAAAAGCGCAAGACGCTGAGAAACGCGCTGGCCGCCGGGTTGCGCATTTCGGCGCAGGAATCGGAAGCCATGCTAAAAGAAGCCGGCGTTGATTTTATGCGCCGCGCCGAAACGCTGGGAATGGAAGAATGGCGGGCGCTGTGCGAGGTCAGCGCCCGAAGATAGCGGCGCGCGGCGTTACTCTTCTTCCCGCCGCCCCTTCACCACCAGCCGAATCGGCGTGCCGATGAAGGGATGTTCCGCGCGGATTTGATTCTCCAAATAGCGCAAATAGGTGAAGTGCATCAGGCTCGGCTCGTTGACGTAAATCATAAACGTCGGCGGGTCGCTGCGAACCTGCGTGCCGTAATACATCTTCAAAGCCCGCCCGGCGTGAGTCGGGTGCGGGTGGGCGTCCTGCGCCTGATGAATGATTTTGTTAATCGTCGAAGTGGAAAGGCGCGCCAGCCGTTCTTCTTGCACGCGCAGCGCCGTCGGCAGAACCTGTTCCACGCGCTGCCCGGTCTTGCAAGAGATGAACAGGATGGGGACGTAATCCATAAAATTCAATTCATGGCGAATGCGGGCGGCGTATTCGTCCATCGTCCCGCTGTCTTTTTCAATCGCGTCCCATTTGTTCACCAGAACCACGCACGACTTCCACTCTTCGAGAATATAGCCCGCGATGTGCGCGTCCTGCGCGGTGATACCCGTTTGCGCGTCAATCATCAACAAGGCGACGTCCGCCCGCTCGATGGCTTTGAAGGCGCGCAGCACGCTGTATTGCTCCACGCCCTGGTCAATCTTTCCGCGCTTGCGGATTCCGGCGGTGTCAATCAGCGTAACTGGAAGTCCCTCGTATTCGAGACGGGCGTCGATTGAATCGCGCGTCGTGCCGGCAATCGGGCTGACAATCACCCGCTCTTCGCCCAGCAGCCGATTCAACAGGCTGGATTTTCCCGCGTTGGGTTTGCCAACAATGGCAATCTTAACGCTCTCGTCCTCTTCTTCTTCCGCCTGCCGCGGCAGGGAATTAACCAGCGCGTCAAGCAGGTCGCCCACGTCCGTGCCGTGAATGGCGGAGATGGGATAAGGGTCGCTCAAACCGAGCTGATAAAACTCGGCGGCTTGCAGGCGGCGTTCCTGATTTTCGCATTTATTCACCGCCACAAAGACCGGCGGGCGCAGCGTCCCGTCCGGCTGACGTTTCTGCGCGCGGCGGAGCATCTTCGCCACTTCTAAATCCGGCTCGGTGACGCCCGATTCCGCGTCGTTGACGAAAATAATCGCGTCGGCTTCCTCGATGGCGAAGCCCGCCTGACGGCGAATATCCTCAATAAATTCCGCTGAACCGACGGAAAGCGGGGTCTTGCCGCCGTGAGTCGGGTCTATGCCGCCCGTATCCACAACGTAAAAGGCGCGCCCGTTCCACTCCGCTTCGCCCAGCAAGCGGTCGCGGGTGGTGCCGGGGATGTCGTCCACAATTGCCACGCGCTCCCCCACCAGGCGATTAAACAAAGTTGATTTGCCGACGTTCGGTCTTCCAATCAGCGCTACGACAGGTTTCATAAGATTCGGTTTTTCTTTCCAAGAGTTAAGGCGTGGGCGTGACGGCGGCGGTAATCACGACTTCGATGGTGTTCGGCAGCGCCGAGTCCACTTCCAGGTCGGCAATCAGCGCCTCGACGCGCGGGGTGATTTTATGCACGCCGATTCCCAAGCCAGTTAAATCCACCGTCACGCGCACATCCTGACGCGAGAGCTTATCCAGCACGGGCAGCGGTCCCGAAACGATGACGTCCACCGTGGGAGGGGAAACCTGAGCGGCAAGCCCTTCCGCCAGCCCGAAGACTTCCACTTTTTCGCCCACCAATGTGACGCTGCTTTCGATGGGGGCGACGCCCACTTGAATTAGAACCGCCTGTTCGCCGATGACGGAGACTCCTTCGGGGAGTTTCAGCGGGACGCGGACGCTGACGTCCGAGCGGGCATTTTGCAAATCGAGCGCCTGCGTTTCCACCACGCCGGGAATTTCCTGCGCCAGTTTCGGGTCGGAGGAAAAGACGGTCACAACGGGAGGGAAGACGGAAATATCCGTCACGCGGTAGCCGCTCGCCACGCGCCCGCTGGTGACCACCTTGACGGCGACGTCGCGGTAGCCGCCCTGCTGCGTAATCGGCAGGACGATGCGCGCGGAATCGGGCGTGACGCTGATTCCGGCGGCGCGCCCGCCTTGCTCGTCGAGAATTTCTACCGGCAGAGTTTGTTCCAACCCCTCGCGCAAGCCGCTGATGTTCGCCACAACGCGCGCGCGTTGAGCGCGTTCCACTTTAGATTGCGCCCCGGAGATAATCACCTCGCGCGGTTCCAGGCTCAGATCGCCCAGCTGATAGCCGATGGCGACTTCCCCAGAAAGGATCGCGTCTATTTTCAACGTTTTCGTTTCCAGCGCTTCCAGCATAAAGGTCGCGCTGCTGGGCGAAACGGAGACAATTTGCGCCGGGCGCGCTTTGATTTGAATCTGCAAGTCGAGCGTATGCTCGCCCGAACTCAGCCCGGACAAATCTAACACGGCGCGGACGCTTTGCGAGTCGGTCTCAATAGCGTTCCACACCGAGCGCGGCGCGCGCAGCGTCACCTTCGCCTCTTTGGGCAATTCGCTGCTGACGACCAGCGCGGGATCCTGCCCGATGACCTGAACAGGCACGGGGAAACGCAACGCGCGGGTTTCGTTGGGGTCGGCGGAAGTGACGGCGGAAACCCACACGGCAATCGCCAGCGCAAGCGCCCATAAAAAAGTGCGGTAGTTATCGGCTATCCAGCGAAGCATGTTTTTTTATCGAAAGATTCGCTCATACCATTTTTTTTCGCGAGCTTCGCCCAGCGGGCGGAAGAAAGCGGTAAGAATATTTTCCAGCTGTTCCGGGTCGAGCCGCCGCAGCATCCGTCCCGCGTGAGCGATGGAAATGCCGCCGGTCTCTTCGGAAACGACCACCACCACCGCGTCGCTGACTTCGGAAGCGCCTAGCGCGGCGCGATGACGCAGCCCCATTTGTCTTTCGGGCGTGCGGTTCAAAATGCCGCTGGCGGAAAGCGGCATCACGCAAGCCGCGGCCGCCACCTGCGCGCCGACAATAATCGCCCCGCCGTCGTGCAGCGGCGTATTGGGATAAAAAATTTGCAACAGCAATTCGGGCGTGACGCGCGCGTCCAACCGCACGCCGGTGCGAATGTATTCTTCCAAATTATCCAGGCGTTGCATCACAATCAGCGCGCCGTGCTGCCGGGCGGAAAGCCGCGCCGCCGCCGTCGCCACCGCGCGAATGGTCTCTTCAAAGGCGGCGTCGGCGGGTTTGGAAGAAATCTGCCAGAGCGTTCCGGCGCGCCCAAGCCTTTCCAGCGTGCGGCGAATTTCCGGGGCGAACACGACGGGAATGGAAAGAATCAGCGCGGGCAGCGTGTTCTGCGTTAGCCACGAAAAGGCGGGCAGATCCACCAGACTGGTGAGCAAAATGACGCCGACCACCAGCAGAATCATCCCGCGCAGCAACGCCATCGCTTGCGTGTCGCGCAGCGAATACAACAGCCCGAAAAAAATCAGCGTGACCAGCAGAATATCAACGACGCTGAGCCAGCTGACTCTCTGAAAGATGAAGAAGAGGTTATCGAAAAATTCAGTCACAGCGGCCGGAATCAAACAATCGGGGTGTCGGGAAGCGGGGCCGCCTGACGCCTAACGCCCCGTTCCCCGCCTTAAATCGGACGAAGCACACGGTCCTGGCGAAGCTGTTTGAAGAACAACGCGCCGCCGGGGGCGAGCGTCTCTTTGGCCGCGTCTTCCCAGGCCTGCACGCCGAGCGATTCGGGCGCGCGGCGTTCGTAGCCGAGCTGCTTCCACAAGGCTTCCTGCGCCGCCAGCTCGCCCGAAGGGAACGCCAGCGAGGCTTCGCTTTGTAAGTCGTTGGAGGCGCGTTCCACTTCCGCCATCAGCAATTCCAGCGCCTTTTGCGGGTTGATGGCGTCTTCCAAAAAAATATCCGTCGTGCGGGCGACGAGATTTTCCACCTGCCACCCCGCCAGCCCGACGAGTCTCTCATCCAATTGCAGCAGCATGTACGCTTTTTCGCCGAAACTGGCCATCACGTCTTCGGCGGACATTTTGCGCGCGCCTTTGCTCAGGCGGGTTATCAGCTCGGCGATCGCCGCGGATTGCTTCGGCTTGCCGCGCTTGACGGAAAACTCGCCCGCAGAAACGGACGGCGCGGCGGGTTGAGAAGGAGTCGCCGCGGCGGCGGACGGCGTCGGCTTGGGAACTTTTATTTCGGTCTGGGTGATTTCGCCGCTCGCGCCGGGAACAACCTGCTTCCATGCGGCGCTGACCTGATTCCACAAGTCGTCAAACGAGCCGACGTTGGTGATGACGATGTTGGCGAGATTGACTTTGTGGCTTTGCGCCGATTGGGAACGGATGCGCTCTAGCGCGCGCTCGCGCGTTAAACCGCGTTTTTCCATCAATCGCTGCGCTTGCACTTCTTCCGGCGCGTTGGTCGCCCAAATAGAATCGCAAATTTTCCGCAGGTCGCTTTCCAGCAGTTTAATGGCTTCGATAGCCACCACCTTTTGCGGCGCGCGCTGAATTAAAACCTGCGTCGCCTGACCAACCAGCGGATGAACAATCTCTTCCAGACGGTTCATGGCTTCCGGGTCGTTAAAAACTAAATTGCCGAGCTTGGCGCGGTCAATTTCCCCGTCCTTATTCAGCAGCCACTTGCCGAAGACGTCAATCACCGGCTGATACCCCGGCGCCCCTTTGGCGTAAGCGCGATGAGCAAGCGCGTCCGCGTCTATGGTATAAGCGCCGAGATGCTCCAACATGCGACGCACAACGCTCTTGCCGGTGGCAATATTGCCTGTCAGACCGATGATAAATTTTCCGTGCGGGTTGCTCAAGGGAGTTTTCCTCTTTGCGGCGAAGATTGGGGTTTGCTTCTATTTTAATGTCTTTTCCCGAAATGTCCACCTTTCGGCAAGCGAGTTCGCCTCGCAAATTTTGAATCCAGCCACGAATTTACTTTGAATCCATGTTCATCCGTGTTCATCTGCGGTTAAAAAACCGTGTTCATCCGTGTTTATCTGCGGTTAAAAAACCGTGTTCATCTGCGGTTAAAAAACCTGCGGTTCATTTGCAAGTATAATCGGCGCGATGAAAAAGACAAACTGGCTGGTTTATTTCAAGGCGTTGTTCGCCGTCGTAGTATGGGGCGGGTCGTTCATCGCCACCAAAATCGCCGTCGCGCAAATTTCGCCGACGTCGGTCGTCTGGCTGCGTTTCGCCATTGGGCTGCCTTTCTTGCTGGCGGCTGTGGCGCTCCGCCGCCAATTTGAATTTCCGAGATTCAAAGACCTGGGATATTTCGCCGCGCTCGGCTTTTTAGGAATCGCCTTTCACCAGTGGCTGCAATCCAACGGCTTGAAGACCTCGCAAGCGACCACCACCGCGTGGATTGTCTCCACTTCGCCCGCGTTCATCGCCCTGCTGGGCTGGCTGATTCTCAAGGAAGCGTTGAACGGCTTGCAAGCGATTGGAATCGTCCTTTCTATGACGGGCGTGTTGCTCATCGTCAGCAAAGGAGATTTCGCCAATCTGGCGCAAGGCTTCGGGGAACCGGGCGACGCCCTCATCCTGATTAGCGCCGTTAATTGGGCGTTTTTTTCCATCCTGTCGCGCAAAGGGCTGTGCGCGCGTTCTTCCGCGCTGCAAACCTTCTGGGTGACGCTGATAGGCTGGCTCGTCATCTCGCTTACCTTCGCTGCGGAACGCGGATACACGCAAATTCCCCGTCTGGACGCGCGCGGCTGGGCGGCGATGGCCTTTCTCGGCTTGTTCACCAGCGCCTTCGCCTACATTGCGTGGTTTGACGCGCTGGCGCAACTTCCTGCGGCGCAATCGGGCGCGTTTTTGTTCATCGAACCGCTGGCGGCGGCGGTCATTGCCGCGTTTCTGCTGGATGAAAAAATCACCCTCGTTTCGCTGCTGGGCGGCGCGGTGATCCTGTTCGGAGTCTGGCTGGTGAATTGGAACAAAGATAGGAAACGGAACGACGAAGTATGAACGCAATGCCAGGCTTGCGGGCAAGCGCGACGGAAGGCGCGACCATCGAAAAGACCGCCGAAGGTTATCTCTTAAAGCTGGAAGGCGGCGACGCCAGACGTTATCGCAACGCGCAACTCGACGATTACGCCGGGCTGCCGCGCTCCCGCTTTCCTCATCGTTCCATTTCTCTGCGGTTGCGGGCGCGGGTCAGCGGCGCTTCGCTGGCGGGAACATGGGGCTTCGGGCTGTGGAACAACCCTTTCGGGCTTTCGCTCGGCTTTGGCGGAAGTCCCTTACGGCTACCGGCGCTTCCCAACGCCGCATGGTTCTTTCATGCTTCGCCGCAGAATTATCTCTCGTTTCAAGACGACAAAGCGGGAAACGGTTTTTTGGCGCAGACTTTCAAATCGCCCAAATTTCATGCGCGGCTGGCGGCGGCTGGCGCGGCGTTGCCCTTTTCGCCAAAGACGGCGCGCAGGCTGCTCAGCCGCGTCATCGCGGAAGACGGGTTCCGCCTGAGCGCGAATCCGCTGGAATGGCGCAGCTATCGGCTCGATTGGTATCCGACCCGCGTCGTTTTTTGGGTGGACGAGACGCCGGTGTTTGAATCGCACGTCAGCCCCAACCCTCCGCTCGGCGTCGTCGTCTGGATTGACAATCAATTCGCCGCGTTCACCCCGCAAGGAAAGCTGGCGGCGGGCGTTCTGCCGAACGCGGCGAGCTGGCTGGAAGTGAAAGACCTTGCCGCGCGGGAAGAAAACAATTGAAGACGCGAGCGTATTTTTTTTCGTTTTTCAGGTAGAATTATTTTCGCTTTGAAACTTGAACGAATTCCAGTTTCGATTACTTCAATAAGGAAGTTCGCCCGATGAACAACAGACCTCCGATTTCTTCAACCTCCAGCGTCGTCAGTTCCTATCGCAAGCGGCGGCAGCGCAACAATCCGAACCTCGTCGCGCTCCTCGCCATTTTGCTGATTCTGGGCGGATTGGGGTTTCTCATCTATTGGCTGGTCACGACCCCCAACAACCCGATTTCCAACATGCTAGCGACGGAGACCTTCACGCCCACCGTGACCTTTACGCCCACCAGCGCCAACACGCCCACCGCCACCGCGACGGAAACGCTGACCCCGACGATTACCCTGACGCCGACTTTTTCCGCGCCATTCAATTACACCGTGCAGGAAGGCGATAACCTCTACCTCATCGCGCAGAAATTCGGGCTGGGCGACGACGGCGTGGATAAAATCATCGCGTTGAACCCTTACGGCGGGACGACCGAGCAAGGCTATCCCATCGGAATCAACCCGCAGACATTAAACATCATTCCTGGACAGGTCATCACCATTCCCAACCCCGGATACGAGCTGCCCACCGCCACGCCGATACCGGCGAACTTGCCGCGCGGCGCAAAAATCGAATACACCGTTAAAGCCGGCGACACGCTGGGCGGAATCGCTCAGCTGTTCAACAGCACGATTGAAGAAATTATAAAAGAAAATAAGATAGAAAATCCGAACACGCTGGCGGCTGGACAAAGGCTGGTGATTCCGGTCAATTTGGTGACGCCGACGCCGACGCGCCCGCCGACCTCCACGCCCATCACGCCGGGACCCGGCACCGAGCTGCCCACCGCCACGATGACGCCCATCAATTAACTGGACAAAGCGCGAACTCTCATGTAAAATAACGCGCTGTCGCAAAATCTGAATTTGACATTTTTGGAGAAAGAACCTTGGCTAACATTCAATCGCAAATCAAACGCAATCGGCAAAACCAAAAGAAGCGCGCGCGCAACCGCGTGTTCCGCGGCGCGGCTCGCACGGCGGTCAGCCGCGCTCGCGCGGCTTTCGAAAAAAACGAGCCGAACACGAAAGAAGCCGTGATGCAAGCCGTCAGCGCGTTGGATAAAGCCGCCGAAAAGGGCGTGCTGCACAAGAACAACGCCTCGCGCCGCAAAGGGCGCCTGATGAAGCGCCTTGCCGCTCTCGCCGCCGAAGCGAAGTAAGTCTCTGTTTATCGCTGATTAAAAAAAGAGACTCGCCGCAAGCGAGCCTCTTTTTGGTTTAACCTCATCTTCGGCGCAAGACGACCGCCGTCTCGTCTTGATATAAAACGCGCCAGCCTTCTTTTTGCAGCGCTTCCGCCAGCGGCGAGTCGCTCCGCGCAATCGCCCATTCAATTTCGTAGCGCGCAAAAATCTCGCGCCAGCCTTCCTCCGCCGCAGCCGCAGTTTCATACTGTCTGGTTAGCTCGCCGCTTTTATCGGCGACGCTATCCGCGAAGACAGGCTGCTTCAAGCGCCATTCAAGGTAGCCGCCCCAATTCAAATCGTTAAACATTCCGCCCGCTTGCGGATTTTTCAACAGCCAATCGGCGGCGTGGACGGGAAAAGTTCGCGGGCTGAATTGATAAAGGGCGGCGTTGGAAAGGGCGAAGGCGGTTAAGGCGACGGTGGAAAGAATCAGCCAGACGGGGTTTTTAATTTGACTTTCGACGCGGCGCAGACTCAGTTCCAGCCGCTTCAACGGGGGAAATGATTTCGCCTCCGCAAGCGTTTCCGCCAGAACGAAGGGCGCCACGATTCCGTAAAGATGAATGTTGCGGAAGGCGATGAGCGCCAGCGCGGTGAAGCCCGCCAGCAAGATTCCCTGCCCGGCGGAAAGGCGCTCGCGCTTAACGGCGAGCAGAAAAACGGAAAAGAGAATCAGCAGCAAGACGACGCGCAGTTCCGGCGCTTGAAAGTCGGGGGCGTTGGCTTCCATCATGCGCGACATGAGGTAACGATTGCCGACGAATCTAAGAAAGTCGCGCCAGGGAGCGAAGCCGCCGGGGTTGAGCGAGGTCGCGGCGAAGGAAAGAATCAGGGTCAGCCACAAACGCTTGCCCGTCGTTGAATCCGCGTGCGCGGGGTCGAAGAGAAAATCCGCCGCCCAGCCGACGGCGTAAGCCAGCAGGACAAGAATCCCCGCGATAAATTCGCCGTGCGCGTTCGCCCAGAGAATCATCAAGGCGGGAAAGCGCCAGAGCGCAATTTCTTCGCCGCGGCGCAGTTTATCCGCCCAGGTGAGCCAGAGCGCAAGCAGCAGCATGGAAACCAGATGCGGGCGCGCCGCCCAATTGAGCGAAGAAGCCAGCGCGCCCCAGGCGACGAGAATCAAGACCGGCAGGCGCGCTTCCAGCCGCGCCGAAAGGTCGGCGTAGAGCAGCGTGAACGCGGAAGCGAGCAGAAACGCGGCAAGCGCCGTCACGCCCGCCAGCCCGGCGAGCCGCTGCGCCGAGTAAAAGACGACGCTCATCAGCCATTCGTGCTGAACATAAGGGCGATTGAGATACGGATAAACAAAAAGTTCGACCTGAGGAACTTTCTTGCTTGCGAGGATAATCTCGCCCATCCGCAAGTGGCGCGGCAAGTCGCCGTCGAGATTCAACATGCGCCCGCCGAGCAGCAACGCGGCGGCGAAAAGCGCGGCGTAGAACATATCTTGCAAGCGGGGAAGAAATTTCATAGAGACAAAATTATATCATCCGCCGTTTCGCGTCGCGAAAGCGCGCTCTAAAACAAATCCTGTCTATCTTGTTCGTAACGCCATCCTGCCCGCCCTGTTCATCCTGTTAAAAAATGAAACGCCCTCTTGCGAAGGCGTTTCATTTTTTTATTCTCCCAAATAATCGCGCAGTTTTCTGCGGATGGAGGGGTGGCGCAGGCGGCTGAGGGCTTGCGCTTCAATTTGCCGCACGCGCTCGCGGGTGACTCCCATCTTGCGCCCTACCTCTTCCAGCGTGTACGCCTGCCCGTCGAGCAAGCCGTAGCGCAATTGCAGGATGCGGACTTCGCGCGGGGGCAGCGTGTTTAACACTTCGCCGAGATGCTCGCGCAGCAGGTTATAGGTCGCGGTCTCGTCGGGCGGGGGCGCTTCGTCGTCTTCGATAAAATCGCCCAGCACGGAATCTTCTTCGTCGTCCGTCGGGGTCTCCAAGGAGAGCGGACGGCGCGCCACTTGAATCATGTTTTCCACTTTTTTGGGCGGGACGTCGAGAGCGTAGGCGATTTCATCCACGCTGGGGTCGCGTCCTAGCCGCTGGGTGAGCTGGTGCTGCACGCGCAGCAGTTTGTTGATTTGGTCGCCCATGTGGACGGGGACGCGGATGGTGCGTCCTTGGTCGGCGATGGCGCGGGTGACGGCTTGACGAATCCACCAGGTAGCGTAGGTGGAGAATTTGTGTCCGCGCCGATAATCGAATTTCTTGGTCGCGCGGATGAGGCCGATGTTGCCTTCCTGAATCAAATCGAGGAAGGGGACGCCGCGTCCCATGTATTTCTTGGCGACGGAAATGACGAGGCGCGAGTTGGCGGTGATGAGATGTTCGCGCGCCGCCCAGCCGTCTTCGATGGCCTGGCGCAGTTCCAGCCGCCGTTTGGCAGAAATGTTGCCGTGCGCCAGCTCTTCGCGCGCGGCGCGCCCGGCTTCGATGCGTTTGGCGAGCTGCACTTCCTCTTCCGCCGTTAAAAGCGGCACGCGGCTGACCTCTTTCAGGTACAAGCCGATGGTGTCGTCGGTGTCAATATTGGCGAGGTAATCGTCGAGGGCGAGGTCCAGCTCCGGCTCCGGCTCGACGCTCTCTTCCACCGCGAGCAGCTCGTCTTCCGAAGGCTCCGGCATGGACGTATCTTCCATGAACGGCACGCCCGCGCTGAGCAAGGCGGAGAAGGCTTCTTCCAGCTGCTCCACGTCTTGTTCCGCTTCGGGGAAGAAATGCAAAATGTCGTCGAGCGTGACGTAGGATTTCTGCCGCCCCAACTCAATCAGCCGCGCAATGGCGGAAAATTCCTCTTCGTCGTCAGAGGATAATAAAATCTTATCTACATCCATTCACACATCCAAAAACGAGGGATTTGCCTGCAAAGTTACAAGAACAGAATACACTTTTTTAAGGCGAAAAGCAATAGGCTTGCGCTTTATTATGATGATTTGTCAGGCTTTTGTATTACAAAAATTAGAAAAAAAATCCTGCGGGCAGAAAAAGCCCGCCCGCAGGAAAGGAAACAGAAGCGGGAAAGCGCGCTAAGGGGTGGGCGTGACGGCCGGGGTTTCCGTTTCCGCCGGGGTGGGAGTCGGCGGGTAGGGCGGGTTGGTCGCCAGCGAGGTCAGCGCGTCTACGCCGCTTAAGCCAATCACCTGAATGGGTCCCTGGTCAAGGCGGACGTAATACCCTGTATTGATAGGGGTCGGGTCGCCGATTTCGAGGACGCGGGTCTTGCCGTCGCTAAAAGTCACGCTAATCACGTACTCCGGCGCTTGCAAGCCGACGTCGGCGAGTTTCAGGTCGAAGGGTCCGGCGTCCACCAGCCGCAGCGCGAGGATTTGCGAAGCGGCGGCTTCCACCGCGCCTTGGTCGGCGGCTTCGCCCGCTTGGGGCAGTTCAAAGGTCCAGCCGTTATCGCCGCGCTTCAGTTTGACCGTTTCGCCCGCCGCGGGCTTGACCTCGATGGCGGAGACGGTCAGCGACTTATCGAAGAGATATTGCGGCTCTTGGAAAACGGGCGTGGCTTTGGTTTCCGCCGCCTGTTTTTGGCGGGAAAGGTACACCGCCAGCAGCGTTAACGCCGCAAAAACGACGAGGGTGATCAGCGCGCCAAGGCTGATAAGCGGCTTCTTTTCCGAAGCCTGCGAAATCGGTTTAAGAACCGGCTTCTTTAACGCCGGTTTTTTTGCCGCCGGCTTCTTCGCGGCGGTCTTTTCAGGAGAAGGCTTTACGGAGGGGTTGGATCTTGTTTTTTTCGTCGCCATAGGTTTTAACCTTTGCTGCGGCGGGCAAGCCAGGAGAAGAAGCCCGTCAGCGCCACCAAGCCCGGCAGACCAAAAACGGTCAAGACGATGAGGATAATCATCCAGATATTGTCGGGCGGGGTGAATACGCGGAACTTCCGCTCGCGCACGGTCAGGTTAATCAGGTTCTCCTGTTCGGCTGCCCAGTCCACGGAGTTGATGAAGATGTTGCCGTTGCCGTAGGCTTCAAATCCGCCGTTGTCAGCGGCGAAGATAGAATTGCCGAAGACCACCACGCGCCCTTTGGTGACGGTGTTTTCCGCTGCGACGGCGAGCGTAAGGGGACCTTGCGCGTCCTTGCCTTCGTTGAACTGCGCCGGGGCGTTGGAGGAGAGTTCGGTCTCGCCCCAGGATTGTTCGCTGGTGAGCAGCAGCGCGGTTTGTTTGACGTTTTCGCGCTCGCCGAGGATGGTCAGGCTGCGCGCCTGCGGCAGGATGACAATGTAATCAACGGTCAGGTTTTGCGTGATGGGATGAACGCCGACGTTAGAAGAAACCGCCACCAGCGGGTTTTGGGTGTTGACGTAATCAATCACCACGTCGTTGTTGAGCGTCACGCCCCAATCCTTCTTCAGGTATTCGTTCAGCGGGTCGGTCTGCTTGCCGAATTCGGTCAGCGGGGTGGGGTCTTCCATCACCAGCAGCGAGCCGCCGCCGTCCACATAGGCTTTCAGGCGGTTCACTTCGTCCTGCGAAACAGGCTTCTTAGGTCCGGCGACGACAATCAGAGAAGCGTCTTCGGGAATGTCTTTGGTCGTCAGCAGGTTGAGGGTTTCGACGACGTAGTTTTTCGATTCGAGCGTGTCTTTGGCGGTGGAGTAGGAAAGTTCCCCGCCCATTTCAAAGCCGCCTTCGCCGTGTCCTTGCAGGAAGTAGATAACCCGTTTTTCGGGGCTGATAAGGCGGATGAGCGCTTTGACGAGCTCTTGCTCGCTGGCGTAAGCGGCGACTTCTTTCGCCTCGCCCATCGTCAGCAAAATCTTGCCGTCGCCGGTGATTCCCGCTTCGTGGGCGCGCAGCGGGTCGCGGGTTGGGTCCACGAACTCATAATCGAAATTGCCTTTGCCGACCGCTTTGAACTTCTTTAATAAGTCTTCCGCGCTTTGGGAAGAGAGGTTTTGGGTGTAAAACGCGGTGGCTTTCACCGGCTTCGAGAGCAAAGCCAGCGTTTGCAGCGTTTCCGGCGCAAGAGTGTTCGATTGGTCTTCGGTCCAGTCCCACGGCGAGCCGAGCAAGTCGGGGTTTTGGTAGGCGATGAAGTTCACCGCAAAGACAATACCGAGAAAGGCAATCAGGGTAATGAGCAGGTTCGCGCCGTAACGCACCCGCCGCGCGGTGAACAAACCGCTGATGGAATCAGGTGACATAATAGCGTAGGTTCCTACGCCAATGACGACCAGCGCGGCGCTGACGCTGAGCGCGATATTGAGAGCGTTAAGTTTCGCGTCGTCGAGCGAGAAGATATTCATCGCAATCATGCCCCGACCCGCCGCCAGCAGCGCCGCGATTACGCAGGCGAACAAGGCGACCAGCAAGGCGATAAAGGCATAACGCGCGGAAGTTTTTTTGTTTTTGCCAGCCATTATTGCCATCTCCGAATTTCAACCGCGGCGGTTCCGGCGAACAAGCCGAGCGCCGTCAGGCTGAGGTAGTAAACGACGTCCGCCAGGTTGACGATTCCGTTGTTCATGGTATCGGAAAAATGCTCCGCGAAGCTCAGGTAGCGGAACACGTCTCCGCCCGCGGGCAGGTATCCGGCGGGCAACCCGACCATAAACCACAGGAAGAAGAATAACCCCAGCGTGACGAAAAACGCGGCGAATTGATTGGAGAACATCGCGGAAATGCCCGCGCCCAAAGCCAGCAGCGCGGCGCAGGTCAATATCACGCCGAGATAAGAAGCCGCCACCACGCCCCAATCAATGTACGGCGAGACGTAGTTGTTGAGAATCAGCGGGTAAATAAGCGTGACCAGCGCCAGCGAAAGGACGAAGAGCAGCGCGCCAAGCCACTTGCCCGCCACCAGTTCAAAGTCGCGCACGGGGGCGGTCAGCAGCAATTCCAGCGTGCCCATGCGCGCTTCGTCGGAAATCAGCCGCATGGTCAGCGCTGGGCTGAGGAAAATCATCAGGAAGACGAACAGCCAGTTGGTCAGCGTCGGCTCTGGCGGGCTGCCGCCCATGACGGCTTGCTGGGAAGTGACGTATAAAATCAAGGCGAAGTAAACGCCCAACATCAGCAACACGCCCACTGCAATGGCGTAAGCCAGGGGGCTGTTGAAATAGTTTTCGTATTCGCGTTTTGCGATTGTCCAAATAGTTTTCATAAGACGCCTCTTTACAGACTTCGGTGAAAGCGCAGCGGTTATTTTTTCTTGTCGGCGCCGGTAAGTTCGAGGAAGATTTCTTCCAGGCTCAGCCCGACGAGGCGCATTTCCAGCAAATCGTAGCCGGCTTTGACGACCTGCTTCGCCACTTCGGGGCGGATTTCCTCGTCGGAGGGAAATTCAAATTCCACCGCGCCGTCTTCCAACGCGCGAACGCGCCTCACGCCTTGAACCTTCTTGACGGTCTCCGCCAGTTCGTCCGCTTCGCCGCGCACGCGCAAGACCACGCGCTCGCCGCCGAGCAGCGCCGCCTGCAAGTTTTCGGTGGTGTCTTCGGCGACTATCTTGCCTTTGTTGATAATCAGCACGCGGTCGCACAGGTTTTGCGCCTCGTTGAGCAGATGGGTGGAAAGCAGCACCGTGCGCTCTTTGCCGATTTCTTTAATCAGCTCGCGGACGTCCACCACCTGACCGGGGTCGAGACCGATGGTCGGCTCGTCGAGAATCAACGTTTCGGGGCGGTGCAGCAGCGCCTGAGCGAGGCCTACGCGCTGGCGCATTCCTTTCGAGAGGTTGCCAATGTAGCCGTTGGCGCGGTCCAGCAGCCTCACCATTTCCAGCGTTTCGTTCACGCGGTTTCTCACGCCGGGGATGCGGCGCAACTCGCCCATGAAGGTTAAATAGTCCGCCACCGTCATATCGTTATATAACGGGACGGTCTCAGGCAAATAGCCGACGCGCTTACGAACTTCAAGCGATTCTTCCACCACGTCGTAGCCGGCTACAATCGCTTCGCCGTCGGTCGGCGGCATGTACCCCGCGAGGATGCGCAGGGTGGTCGTTTTGCCCGCCCCGTTGGGACCAAGAAAGCCGACAATTTCGCCTTGCTGCGCGTCGAAACTTAAGTTGTGAATGGCGCGACGCGCGCCATAGTCTTTCGTCAGACCGCTGACTCGTATCATTGTCACTCCTTGCGACAAAAAGGGTAAAGGAATATAGACAAACAAAAGGCACGACCCGTCGGACGCGCCTTGAGTTTATCGCCGATGATTACTATACAATAAAAAATTACGCAAAGTCAAGCGCCGTTTCAATTTCTAATCTAACGCTAATCTGAAAGGGCGCGCGCGGGTTTTTTATCATGGAAATTCAATTCTCCGCAGGATGGTTCTGTAATAAAGTAGAGGCGATCCACAGGAGAAGAAGCCATGTTACAAATTCAGGAAACGTACTCTATCATTCCCACCTGCGCCGAGCGCGGCAAATTAGGCGTTGAAAAATATTTCGCCGAACAGCCGACGCGTCCATTTGGGCGGTTGAGCTCGGTGTACGTCTTCGGGGAGGTGTTAAACGCCGAGCGCGGGAACATCCTCGTCTCGAAATGGTACGCCAAAAGCGCCGAGGGCGTTGCGCCGGGCGGATGGATAGGCTCTTCTGAAATCAAAATTGACGAAGAAGGGTCATACGACGTGAGCTTTTGCGTTCAGCCGCCGTCGCAAGGATGGCAGCCGGGCGAATACGGCGTGGAGATTTATTTCAACGGGCTGTTGGCGGCGCGTCACGCTTTTTCGGTGAAATAGCGGCGCAGTCACTTTTTCTTCCTTTCATTTTTCCGCGCCAGCAAGGCGGACGCGGTGGAAGTTTTTTCTTCGGCGGGCGGAGTCGTTTGGGCGCGCCCGCCTTTTTCTTCCGTCCATTCCGCGGCGGCGGGAAGGTCGAGAGTCTCGGCGCGGGGCGGCTCTTGCGAACGAGCGCGATTTTTGGCTTGCTTCAACGCCGTTAAACGCGAATCCGCGGGCAGGGCGGAAGCTTCCGCTTTGCGGCGAGGCAGCGCGCGCGTCAACAGCTCGACCGCGCGCTCCCAATCGGAACGAGTCACAATCACCCGTCGAGCGGCGACGTCCAACGGGAAGAGCAAAGCCGCAAGAAGCAGCAAAACCGGCGCGAACGGTTGCGCCGCGCGGGCGGAAGACGGTAAATCATGCTTGAAGGCGTCCGCCGGAACGGGGGAAGCCACCTGCCCGTCGGCAAGTTCCGCCAGCCGCAGCAACAAATCCGGGTCGGGTTGAAGGCGCGCGTATTCGGGCGAGTAAGATAAAACCCAGCCCGTCGTCCCGGCGATGGGAGCGGAATCCTCCGCCCCGTCTTTTTTCCCCGAAAAGCGAAAGAGATACACGCCCTGCTCTTGGGGCTTAAATTCGGATTCGTATCTACCGGGCGCGGTTTGCGTGAAGACAATCGTTTGCGTTTCGCCCCGCGGCGGGACGACGTTGGCTTCGATTTGATAGCCGTTAAGAAAAGCGCCGCCCAGCTCGCGCGCGTCGAGGAGCATCCTGGCGATCTCGCCGCGCGTTTCCACCGTCGTTTGCAGCGCGCCGCCCGGCGAATCGTTCAGCGCGAACCCCAGCGCTTGCGCCCAAAAGGTGGGAAAGATTTCAGAGCGCGCCCAATCCGCCGCCCAACGCCCGCTCGCGTCGGACGTGAAAGCCGCCGCCCTGCCCAAGCCGTATTGCCAAGTCGCAAGAATCGGGTCGCCTTTGGGCGATTGAAGAATCACCCGCGCGAAATCTTTGGCGCTGGTGGCGACATAACCGCGCAGCGGCGGCAGCCCGTAGATGTTGGCGAGAATCGGGGATGAATTGACCAGCGCGGGATAAAAGGTTTCTTCAACGATATAAGAACGGCTCGCCAGCGTGGTCTCTTCGGTGAAGATGCTGGGAATGCTGACGGGATCGTTGGTGAAGTGATAACGTCCGCCGCCCAGCTCGGCGAGGTCTTTAAGGAAGGGCGCGGCGTCGTTGCCGACGCCGACCGTAGAAAGAGTGACGCCGTTTTCTTCGTAAAGTTTTTTAACCAGTTCAGGAATTCCGGCGGGGTCGGCGCCGCCGTCGGTGAGCAGAATCACATGCTTGACTTTGGCGGGGTCCTGCGGCAGAACTTTGGACATGGCGAGCAAGCCGGCGTAAATATCCGTTCCGCCGCCGACTTGAATTCCGGCGATTTTATTGACGACCGATTGAGAATCTTGCAGCGGGGTAATGGGGACGACCCAGCTGGCGGTATCGTCGAAGGCAATCACGCCCACGCGGTCGGCGGGGAAGAGCAACTCCACCGAACGGGCGGCGGCTTCTTTGGCAAGTTCCAGTTTCGTCGCGCCGCCGCTGGTTTCGCCCATGCTGCCGGAATGGTCAATGATGAAGACCATCGTCAATTGCGGGCGGCGCAGCTGGTCTTTGATCTGCATGTTCACGGGCAGCGCGTCTTCCAACGGCGTGTTGTAATATCCGCCGACGCCGTAGCTGGTCGGTCCCCCAATCGCCACAAGCCCCCCGCCCAAATCGCGGACGTAAGAACGCAAGGCTTCCATTTGGCTTTGCGTCAAGTCGCGCGCGGGAACGTCGGCGAGAACGACGACGGCGTATTGGGCAAGGGAAGTTAAATCGGAAGGGAGGAGCGCGGGCGCGCGGAGGTCTATTTCGTAATCCGCCGCGGATAAAGCCTGAACGAGCAGGGCGGCTTCGTCGGGGCGGGTTTCTCCGTCGGGCAAAGTTTCTCCGGCGGGCGGGGCAATAAGCAGCGCGCGCGGGGGACCTTCCACTTGCGAAAAGGCGTGCAAGCGATTGTTTTGATAATAAGCGTCGCGCCAGCCTTCGGGGATAATTTGAGCCTGATAGCTGACGAAGCCCGTCTCTTGCGCGGTAAGCGGCAGGCTAAACGTTTGCAGCCCTTTGCGGAGTTCGTGAGTCGCCTGATAAACGACGCGGTCGCCCGCCAGGACGCGCAAGACCGCCCGCATGGGTTGGGTGGCTTGAACGGAAATATCGAGGGTGAAGTTCTCGCCGCTGCGAAGATGGGCGGGCGCTTCCACTTTGGAGATGAGCGCTTCTGCGGAGACTTCGCTGACGAAGGGGACGACGACGATTTGCGCCCCCGAAGCGGCGGCGTATCGGGCGGCGGCAAGCGCGTCGCCTGTGGTTTCCGCCCCGTCCGAAAGAATCACCATCCGCCGGGCGTAACCGGCGGGGAACAGCGCCAGCCCCAGTTGAATCGCTTCCGCCAAATCAGTTTGATTGGAAACGGGCGCGGAGCTGAGCGCGGGCAGGTCTTTGCCGCCCGACATGGGACGTTCCACCAGCGCGTCCGCGCCGAAGACGACGAGGGCAGCTTGGTCGTCCGCGCCCATCGCTTGCAGCGCTTCGCGGATATACGCCTGCCCGGCGAGAATCGCGTCGTCCGGCATGGAATCGGAAACGTCAAGCAGGAAGACGACGGCGAGCGAATCTCCGCCGCGAACCAATTCCAACCCGGCGAGAGCGAATATCAGGCAAAGGAGGATGACGGAACGCAAAAACAGGGAAAGCGCGCGCCGGACGCGAGTCCCGCCGCTCCCCCAGCTCAGGTAAAAGGTCAGGGGAAGGAGAAGCAGCAAAACGAGAAAAATCGGCGCGGAGAAACGCATGAGTTTATTTCAGCATTTGCGCAAGCATGAACAACTCGCCATATCCGTTTACCCTGCGCGTTTTGATAAACGGCGCGCTTTGGGCAAGCCCCCTCATTATAACTGAACCGAAGTCCGCATTGTTGCGGCGGCGCGCATAAAAAAAGCCCCGCTTTTGACGGCGAGGCAAGGTAGAAAAAGAAGGTCTTTCTACTTGGCGAAAATCAAATACCAGGCGTGCAATATGCCGGGAATTCCGCCAAGAATGGTCAAGACCACGTTGAGCCAGAAAACGCCGTCAATTTTTTGATACTTCATGTAAACTGCAAGCGGGGGAATAAACAGCGAAACGATAAATTGCAAAACCTTATTGTCCATAAAAATCTCCTTTTATAAACGGCTTTTAACGACAGATACCTAGTTTAACTTAATATGCTTCGCCTGCATATTGTTTTGATGGTCTTTGTGAAGGAAAATTCACAACAGGAAAAGGGTTAGAAAGAGCGTTCGTCGGTTCTCTTTTGAATTTCTTTACGCAAAAGCGCGCAAGATGCGGTCGCTTTTTGAAACGGCGGGCGGCTTCAGCGTTTCAATTTTTCCGCCGCGAGTATCAACGCGCTCTGCAGTTCCTTCAATTGAATTGGTTTGCTGACGTAATCGTTCATGCCCGCCGCCAGGCATATCTCGCGGTCGCCCTGCATGGCGTTGGCAGTCATGGCGATGATATACGGCTGCGAATCGGATTTAGCGCGGATGGCGCGGGCGGCTTCCAACCCGTCCATTTCCGGCATTTGCACGTCCATCAAAATCAAGTCGTAGCGCTGACGTTCCAACGATTGCAAAACTTCCAGCCCGT
>DAOUBR010000021.1:0-7849 GCA_034432535.1 Anaerolineales bacterium | reverse complement strand
CAGATTTTTGAGGATAACCAGCCGATTGCGCCGTTGCGAGGCTCTCCCGTAGTACAATTCAAGCGCAACAAGAGTCAAACTGCCGATGAATGGCTTTTGTTAGGCGTCTATCAAGTGGAAGCCGGCAGAAAGTTAGGCGTAAGCGTTGAAGTGCCTGCTTTGCCTAATCAGGCTTCTTTTGCGTTGAGCAAACTGGCGATTTTAAAATTGACTGAACAGCAGAAGGCGATGTATCAGTCTTTACCCGCTGAAAGAGTCCTTGCCGCGATTGCGGATGATACGTCTACCGTAGTGCTGGATACTAAGTCTAAGAAACCGATTATACTTCAGAAGGTAAACACGCAGTTCCCAATGTCTTGGGGCGGTTCTTTTCTCTCATTGCCTTTGGATGAGATCAAAAGAGTTTCTAAGAGTGTGACCGTGCAGTGGAACATGCCCGGAGAACTACTTCCAGGCAAATATCAGTTATTGGCTTGGATACCATCCAATGGCGCAACTGCCCAAGGCGAATTTTCGCTATTAGCGAATGAAAAGCCCCTTTCAAAACAAACTTTTCCTGTTATTAACCAAAAAGACCATTCAGACGTATGGTGGTTTGGCGATATATGGACTCTAAGCGACCCGGCGGCAGTAAAAGTTCAGTTGATTGTAGATCCGGCGCTTAATCCTGGCGGATTTTTAGGCATAGACGCGGTTGCGCTAGTAAGAACAGAGTAAGGATGTTCCTCAATTTGATTTGAGGAGATGTGAAAATGGAAAATGTTGATTACGATAAAATTTTAAATAAAATCGAAGCTGCCGCCCAGGAACGCGAAGGGGAACTGGATTATAGCGGCGCAGATTCTTATCGTCAAAAGGCAAACGCTCTTTTGGCTTGGGTAAATGGAGGGATGAAGGGAAAGATTCCAATTGACTTGGGGGAGTTTGGCGTGGATGCGATTCTTGGCGAAAAGTCAGGAATAGAAATTCCCGCTCCATTGCCTACCGCTGAAGCAGAGGAAAAGAAACCTTCTTCGGTTCTTCGGCCACCTGACTCTCGCCCCCCGATTACCAACCTCGAAGAAGTAAAGCCTGCGATTGCTCAGAAAGAATTTCGCGAAGAGGTTGAAGAGTCAAAGCTAGAAAATGAAAATATAAGTTTCACGCCGGAAGAACGTCAGATTCAAAAGTCATTAAAAGAAATTCGCGAATATATTAATGCGGGCCGTATGAGACAAGCCGTTGCTTTGGCTTCTGTCATCGCTGAGCGCGCCAGCGGATCAGCCAAAGAGGCGGCGGAGCAAATTTGGGAAGAAGCTCGCCAAAAGCGGGATCATGCTGTTTCTTTGGCAATTCAAAAAGGCGATGAATTCTTTCAAAAAGGCGACAATGAACAGGCTCGTCGGCATTACGAAGCGGTATTAGAGTTTAATCCTGATAATGCGCACGCCAAAGCCATGATCCGAAAAATTGAAGGCGGCGTTGAATCAGGAAAGATTCCCCCGCAAAAAGCGACGGAGTTACGCGGCGGTTTGAATGACTTAAAAAATATTAAGCGACTGGGCTTGGCAGTCTATGAAGCCGAAGCGTTGGATGCTGAAGGTAGACTGCCCAGAGACCTGCAGACTTTACTGCATAAAGCGAGGGAAAATTACGATAATATTCGTGTTGCTCAGGGAGACGAAACGACCATGATGCGCTTTGGCGACCTTGCTGCTCGCAAGGAGGCCAGAGATAGGATTGCTAACCGCTTGGCGCAAGGCGAAGTCTATATATATGACGTTACCATTAACGAAGACAGGCCTTCCTTTGATATGCTTCAGGAGGCGGACAAGCTGTTAGAGTCGCAATCCGCCGACACCGCGCAGTACGAGATGGATGTGATTAATGGGTTACTTCCCGCCCATCCAGCCGGCGCGTACGTGCGCCTGGAAGCTGCCCTTGCCAAGCCTTTTCACGATCACCATCGTCGTTTGCTTGAGAAAAAGAAAGAGGAAATTAATAGCCTGTTGGAAAAGCAGAAAAGCGCAGAGACGCTGCTTGCGCAGGCAGATGAAGAAGAAAAGAACGACCCCGTTAAAGCATATGCTACCGCGCTGGTGGCGCATGGCGTGTTTCCTTACTTGCATGGCATAGATGTGAAAATAGCGCAAGCTCGCAGCAAGGCGGAGGCGTTTGTTTCTCGCAAAATGGAAGACATCTTTACCCAGGCGCGTGTCTTGCTGGGAGGTAAAGACTCTGAAAAAGTCCGCTTGCTTATTGAAAACGCAATGCACTTACTAGACGGCTGGCCCTCCGGCTCTGAAATCCCTGAAACGCTCCAATCCTTTGATGCGCTGGGCGGGATCCTATTGGAATTCGAAGCGCAATCTGCGGTCATCCGTAAGCAAGTAGAGGACCCTAACCTGGTTGGCGCAGCTTTAAAGAAGTTAGAAGAAATTCGTAAAGACGAGCGTTTCGCTTCTTTGCCGGAGCTGCGCGCTTTCATTTCCGATATGGATCAATACCGCGATACAGAAGACCAGCTGCGAGAAGCGCGGGCAGCCCGTATGGCAGGCGATTGGCGACGCGTTTTTGATCTGACAAGGAACTTGCGAGAAAGCAAGAGCGCTGGCAATCTGGCAACGCAGGTAGAAAGTTTATACGCTGAAGCTGAACGCGAGGTGCGGATTGAAGACGCTCGATCTTTGTTGGACAACTTGGAAATCAAAAAAGCCAATGCCATTTTCTCGCAGATAATTCTTACTGAAAAAGACCCAGAGCGTAAGCAGCAATTGGAGGAAAGATTAAAGTCCGATCTGGAAATTATTAAAACGGCGATATCTAATACGGCTATACTGCAGCCAGTTTTTGATCGCGCATTGGCATTCCGCAATGGAAGGGAAGAAGAGCGCTTGTTGGCGCTTCGCCTATTCCGCTTTGTAGGTAATATGGGCGAGAAGCCTGATCCTGAACTGCCAGACTTTGTTATCACGCTGCGCACTGCTGATGCGCGGCAAGCCGCCTTGGATCTAAGCCGCGAATTAATGGATCGCTGTTGGACGCCAATCGAAAAAGCTTTTAAGGGCGATAAGCGTAAAAAAATTCAGCCTGACGAGTTGGAGCGTTTGGCTCGTCTGGCGCGTATTTTGCGCGACGCCAATTTGGTGGATTCTGCCGATAAGCGCGCTGCGCTTCGCTGGGTGGAAGTAGAATGGACCAAGTCGTTGGCGCAGAGTAAGGAAAAAACGCAGGATTGGGAAGGCTTACTGGAAATTTGGGAGAGCTTATATAAAATTTATTCCGATGATGAAGAAACGGCGAAACACTTGGAGGAATCTCGCTATCATGCCCAAATAGCGGGAAATATTTTACAAGCCACTGTTCCTGAAAGACCGCGCGACGCGCTTTTGTTTATTCGTGATGCGCTCAAAGACGAAAAGTATCGTCCGTTTTATTCCCTCCTTTCTCAAAGGCGCGAACAAATCTTTCGGCAGGCGCAAGAAGATTTGCTACGGCAGGGGAGAGAGGCTCTGTCCGCAGGCTCCGTTGACGGAAAAATTAACGCGTTTGTTGCGCTGTTGGATTTGCGCGATCTGGAAGAGATTGTCGGAATTCCCGAGTTGCGCCGCCGTTCTGCGGGAGAAATGAAGCGCCTTAACCCTAACGATTTCAAGAACGCGGCGGAATCTGTTTTTCAGCATTCAACAGCCTTCTCTCCTGCGCAGCAGCCAATGGAGGCCTCCATTCGCCTCACGAGAGAAATCACCTCGCGTTTGGAAATGTTTGAAAAAGTCGCGCCGCTTTTTTCTAGCCGTTGGAACGAGCTGGAAGAACGCTTAGAGCGTCGCCGCGTGGAATTGCTTTTGCTAAATCACAAGATGGAAGAAGCGAATCGTGTGTTGAGGGAAGCGCGCGACCCGGAATTGTGGAATGACGCCCTGAGACGCGGCTCTTTTGACGCTTTGCGGATGAAGCGTGATGCTATGGCATCTCAGGGAATCCCAAATTTTGCCTCCATCCCCGATATTCGCGAATTTGATAAAAAAATGCGCGAATGGCAAGAGGCGTACGATTTCCTAAAGAACCGCGCAGATGAAATGAGAAAAGCCTTTGACGTGGACGAGGATTATAAAAAAGTCGTGGATATCGCCCGGCGTTTGACTTCACGCCCTTCTGATTGGCAAGCAGTGACCCATGCAGATTACGAACAGATTCTTGCGCAGGTGGATTTTTATCTTTTTCGTGTAATTAATATTTATGGCGGCAAATCGTTGGCTGGTCGTGCGGAGATTGAATTTGCTGCGCGGGAACGAGAAACCCAATATGAAAATTGGCTAAGATGGAGTAACCTTTGGAAACAATCTATGAACGACGCCGAGCATGCAATGCAAGCCGTTAATCAATACGCCGTTTCTCCTGACAAGAAAATTGCTTTTCAAATAAGGGACTGGGAAATTTTTCAACGGAAGGCGCAAGCCGCTCAAGAAATTCTTCGGAAACCGCCCGAAGACCCCGAAAATATACTTTCAAAAAAAACAAGCCTTCTTTATGAAGCGAGCCTTGCTGCGCTTGCTGATGTGGAAGAATGGTTACGGCGCGCTGCTATTGCAATTGAAAAATTAAATGCTGAGCCTAAGTTCCCTTCCGCCGAAGAATTTAGAGATGCGGCAAATAAGAATGATTTGCCAGGTTTGGAAAAACTTTTGGCGCGTGCGGAACGCGCCGGCGCGTTGACTTCTGAGGAAGAAAAACGCTTAAATACATATCGTAGAACATATGAAATTTTAAAACAAGAATCTCAAAAGAAACCTTTTTGGCGATTGAGGTGACTCATGCGTATTGCGGTTCTTTCCGATATTCACTCCAACCTCCCTGCGCTTGAAGCAGTTTTGGAAGACGCTTTTAAACGCGGCGCAGAAAGTTTTTGGTGTTTGGGCGATATGGTCGGATATTACAGCGACCCTGTCGAGCCGTTGATGTTTGTAAAGAACCATGTGAACTCGGATGATTGGGTGATGGGCAATCACGACGCCATGCTTGCGGATTTAATCTTGCCGCAGGATGCCGATTTAAATCCGCACGGCGTTGACGTGCAAAGTAAAGCTGGCCCAATCTTCGTTCGCGGGCGTTTTCTCTCTCTCGAGGATTGGCGGATGGTAAACAAAACGCCTATCTTTGCGCTGGAACTCAATCGCCGGGAATTGGATGCGCACCCTGAATCTACTGAATTTTGGCGCAGTCAATTTTCGCGTCAGCGAATTGCTCCCCGCCGCGTCTTCCTGGATGGCAGGGAGTATATCCGCGTACATGCCAGTTTATATGATCATCTTGGAAAATATGTTTTCCCTTGGCATCATGAAATTCATTTGCCTGATGAGTTCCGCGCTTTGGATGAACTAAAACAAGATTCGACCGCGCCGCAAACGCTTTTTTGCGGGCATACTCATGTCCCTGCTTTGATTTATGGGAAAAAAAGCGAGCGTGGACTTAAGATAGAATCAGTTTTCTTCAAGCCCTTTAGATCTTATCCTTTGGATGAACATTGGGCGTTGATTAATCCGGGTTCTGTGGGGCAGCCGCGCGATGGCGATCGCCGGGCGTCTTATGCCTTATTAGATACAGGCGCGAATCAAATCACTTTTATTCGTGTTGAATATCCATATAAGGAAACTGCCTATCGTTTGTTGCGCAGAGGGTATCCGGAATCTCTGGCATCCAAATTGCGAGAAGCGCCTCCGGTAAGAGAAATGCCCGAAGTATGGAAAAACCATTACGCTCAGAAAGGAGGCGTATGAGCGATTGGAGCGAACCAATTGGCGGAAAGCCAAGCAATTTGGGATTTCGCTATGGGTTGATAGGCGCCGCGGTTTCAATTTCTGTCAACCTGTTGTTTCTTTTAATTAACCAAGGCGAGCAAACTGGCGATTTCCTCTCCTGGCTGGTACAATTAAGCGTATACTTTTTCTTTTCACGCGCCGCGGCGGAGGCGCAATATCAAGCCAATCAACGTGCCGGTCGCTTTGAGTACTTGCGTGGCGTGCAGGGAGCGGGCGTGGGCGCGTCTTTATTGACCAGCATTTTGACTTGGGCGTATATAATTATTAGAGGAATTGTAAGAGATTCTTTTGGAGTTTTTGTCTTTGTTGAGCCAGTGAGCCTGTTTTGCTTGGTGGCTTTTGATGTCGCCGTGGCAATATCTTTTGGATCATGGAACGCTCGGGCGGTGATTAAACATCACCCCCCGGATTAAAAGAACTTACCCCTTCTTTGAAAGGAGAAAATAAAACTATGCAAGCAGCGTGGTGGGAAGGCGCGATCCGATTTTTATGCGATTTCTGGTGGCTTTTGCTTATTGTCTTTGTTTTGGCGCTAACTGCATATTTTACCCGGGACCTTTGGCTTTCTTTGCTTCTTTTGTGAACTTTGGGTTCGTAAAAATATAACTTCCCTCAGTGGAGGTACCCACGAGGATAAATGGTGTAATTCCATTGCGGGCAGACATTGTGATACGTGATATTCAAGGTTGCCATCTGTTCGTCCGAGATTTTTTCACCGGTCACGAATTTCTTGCGGACATGGTGAGCCGAAACCATCAATCCTGTTTGCGTTTTTGTT
Organism: Anaerolineales bacterium; assembly: GCA_034432535.1. Taxonomy (GTDB): domain Bacteria; phylum Chloroflexota; class Anaerolineae; order Anaerolineales; family Villigracilaceae; genus Villigracilis. Next base: position 1,273 of record DAOUBR010000021.1, on the reverse strand, counting down.
TCTCGAATGTATTGAGCAGCCAGTGCAAAAGTTCGCAACGGACAGCCAGCCCAGGTCTTACTGATTTCGCTGAACAGCCGATGTTCGATCGGATTCCATTTGGAGGCGCCGGTCGGATAGTGACAAACTGTCACGATCAAACCAAAACGATCGGCAACCTGGTTTTGCAGGTGATATTTCCAGGCTCGAGACACCGCACTGTTACTGCCGCCGCCATCCGCCTCGATCAGCAACCGTCTGGAATTTGGAAAACGATCCAAGCGTTCCGTGGCGCACCAAGCCGCGATGTTCTCCACCGCAAAAGCCGGAGTGTCCGCCGAGCGGCCCAGATAGACCGTGCCCTGATTGAACTGCAGATCGTAAATGCCGTACGGGACTGCGGCGCCCAGCGCATCCTGTTTGAAGTCATGCACGTGGACCCGTTCGGCGGTCTGACGCCATATCCGTCCCGGGTTCCGGAAGTTGCCGACCAGCTCCTTTTTCTTCGTATCAGCGCTGATGCACGGCTCGCCAGCCTCTTGATGTTGTCGGCGTTGTTCCTGAATATGCTCAAATTGCTCGTTGCGCTGCGGGTCCTGCTGCGAGCAGATTTGTTTGCTGTTGACCCGCAAACGATAATTGCGCGCCTTCAGTAAACGGCTGATGACGGGCTTGCTTACACGATGGCTTCTCAGGCGTTCTTGAATATCGCCCAGGCGGCAATTCAACCACTTGCGGCTGCTCATCGGATCACCCGCCGTATGCGGTTCCACCAATTCCAGGAGCTTCGGCTCTAACTGCGGGTCTTTTTTTTGGCCCGCCAGCGTCCGCCTCCCTCCCGACGTTGCCGACCGACGGGTACCGTGGTCAGTTGATCCTGCAATTCGGCTTTACCGCGGCGAATCGTCTTTTCATCCGGCCCCGTGATGAGCGCCAGTTGTCGGTCACTGGGACCATCGCTTTCTTCTGCTAACGTCGCTACGTACCAACGCCGTTGTGGTTCATTCAACCTACTCAAGAAGAGGTTGATCCGTTGATGGCTTTTGATGACTTCCATGTCAAGCCCGTTTTGACAAGTCTCGCATTCACATTGGTGTATGATGGGTTCGACGTTCATGCCGCAAGTATAGCCGATGTGAGGGAACTTATAAATTTACTGACCCTTAGGCGCCACTCCTCGCAATGACATGCCTGAATAGATAGCCTCAAAGGCTGAAGAGCGTTTGCCTGGACGGGAGTTCATTCGAGAATTCGTGGTCAGAATTCGTGGACGGACTCCCGGCCAGCCACGATT
>DAOUBR010000020.1:0-40966 GCA_034432535.1 Anaerolineales bacterium | reverse complement strand
CCGCCCTTCCGCACCGCCGAATTCGACGTCATGTTCAACGAAGGCATTTCCAAAGCGGGCGACGTGCTGGATTTAGCGACCAAGTTCGAGGTGATTCAAAAACGCGGCGCGTTCTTCTCCTACGGCGACGCGCGCATTGGGCAGGGACGCGAAGACGCCAAAGACTACTTGCGCTCCAACCCCGATTTGATGGCGGAAATCGAAAGCATCATTCGCCAGAAGGCGCTTAGCGGCGAAATCGCCCTGCCGCTGGATATGGGCGCGGAAACCGCCGAAGCGGACGCGCCCGAAGAAGAGATTTAATTCGCGTCCGGTTGTTAAAGACAGGATAGACAGAACAGGATATTTTTGCGCGTGGCGCACCCTGAACATTCTGTTTATCCTGTTTGCTTTAAATCCTGAACATTCTGTTCATCCTGTTTGTTTTAAACCCTGAGCTCGCGCAAAACGGTATAATCGCCAGCGATGGAGCCGCTGCCTTACTTCACGGGGTTTCGCCCGGCCGATTCTGGCCCCTTGGCGAGGTTCTTGCCCGCGATTGAAATGGGCGTGGTCTCGGCGTGGCTGGCGCGCGAGAACTTTCCGCCGGGCAGCTGGCTGCTGGACCCCTTTGGCTTTTCCCCACGGCTGCCTCTGGAAATGGCGCGCAACGGGTATCGCGTCCTCGTGACGGCGAACAACCCGATTGCGCGTTTTTTGTTGGAGACTTTCGCCAACCCGCCGGCGCATTCCGAATTCACCGCCGCGCTCGCCGATTTGGCTGCATCCAAAAAAGGGGACGAGCGCCTCGGCGCGCATTTACAATCGCTCTACCTCACGGCTTGCGAAAAATGCGGCAAACAAATTCAAGCGCAAGCCTTCCTCTGGCGCAAAGACGCCGCCGCGCCCTACGCCCGCGTTTACGAATGCCTGCATTGCGGCGACGCGGGCGAGCGCTTTGCAACTCAGGAGGACGCGGAACGCGCCGCGAAAATTGCCGCCGCCGATGCGCTGCACCGCGCGCGGGCTTATGAGCGGGTCGTCTCTTTGAAAGACGAAGACCGCGCGTACGCCGAAGAAGCGGCGGGACATTATCTGCCGCGCCCGCTCTACGCCCTGACCGCCGTCGCCAATCGGTTGGAGAGCTTGAACCTCTCGCCCGAAAGAAGGCGCGCGCTCACGGCGCTGCTGCTGACCGCTTTTGACGCCGGCAACGACTTGTGGGCTCATCCGGCGGAACGTCCGCGCCCCAAGCAGCTGCTCGCGCCCGCGCAATTCCGCGAAAACAACATCTGGCTGGCGCTGGAAGCCGGGCTTGAAATATGGAGCGAAGCCGGCGCGCCCGTCCCTTGCGCGATATGGAAAAACAAAATTCCCGAAAGCGGCGGAGTTTTGATTTACGAAGGGCGGCTGAAAGACCTGGCGCGCGAGCTGAAAAAAGAAATTCCCATCGCGGCGGCGGTTGGCTCTATTCCGCGTCCCAACCAAGCCTTTTGGACTCTTTCCGCTTTGTGGGCGGGCTGGCTGTGGGGCAAGGAAGCCGTCGAGCCTTATAAAGCCGCGCTGCGCCGCCGCCGTTACGATTGGGCTTGGAACGCCGCCGCGCTTTACGCCGCGTTTTCCCATTTGAAAGAACTGCTGCCCGAAGGCGTCCCTTTCTTTGCGCTGCTGCCCGAACCCGAACCGGCTTACCTGACCTCCGCCTTCGCCGCCTTAAGCGCCGCGGGCTTTTCGCCGCGGAGCGTCGCCTTGCGGACTCCGCACGACCCCGTGCAAACCCTCTGGAAGAATCAAGCGCCGCCCGCGCCGCAGACCGTCAGCCTGCGCCAAAAAATTGCCGATTATCTGACCGCGCGCGGCGAGCCGGCCCCTTATTTGCATCTGCACGCGGCGGGGGTGTTCGCTCTGGCGGAAGCCAACGCGCTGAAAGACCCCGCCCGCGAATTCGACGAGACGCTGCGAAAGATTCACGCTCAGTTTGGCGCCGCTTTGAAAGGCGACGCGCGCTTCGCGCATTACTCTTCGGGCGAACATACCGAAAGCGGGCTGTGGGGCTTGAGCCAGAGCGCGGGCGATTCGCTTGCCGATCAGGCGGAAATCGCCGTCGTTCAACATTTGCAAAAAAACGGCGGCGCGCTGTTTCTTGAAATCGAAAACGAGTTGAACGCGCTCTTTCCCGGTTTGCTTGCGCCCTCCAAAGGGCTGATTTACGCCATTCTCAATTCCTACGCGGAAAAGCGCGGCGGGACCTGGACGCTACGCGCCGAAGACTCCGCCGCCGCGCGGCGGGCGGAACTGGAAGAAGTGTTCGCCCTGCTGGAAGCGCTTGGAAACAGGCTGGGCTATCAGCCTCGCAGAAGCGGCAGGCTGTTGTATTGGGAGGAAAACGGCAAGCCCGCCCGCTCGTTTTGCCCTCTGGTTTCGGGGCTGCTGCGCCGCGCATTGGAAAATTCGCATGCAGATACGGCGCTGGTTTTCCCCGGCGGGCGCGCGGCGTTGATCGCCTATAAACAGGAACGCGACCCTTCACTGAAGGCGCAAATGAAAACCCGCCGCGCGCTCAAATTTCGCTTGCTGCGCCGCATTGCCGAGATGCAAATGCTCACGCGCGATTCCTTCGACGAGCAAATCCAAAGTGACCCGGTGGAAAAATCCGCCGGGCAGATGATGCTCTTCTAAATGCAGACTCGACCGCGCCAATCAGTTATAATCCCACCAACCTGCTCTAAATAAAGGAGAGAGATATGCCCAAGAAGAAGGGCGCGGCTGCGCTTCCTCTCGAACCGCAAGAAATTCTTAAGGATTACCGCCTCGCTTACCAATCGCGTCAGGCAAGTTTGATAGGCAGACGCGAAGTATTGAGCGGCAAAGCGAAGTTCGGCATCTTTGGCGACGGCAAAGAGCTGGCGAACATCGCCATTGCGCGCGCTTTTCGCAAGGGCGATTGGCGCTCCGGCTACTACCGCGACCAGACGTGGATGTTCATGCTCGGAGTCAATTCCATTCAGCAATTTTTCGCGCAATTGTACGCTCACGCGGATTTGAATCACGACCCCGCTTCCGCCGGGCGCATGATGAACGCGCACTTTGGCTCGCGCTATTTGAACCCCGACGGTTCGTGGAAAGCGCAAACTGAATTGTATAACGTCGCGAGCGACGTTTCGCCCACCGCTTCGCAAATGCCGCGCGCCGTCGGGCTGGCTTACGCTTCGGTTTTATATCGCCAGATCCCCGAACTGCGACAATTTACGGAATTTTCCAAAAACGGCGACGAGGTGACCTTCACCTCCATCGGCAACGCCTCCACGGCGGAAGGTCACTTCTGGGAAAGCGTGAACGCCATCGGGGTCTTGAAAGCGCCCGCCGTCGTCACCGTGTACGACGACGGCTACGGCATCTCGGTCCCCAATCAATTTCAAATGGTCAAGGAAAACATCGGGGCGCTGCTCAAAGGGTTTCAACGCGAACCCTGTCCCGGCGAAGCATGTATGCGCGGATACGATATTTACACCGTCCGCGCGTGGGATTATCCCGCGTTGATTGAAACCTATCAATCGGCGGCGGAAATCGCCCGTCAATATCACATCCCCGCGCTGGTGCATGTGATTGAGATGACTCAGCCGCAGGGACACAGCACGAGCGGCTCGCACGAGCGCTATAAAACCAAAGAGCGTTTGCAATGGGAGGAGGAGTTCGACTGCCTGAAAAAAATGCGCGCATGGCTGTTGGAAAACGACCTCGCCTCCGACGCGGAGTTGAAAAAACTGGAAGAGGAAGATTGCGCGCTGGCGGAAGGATTCCGCAAGTCGGCTTGGGAAGCCTACCTCGCGCCGATTCTTGAAGAGCGTAATCAAATCCTCGATATGCTCGAAGAGCTCGCCCCCGTTTCCAGCCGCGCCGCGGAGTTGAGACAGATTCGGGAACGGCTGGCGAATTTGCCTTCCCTGACGCGGCGCGATATTCACGCCGCCGCCCACGAAGCCTTAAGGTTGCTGCGCGGCGAGCCGCATCCCGCCAAACAAGTTTTAATCGAATGGAAACGGCGCGAAGATGAAACCAACGCGGAACGTTACGGCTCGCATTTATATTCGGGGACGGCGCTGCAAGTGAAAGAAGTCAAGCCGGCGTATTCCGAAAGCTCGCCGACGGTCTTCGGCTTTGAGGTGATGAACGCGCTGTTCGATTCCGCATTGGCGCGCGAACCGCGTCTCGTCGCCTTCGGCGAAGACGTGGGCAAACTGGGCGACGTCAATCAAGGCTTTAAGGGCTTGCAGGAAAAATACGGCGAATATCGCGTCAGCGATACGGGCATCCGCGAGGCGACCATTCTGGGGCAAGCCATCGGTCTCGCCATGCGCGGGCTGCGCCCGATTGCGGAGATTCAATACCTCGATTATTTGCTCTACGCCCTGCAACTGATGAGCGACGACGTGGCGACTCTGCGCTGGCGCACAGCCGGCGGACAAAAAGCGCCGCTGATTGTCCGCACGCGCGGACACCGTTTGGAAGGCGTGTGGCATTCCGGTTCGCCGATGGCGGGCATTTTGAATCTCACGCGCGGCATGTATTTGCTCGTCCCGCGCGATATGACCCGCGCCGCGGGCTTTTACAACACGCTGCTCAAAGCCGACGAACCCGCGATTGTCGTCGAGGTTTTGAACGGATACCGCGTGAAAGAACGCCTGCCCGATAATATCGCCGAAATGACCGTGCCGCTCGGCGTTCCCGAAACGCTGCGCGCGGGGAGCGACGTCACGCTCGTCACCTACGGCGCGTGCTGCCGCGTCGCGCTGGACGCGGCGGAAAAATTAAGCGAGGTCGGCGTGGAAGTCGAAGTGATTGACGTTCAAACGCTGACGCCTTTTGATATTCACGGAAAGATTTTGGAATCGCTTAAGAAGACCAACCGCATTTTATTCGTGGACGAGGACGTGCCGGGCGGGGCGACGGCTTACATGATGAACGAGGTGATTGAAAAACAGGGCGGCTACTTCTATCTCGATTCGCCCGCGCGGACTCTTTCCGCTACGGCGCACCGTCCCGCCTACGGCAGCGACGGCGATTACTGGTCCAAGCCCAATGCGGAGACGATTTTCGACGCGGTCTATGAGATGATGCACGAGGTCAATCCGGGACGGTATTTGGCGTTTAAGTAATTGGTAATTGGCGATTGGTAAAGAGACCGCCCTGGATGGCGGATATATTAGCCGGCAGACCAACTGATACAACCCACCATTCCTCTTTGGAGAATCCTATGCCCACAAAAGTTTTTGTTCCCCGTCTCGGCGAAGGAGTTGACGAAGTCACCGTGATGAAATGGCTCAAGCAGGTCGGCGACCCGGTGAACGAGTTGGAGCCGCTGCTTGAAGTCAATACCGATAAAGTGGATACTGAAATTCCCTCGCCCGCGACGGGCGTGGTTTTGCAAATTTTCGCGCGGGAAGGCGCGCCCGCCAAAGTGGGCGAACTGCTGGCGGTAATTGGCAAACCGGGAGAGAAAGTAAGCGGCGAGGAAGCAATCAGTAAAGAAGCGGCTGGCAAAGAAGCAGCCGGTAAAGAAGTCGTCAGCGCGCCAGTAAGCAGCCAGCCTCAACCGTCCGCCTCCGGCTTCGGCTTTCTCTCTCCCGTCGTGGCGAAAATCGCGGCGGAGCATGGCGTTGACTTATCTCAGGTCAAAGGCACGGGGCTGAACGGGCGCGTCACCAAAAACGACGTGCTGGCGTATCTTGAAAATCGAAAGCCGCAAGCGCAACAAGAAAAACCGCAGCCCGCGCCCCTTCCGCCTTCCGCGTTGAAAGCGGACCTCGGCGCGCTGGACTCCGTCGTCCCGCATTCGCCCATCCGCAAAGCCATCGCCGCGCACATGGTGGAATCAAAACATACTTCGCCGCATGTGTTGACCGTGATGGAAGCGGATATGAGCGCCGTCGTCCGGCATCGCGCCGCGAACAAAGCCGCCTTCGAGCGCGACGGCGTGAACTTGACCTTTACCGCGTACTTTATGATGGCGATTGTCGCCGGGCTGAAAGCTTATCCCATCGTCAATTCTTCGTGGAGCGACGAAGGAATCATCCTGCACCGCGCGCTGAATCTCGGCATGGCGACCTCGCTCGGCGAAGACGGCTTGATTGTGCCGGTGATTAAAGGCGCGGATAATCTCTCCCTGCTGGCGATGGCGCGCGCCGTGAACGACCTTGCCAGCCGCGCCCGCTCCCGCAAGTTGCAGCCCGACGAAGTGAAGGGCGGAACGTTCACGCTGACCAATCACGGAATCAGCGGCTCGCTCTTCGCCTTCCCCGTCATCAATCAACCGCAATGCGGAATTTTAGGAGTCGGGGCGATGCAAAAAAGAGTCGTGGTCGTTGAAGACGCCATCGCCATCCGCCCGATGGCGTATCTCTCCTTCGTCTTCGACCATCGCATTCTCGACGGCGCTTCGGCGGATTGGTTTTTGGCGAAGGTCAAAGAGACTTTGGAGAACTGGACATGAACTATTTCGACCAACGCGCCAAAGATTGGGACGCCGACCCGATGAAAGCGGAGCGCGCCCGCGCCGTCGCCGAAGCCATGCGCCGCATGATTCCGCTTTCAAAGGAAACCTCCGCGCTGGAATACGGCTGCGGCGCCGGGCTGCTGAGTTTCGCGCTGCATGCCGAGCTGGGGGAAATTGTCCTCGCGGATACTTCGCAAGGGATGTTGGAGGCGCTGACTGCGAAGATTGAATCTGCGGGCGTAAAGAATATGCGCCCTTTGCGACTCGACCTGACCGTGGGCCCGCTCCCCGCGCGGCGCTTCGACGCGATTTATTCGTTGATGACGCTGCACCACATCCCCGACGTGGACGACGTTCTTAAAAAATTTCACGCCCTGCTCCACCCGGGCGGTTTTCTCTTCGCGGCGGATTTGGATAAGGAAGACGGGAGCTTTCATACCGAGCCTTCGGGCGAAGCGCACAACGGCTTTGAGCGCGAAGCGTTAAAGCGGAAAGTCGAAGCCGCTGGGTTCGCGGAAGTTCGCTTTGAAACCGCCTACGTCATCCGCAAGAAAATCGGCGAGGAGCAAAAAGACTTTCCGCTGTTCGCTCTGGCGGCGCAAAAGAAATAATAGACATTATCTGAAATAACCGTCCCGAAGGTTCATTTGAGTAAATCAAAAAGCAATGCCAGCCTTCGGGACGTTTTTTCGTAATTGCGGATAAAGTCTAATAAAAAAGAGACCGGTTTCATGCCGGTCTCTTTTTTATTGATTTACTCGCTTTTCTCGTTCTTCGGGACGAAATATACGTCCGTCGGCTTGAGTTTGGAATTTCGCATAAAGCGCGGCTTGACTTCCATGCCAATCCAATCCAGCGAGGGCGTTTCGGGGTCCACGCCCATCAGGCGGGTGAGCAGCAGCGTGTTCACGCCTTCAAACTCAATCAGCGCCAGCACGAAGGGACATTCGGGCAGAAATTCTTCCGAGCCGAAATGACAGACCGTAAAGGCGTGAATTTTCGCAGGGACGTTGGTAATGTCCACCCATTTGGTTTCGCGCCCGGAATACACGTCGTGCCCGCGCGGGTTGGCGTAGGTGTAGCCGCTTTGCGGGTCGCGCGAGGCGAGCAGCCGCTTGTTCGTCAGCCCGGCGAACCACGGACTATCCTGCCCGTAGGAATGCAGGTAGGTAATCTTGTATTCCTGCTCGATTTGAATGGGCGACATTTTCTTAAGAAATTCCAGCGATTCTTCATCCGCGCCGACGGGAAACGGCACGCCGTGAACGATGAACCCGCCCAAAGTTTCTTCGCGTTGTGAAGGTAATTTAGACATCGTGTTCTCCTTGCCTCAATTGCCGGTTACTTATTACGTAAGCGGTAATTGGTAATTGGTGATTATCCCTCGCGCTCCAGCACGGATACCGACACATAGGTTCCCGTTCCGGCGTGGGAGTGAATCGCTCCGCGTTTGGCGTTCTTGACTTGCAGGGCGTCGTCCTTGAAGTGCTTCTTAATTGAGCCTTGCAACTGCCAGATGGCGAACACGCCTTGCATCAGCCCGGTCGCGCCGACGGGGTGTCCGCAGGCAATTAGCCCGCCCGAAGGATTCACCGCGCACTGGCTCTTTTCTTTCAATTTCAAGCCGTAGTCAAGGTTCGGCAAAAACGCCTTGCCGGATTCGGCGAAAGCGCCGCCTTCCCCGTAACGGCACAGCCCCAGGTCTTCGTAGGTTTGAATTTCGGAGGAGGTGTAAGCGTCGTGCAGCTCCACAAAATCCAGTTCGTTAAGCGGGTCTTTGATTCCCGCTTGTTTATACGCCATGTTGCCCGCGGTTCTTCCGGCGCGGAAGGAATGCACGCCGGGGTAGCGAACGCCATGCTCCCAAAGTTTTTTGTAATAGGCTTTCGTCTCGTCGGAGTTTTTCTCCTGTTCGGTGGCGTATTCGCGCATGAAGGTTTCATAGTCCACGTGCGGGCGGTCCGCCATGCGCATCATGTCGGTGCCGCGCCCAATGCCCGTCACTTTGACCAGCGGGCGCGGAATCCTCGCCCCGGCGGCTTCGAGTTTCTTCAAGCCTTCTTCCGAAACGAGAATGGTCGCCGCGGCGCCGTCGGACATCACGCAAATATCGAGACGGGTAAGGGGCCAGGCGACCATCGGCGCGCTGCGAATGTCTTCGATGGTATAGCGGTGACGCTTTTGGGCGTAAGGGTTGTGGTAGGCGTTGATGTGATTCTTCACGCTGACGTGCGCCATCTGTTCGACGGTGGTGCCGAATTCTTTCATGTGGCGCGTGACCATCATGGCGTAATAGCCCGAATAAAAACCTCCGACGGGGTAGTCGAAAGACACGTCGGAGGCAAGCGCGATAAATTCGTTTCCTTTCCAGGTCTCCACATGGGACATGGTCTCGAAGCCGTAGGCGACGCAAATATCCATGTGACCGCTGGCGACGGACTTCCACGCTTCTTGGAAGCACAGCCCGCCCGTCGCGCCGCCGCCTTCCACGCGGTGACCCGGCTTGGGGCATAAGCCGAGATAATCCTGCGCCATAATGCCCGCCATCAGTTGCCGCGTAAAGTGGTCGGAGAAGTACGAAGCGACCGAGCCGTCCGCCAGTTGCGTGAAGGTCGGAAAATCCAGACCAATATCTTGAATGGCGTAATCATACGCTTCTTTGATAATTGCCTGGAAAGTTTTGTCTGGTCTCGCTTTGGCGAATTTCGAGACCCCGCCGGAAATAGCGTACACCGTTCTCATCAGCAGCCTCCTTTGAATTGGGTTTGCGCTATTGTACCGTAAAGCGCGCGCGGCGGAGCTCTGCGCGGCGGCTTCAAGCGCCCGCCCGTCGCGTGGCGCGCGAGGCTTAAAAATCTTAAAGACGTTAAAATTCTTAAAAACCTTAAAGCGTTGGAAGCGCGCGCCGCGAAAAGACGCGCTTGATTTTTTAAGATAAAAACGAGCGTAAAAACCTTTACATTCGTCAATAGTTAGATACAATGACGTATGTATTAAGAAAAAATTATTTTTTATACGTCGTAAATCGTTTTTTTATTATCGCAAGCAAAATAAGCGTCGCGTCGCCGCAGGACGCCGACAAAGGAAGAACATTATGTATATTTGCGTACTCGCAAGCCCGCCCGACCCCAACGAAGTTCCTTACGACCCGTCGTACTACATGAAGGGTTATCGTTGGAAGACGCATTACGTTGAAGCCGAGAACGTGGAGCGGCAAATCCGCGATTTGATAGCCGAAGGGGTAGATACCTTCGTTAACCTGTGCGACGGGACCGCCGACGAGGCGCTCTCCGGAATCGCGCTGGTGCATACGCTTGAAAAATATAACGTCGCTTTCACCGGCGCTGATTCCAAATTCTTCGACCCGACCCGCGACGAGATGAAAAACGCGGCGAAACGCGTCTCCGTGCCGACTCCTAACTGGATGTTCGTCAATCGCCCGGAAGACGCCGAAAAGGCCGCCCGGCGGCTGAAATTCCCCATGCTGGTTAAACCCGCGCACGGCTACGCCAGCGTCGGTATCCGCCGCAATTCCCGCGTGACTAACCCGGAAGAACTGCGCGAGCAGATTCGCCTGGAGGTAGCGGAATTTGGGCGCGCGCTCATCGAAGAATTCATCGAAGGGCGCGAATTCACCTGCCTCATCGCCGAAAATCCCGACGACCCGCGCAAGCCGCTCACTTTCAAGCCCGTCGAGTTCATCTTCCCTGAGGGCGAATCCTTTAAGCATTACGAGATGAAGTGGGTGAATTACGAGCGCATGTCTGTCGCGGTGGTGGACGACCCCCGCATTGAGAAAACGCTGCGCGAGCAAACCATGCGCGTCTTTAAAGAATTAGGCGGCAACGGTTACGCCCGCTGTGATTACCGCATGGACGCCGACGGCGTGATTTACATGCTGGAAATCAACCCCAATTGCGGAATCTTTTACGCCCCGCACGAACCCGGCTCGGCGGATTTCTCGCTGATGAACGACCCGGTGTTCAATCACGAAAAATTTATGAGCCTGATTATTCGCAACGCGCACAACCGCCGCAACCGCATTGAGCTGGAACGGGCGATGGCGCGCGCCGCCAAGCGCCCTTCGCGCAAGCAGCGCCTGACGGTGGAAGAGGCGGCTTATAGTTAGCCCGCCGCGACAACGACCTTTTAAGAAAACGCCGCGCTTCTAAAACGCGGCGTTTTCTTTTGATTTTTCCTTTGAACGTTCCGAAGGCTTTGCGCGGCGGTCGCTTCGTCATGTTCGAGTCTTCGCAACTTCGTTCGCGCTATTCAAATTGAATCGGCTCCGGCTCGCCTAAAACCGGCTGCGGGCGGAATAAGTATAGGTCGAGCAGCGCTTGAGGGATGGCGAAAATTTCGCGGACGTTCCAATACAGGCGCGAGCGTTTGAGAAAGTAGAGATTCTCCGCCTTCGCGCCGACGGATTCCACGCCGAGCGCGTTGCACAAAACGAGGGCGCGCGGCAGGTGAAAGGCTTGAGTCACCAGCGCGGCGGAATCGACCCCGAAGATGACTTTTGCGCGATAACAGGTATCGTAGGTGCGCCGGCCCGCGTAATCCAAAACAATATCCGCGTCGGGCGCTCCCAAACTCAAAGCGTATTGACGCATGGCTTCGGGTTCGTTGTAGTTAACGAAGCGGTTGTCGCCGCTCATCAGCAGCTTCTCCACCTTGCCCGCCTGATACAACTTGGCGGCGGTTTGCACGCGGTCGCGCAGGACGGGACCCGCCGAGCCGTCGCGCAGCAGCCCCGCCCCAAAGACAATCGCCGCGCGCCGCGCGGGAACTTTGTCCGCCGCGTACATGCGCGGGGCGGCGTATCCGCGCGCGAACAGGTTGGCGAGCGCCGCGAAAGCCAGCGCCGCCGCGCCCGTCCACAAGAGCAGCCGCTTCGTCCACTTCAAAATTTTCTTTAACATCGGCTATTGAATCAGCTCGGAAAATGGCAGCCCCGCCGCGTTCCAATATTTTTCAAACTCAGCGTACATCTCGTCGTTCGCCGCTTGAATTTCGTCCATGCCGTAGGTTTCTTGCAATAACGTCTTTTCTTCCGAAACGGTCAGGTCTATAAACGCGCGCTGAATCAAACGGCGCATTTCAAAGGGCAGGTTCGTGGAGACGGAGATGTTTTCGTAAGGGATGATCGCCGGCAGCCGCCAGACGACTTTGACGCGCTCCATCATGTCGGGATAGTTCGCTTCGAGGGCCGGCAGAGTCCGCGCGTCTATGTAAGTCGCGCCGAAGTTGCAAATATCGCCCGCGTACACGGCGCGCGCCACGTTCGCCTGACCTTCGAGGAACGCGCCTTCTTTGACTTGCACGCCGTTGTATTTCAACGCGCCCAGCGGAATCACATAGCCCGAAGGGGACGCCGCGTCGCTCCAACACGGTTTCTTATCTTGAAACTGCCGCAGCGCGTCGGCGGCTTCCGCCGTGTTTTCGTTTCGCGCCGGGTCGAAGAAGGGGATGAATTCGCTTTCGCGGTTGACGATGAATTGCGCCCCGTAGAACGCCTGTCCGTTGCGGGCGCTGGCGAGGACGGCGACGACGGAATTGGCTTGCCGCGCGGCGAGGTAGCCGAAAGGCGAAAGCGGCGCGATGTGCGCGTTGCCGTTTTTCAGCGCTTCCAACAGATTCGCTTCGGAAGTCGGGGCGGCGGCTACAACGCGATAGCCGATGCGCTTTTGAATAAACGCGGCAAGCTTTTCGCCCGCTTCAATTTTTTGCAAGTCGGCGCGGGGCGCGGGCGGCAGGGCGAGGATGAGCGGATTTTTCGCCGAGCCGATGGGCTGCGGGGTGGGAGCGGCCGTCGGCGGGGCGGCGGTCTCCGTTCCCGTCGGAGTCGCTTCCGCGTTTTCCGGCGCGAGGCGCACGGGCAGATTGCAGGCGAGAATCGCCAGAGTAAGAATCGCAAAAAGTTTCTTCATTACGTTTCGCGCAATCATACCGATATTGCTATAATAAGACAAGTCGAATCGACTCGACGGAAAGGACAACCATGAAAAACACGCTGAACGTCGTCATGTCGCTTTTGATTTTGATTGTGCTTGCCGCCGGGGTGTACTTTATCGTGCAAACCGTCCGCGAGAGCGCGGCGGCCGCCGCCGCCCCTTTCGAGCAAGTGAAACAGGCGAATCAGGCGCTACAAACCCAATTGGCGCAGGCGCTCAACCCCACGCCTACCATCATCCCCGACCCGGTGACTTACATCAGCAATATTCGCGCGCTGGCGCGGCTGGAGACCATTCGATACAGCGCCGAGCAGGTGGTCACTTGCGAAATTACCAATCCGCTCGACCCGACGGGCTTCCTCGCCAAAGACCGACTGCTGTTCATTGGGCATGGCGTGGTGATTGCGGGAATTGACATGGAAAAGATTCAGCCTGGCGATATGTTCTTGCAAGGCGCGACGGTGGTGGTGAAGCTGCCGCCGGCTGAGTTGTTCGTGGTGACGTTGGACAACGATAAATCTTACGTCTACGACCGCGATACGGGCGTGTTCGCCTCCAATAACGTCAATCTGGAGACCGAGTGCCGCCGCGCTGCGGAGGAGAAAATCCGCAGCGCCGTGCTGGAAGACGGCATTTTGCAGCAGGCGCAGCTCAACGCCGAAAATTATTTCTACCGCTTTTTCACCGAGCAGCTGGGATACGACAAGGTGCAGTTCATTCGCTAGCGCTTTTGCGCGGCGCGAATCTCCCGCAGGCGGAAAGCCGGCGGGAGATTTTTTTTACCCGCCCGCTCTCGTCATTTTGTAATCCCATAATCAGGAAAAACGTCTCTACCCCCGCGTTTTTGATTGGAGTATTGTTAAATGCGCGGCGAGCCGCTTTTGCCTTCCCGACGTAGAACGCGGGAAACGACCTCCGCGACTCGGCGCTTTAAGCCAAAAAGTTCAGCGCTTTTAGCGCGGCGACCGACGTTAAAAAGGAGTTTGCTATGATGAGGCTGTACGCTGATAGTTCCAAATGCTCAGGCTGCAACGCCTGCCGCGTGGCTTGCTCGTTGAATCTTTTCAGGGAAAGCAACCCCAAGAAAGCGGCGCTGATTATCGAGCCGCGCTTCCCCGCGCCGGGCGAGTATCACGTCAAGGTTTGCACCCAGTGCGGCGAGTGCGCCAAAGTTTGCCCGGCGGAGTGCATCGTTCCAAACGAACAGGGCGCGTATTACGTCGTTCAAGAAGACTGTATCATGTGCGGGGCGTGCGTCCCCGAATGCCCGGAAGGCGTGATGTTTATGGACGCGGACCTCGTTCCGAACACGGCTTGGGAATGCGACCTGTGCGGCGATTGCGTCGCCGTGTGCGGCACGGGCGCGCTGTGGATCGCGGAAAAAGAACCCGCGGCGGCATAGGAGGATAAGATGAACGGATATGGCGGCAGTATCCTGCGCGTAAATTTGACGAACGGGACGTGCAAGAAAGAACCTACCCCGCCCGAACTGGCGCGGGATTGGCTTGGCGGGCGCGGCTTTGGCGCTTATCTTCTTTATAAGGAAGTTCCAAAAGGGGCGGACCCGCTCGGACCCGAAAACAAACTGTTTATTTCCAGCGGACTCTTTTCGGGCATGTTGATTCCCGGCGGCGGAAAATGCGATTGGACGACCAAATCCCCGCTGACGGGCGGCTACGCCGACGCTTCGATGGGCGGACACTTGACGGCGGAGATGAAATACGCCGGGCTGGATTCCATCATCCTCGAAGGAATCAGCCCGAAGCCGGTATATCTCTTCATTGACGACGATACCGTCGAACTGCGCGACGCTTCCGATTGGTGGGGCAAGGGGACGTTTGAAGTCGAGAAAGGTTTCAAGGAAAAATACGGCGAGGCGTTTCAAGTCGCCGTCATTGGACCCGGCGGCGAGAACGGAGTCTCTTACGCTTGCATCAATCACGATTACGGGCGGCAGGCGGGGCGCGGCGGAGTCGGCGCGGTGATGGGCTCGAAGAAGGTCAAGGCGATTGTTTTGCGTGGAACCAAATCCGTGCCGGTGGCGGACGTGGAAAAATATCGGCAGGCGGGCATGGCAATATTCAAAGCCTGCAAAGATTCGGACGGAATCAAAGAATGGACGCGCTACGGCACGACCATCGTCACCAGCTGGTGCGACGAAGTCGGCGCGCTGCCCACCCGCAATTTCAGCGCCGGCTCGTTTGAGGGCGGCAAAACGCTTTACGGGCCCGTCATGCGCGAGAAAATCGTCGTCACCGACAAGGGCTGCTTCGGCTGCCCCTGCCCGTGCGGAAAATATAGCCGCGTGAAGAAATACGGGACGCACGTCGAAGGTCCCGAATATGAGACGATTGGCATGTTAGGCTCGGACGTCGGGCTTGCGGATATTGAGGACGTGGCGCAAGCGAACCTGCTATGCGACGACCTTGGAATCGATTCGATCAGCGCGGGCGGCAGCATCGCCTGGGCGATGGAATGTTACGAAAAAGGCGTCTTCACGAAAGCCGAAACCGACGGCTTGGAACTGCGCTTCGGCAACGCGGAGGCGGTTTTCGCGCTGATTCAAAAGATTGCCAAACGCGAGGGAATCGGCGCGCTGCTGGCCGAAGGCACGAAACGCGCGGCGAAGAAAGTCGGCATGGGTAGCGAAAAGTTCGCCATTCAGGTCAAAGGCATGGAGCAATCCGCCTACGCCACGCACAACGCCACCGCCATGCTGCTGGCTTACATGACCTGCGACGTGGGCGCGCATCACAACCGTTCCTGGGCGATAACTTACGACTTGCAAGTCGGGCGCGACAAGGTCGTCCCTGAAAAAGTGGCGCGCATTATCTGGCTGCAAAACTTCCGCCCGATGTTCGACGTGCTGGGCGGCTGCCGCCTGCAATGGGTGGAACTCGGCATTGACCGCGACCTCTACGTCCCGGCGTTGGAAGCCATCACCGGCGTTCATCGTTCGTGGGAGGATTTGGAAAAAGTCGGCGAGCGCATTTGGAACCTCACCCGCTTGTATTGGATGCGCGAGCATGAAGACTTCGGGCGCCCGTGGGATATGCCCGCTCCGCGCTTTTACGAAGAGCCGCCGGATTACGGCGCGACCAAAGGGCAAATCACCGCGCTGGAAGACGTGAACAAATTGCTGGATATGTATTACGAGCAGCGCGGCTGGGACGAGAACGGATTCCCCAAGCCCGAAACGCTGCAAAGCCTCGGCTTGCAGGAGGCGCTGGCGTAAGCAAAACATCCCGAAGGCTGGGCTGAAAAGCCGCAGCTTTCGGGACGGGGCTTGTAGTAAAGAAATGAGATGAACGGGATGCTCGGAATAAACCGCATGAAACGCGCGGCGAAAACATCCCGTTCATCTTGTCGCGGCACGAGAAAACTGTAACAGCCGCAAAAGATGATTCCGTTTTAACGAACATGTCCGCCGTTTTAATTCCCCTCGGTCATCTTAAATCGCTCGTAGACGGGCAAAGCGAATTGCAGGTGGAAGCCGGCTGCCCGGTGCGCGAGACGCTGCAAAAAGCGGGAATCCGCCCGGATCTGGTGGCGCTCGTTTTGGTCAACGGCGAACAGCGCGATAAGGATTACGTTTTGCAAGAAGGGGACGTCCTTAAAGTAATGGCTGTGATTGGGGGCGGTTCAATTTAGGGCGCGCAATTAGCGGGGAAACTCAGCCGTTCCGCCGCGTCGTTCGGCTTGAGGACATGCAGCCGAATCCAATAGTCGCCCGGCGAATTGACTTGATAATATCCGTTAATCGTTTTGTTTCCCGCTTCTTCAAAAATGAGCAAGTTTTCGGCGGAAACGTAAGCGGAGCTGGATTCCAACCGCCAGAGGACCGGCGCGGGTCCGTTCGTTGAAATCTGCGCTTCAAAGAAGACAGTTTGCGGAAACTGGTCGCAGGCGACGAAAATCTTGCGCGGCTCGATTCGCAGGGCGATTTTTTTCACCGTAATCGGCGGCGGGGGGACGACGGGCAGGGCGGACGCTTCGCCTTGCAGCTCGGTTACTTGCGCCGCAAGCCAACACCTTCCGCCGGGGTCGCCGGGGTCGCGTGCCTGCCACCATGTTGAATCGGCGTTCCGCCCGATGACGCGCGCGATTTGTCCTTCCTCGAGCTCGTTCAGCGATTCATACGCAACGCCGGGTCCAAAACGGCAATTCACTTTTTCCGCGCGGATGCGCGCCAGCAATTGAACCGGAGTCGCGCTGGGCGGGATGGGCGTGAGAGTCGGCGAGACGCTCGGCGGCGGGGCGGTGGGACTCGGCGCGGGCGGGGCTGCTTGGGGAAGATTGCAGGCGGAAAACGCAATCAAGGCGAGCGCAAGAAATAAAAAGGCGCGTTTCATTCCTCCTCCTTAATACCATTAACTTTGCAGGTCGCGTTTCTTGCAAATGAATCCGACCATGGCGCGGCGCAAGATTTTACGCCTTGACCAATTCATCGCGCGACGCGGCGAAAAACATTTTCCGCCGCGAATTTCACGAAGGTTGAATTGATTCGCGCCAATTTGCATGAATTCGCGGTAAGAGAGCGCTGATAGATGCGCCGTGGCGCGGACAAGCGATTATCGAATCTGATACGCTTTAACGGCGGACGACGAATAGACCAACTCAAATTTTTCAGGCTGCTCTTGCAGGGAAGCCAGCAGCGGGACGCGCGTGGCGGCGGAGATGACGATGTAGTCCGCCTGTTTGGGAAGGCAGTTGACGTCTTGAAGGATGCACGCGCGCACGGCGAGGATGCGCGGCGTCTGCGCGTTGTAATGCCGCTCGCCCGTTAGCCATTCCGTTCCTTGCAAGGTCGTCAGGCTGCGGCGCTCGCTCAACGCGGGAAACCACTCGGCAAAGGGAGAAAGCAGCGGGTTGCCCTGTTCGTCCAAGACGATGAAGGAAGAATCCGCCGCCGTGTGAGATTGTATCCACGCCAGCGCTTCGCGTTGGGAAGGGCTGAGGACCTCGCGCGCAAGGCGCTGCGAAACGGCGTAGGCGTTGTAAAAAAAGACGATGAGAAAGAACCCGAAGAACAGCCTGCCGGCCGCGGTATTCAGCGCGGAGCTCCACGCTTCGGGATGTTCCAGCCCAGCCTTGCCCAAGCGCGGGGCGATTGCGTCCGTCAGCGCGGACATGGCTAAAACGGAAAAGGGAAAAATAGCGGCGTATGTTCCGCCGCGCGGGTCGCCCAGCAGACAGAACAGCGCCCACAGGACGAAGAAGAAATCGCGTTTTGCCAGTTGAATAAAAAGCCCGACGAGCGCAAAGACCGCGATGACCGTCGTATATTCGCCGGTGAACGAGAGCGCGAAGAGAATCGTCCAAGCCAGCAGGCGCGAATGATTGACCTGAAACGCCAGCGCGAAGACTTCCCAGCCGTGACGCGCAAGCGCGACTCCCCACCAGGGGGAAGTCAGCGCCAGCACGCCCAGCCCGGCCATCAGCAGGCGCGTCAGCGTCTGGCGATTCCGTCCGAAGAAATACCAGAAGAGCGGGACGGCGAGCGCCGTTTGCAGCGCCCACGAAAGATGGCTGAGGGCGACCAGCGAGCCGCCCGCCGCCGCGGCGAGAACCCAGCCCCAGCCTGCGCGGCGGCACAGTTGATAAACGAAAAAGAGCGTCAGGATGAAGAAGAAAGTTCCGGGGGCGCGGGTCAGTCCGCCGCCGACAATCGTCCACCAATACGAGTTTGGGGCGAGAGAAAAAATCAGCGTGGCGAGCGCCGCGCGCGGTTTGGAATGGAGAATCCGCTCCAAAAGCAGATAAAAAATCGGCGGCGTAAGCAAGTTAAAGAAGAGCGGAGTCCACTGAATGATTTTGAACAGCGAAGCGCCCGTCAGGTCGTTTAGCCCCGCGGCGAGATAAAAGCCGAAAGGCGGGTAAGCGTAGGGGATTTGCAGGCGGTTGTAGGTTGTGAAAGCCGGCAGCGAATATCCCGCCGCTTGCAGGTCGCGCGTCATGACGTAAAACATGCCGCCGTCCACCAGCGGAAAATCGGCTTTGAGCAGGGGAAAGAGCCGAACCGCCAAGCCGAAGAGGGCGGCGAAGAGCAAAAAGAAGAAGGCGGTTTCTTTCGGGCGCGGCATACGCTTACCATGCGGCTACGGCGCAGCCGTCGGCGCGCATATCGCTTCCGGCGCATAGCGCGCCTGTTTCCGCGTCGCGCAAAATAACCTGCCCTCTGCCGAACAGCGCGCGTTCGTAGCCGCCAACGAGGTAAAGCGCATGTCCCATCTCTTGCAACGCGTCTATGACGGACTGCGGCGTATCTTCTTCGATGGCGACTTTGCTGCCGCGCTCTTCCACGTCAATGCAGAAGCGCGGCAGGTCGAGCGCGGCTTGCGGGTCCAGCCCGTTATCCGCCAGCGCCGAGAAGACCTGAACGTGACCCTGCGGCTGCATGAATCCGCCCATTACGCCGTAGCAGGCGTAGAGCGAGTTATCCGCTTCGCGCGTCGCCAGCGCGGGAATGATGGTGTGATAGGGACGCTTGCGCGGCGCGAGGCAGTTGGGATGACGCGGGTCGAGGCGGAAGTTGTGTCCGCGATTTTGCAAGGTGAAGCCCCAGCCCTTCGGGACGACGCCCGTGCCGAAGCCGGCGTAATTGCTGTTGATGAAGGAGCAGGCGTTCCCTTCTTTGTCCACCACGCTGAGATAGACTGTGTTGGAAGAAAGGGTCGGCGTTCCGCGCTGTCTTTCGAGGGCCGCGCGGTTGGGGTCAATGAGTTTACGGCGCTGGTCGGCGTAGGCTTGAGAGAGCAGCTCCTCGACGGGAACGCGCGCAAAAGCCGGGTCGGCGACGTACCAGCGCGCGTCGGCGAAGGCGAGCCGCAGCGCTTCAATCATCAGGTGAATCTTGCGCGGGGAAAGCGGGTCGGCGGGGAGCTCGAATCCTGCCAGCAGGTTCAAAGCCATCAGCGCGACGATTCCCTGACCGTTCGGCGGACATTCGTAAACGCGCAAACCGCGATAGAAGACGGAGATGGGCTGCTCCCAGGTGGAGACGTGCGCGGCGAGGTCTTCTACGGTCATGCACCCGCCGGATTTCTGAACGACGTCCGCGATGGCTTCGGCGATTTCGCCGCGATAAAATTCCTCCGCGCCTTTTTCCGCTACTCGTTTGAAAGTCTTCGCCAGATTGGGGTTGCGGAAAATTTCGCCCGCCCTCGGCGCGCGTCCGTCAATCAATAACTCGTCTCCGTTCAAGGCGTGTTTCAGTTGGCGTTCCGCGCCGCGCGCCCATGAATGCGCGGTCAGCGGCGAGACGGGGAAGCCTTCTTCCGCCAGACGGATGGCGGGCGCGAGAATTGCGGAGATGGGCAGCAAGCCGTGTTTTCGATTCAAATCCAGCCAGCCCGCGCACGCGCCGGGGACGGTAACGGTGTGCGCGTGAAACATGGGCAGCTCTTCGCCTAGCAGGTTTTCGCGCTGCAAGCGTTCCAAAGTCAGGGCGGCGGGCGCGCGCCCGGAGCCGTTTAGCGCGGAGACTTCCTTCGTCCGCGCGTCGTAATACAGGGCGAACATATCGCCGCCGATTCCGGTGGAGGTCGGCTCCACGACGTTCAGCGCGGCGGCGGCGGCGATGGCGGCGTCGGCGGCGTTGCCGCCTTTGGAAAGCATCTCCGCCCCGGCGGCGCTTGCCAGCGGCTGCGAGGTCGCCACGATTCCGCGCAAGCCGTAAACGGGCGAGCGGCGCGAGCGAAACGTAGGCGGCGGCTGGGCGTTCATTTCTCTTCTTCCGTCTCGATGTGAGCGGGCTTTTCTTTGCCTAATTCCAGCGACCTTTGATAAGCCGCCCACAGCGCGCGCGAAATGGCGGTGCGGAAGCCCGCCTTTTCCAGATAATACAAAGCCTCCGCCGAAGTCCCGCCCGGCGAGGTGACTTGATTGCGCAGCGTGGCGGGGTGACGGTTCGCTTGTTTGTAAAACGCCACCGAGCCTTGAATGGTTTGCAGCACGAGCTTTTCCGCGATGCGGCGCGGAAAGCCCATATGCACGCCCGCGTCTATCAACGCTTCGGCGAACAGGAAGACGTAAGCGGGGCCGGAGCCGGAAAGCGCTGTCGCCATATCGAGGTAGGCTTCGTCTTCCACGTAGATTTCTTCGCCCAGCGCGGAAAGAAGCGCGCGGGCGGTTTCTTGCTGCGCTTCCGTCGTTTCTTTTGAGGACGTCCAAACGGTGATTCCCTCGCCGATTTGACCGGGCGTGTTGGGCATAGAGCGGACGACGGCTTTGTGCTTCAAGCCCGCGCTGATTTTTTTTATGCTCGCTCCCGCGATAATGGAAACGACCAGCGCTTCGGGACGCACGCCGCGCAAGCCTTTCATCACTTCGCTCAGGCGCTGCGGCTTGACGGAAAGCACAACCACGTCCGCTTGATGGACGGCGGCGGCGTTATCGGTCGTAAAACGGATTCCGTATTTGGCGGTCAGCTCCGCGCCGCGCTCTTTGCGCGGGCCCGCGGCGGTGACGCGCTTCGCGTCCGCCAACCCTTGATTTAATAAACCGGCGATCATGGCTTCCGCCATAACGCCGGGGCCCACGAAGACGATTTTTTTATTTAGCACGTTGGTCTTCTTTCAACAACTTTGGCGAAGGAGCGGCTCGCCGTTCGACCGAACGCGGCGCGTTCCTTTACCAGAAACGAAAGCCGGAGAGGCTTTCAAACTGCGCGACCATCGGCGGGTAAATTTGCAAGCCGAAGATACCCACCAGCGCGCCGAGCAGCGCCCCGGCGACGACGTCCGAAAGGTAATGCACGCCCATCGCCACGCGCGCCAGCGCCACCAGCGGCGCCCAGACCCACAAGAGAACGGCGAGCCAGGTCGGGGCGAGCGCCGTCGCCACCACCGCAATTAAAAACGCGCGGGCGGCATGACCGGAGGGAAAGGAATGCGGGTCGGTGTTGCGGTAGATTCCGCCCCATTCGCCTTCGGGCCGTCGGCGCTTGACGAGAAACTTGATGAGCAGCACCACGCCCGCCAATCCGAGGACGCCGAAGAATTCAACCGTTTCCCAACGCTTCCAGTTCGGGGCGCTGAAAAACCATAGGATGAAGAGCGCGGCAATCCAAAACCACGAATCGCCGGAATGGGCGAAGAAGACCGCCAGAGCGCGCAGCGCGCCGGGCTTTTCGGCGACGCGCAACCGTTCCGAAAGACGCGCGTCCAGTTCAAGTAAGGAGCGAAAACGCATATCGTTCAGGAAGTCTTCGCCGCCGACTTTTTGCGGGCGGGTTTCCCCGCTTTCCTTTTTTCAAGGTCGGCGCGCATGAGGAAGAGCTGATGCGGTTTGTCCACGTCCATGCACGGCTCGGCGCGGTCCCAGATAATGGCGCGCCCTTGAATGCCGATGCGCTGGCTGGCGCGTTCCACCGCTTGCTGCAACGTGAGCTGTTTGAACGCTAATAGCAGCAGCGTATCCAGCCCGATGACTCCCGCTTGCCGCAGCGGGCTCTTGCGCCGCCCAATCAGCGCTTCCCACGTGTCGAGGTGTTTCGTCGCCTGACTGACGTGCGCGATGTTAATATCCGCGCCGCACACTTCCATATCTTTTAGTTTGGTGTAGGTGCGTTTGGATTCGGGGTAGCGCGCTTCCATCACTTCGCGCGGGCAGACGCCGTAATAAATGTCGTCGCGCGTTTCCAGCGCGGCGTCCGCCAGCCAGTCCGTCATTTCGCCGGTCAGCGCGGGAATATCGGACGAGACGACCAGCACGTATTCGCTCTTGGGATTGACTTCGAGCGATTTGTTGATTCCGGCGACGATGTTCGCCAACATGCGTCCCTGATTGGAGAGAAAGTACAGCGGCTTGGCGCAGGTCACGCCGCTTTTGGGAGAAAGCCCGACGACGATGACGTTCTTGACGCGCTTCGCTTCGCCGAGCGCGTCCAACACCCATTGAATCATCGGCTTGCCGGCGACGTCAATCAGCGCTTTGGAGCCGCCGTTGGAGTAAGGGTAGAGCGGGTCGCCGGGTTGAGGGATTCCCCCGGCGGTGACAATCGCGTCCATCGTGATCATTAATTCAGCTCCTGCAATTGAGGCTCAAAGCCGAGTTTGTCAATCAGTTCGGTCAGCTCGGGCCAGGTCAGCGGACGTCCTTTGCCCGCCACCGCTACCAGCGCGGCTTCCATCATGTTCGTTCCGAAGGAGCGCCCTTCGAGAACGGGCGTGGTGGTGACCAGATATTTCACCCCCGCGTTGCGGAAGAGCTCCACGTCTTCAACGGTGGTGGTGTTGGTGACAATCACTTTGCCGGGCAGCTGATCGGGCATGTAGCGCTTGATGTAGTGACAATCCCCGGCGATGATGGTCGCCCATTCGTAATATTTGCCGTATTTCGGCGTGCGCTTTTCCTGCTTTTCGCCGATGGGATAAATCCACGAGTAAGGCAGCCGCCCGGCGATGGGCATGAGCAGCGCGGCGAGGGTTTTGAGCTGCCCCAGCGTGTAAATGGGGATGGGGATTCCCAAGCCGAACATCAAGTCGCCGAAGACGACTTCGTAGCCGTTTTCCACCAGCGCTTTGGCGAGTCCCCAGCGGTCCACGCCTGCCGCCATGAAGACTTTGCGCCCGTGCTGGTCGAGGTAATCGCCGATTTTGCGGTTCATAAATTCGGCGGCTTTGTTTTCCAGCGTGTTCTTCAAGCCCGTGCCGTCCACCAGCGGGGTCTTTTGGATGTATCGCGCCATCGGCAGCACGGAGTAGAAGGGATACCATTTGCCGTCGGTCATGCAGCCGAGGTCGCCGCCGCCCATGCCAAAGGCGTCCACCTGCCCGTCGAGCTCTTTGTATTTGAGGGCGGCGGCTTCCATATCGCCGTCCGTGCCGATGCGTTCAATGCTGACTTTTTCGCCAAGCAGGGTCACTTCCACAGCCTTGTTCCGCTTGGACGAGCCAATGCTGACGCTGACTGCGCGTTTCATAGAGGCGTCCTCCAAAAAAAGGTGAGATGCCTATTTATAACACGAATTGCTTTGTAGTAAACATTGTTCCATGTCGCCGCGAGAAGGCTGAAAGCCGACGAAGCAGTCTTCTGGCGGGCATTCGGGTTGCTTGCCCCGCGCTTTGCTCGTAATGACGTCCTCGCGACAGAGCAAACGCGAATCAAAAAGCCAAACAAAAAGGTTTACTTTTTTCGCGCGGTAATTCTGGCGCTGAAAACGGCTTGCTGCAATTGTTCGGGGGGATATTTTTTCAGGTTGAGCGTCTCGCCCAAATCGCGGGCGATGGAATCCAACGTGGCGGCGTCAAAGTAAACCGGGCGAATTTCCACGTCGGTCAAGCCCGCTGCGCGCATCATCCTTTCGTAACTGGCGGAGTCTTCCGCGCCGGCAATGCAGCCTGCCCACGCGCTCAGGCTTCGTTTGATTTCGGCGGGCAGCTCCCCGCCGGCGAGAATATCTGAAACAGCCAGCCTGCCGCCCGGCTTCAAGACGCGGAAGATTTCGCGGAAGACGCGGCTTTTGTCGGGCGCGAGATTAATCACGCAATTTGAGATAACCGCGTCCACGCTGTCTGATTCGACAGGCAAATCTTCCAGATAGCCTTGCCGAAATTCGACGTTGACCGCGCCGACGCGCCGCGCGTTTTCCCGCGCGCGCTCAATCATTTCGGGGGTCATATCCACGCCGATCACCCGCCCGCTCGCTCCGACTTTCCGCGAGGCGAGCAGGCAATCCAGCCCCGCGCCGCTGCCAAGGTCCAGCGCTGTTTGACCTTCTTGCAAGGAAGCCAGCGTAATCGAGTCGCCGCAGCCGTAGCTGGTTTCGGCGATTTCGCCGGGGACCGAAGCGAGCAGCTCGGCGGGATACAAATTGGCGCTTGTGTCGCAGCAAGCGGCGTTCTTTTTTATGCGTTCGGCGTAATGCTCGCGCACGGCTTGATGAACAGGGTCGTTGATTGGCATTGGGTTTCTCTTTTTTTACATATAGACGTTTGTCTATGCGTTGGGCGAAATTCAAGGCGCGGAAGCGCCTTGAATTTCGATTTCTAATTTTCGATGATTTTCAACAGTTTTTCGGTCGTTGGGCTTTTGGGCGCGAATTTCAACATCAGCTGCCCGCAACAAAAGGCGACGCGCTCCTGATTGAGCGAGTAGTAAGTCTGCTTGCCTTCTTCGCGCGCGGTTACCAGGCTCGCTTCGCGCAATACGGCGAGATGATGCGAAACCGTCGGCTGCGAAACGTCCAGCTTTTCCACAATCTCGCCGACGGATAATGAAGCGCAGCATACCAGCTTCATGATCTTCTGGCGTGTCTCGTCTGAAATGGCTTTGGCGAAGAGAATCGGGTCGAATTTCATATTGATAAATTTCTACGCGCTATTGTATAGATAATCGTCTATTTGTCAAGGGGCGGCTTAAAATTTTTTGACGAAGCAAACCAGCCGCTCGGCTTCGCGGTAGCCCAGCTTTTCGTGCGCGCGAATGCTGGCGGCGTTTTCCAGCCAGGTATCGGAAGCCATTTCCGCGCACCCTTTGGCGCGCGCCCAGTCCTCGGCGGCGGCGACCAGCGCGCCCGCGATTCCCTTCCCCTGAAACGGCGGATAGACGTACCACGCTTCGATGTAGCCCACCGGGCTGGTATCGCAGCCTTCTGCGTATTCGCGCAGGCGGGCTTCAATCATGCCGGCGAGATTCCCGTCGGCGTAGGCGAAAAACGCCGCGTCTCGTTCTCCGGCGAGAATCTCGTCCTGGTCGGAAAGCAGCTCGTCGTCGGCGGCTTCGGGAAAGAGCGCCTTTCGCATGAGAAACCATTCATGCTTGTCGGCGGACGTTACGGGGCGGACTTGAATTTCCATGTTCATCCTTAAACTTTCGGCAAATTGAGCAAGAGGACTTCCAATAACAGGCGCGGGTTGACGTTGCGCTCTAACTTTTCCAGCGCGGAATCCAGCTCGCTGACGACGCGCCGCGCGGCGGCAAGTTCCATTCGCCCGGCGAGGAATTCGATTTCGGAAAGCCAATCCGCGTTGGTGAGCGGGGCTTCGGCTTGCGCGGCGCGCAGCATCACGTCGCGCCAATACGATTGCCAGACGAGCAGCGTCTCGCGCGCGGCGTCCTTGTCTTTGGCGAGCTTTTCGGCGTAAGCGAATTTTTGCACGCGCGAAGCGGGCAGCAGCGTTTGCATGTCGCGCAGTCGTTCCGCGCGCTTTTCCAAAAGTTCCGGTTCTTCCGCCAGTCGGCGGGCGTAACCCGGTCTTCCGCCGGAGAGGTGCGCCAGCAAGGCGGCGCGCTCCGGCGCGATTCCCCGCTCGATTAAATCCGCTGCCGCCGCGCCTAAGGGCAGGGGGCGCAGCCGCAACACTTCGCAGCGCGAGACGATGGTGGGCAGCAGCTGTTCGGGCGCGTCGGCGGTCAGCAGCAAAATGGCGCGCGCAGGCGATTCTTCCAGCGTTTTGAGCAGGGCGTTGGCGGCGCTATCGTTCGCCTTGTGAAAGCGCAAAAATAGCGCGGCGCGATATTTCGCTTGCAGCGGCTGTAAGGTCAGCAGGCGCCGCGCCTCGCGGATTTGTTCGACGCGCAGGAGTCCCCGTTCTATATCGGGGATGAAGTTTTTGCTCTCGTCTTGAACGGTGGGCGGAATCACGCTTACGTCGGGGTGGCGCGAAATCTCCGGCTCGCGCACGTCCGCGAAGCGTTTGCAGTTTTCGCAGCTTCCGCATGGAATCCCCGCGCCGATGGGTCTTTCGCACATCAGGGCTTGAACGAAGCGCAGCGCCAGAGTCCGCCTTCCCACGCCGGGCGGTCCGCAAAAGAGGTAGGCGTGCCGGGCTTCGCCCTGCGCCACATGGCGGCGGAGCATATCCACCGCCCATTCATGTCCGAGCAGATTCCAGTTTTCGGTCGTCATGCGCGTTCGAGCGGCGTTACTTTAAAAACCCTCTGGCGAACGCCAGCAGCGATTGCACGTCTTGAAAATTGGCGACCATGCCGACGGAGATGCGCACCGCGCCGCTGGCCTTGCCGTCTATGCACTGGCGGAAGTCGTCCACCGAGAGGCGCTCTTCGTGACCGGGCGCGGTAAAACAAACGTCCAGCTCCACGCGCGAGATTCCCAGCGCCACTTCGCCCGCGCCGGGGTTGCAAAAGCAGCCCGTCCGCAGCGAGATGTTGACCTTGTTCGCTTCGCGCTCGATGACGCGATGGTCAATGGGCGCTCCGTCTTTGTCGTAAAAGTTTACCGTCACCGCGCCGCCGCGCCCTTCGGTGGAATTGGGACCGAACAGCTTGACCAAAGGCGCTCCCGTGCTGTGCTTCATGCTCGTCAGGTTTTCCAGCAGCCAGCCCGTGAGAGTCTTCACCCGCGCGCCAATCGCTTCGTAGCCGATGGATTCGATGTGCTTTAAGCCGATTTCAATCGCGGGGATGTTCAGATAATCGAGCGTGCCGTCTTCAAAGGCGGGCGCGCCTTCCGCAAGGTAATATTTATCGCCCTGCACCGAGGCGACGGTAATCGTTCCGCCCGCGAACCACGGACGATGCAGCTTCGCCAGCGCGGATTTGCGCGCAAGCAACGCGCCCAGCCCGGTGGGATAGCCGAAGATTTTATAGAAGGAAATTGGCACGAAGTCGGGCTTGACTTCGCTTAAATCCAGCTTGCTGGTCGGGACGTAAGCCGCCGCGTCCAGCAGAACGTCCCAGCCGTATTCGTGCGCTTTCTCAATCCACGCGAGCGGATGCTTGACCGAAGAGAAGTTCGACTGCGCGGGGTAGGCGAACAGGTTGTTGCCGCCGGGCGCGGGTTTGGCGAGCTCGGCGAAGACTTGATTTTCGTCCGCCGTCATGTTCGGCAGCATGACGGGCAGATAGGTCACTTCCGCGCCGCGCGCGTGAGCGAACTCGCGGATTCCGTTCACCGAATTGTGATTATCAAAAGTCAGCAGGTAACGCCCGCCGGGGAAGGGATAGGATTCGCCGACGATCTTCAACGCGCCGCTGGCGTTGGAGGTGAAGATGGCGAGGTATTCCTCCGGGTCGGCGTTGAAAAATTTAAGGATATATTCGCGCGTCCCTTCGACGAGGCGGGTCGCCGCGAGCGAAGTGGGGTTGGAGGAGTGCGGGTTGCCGAAGACGTTTTCGCGCAAGAGCCGCTGATGTTTTTCAATTTGCGATTCGGCGTAAAGCCCGCCGCCGGTGTAATCGAAGTAAACGTGTTTGCCCGCGTCCAGCCGGGCGTAATCCTTCCGCCGCAGCTCGTCTATGAACTGCGTCTCTCGATAGACGGGATATTTTTCAAGGAAAACTTCAAACTCTGTCGGGGACATGCCGCTCCTGTTCGTGAAACGTTACGCTTTCACCGGGTTGCTCAACTTGCCCAGCCCTTCAATTTCCACTTCCACCACGTCGCCGTTTTTTAATTCGCCCACGCCGGCGGGCGTGCCGGTGAAAATTAAATCGCCGGGTTCGAGCGTCATCACCGAGGAAATGTAGGCGAGCAGCGTCGAGACGTTGAAGACCATATCGCGGGTGGAAGCCATCTGCCGCATCTGTCCGTTCACGCGGCAGGTGACCACCGCGTCCGAGGGGTCGAACTCCGTGTCAATCCACGGTCCGAACGGGCAGAAAGTATCGAAGCCTTTGGCTCGCGTCCATTGCCCGTCGGTCTTTTGCAAATCGCGGGCGGTGACGTCGTTGCCGATGACATAGCCGAAGACGTATTCCTTCGCTTCTTCCACTGAGAGGTTCTTCGCCCGCCTGCCGACGACGGCGACCAGCTCCGCCTCGTGTTCCACCTGTTTGGATTGCGGCGGCAGCATGATGGGCTCGCCCGGCGCAATGATGGACGAAGGCGGTTTGAGGAAGATCAACGGAACTTTGGGGACTTCGTTGCCGAGCTCGCGGGCGTGTTCAATGTAGTTTCGCCCCACGCACACAATCTTGCTCGGCTGACACGGCGCAAGCAGTTTAACTTCTTTCAGCGGAATCCGCGCTTCGCGGCGGCGATATTCGCCAAAGACGTCGCCCTGAATTTCGCCGACTTTATCTTCCAGCAGCCAGCCGTATTGCGGCTCGCCTTTTGCGATTTGGTAGCGGATGATTTTCATGGATTCTCCAGCGCAAAATGAGGTTCGCGGCGAATTGTACCAGTTATAATTCAAGTTACGCCATGTTCATGCAAGAATTAGCCGCCGTCTTTGTAAACAACCTGCTGCCCATCCTGCTTACGGCGGGAGCGGGCTTTGCGCTGGGAAAGTTTCTCGCCGTCGATTCGCGCGCGCTGGGGCGCGTCGTCTTTTACGTTTTCAGCCCGCTGCTGGTCTTCGACCTGATGGCGAAAAGCCAGTTGAATTTGCGCCAATCGCTTACGACTGTCGGCTTTGCGGTCGCGGTGATTGTTTCGCTGGGCGCGGCTTCGTTTTTGCTGGGCAGGCTGCTGCGGCTGGAAAGAGAAGACCTGCTGGCGGTGATGATTACCGTCTCCTTCGGCAATACGGGCAACTACGGGCTGCCGTTGGTCAAATTCGCTTTTGGGGCGGACGCGCTCGCGGCGGCTTCGCTCTTCTACGTCGTCACCGCCGTCTTGTTTCACACGGCTGGCGTGATTCTCGCCTCGCTGGGGCGTACCGATTTCAAGTCCGCAGCGCTGGGGCTTTTTAAATTGCCCATTGTGTACGGCGTATCGCTCGCGCTGCTGGTCAGGGCGTTTGGGCTTTCCATTCCCCTGCCGCTTTCGCGTACAATTGAAATAGGCGCGGGCGGCGCGATTCCGGTCATGCTGATTCTGCTGGGGTTGGAACTGACTCGCGTGCAAGTTTCGCGCGATTGGCGCCCGCTGGTTTTAGCGACTTCCGTCAAATTGCTGCTTGGTCCCCTGCTGGGGCTATCCTACGCCGAAGTTTTTGGATTGCAGGGCGCGGCGCGGCAAGGAGGGGCGCTGGAAGCCGCCATGCCCGCCGCGGTGGTGAACACCGTCGTCGCCGCCGAATACAACCTTAAGCCGGCGCTCGTCACCGCCATTGTGTTCTTCAGCACGGCGTTAAGCCCGCTGACTCTCACGCCGCTGCTTGCGTATTTAGCGAGGTAGGCTCATGGCTCGTTTCAAAAAAATTCATTTCTTTGCGCTGGCGCTTTTGCTGGCGTTCGTCTCGGCTCCGCGTCCCGCCGCGGGCCGGCAAGGTCTTGAAATGGAAGACCCCGGCGCGACGATTAATTTCGGCAAGAGCGTCACTTTTCACGCGCGCCTCAAATCCGCGCTTCCTATTCAAAAAGCGTTATTGTTTTTCCGCAGCGCCGGCGGCGAGCAAGCCTACGCGCGCGAAGCCGAAATCGCCGAAGACGGCTTGGTCAGCTTCACGTACGACGCTTCGCAAAATCTATTGCCGCCGTTTAGCAAGATTCTCTTCTGGTTTCAGGCGACTCTCGCCGATAACAGCGTCTACACCACCAAAGCGGTCTCTTTCTATTACGACGACACGCGCTTCCCCTGGCGGGCGACTCAGCGCGCCAACGTCGTCGTCCATTGGTACGCTGGCGACGAGCAGCTGGCGGCGCGCGCCCTGAACGCGGCTGGCTTGGCGATGATCAAGATGAGCGAGCTCGTTGACGTTTCTTTAACCGACCCGCTGCGGATTTACATTTATTCCAACCCCGCCGATTTACAGGCGACGATGGCGCTGGGCGGCAAGCAGTGGATCGCCGGACACGCCGCGACGGAAAGCGACGTGGCGCTGGTCTCCATTTCGCCCGATTCCCCAAGCTGGGAAACGGAGCGTCTCGTTCCGCACGAGGCGGCGCATCTGCTCCTCTTCCGCGCGTTGGGAAAGCAAAAGTACGAACGCCAGCCGGAATGGCTGCGCGAGGGAATCGCCTCGATGATGGAGCAATATCCCGACCCTGAGTACGGGCGCGCTTTGCAAAACGCCAGCGCGGCGGATAAGTTGATTCCTTTCGCGGAAATGTGCCTGAGCTTTCCGCCCGATAGCGGGCGGGCGTATCTGGCTTACGCCCAATCGCAATCCTTCGTCAAATACCTTTACGAAAGCAACGGCGCTTCGGGGCTTTCGCGCCTGATTAATGCTTACGGCGACGGGCTAAACTGCGAAGTGGGCGCGGCGAAAGCGCTGGGCGTTTCGCTTTCGCAGCTTGACGTTATGTGGCGCGAAAACGTGCTGCATCAAAATCGGCTCGGCGTGGCGGCGCGCAACCTCGCCCCTTTCGCGTTGATTATGGCGCTGGTCTCCATTGTGCCGCTGTGGAGCATGATAGACCTCGTCCGCAAAAAACGAAAACGGGATGAAAAATATGCCGAACGACCGAAATTCAAGTGAAACGAAGCGCGCGCATATCTGGGTGAAAGGGCGCGTGCAGGGAGTGGGCTTCCGCGCCCATGTGGAATTTTTCGCGCGGCAGCTGGGCGTGCGCGGTTGGACGCGCAACGTCGGCGATGATACGGTGGAAACCCTCGCGGAAGGAACTGCCGCGCAGCTGGACCGATTTATCGAAGCGGTCAAGCAGGGTCCGCGCATGGCGCGCGTAGACGAGGCGCGCGTGGAAGAAGAACCCCCGACAGGTGAGTTCGCCGGCTTTGAAGTGCGTCGCAGCGTCTGAACGCTTTCCGCGCTTTTTGCTTTTATCCGAACCCCAGGCCCTTCTCTTTCAAGGAAACCCACCTGCCCTGCCCGATGACCAGATGGTCTAGCACCTCAATATCCAGCAATTTTCCGGCTTGAACGAGAGCGCGGGTGACGGCTACGTCGTCGGGGCTGGGGGTGGGGTCTCCGCTGGGGTGATTGTGCGCCACGAGAATCGCCGAAGCGTTTATGCGAACGGCGTCTTTGAACACCTCGCCGACGCGAATTTGCGAAGAGCTGACCGAGCCTTTATACGCTTCGACGATTTCCAACGCCCGATTGCGCCTATCTAATAAAATCACGCGCAGGCATTCCTGTTCCAGCGCCGACATTTCATATTGCAGCAACGCCGCGGCGTCCGCCGGGCTGTTCACCGCCGGACGTTCGGCGGGCGTTTCCAAAGTCAGCCTTCTGCCCAACTCAATGGCGGCTTTGATTTGCGCGGCTTTCGCCTTGCCGACGGCGCGCTGCGCCACCAGCTCTTTCATCGAAGCGCGGTGCAAGCCCGTGATTCCGCCGAACTTTTGCAGCAAACGCTGACCTACTTGCACGGCGTTTTCGCCTTTCACGCCCACGCGCAGCAGAATGGCGACCAGCTCGGCGTTGGTCAGCGCCTGGGGGCCGAGCGCGACCAGCCTTTCGCGCGGGCGGTCCGATTCGCTTAAATCGGCGATGCGATACGCGGGTTGAGAGCGGGACTTTTCGGTCATGGCGTTCCTCTTTTGGGACTATTTTAATTCAGCTCGCCTTTTGCGCGGCGATATTCGACCTTTCGCTTAAGTTTGCGCCCGAAATTCTCGCGCGAGAACGTCTATTACAAAAGGCTTGCTTTGAGGGCGCTCTCGCCGCGCCTTGCAGTATAATCGCCTTATCCGCAAACGAAACTGACGAAGATGGATAAGATTAAACTCCTTGCCCGGTTGATGGAATGCGCGCAAAACTTCGGCGCGATGTTGGATTTGGAAGCGTATCTCCAATCCATCCTCTCCGCGGCGCTGGAAGTCACCGAGAGCAAAGCCGCCGCGCTGCTGGAATACGACGAAGCCGCGCAGGAATTTCGCTTTCAATACGTGCCGTGGTTTCAGCGCGAAACGCTGCTGAACGCCCGCCTGCCCGCCGTCGGCAGCGCCGCCGGTTGGATTTTCTCTTCCGCGCAGCCTTTGGCGGTCTCGGACCCGCGCAACGATCCCCGCCCGCAGGCGCGGCTGCTCGCCCCGCCCGCGTTTGACGCGCGCTCTATGCTGGGAGTTCCGCTGTTGCAGCGCGGCAAACCCGTCGGCGTGTTTCAGGTCTTTAATAAGGAAGCCGCGTATCATCAACAGGATATTTCCGCCATACAGGCTTTCGCTTCGCTGGCGGCGGCGGCGATGCAAAGCGCCACTTTGGAGAAGCGCGTGCAAGGCTTACAAAACGAAGCCCGCGATCTGGAACGTTTGAAGAGCGATTTTATCGCCATCACCTCTCACGAACTGCGCACGCCGTTGGGGCTGATTTTAGGACATTCCACGTTTCTGCGTGAAACCGTCGCTAAAGAGCATGTCGAGCAGGTGGATACCATCATTCGCAGCGCGTCCAAACTTAAAGAAATTATCGAAAGCCTATCGAGTATGGATAATCAGCAAAGCGGCTCCGCCACCTTGCGCGAGCGGCAAGTTTCACTGGCGCGGGTGATTGAGGACGTGGCGCTCTCCTTCCGCGACATGGCGGAGCAAAAGGGCGTCGCCCTCGTCGTCGAAAAAGACCCCGATGAAGATTTGTCGGTGGAAGGCGACACCGGAAAAATTTCCATCGCCTTGAGCAACCTCGTCAAGAACGCCATCGCTTTCACCAACGAGGGCGGACATGTCTTTATCGTCGGCGAAATTGAAGGCGGCTTTGTTAAGGTTTCGGTGGTGGACGACGGAATCGGCGTGCCGTTGAAAGACCAGCCGCGCATCTTCGAGCGTTTCTATCAGGTCGAATCGCACCTCACGCGCAGGCACGGCGGCATGGGGCTGGGGCTTTCCGTCGCCAAGGCGATGGTGGAGATGCACGGCGGGCAAATCTGGCTGGAAAGCAAAGAAGGCGTGGGCAGCAAGTTCGCCTTCATTATCCCGCGCGAAGGCAAGACTCAACGCGAAGCCGCAGAAAAGCCCGAATAAGCCGCGCTCTATTTCCAAAACTGGGGGAGCTGTTCGCGGTAGGTTTCCAAATAATCGTCGAGAATTAATTTTGCCGCGTCCATATCGCGGACGACCGGGTCGAGCAACAGGCATTGCAGCGCTTTTTCACGGCTGCCTTCGACGGCGGCTTCTACGCCGAGTTGGGCGACGAAAATTTCGCGGCGGCAGAGTTCCGCCGCGGGTTCGGGCAGCGCGCCGACGCTCACGGGGTGAATCCCCGCCCCGTCCGCAATCACCGGAGTTTCCACAATTGCGCCTGGCGGCAGGTTGGCAATCTGCCCGAGGTTGGGCAGGTTCGCCGCCAGATGATAATGCTTGCCCGCGCAGGCGACGTTCTCAATCATTTCCAGCGCGCCTTCGGAATCGGTCTCTAGCAGGCTCTCGACGGTCAGATTGCTGTTCGCCATTTCATTCAGCCGGTCGAGGCTGAAATCGCGCACGCTTGCCATCGTTTCCCAATCGTATAGGCGGATGTTAAACTTCTCCCAGGGCTTGGTCGCGGGGTCGCTCATCCATGGCAGATATTCGCACAGGTGCGTGTCGCCGGGGACGGGAAAGACGCCGAAATCGCGGAAGACGCGTCGCGTCAGCGGCTCGAAGGATTCCGGCAGATCAAAGAAGCGTTTGCGCAGCAGCGGGTATAAATCCTCGCCCGTCCTCCTATCGTGGATGGAGAGAATCCACGAAAAATGATTCGTCCCCGCCGCGCGAATATCTATCAGCGGGACGGTTTGATGAACGACCGCTTGCTGAAGCGGATGCTGCAACAAGTCCGCGTGCATGCCTTCCAGCCCTTCGGGGATTTGAAGCCCCAGGTCTTGGGCGAGCGCGACGCCGACCATGCCGTAACCCGCGTAGATTTGATGGCACAGCCCGACGACTTTGATTTTGCTGTAACGATGAACCGCGTCGCAAATGCGCAGCATGGGGTTGGTGAAGTTGATGAACCACGCCTGCGGGCAAACGCGCTCCATCTCGCGCAGAATCTCCAACAACGGGGGAATGTTGCGCGCGGCGTGAATGAACCCGCCCGGTCCGCCGTTTTCGGCGTAAGGCTGCCGAACCCCGTATTTGAGCGTAATTTCGTAATCCGATTTCCATAGCGCTTCGCGGGGACCGACCTCGATGGCGGAGACGACAAAATCCGCGCCCGGCAACGCTTCATCGTGACGGAGATGCGCGGAAATTTCAAATTGCGAATCCCATTCGCGGTTGAGCCTGCGCGCCAGGCGATGAACAATATCGAGGCTTTGAGGGTTTTGGTCCACCAGCCGCAGCGCGGAGCCTTTGAGCTTAGGCGAGCGGAGGATGGCGGAGAGGGTGTTTTCTCCAAACGAGGCGCTTCCTGCGCCAATGACGACGATGACGGTCATAGGAACTCCTTTTGGGCGAAGTATAAAGGAGAAATGGAAATAAAAAAACAGGCGGAAGCGCGTTTCCGCCTGTTTTGACGCAGAAAACGGGGATTACTTTTCCAGCGGCGAGGAATCTTCTTGCAGCTCTTTGACGAAATGCGCGCGGGCTTCCACTTCTTCCAGTTTGAGCGAAGCGTATTGCGAAGCTTCTTTCATCAATTTTTCCGCCTGCTCGGGGGGCAGGCTTTTCAGCGCTTCGAGCGAATGGCCTTTTTCGCGCAAGTATTCTTCGATGAGCGTTTTTTCCAACAGAGCGTTGCGGTCTTCCACAGGTTGCGTTTCTAGAGTCGGGTTTGTCATGACAGCCTCCGTTTCTTATAAAGGAAGACGTCCTGCTTATATCGTAGGACGTCTTGGAGGGAATTTCAAGCGCTAAAAGTAACATTCGCGCTTTGCAAAGCGGTAAGGAGGGCGGGGCTTATTGGACGGCGATTTCCACCTCGGCGGTCATGCCCCAGAGCAGCCCCTCGACCGGCTTTTGCAGCTCGATGGTGACGGGGTAGGTCACGTCTCCGCCGACGGTTTGGGAACGGGGCGCGATGCGCGTCACTTTGCCGGAGACGGAAAGCCCTAGCGCTTCGATGTAAATTTCCGCGCTTTGTCCCGGCTGCACGCGCGCCACGTCGCGTTCGCTTAAATCGGTGGTGACAATTTGCATGTGGGCGAAATCCGCCAGGACGAGGACGACTTGCCCGACGCCGACGAATTCGCCGGGCTGGACGTAAACTTCCGCGATTACGCCGTCAAACGGCGCGTAAATGGAATTTTGTTTCAGGCTGGCTTGGGCGATTTGCAACGCGGTCTTGGTCTGATTCCATTCCGCTTCGGCTTGCTGCTTGCGTTCGGGCGGACGGTCGAAGCGGTGCGGAATCCAGTAGGTGAATTCCAGCGCGGCGGCTTTCTCTTTCAGCTCGGCTTGCAGCGCCGCGCCTTCGAAGTCGGGCGTGTAAAGCGTCATTAATAGTTGCCCGGCTTTTACCGCGTCGCCTTCCTTGACGAAGACTTCCTTGACGGGCGCGGAAATGGGGAAGCTCAGCCGCGCTTCTTGCGCGGGCTGCGCTTCGGCGGAGGCTATCACTGTGTCGGGCGGGGAAATGATTGCGGCGGGCGCGGTCGGCTCTCCTTGCGCGGTCGCCGCCGCAGGAACGGCGGGCGCGCCCGCTTCGCACGCGGCGAGAATCAAAGTCAGCCCGGCGGTCATCCAAAAAAATTTCTTCATCGCTCGCTCGCTATTCGGTTTGAATTTCTACGTCGGCGCTCATGCCCCAGCGCAGCCCCGCCGGCTGCTCGTCCATCTCAATGGTGATTTTGAAGACGACGTCGCCGCTGACGGTTTGCGAGACGCGGGCAATATCCGTCACGGCGCCGCTAAACTCGGCGTCGAGCGCTTCGATGTAAACCAGCGCCTTTTGCCCAATTTTGATTTTCGGCACGTCCTTCTCGCTGAAATCGGTGGTCTCAATTTTGAAGCGGCTGAGGTCGCCGACGATAAAGACCGTTTGCCCGGGCGCGGCGTATTCGGCGGGGGAAATCTGCGCCGAAACGATGGTCCCGTCAATGGGGGAGGTCAGGGTCGCCTGCGCGAGTTGCGCCTTCGCTACGTCCACGGCGGCTTGGGCGCGTTCCACGTCCGCCTGCGCGGCGAGCAGCCTTTCGTTGTCCGTGCCAGTGCGTTTGAGGTAAATCACTTGCGTTTGCTCGATGGTCACCACGGCTTCGGCGTCGCGCACTTTCGCTTCGAGGATGGCGGTGTCCAGCGCGGCGAGGACGTCGCCCGCTTTGACCGTATCGCCTTCCTTAAAGTTTACGGTCTTGACGATTCCCGCGAGCGGGAAAGCCAGTTCCACCGTTTGGGCGGGGACGACCTCCGCGGAAGCGCTGATTTTGCTTCCGGCGGCGGGCTGCGCGGCGGTATCTATAGAAACGGTGGGAATCGCCGTCGGCGCGGCGGGCGCTCCGCACGCGGCAAGCGCCAGCGTGAGCGCGGCGAATAAAATGAAAAGCGTTTTCTTCATTAAAAAATTTCTCCTGTCGTCAGCCAGTCTGATTGAGGCTTGACGCGACTATACCACAATGCACAGGTTTTGCACAGGTTTTTAGGGCGGCTATTTTTCGACGATTAGTCCGTCTTCTAGCGTCACCACGCGCTCGGCGTAATTGATGACGCGCGGGTCGTGCGTGGCGAAGACGAAGGTCACGCCGGTTTCTTTGTTCAGTTTCTTCATAATTTCCATCACCTGCTTGCCGTTTTCCGCGTCGAGGTTGGCGGTCGGCTCGTCGGCGAGGACGAAAGAAGGATGAATGGATAGGGCGCGGGCGACGGCGACGCGCTGCTGCTGTCCGCCGCTCAGTTGGTCGGGGCGGTGATGCGCGCGGTCGGTCAAGCCCGTCGCTTCGAGCAGCTCTTCGACGCGCTTGCGGCGTTCCGCCGCGTTCACTCCGTTGAGCAGCAGCGGCATTTCGATGTTCTCATACGCCGTCAGGGTGGGGATGAGCGCGAAGAATTGGAAGATGAATCCAATCGTCCCGCGCCGCAGGTCCGCCCGTTGGTTGCGATTCAAGCGGCTGACGTCTTTGCCGTTGATAAACACGCTGCCGGAGGTGGGCTGGTCGAGCAAGCCGATGAGTTGCAGCAGGGTGGTTTTGCCGGAGCCGGAGGGTCCCACCAGCGCGGTGAATTCGCCGCTTTGAATTTCAAGATTCACGCCGCGCAAGGCGCGGGTTTCCATTTGCCCGATTTTGAAAACGCGGGCGGCGTTTACGGTTTTTACGACTTCCATTTCGAAGACTCCTTGACAAGGCTGGCGTTATCCGCGCAGCGCTTCCACCGGCTCCATCTTCGCGGCGATGCGCGCCGGATAAAACGAAGCCAGCAAAGTGATGACGTAAGCGGCGAGGGTCAGGTTGACCGCGTCCCGCAGGGTGAGATGGGCGTAGATTTGGTCGCCTATCAAAATGCCGGTCATGCCCATATCGCCGATGTAAAAGCCATAGACGGTGAAATACCAGACGAGGACCCCGCCAAGCAGCAGCCCGCCGAGGACGCCCAGCGTGGCAATCAGCGCGCCTTCCAAAAGAAATTGCGTCATAATGCGTCCGGGCTTCATGCCAATGGCGGAAAGAATCCCAATCTCGCGCGTGCGCTCGAAGACCGCCATGACCAGCGTGTTGGCGACGACGGTGGCGGTGATTCCCAGCACGATGATATAGAGGACGACCATATACGCGCCGGCGAAATCCTCAAACTGCGTGATGAGTTCGTTCATCTCGCGCCAGGAGACCGCTTTAAGCGTGGAAGAATTAAGCGCGGCGGCGACGGCTTCCGCTTGTTCGCGGTCTTGCAGCGTGACGAAGAGAATCGTCGCGCGGTCGCCCGCCCCGGTGAACGCTTGCGCCTTCGCCAGCGGCATAAAGACGGCGCGCTCGTCGTAGCCGACGGTGTTGGTGGAGTAAATTCCGCGCACGGTAAAGACTTGCTCGCCCACTGCGCCGTCGGATTGATTCACCAGCACGTTGATTTTGTCGCCCGCTTGCAATTTGAATTTGCGCGCCAGCGGTTTGCCGACGAGGACGCCTTCGCGGTCTTCAGGGGAGAGGAACTCGCCTTCCGGCAGCCCTTCGCGGAAGATTTGATTGGCGGGCGAAGCCGGGTCAATGCCGATGATTTGCACGCCCGCTGAATTTTCGCCGCGCGAGACGATTCCGCTGGCGAACAGGCGCGGGGTGGCTTCCGTCACCTGCGGCAGCGCCTTGATTTTCGCGGCGACTTCCTGCGGCGCGGGGATGAGGTCTTCCCATTTCAGGCTGGTTTTGTTTTCTTCGTAATTCAGCGGGCGGATTTGCAAATGCCCGCTTTCGAGCCGAATGGTGTTTTCCAGCGCGCCGCGCATTTCGCCTTCCACAATGGCGGCCATCAACAGCAGCAGCGCCATGCCGATAGAAACCGCCAGCGCGGAAAGCAGCGTGCGTCGCTTGTTGCGCCCCAGGTCTCGAAAAGCCATTTTGAATAGTTGGGTCATGGGTGGTTCTCCATTGCGGACCTGTTGAAAGAATTACACATAATGCAACGCTTCGGCTGGCTCGCGGCGCGAGGCTTCTTGCGCGGGCAGCCACGCGGCGAGGATGGAAATGACGACGACGCTCAACGCGCGCGCGGGCAGCTGCTCCAAGCCCAAGGTGGGGTACACTTTGCCGCTAATCAGCGCCATGTAATCGGCAATGTCGGAATAGGAGGAATAATCGAAGCCGAACTGCCCGAAGATGAAGTTGAAAAGCAGCCCCAGCCCCGCCCCCAGCGCCGCGCCCGTCAAGCCAATCAGCGCGCCTTCCAGCAGGAAGAGCATGGCAATCTGACGCGGCTTGACGCCCATCGCGCCCAGCAAGCCGATTTCGCGCGTGCGTTCATAAACCGCCATGAGCAGCAGGTTCAAAATGCCCACGCCCGCGATTCCGATGATGACCACGCCAAAGACGTTCATCACCGAAGTTTTGCGGCTGATGGTGGTTTTGAGCTCGGGATAATTTTCTTCCCACGTTTCCACCTCGCAGCCGGGCAGCAACGGGGCGAGCTTTTCCACCACAGCCGCTTCGCCGCCCAGATTTTCAATGTTCACCTGAATTTCGGAGACCTTGCCGTTTAAGCCGTAAAGCGTTTGCGCTTCGGCAAGCGAAATATACAGGGCGTTCTTTTCCAGCGAAGCCATGCCGAGGTCGTACACGCCGACGACGGTCATCGAGCGTTGGCGGTTTTGTTTGTTGGCGTCGCGCCCGACGAGGGTCAGGCGGTCGCCGATTTTGAGCTGCATTTCGTCCGCCAGCCCGCGCCCAATGACGACGGCGTCGCCGTCTTCGGCGGTCAACCAGCGTCCTTCGACGACGTTTTCCGCAATCAGGTTGGTCCTCGCTTCGACTTCCGGCTCGACGCCGATAATGCTCAGCGAGAACGCGCCTTCGCGGTTCGCGACCATGCCGCCGGTTTGAATGCGGCGCGCGGCGGAAGTTACGCCGGGTTGGGCGAGCGCGGCATGCAGCACGGCGGCGTCGTCCGGC
Source organism: Anaerolineales bacterium (assembly GCA_034432535.1). GTDB lineage: Bacteria > Chloroflexota > Anaerolineae > Anaerolineales > Villigracilaceae > Villigracilis. The sequence continues at coordinate 1,342 of DAOUBR010000020.1, read as the reverse complement.
AGAGGCAGCAGCGGGTTGCTTTCAAAATTTTCGCGGTAGCCGGAGGCGTGAATTTGAATGTTGCCGCCCATGACGCGGATGGCGTTGCCGTAAATGGCGTTGTTAAAGCCGTTTATCAGCCCGTCGTACATCATCATCAGGGCGAGCGAAAACGCCATCGCGCCGACCACGATGACGGTGCGGCGCTTATGCCGCCAAACGTTGCGCCACGCGAGGCGCAGATACAGTTGCATGACGTCTCCTTTTTGTTTTCGCTTGCTCGAAGAAACTTTTATTAAGATTTCACGAATTGTGATTCGGTCTTCCGCAAGCCGTATTCCATCACGTATAGCATTTTGTCAATCATTTCCTGCGTTTTGGGCGAGCGGTACCAACGCAGCACGTCCTTGCGCTTCGCGCCTTCTTTCAGCACATAGGCGGTGATGACGTTCAGCCAGGTTTCCATCACCATCAGCGCCAGTTCCAGGTCCACGCTCGGGTCCATCTCGCCGCGCTGCATGGCTTGACGCGCCATCGCGGCGAGCGCTTCCGAGCTCATTTTGCGATATTCGGCGAATTCTTCGCCGTAATACATGCCGTCGGTCAGCAGCACGCGGCTGACGGCTTGCGCCACGCGCGGGTAGGCGGTGTTGAACTCCATGCCGGTTTTTATCAGCCAGCGGAAGTATTCAAACGTATCGAGGTTCGGACTGGGCGGACGGCGGCTTTTGAAAAAATCCGTCTTTTCCGCCGTCAGCGCGTCCATCAGATGTTTGAAGACGTCGAGCTTATCTTCAAAGTATTGATAGAAGCTGCCTTTGGAAATTCCGCTGTTCGCCACAATGCGGTTAATGGAGGCGGCTTTGAAGCCGTAACGGGCGAATTCGTCCGCGGCGGCTTCCGTCACCGCGCGGCGTTTTTCTTCGGGCAGGTTAAGAAAGGTCGGTTTGGGCATCGCTTTTCCTTCGCGCTTATGTGACCTGATGGTCATGTGACTAGCAGGTCACATTGTACGCCGTTTCGCCCGCCTGTCAAGGGCGGGTATAATCGCGCGCATGTCCGAATCTTGTAGTCCTCAAGCCGCGTTGCGCGGCGAACCTTCTTATGTCTGGCGCGCAGGGCAGCGCCGCCGCCTGGAGATGATTCTCCGCGCGGCAGGCGGGCGCGCAAACGGCCGGATTCTCGACGACGGCTGCGGCGTGGGCATGTACGTTCAGAAGATGGCGGAATGGGGCGGGCGCGTGGTTGGGCTGGAATTTGAGTTCGACCGCGCGCGCGAAGCGCGCCGGCGTTCCGCTTTGATTTTCAGCGCCGCCGGCGAAGCCGTCCCGCTGCCTTCTTCCGCCTTCGATTTGATTCTCAG
>DAOUBR010000019.1:0-46314 GCA_034432535.1 Anaerolineales bacterium | reverse complement strand
CAAAAAAAACGCTGTCGGGGCGCCGAGATTTGAACTCGGGACCTCACGGACCCGAACCGTGCGCTCTACCGGGCTGAGCCACGCCCCGAAGCCTCGCGATTATACCATTGCGGTTGATTTTTGCAAGGAATTTTTTTACCCGATTTTTTTCAATATCTCTTTCAGCGTTTCGGCAATCCAATCCACTTGCGCTTCGGTCAGGCTGCCGTACATCGGCAGGGTGAGCTCGTTGTCGGCGGCGTATTCGGTCTGCGGCAAATTTCCGCGATGATACGGCTGATATATCGAAAAACGGTGCGCCGCGGGGTAATGCACGCTGGTTTGAATTCCCGCCGCCGCCAGCTGGTTGCGAACCTCGTCGCGCAGCGCCGCGGTGGAATCGCGCAGCACGACGGGGAAGATGTAGTTCGAGACGTATCCCGCCGCGCCCTCAAAGGGGACGACGACGCGTTCCGCCTCTTTCAGGCGTTCCACATACCAGCGGCGGACGGCTTGCCGTTTTTCCAAATCGGCGGGCAGCTTTTCCAGTTGCGCCAGCGCAATCGCCGCGCGAATATCGTCAAGCCGATAGTTGTAGCCCAGGTCCACCACGTCGTAAGCGGAGCTGTGACCTTTCGCTCGCTCGTAAGAAAGGCTGGTCATGCCGTGCGAGCGCAGCAACTTCGCCCGCTCGAAATATTCCGGGTTGTTCGTCGTTAGCGCCCCGCCTTCGCCCGCGCTGATGTTCTTATTGCTGAAAAAACTGAAACAGCCAATATCGCCAATCGTCCCCAATTTTTGCCCGCCGTATTCCGAAAGGGGGCCGTGACAGGCGTCTTCCAACATTTTCAAGTTGTATTTGCGCGCAATTTCCATCACCTGCGCCATATCGCAGGGGAAGCCTCCGTAGTGCATCACCGCAATCGCTTTTGTCTTTGGCGTGATCAGCGTTTCCAGCATCTCAGGGTCGAGCGTTAAATCTTCCGCGCCTTTCACGTCGCAAAAGACCGGCGTCGCGCCGACGTAACGCGCCGCGTTCACCGTGGCGACGAAGGTCAGCGAAGGGACGATTACCTCGTCGCCTTCTCCGATTCCCAGCAGCTTCATACCGAGATGCAGCGCCGCCGTGCAACTGGCGACTCCCAGCGCGTAGCGGCAGCCCAGCGCCTCGCGCAGCCGCTCTTCCAGCGCGGCGGTTTTGGGTCCCATCGAAATCCATTTTGAGCGCAGCGTTTCCAGAACCGCCTGCTCTTCGCGCTCGTCGAAATTCAGGTCAAACAGCGGAATTTTGAAGTCCATTTTTACTTTGATGAATGAGTGCAATCGCGCAGGCTGGAATCTACCTTCAGGATGTGATTTTCCAGCCAATCGGAGAGGCTCTCGTGAATGCGGCGGGCGAGCTCTTTCGAGCCGCCGCCGCTGGCGTATTCCTCGTAATACGCCGCGAAGATTTCACGAAAGGCTTCATGCGCCCGCCGATTCGTTTCCGCCGCGGGGCAATGATAGCGTGCCATGCACTCCTCTTCTCTGGCGAAATGCCAGTCGGCGTAAAATTTCAGCCTACCGAGAATGACGCCGACGCTGTTCTCGCCTTCTTCCTGCGCAATCGCTTCGCCCAGCTTGTTGAACGTTTCAAAGAGATATTGATGCTGGAAGTCGAGATTCTCTTCGCCGACGCTGTATTTTTCCTCCCAAAATAGCTTTTTTGGCGCGTACATAGTTTGTTTTCCTCCTATTCGCTCAATGCGCCCGGCGCGATGAATTTGGTTCGCCGAAAAGGTTTGACCTGCTCGGCGACGTTTTCCTTGAGTAAATTGCCGGATTCATGCATCAAGGTATCGTGATTATAATCGTTTAATTTCGTCATGCTGGCAAGACAGGGGAAATGGTGATGCGCTAGCCCGGCTTTTTCTTCCGCTTCGTCGGCGGAAAGTCCAATCAATTTCTGCGCTACGAAGCGCGCGCAACCGCAGACGGCGTCGCGCTGAACCTGCGCGGCGGAAATGAGCCGCGTTTCGGGGTCCACCGTCAGGCGAATGTCCGGCTGCCCGAAATATCTGGCAAATTCCGCGATTGCCTCGCTTTGATACGTTTCGCGCTCGCGGCGCGTAATTTTATAATCGCGCTCGGTCAGCGAGCACAGCGGCTTGGGCGTCGCGCAGGCAACCCCCATCCGTTCCAGCCAGCCGCGTAACTGCCGCGCCAGCCCGCGCGGCAGCCAGACTTCGTTATCCACTGCGACAATCACGCCGCGCGCGCCGGTCATTTGGGCGATATCGGGCAGCAGCTCGGCGACGGCTTTATGCTCGGCGAAGGAGAGAATCAAATCGCAGGCGGGAAATTCCGGCGGCAAAAAGTCTTCGGGATAATCCATGATGAGCGGAAAGGCGGCGGGCGCTTTCCAGGTCTGGACGAGAGTCCACGTTGGCGGGGCGTGCGCTTCAATGTTGGCGACGTGCCGCGCGCCGTATTCCCCCGAAATCACCGCCAGCATCTTCATGGTTGCGCCGCTTCCACCGCCGCTTGAATTTCTTCCAACGAGGGAATGAAACCGGGGCTGACTGGTTTTCCGTTTACAAAGACCGAAGGCGTGCCGCTGACTCCCAATTGCTTCCCGCGCTGCAAGTCGGCTTCGATAAGCTCGCTGTAACGGCTTTCCTGAAAGCAAGCGTTGAAGGCTTCCATATTCAAATTGAGGCTTTGCGCGAAGCGGGAGAGGTTCGCGTCGCTGAACGCGCCGCCGTTTTCGCCCGCCCAGTTGGCGACCAGCGCGGATTTGTATTCCCAAAATTGGTTTTGCTCGGCGGCGCACATGCTGGCTTCCGCCGCGCGGCGCGATTCCCCTTGGGGGTCTCCGCCGTCGAGGAAGGGATAATTGCGAAAGACGTAAGAAGCCTTGCCCGTCTCCACCAACTCGCGGATGACGGACGGCTCGACGTTTAAGGAAAAGCGGACGCAAGCCGGGCATTGAAAATCTTCAAAGACTTCAATTTGAACGGGCGCGTCCGCCTTGCCCAGAATCAATCCCGCCGACTGAGTCGGAGAGGGCGGGACGTTTCGGGCAGGCAGGCTCTGATAAACGGCGAAAGCCAGCGTCGCAATGACGAGAGCGGAAACTGATAAGATAGTGACTTTTGCGCGCGTCATGCTGTTTCCTTTAAACTTGAGGTTGCCCGCATTATAGCGTGAAAGTCCGTTTTACGGCACGGTCAGCGTAAAGACCGCCGACCACGCGCTCCAATTGCCCGCCCCGTCTTTGGCGCGCACGCGCCAGAAGTAGATTCCTTTGCGCATGGCGGCGATAGAGTAGGAAGGGGCGCGCCGCCACGAAGTCCAGGCGGGGCTGGAAAAATCGGCGTTATCGTCAATTTGAATTTCGTACCGCGTCGCTCCGACGTCGCTCCACGAGAATTTCCAGCGGGCGCTCAGCTGCGCGCCGTCTTGGGGCGCAAGCAGACTCGGCGCGGGCGGGGGCGTGACGTCTACGACGAAGGAAACCGCCGCGCTGAACTTGCCCGCGCCTCGATTGGCGTCCAGCGCGCGAACCTGCCAGTAATAAATCCCGTCGCCGGGCAGTGCGGCTTCGAGCTGCGTTTCGTTGACAAAGGCGGAGGAGACAATCTGTTGAAACGCCGCGTCGCGCGCTACGACCGCTTCGTAATACGCCGCGCCGGCGACTTTCGTCCATGCCAGCTGGACGCGCAGCGCGTTGAGAGTCGCGCCGCGCGTTGGGGAAAGGGCGTCGGGGGCGGGGAGCTGTTTCGACGCGGAAACCGCCTTTGAGATTTGATACGTTTCTCCGACGAAGTTTCCATCGCCGGGGGCGAAGCCGCCCAGCGGGCTGCCCAGCGCGTTCGTCACGCTGTTATCGTCCGCGAGGTCGAGGCGCAGCGAGCCGTCTTCCATGCCGGTAAAGACCGAAACGACGTAGGAATCGCCCGCGCCGACGACGCTTTCAAGGAAAGCGCCGCGCGCGCCTTCCGTCTTCAATTGAAAGTCGGAGAGGTCCACGCCCGTTACCGCTTCGGAAAATTTGACTTCAAATTCCGCGCGGGGGGCGGAGGCGGGATTCTCGTTTCGCCGCGCGATGGAAAGGACGGTCGGCGGAATTTTGTTGACCGCGTAGCTTTCGCCGCTGAAAAATCCCGCCCCGACGGGGTTGCCCGCCCGGTCGAGCGTTTTGCCGCTGGCGACCAGGTCCAACCGTAGAGAATCGGCGCGCGGGCCCGTCGTCACGCTGACGAGGTAGGAGGAATCCGCCCCGCTGATTTCGCCGAGAGTCGCGCCGTCGCCGCTGTTCAAGATAAAGTCGGCGGCGCTCAAACCGGTTATCGGTTCGGAGAAGGTCACGAGGAATTGGACGCTGGCGGCGTTGGTTGGGTTGGGGCTGGCGCGCGCGATGTTCAGGACGACAGGCGCGGTTTTATCCATGAGATAAGATTCGCCCGTCGTGAAGTCGCCGTTGTTTGCGCCGCTTCCGCCCAGCGGAACGCCCGCAAGGTTTGTGACGCTGTCGTCGTCCAGCAGGTCGAGCCGCAGCGCGCCGTCGCCCGCGCCGGTCTGGACGGTTACGAGATAGGTCGCGCCTTCGCCGCCGACGGCGCTGATATACGCGCCGCTGATTCCTTCCGCGTTGAGCGCGAAATCGAAAGCGTCCACGCCTGCGACGGGTTCGGAAAAGACGACGGAAAAGAGCGCTTCGCCGGCATTGGTTTGCTCGGCACTGAGCCGCGCAATGGAAAGGACGACGGGCGCGGATTTTTGAACGAGGTACGATTCGCCCGCCAGCGCGTTGGCGAGCGGGTTGCCCGCCGCGTCGGCGACGCTGAAATTATTGAACAAGTCGAGACGCAGCTCGCCGTCGCCCGCGCCCGTGTTCACGGAGACGATATACGAATCTCCGCCTCCGACGACGTTGGCGACGGCCGCCCCGTTGATTCCCGCCGCGCTGATTGCAAAGTCGGAAGAATCCACGCCGAAGACGGGTTCGGAAAATTTGACGTTGAAGTCCACGACGTCCGCGCGGGTTGGGCTGACCCCGATTCTTGCGATGGAGGAGACGAGGGGCGGCAGGGCGTCCACCGCATACGTTTCGGAGGAAAGCCCGCCGTTTCCCCAGCCTGTTCCGCCGAGCGGCGCGCCGTATTGATTGACGACGCTGTCGTTGTCAATTAAATCCAGCCGCAGGCTGCCCGCGCCCTGCCCGACGTTCACCCGCGCGAGGTATTCGCTGCCCGCGCCGTTCACTTCCACGACGTACGCGCCGTTCAAACCGTTCGCCGCGAGAGCGAAATCGGAGACGTCCACGCCCGTTACCGCTTCGGAAAAGCGGACGCGAAATTCCATTAATCCGCCGCCGGGGTGGGACTCTTCGCGCGAGATGGAGACCGCTTGCGGAGCGCCGCCGAGGATGTATTCGTCTATTAGTTGATTATTGACGGTAATGAATTGGAATTTAAGGGAATCGTCCGTCGCTTCCGCGCGCAGCGCGCCGTGACTGGCGTTATAGCGAACCAGACTTTGGGGATGAATTTCGGAACGAAAACCGCCGAGCTCGTCGCCGCCCAGCCCGTTCACAATGTAGGTCAAGCCGTCCACCGCCAGTCTTTCGTACACATGATTGTGACCCGCGAGAACGACGTCCGCGCCCCATTCTTTGAAGGGCCATTGCATAAAAGGGACTGAGCCGTGCTTGCCGGAGGAATAAGGCGGATAGTGTGCGACGACGACGTTGAATTTAGAGGCGGAAGCCGCGAGCGCCTGCCGCAGCCACGCGGCTTGACCCGAAGTCGAACTCACCCCGTCCGGCTCTTGCTCGACGCTGTCGAGGATGAAGAAGTGAACGGGTCCTTGAACGAAGTCGTAGTAGCGCTCGTTGCCGGGCAGGTCGAAGTAATTCAAGTAGGGGTTGACGCTGCCTTGATGCCAATCGTGATTGCCCAGCGCGGGGAAGAAGCGCCGCGTGGGCGAGCCGTTTCCGTATTTTCCTCGATAGCGGAAGATGTAATCGGAAAAGTAGCGCCCGATGTTATCTTCCAGCGAGTAAGAAGCGCCGTTGGGGTAGTTGTTGTCGCCCAGCGTGACGATGAAGGCGGGATTCCAACTCTTAACGAGGTTGGCGACGGCTTCTTCGGCGGGACCCGCCAGCCCGTAATCGCCGATGGCGGCGAAGACCAGCGGGGAAGATTGACGGGCGGCCGCGGCGAAAGAGTCCCTTCCCGTTCCCAAAAGCGCGAGCGTGAGCGCAAGCGCAGCAAGAGCTTTCCAGCGTATTCCGCGTTTCATTCATGCCTCCGTGTTTGCTGCGCCAAGTGTATTCAATCTGGCGCGCGGAGACGTTGCGAATGCGCGTTAATATGTTGTTGTAAGGGACGGCGGACGGTTTCAGGCGCTTTCGGCTTCGGAGGGAATCGGCAGCGCTTTGACGAAGCCTTTGGCGCGGAATTTTTCCACGTAGTCGCGCACCATCCAATAATCCAGCCCGACTTGCTCGGCGATATCGAAGACGGAATGCTCGCCCTCGAAGCGCATCATGATTTTTTCAATGGCGCGGTTGAGCGCCCAGTTTTCGCGCCAGTCCACCCATAAGCCGTTGCCGCTGAGGAAGACGGGACCGCGGAAGGCGCGCCTGGGGATGTAGTTGGTCGCGTAGATGCGGATGATTTGCTCGGCGATTTCCGCCGCGCCGACGAGCATGTCTTCGTGCATAATGTCGAGGTTGTCGTCGGTGGTGTGATATTCGTCGTAGGGCCAGCGATTGATGGAAATGCACGGGACGTTGACGCCGGGGCCATTAATCACGCGTTCGTCGTTGGCGGGGGCGGCGGCGAATTCGCGCTCTTCGTGCGCTATATTCTTGACGACGTGACGCGCCACGCGGTCGAGCAGGTGGTCGTGTTGCCGCGTGCGATGCCAGGCAATCTTGTTTTGATTGCCGGTCATTTCCATAAAGATTCCGCCGCGCAGGTTTTGAATCAATCCTTCGTTGCGCGAGAGCCAGACAATCGTGCCGATGGTTTCGGGACCGAACCAAAAGCGGACGCTCATTGAGCCGGGCGGGAGGGGCTTTTCCGCCAGCCGCCGCGCCAGTTCAATCGCGCTGACTACGCCCGCGCCGTCGTCGTTGGCTTGATGCGGGTGGCAGGTGTGCGCCTGCACGAGCATTTCGCCCGCTTCGGGGTTGGGTCCGCCTTCGGGGTGCAAGACCGCCGTCGCCACTTTGAATCCGCGCTTGGAGTCGGCGATGAATTCGGAGCGTATCACCGCGCGGTATTTTTTATCGCGCGGCAGTTTGTCGAAGACGTTCTTGGGCAGGCAGAAGCCCCAATCGCGCTCGTAGTATTTGAAGACCCAAGGGATGGCGTGCGGGCGCTTTTCGTTGAAATATAAATGCGGCTGCAATTCCTCGAAAGTCAGCGTTTTATCCACCGGCGGGGAATAGGAAACGATGTGCAGCGGGTTGTCTTTGAAATCTACCACGCGCTCGCCGCCTTCGATTTCGAGATACGCTTCGCGCACTTCGTAACGTTCCGGCACGTACCACGTCCACGCTTTTTCCAGCGGGGCGTAGGTCTCTATCGTGTAGTTGGACGAATCGGGCATGTAGGCGCCGACGATTTCCAGCGTTTTGTCCTGGTCTTCGGAGGCGAGGGTGCGGTGCAGCGGAAAGAATTCCGCAAGGATGGATTTTAAAGAGCCGTAAGGTTTCATGAAACGCTTCCTTATTTATTGATGTTGCGCGGTTTTCTCGCGGCGCGACATTTGCGTCGCTGGCTACCGCGTAAGGCGAATTTTTAAAACGCCGATGGCTTTCTCAAAATTTAGAGACTAAACGGGATGGAGTTTTTTTTTAATATTTTGGCTCCTCAATATAATGCAGTTTTTCGGGATGCTCGCGCACAATCACGGACATATTATCGAAGAACTCGTTCGCCGTCAGGTAATGCACCTTCGCCGCGCCGACTTGAATCTCCTTAATGACGCCGGCGGCGAGCAGCTCGTTCATGCCCGGCACGATATACGTCTTCACCCGCTCGTGCGCGCGCACGAACATCGAATACGTCTTGATTTGCGGCTTGCGGTCGTAGCCGACGTAAATGCCGGAAAATTCCTTCACGCGGCGGTAATTGCAGCCGACGTTATATTCGATGTAATGATGCATGGAAAACGAGCTGTTGAAATCCAGCCCGATGCTGATAATCGTGGCGTTTAGTTTGTGAAACAGCGCGAAGGCGGAGTTGGGTCCATAGGCTTCCACGTCTTCAGTTTGGGCGAATTCCTCCGCGCGCGGTCCCAGCACGGAGAAGGAATAAATGGGGTGCGGCGTGCGTTTGGCGTAAGGGCGCAGCCGCGCCATCTCGGTAATCATCCCCATTTTGGAGGGCGTTTCCAAAATGTCGAAATAATGCGTCTCGGTCCACGATTGGAAGTTGAACGCCGGGAACATCACCGTGCCGTCTTTGCCGACGAGCTCTTCCAGCGCGTCAATCACTGCGTCCACGCCGCCGTCCACCCCGCCCAGCGATTTATAGGAAGTATGCACGACAATCGTGTCGCTTTGGAGTTTAATTTGACCAAAGCCTTTGAGTAAATCTTGTTTGGATAACATGGTTTCCTTTTCCTTGATCGTATGTCGAAAGTTGCGTAAATTCGTACCGTGAGATTCGTCTCGCGTCATTTTTACGCAACAATTGAGATGCTATCTTTTCTTTGCGCGATTTATTTTGCGCCGCAAATCTTGCGGTAAGTTTCCATCAACGTTTGCGAATTTTTCGTCCAATCGGCGCGGGCTTCCGCCGTTTGGCGCGCCGCCGCGCCGAGTTCGGCGAGCCGCTCGCGCGGCTGATTCGCGGCGACGAGAATCTTTTCCGCCAGATGGTTCGCGTCGCCGTCGCGGAACAGCCAGCCGTTTTCGCCTTCCTTCACCCATTCCTGGTTGGCGGGGATGTCGGAGACGAGGCAGGGCAGCCCGCAGCCGAGCGCTTCCATCAACGAAACGGAAGAGCCGTCCACATGCGAGGGCGAGATGTACAGGTCGGCTTGATGATACCAGTAGGGCAGGTCATGTTGGGAAATTTGCCCGCCGAAGGTAACGCGGTCTAACATGCCGCCGGCTTCCAAAATGGCGCGGATTTTATGTCCCTGCGAACCGCCGCCGAGCAGAATCAAATCCAGGTTTTCTTTTTCCCGCGCGGCTTTAACGAAAGCCTTCGCCAGCACGTCCACGCCGTAGCGGGTTTCCCATGAACGGTTGCAGAACAAGACAAACCGCGAGCGGGGAGCGCAGGGCGCCGGTTTGAAGTGATTCAAGTCCACGCCCCAGGGGAAGACGACGGTTCGAGCGGGATTCATGCCGTAGGCGAGCGCTTTCTCCCGCGTCACTTCGGCGTCGCTGGTAAAGAACGCCGCGCGCTTCAAAACGTAGCGGGTGGCGAACTCCCAGATTTTGCCTTTGCGGACGTCGTCCATCAGGTCGAATCCCCACGACATGGCGAGGATGGGACGAAAGCCCGAAAGGACGGCGATAAAGGCGCAGGTTTGAATGGGGCCCGCGTGAATCAAATCCGGCTGAATTTCTTTGACCACGCGCCGAAAGTCCAGCGTTAAAGCGGGCAATTGGCTCCAGCGAAACGGCGCGCGTCCGCCTTTCCACAAGACTTGATGAACGGCTTCTGGCACGGGGCGGCTTTCCACCCGCCGCGCGTTTCCTTCCAGCTGGATGAAGTACGTCTCATGCCCGCCTTCCGAAATGGCTTTCAAAAAGCGGTGATCGTGCGTGGAGTAGCCGAGGGAGAAGAAAATTACTTTCAAGGGTTGAGTTCCAAGTTCCATGTTCCATGAGCTGAGTTCAGGTTGTAGCGGATGTTTTTTGGGGGCGGCGGGGATTTCGCAAAACGCCTTGTTTCAATCCGCCTATAAGAGCTTTTGTCTTTTTTGCCTGTTCATAACATGCTTGAAAAATTTCTTGCGAGATGTACTGAGCGTCCAGAGCGGCGTAACACAGCGATTGAACTTCTACAGCGGAACGACGGGCGATTCCAAGAAAACGAGCAAACTCCGCCGAAGATTCGTTGTCAAATCCTTCGGCGATATTTGTCATGGCGGATAACGCCGCCGCTCTTATCTGGTCTTTCATTTCGAAATCTTTTGCAAACTGTCCGTCGGACGTAATTTTGTAAGCCAGTTGCGTTAACTTACGAGCCTCTTGCCACGCGATTAAATCTTCAAACCTTGTCGCCGCCGCCATCCCAACCTCCTCTTTTACCTGAACCTTCCAACTTTGAACCTGGAACCTGGAACTTGGAACTTGGAACTTGGAACTTGGAACTTGGAACCTGGAACTCTGAACCTGGAACTTGGAACTTGGAACCTGGAACTCTGAACCTGGAACTCTTCACCCCAACTCCACCCACCTCAGCTCTTTTCCTTTGGGCATATCCACCAGCGCCTTCGTCCCAATCACGGCTTGAATTTCATGCGGCTTGATGGCCCCGGGCGTGGCGGGGCGCAGTACGTCAATCATCTCGCGGGTGAAGGTTTCGCCTGCCTTAATATCCCGCGCGGCGCGCAAACAGCGGCGCTGGACGATTTTCGTCTCCTGCTCGTTGTCGGCGATGAATTTATCCGAGCTGCCCAGCGCGCGTTCCAGCAGGCGGGTTTCTTCCACCATCTTTGCCCAGGAGTCGGGATTCATCGCAAACTTATGGTCGGGACCTTCGCGGTCGTTGCTGTCGGTGAAGTGACGTTCAATCATGCGCGCGCCGAGAGTCACCGCGCCGAGAACGGGCGCGAGGGCATGAGTGTGGTCGGAGAGTCCTAACACAATGTCGGGATACATCGCCGCGAACGTTTTCAACACGTTCAAATGCAAATGGTCGTAATTGCCGGGGTCGGCGGTGTAATTGGTGTTGCATTGCATCAGGCACAACTGCGGGTTGATTTTCAAAATGGCGCGCACGGCTCGCTGCACGTCGGCAATATCCGCCGCTCCGCAAGCGATAATCATCGGCTTGCCTTTGCTCGCCATGTGTTCCAGCGTCTCAATCCAATCAATCTCGCCGGAGCCAGCTTTATAGGCGGGAATGTACGGGTCCACATGCTCGATGGAATCGTAATCGTAAGGCGAGGTGAAAAAGTCAATGCCGACTTTATCGCACTCTTCTTTTAATATCGGCGTCCAATCTTGCGGCAGGGAAGCGGCGGCGTACACTTCGGTCACTGACTTCTTCCATTTCGCCTGATGGCTGACTTTGGAATTCATGTGCGAAAAGCCGTAATCGGAGACAATCTTGGGGGCTTGAAAATGCTGGAACTTCGCCGCGTCCGCGCCGGCTTCTTTGGCGAGCCGAATCAGCAATTTGGCGCGTTCCAGGTCGCCGTCATGATTAGCGGCAATGTCCGCAATGAAATAGGTGGGATGTTTGAGACCGATGAGGCGATTGTTGATTTTAATGTCCATAGTTTCCTCGCAGGGTGGGGTGAGATTTGGGAATTAGAAAAATGAAAACGGGGAGCGCGAAAGCGTTGGGGGGAGTCCGCCATGTTCGCGTAGCCAGATAAAGCCTGAACGGAGGGCGCGTCGCACGCTGCGTATGTTCGTCCTGCGGTTTAACCTCGCGTCGCTTTTACGCAACGATTGAGATACGTCCCTGGATGAGTCCATCCGCCCGCGCTTGTGGATAAGTCCTCGCATTTTGTGGATAAGTCGCGTCGTCATGAGGATAACTTCTTGCGTTTTGCGAATAACTGTCTCGCTTTTACGAATAACTTCGCGCGCCTTGCGAATAAGTCCTCGCGTTTTGTGGATAACTCGCGCCGTCCGCCGTCAGCTCTCAGTCATCTCCCTCAACCGCCGCGGATACCCTTCGTTATATTGCGCGTAAAACTCGGACAATCCGCTTGAAAATTCGGGCAGCGCCGCGCCTAACGCCGCCGAAATTTTATCTGTAGAAAGCCGCAAATTATGGGAACGTCTCGCCGTCAGCCCCGAATTGCGCACCGACTTGGGCAGGATGGCGCGCTCGTCAAAACCGAAGCGGCGGGCGATTTCCGCGCCAAATTGATACTTGCTCATCGCCTGCGCCCCCACAAGATGATACAACCCCGAAAGATTCTTTTCCAGCGCTTGCAGCAGCAGCCGCGCGGTGTGATTGACCAGCATCGGGCAGAAGAAAACGTCCGTAAAGCCGTTGACCGTCTTCCGTTCCGCAAGGGCGTTGACGAAAAACTCAGCCAGACTGCGCCGCCCGGAAAGACTCCACCCATAGAAATTGACTCGCGCTATCAGGCAGCGCGGATATTCGCTCAGGACGGCTTGCTCTCCTTCCCATTTGGTTTGAGCGTACGTTCCAAGCGGGTTGGGGGAGTCCTCTTCCGTATAAGCGCCGTCTTTCTCGCCGTCGAAGACCGCGTCGGTGGAAATGTGAACGAAGCGCAAACCGCGCGCGCGGCAGGCTTTGGCGAATTGCGCGGGTAGCTCCGCGTTCAGGCGGCGCGCGGCGGCGGGGTCTTTTTCGCAGTCTTCCAGATTCGCCAGCGCGGCGCAGTGAATCACCGCGTCGGGGCGGCTCTCGTCCAAAACCGCGTCCACGCTGCCTGACTCGAAGAAATCTGCCCGCAAGGTGGGGAAAGGCGCGCGCGGCATGCGCGCACGCGCCGCGCCAATCGTCTCATAACGGACGCGCGCTTCTTCCGCCAGGTTAATTCCCAGCAGACCGCTGATTCCCGTAATCAGAATTTTCATAAAGACAAGTATAACTGAATCGCGCCGCCCCTACGCCCCCAGCGCGAATCTTCTGCCGATGGCGTCAAACGCCTCCATCTCCGCCTTGCTGGCGGGCGAGCCGGGGTACTCTTCGGCGAAGAGCGTCCAAATCATCGCGTCGCGCCAGGCGTCTTTATCTCTTACTCGCTTGCGCAGGGTCGCTTCCAGTTGAAATCCCAATTTCTTCGGCACAGCCGCGCTGCGGACGTTGCGCGAATCGCAGTGAATTTCCACGCGCCGCATATTTAATACCTCAAAAGCGACTCGCGTCAGCGCGGCGGAAAGTTCCGTCGCCAGCCCTTGATTGATGAAATCTTTGTGAATCCAATAGCCAATTTCGCGCGCGCCTTCGCCCAGACGGGTGTGCAGCCCGCAGCCGCCCAGCGCGCGGCTTTCCTGCGCGTCGAACACGCCGTAGGTAAAATCTTGCCCCAAGTCAAATTGCCCGCGCCAGCGGCGGATGCGCTCAATGTAATCTTGCAGGGTATCGGAAGGGATGCGTCCCGCCCAGTCCATCCAGGGCAGAAGGTGTTCGCGGCTCTGTTCCAGCGCTTCTTTTAAGAGAGGCGCGTCTTGCGGCTGCCAGCAGCGCAGAACCAGCCGTTTGGTTTGAACGCGATAGACAGGCTCGACGGCGGCGGAAGATAATTCGCTCATGGGATTCGCTCGAAAAAAACGCTTCAGCGCGTTAATCGCTTTTGCGCCAGTGCATGACGTGAGGCTTTTCGCCTTCTTCAAACCCCGAAATGATAATCAGCGCGTTAGCGACCACGTTGCTGGGATTTTTCCATTTGTGCGAAAGTTTGGAAGCGAAGAGCAGGCTGTCTCCCGCCTCTAGCAGGAAGACCTGCCGATCCACCTGATATTCCAGCTTCCCGCGCAGGCAAAGTACAAACTCGTGACCGGCGTGGATGATGCCATTAGGACCGCTGGCGGCGCCGGATTCGAGCGTAAGCATAAAAGGCTCCACCCGCCCGATGAAGTTTTCCCCGCCGAGCGCCTCAAACACGCCGCGCGTGAAGGGCATCCGCGAGCGTTGGTCGGCTTTAACGAAGATGATTTTTTGCTTATCAGTTTGCAGGTCAAAAAACGCGCTGATGGAAACGCCGAGCGCGGCCGACAGTTTATACAGAGTGCTGACCGAAGGGGAGGTCTTGCCGCGCTCAATCATTGAGAGCGCGTTCGCGGATAAGCCGCTTTTGGAAGCCAGCGCCCGCATGGACATGTTGCGCGTTTCGCGCAATTCTCTTAACCTTGTCGCCACGTCCACCGACGCGGCGTCGCGCTCGAATAATTCCATAGTTCGCTCCGTTTTCGCTTTCAATAAACTACAGACGCGCTTGAAATTTTAACAGCGCCGCAAGATTCTTTTTAGAGAGCGTTTTATAAATCGGGATTTACCGCAAATGAACGCTGATTCTGATAAAAAACGCGATGAAATTACCTTTAAACCCAATGTATTTGCGTTCATCTGTGGTTAGAACATGAATTTCAAAACACGCTCTTATCGTTTGGATTGGACGCTAAAACTCGTCGAATTATACCTTTAATTGCGCCTCTTGACGAAACTCGCCCGCGCGTATAAAATCTTTTCGCTTTGCGCCGCGCCTCCACCGGGAGGCGCGTTTTACGCGGGCTGGATTTGCTTTCGCCCCGCGCGAGAGCGAAAACGTTCTTTTGAATGTCGGGCGGCGCGAGCCGCTTTGCAGAAATTCATTTTTTAGGCGAAGGTAACCCCGCATGGGGTGAGAGGCGCCGAGGAGTAAAGATGGAAAAAGTTGTATTGAAGGCTGAAAAGCGCGAAGTGACCGGCAAGCAGGTGAAAGCCTTGCGGCGCGCGGGGAAACTTCCCGCCGTCATTTACGGCCGGCGCGTTGAGCCGATTTCAATCTCGCTCGACGCGCATAGCGCCGGGCTGGCGCTTTCTAAGGTCACTTCGTCCAGCCTGGTGACGATTGACCTGAACGGAACGCAATATTTCGCGCTGGTGCGCGAGAAGCAGCGCAACTTCATCAAGGGCAATCTGACTCACGTGGATTTTCTGGCGCTCGATATGAACGAGAAGATTCGCGCGAAGGTGCGCTTGCATTTCGGCGGCGTTTCCGGCGCGGTGAAGGATTACAGCGCCGTGTTGATTCATCGCATGAATCAGGTGGAAGTGGAATGTCTGCCCGCCGATTTGCCTGAACGCGTTGACGTGGACCTGGCTCCGCTCAAACAAATTGGCGATAGCATCCGCGTGCGCGATCTGCCCATTCCCGCCAACGTCTCGGTGTTGGAAGACGAGGATGAAATTGTGATTATCGCCACGCTCTCGAAGGCGGATATTTCCGAAGCCGCGGCGGGCGAAGCCGGCGCGGAAGCCGCCGCCTCGCCCGAGCTCAGCGTGGAGCGCGGCAAGAAAGAAGAAGAAGCCGCCGAAGAAAAGAAGAAGAAGTAGCCGCCTTTTGCAGCCCCAAGCCCCGCAGTCCTTTGACGGCGGGGCTTTCTTATCAAAGAAAGAATCTTGCCCGCCGCGCGTTCTTTATAACGGCGACCCTATCGCCCGCCATCCGCTGTCCGCCGTCTGCCGTCCATATAAAACCATGAAACGCTGGAAAAAAACCCTCATCGGCTTATTCGTTTTCGCGTGTCTCGCCGTTCTGGCGGGGCCCTTCCTTGTCCCCGTCCCCGAGCTGTCCGGGCTGGTGGAAGAAAAGGCGCTCGCCGACGCCGATAGCAAATTTATCGAAGTAAACGGCTTATCCGTCCATTACAAAGAAGCGGGGGAGGGCGGGACGACCTTCATCTTGCTGCATGGCTTTGGCGCGAGCGTCTTCTCGTGGCGCGAGGTGATGGACGATTTCGCGCGGCTCGGCAGGACGATTGCCTACGACCGTCCCGCTTTCGGGCTCACCGAACGTCCCATGCCCGAAACGTGGAAAGAAAATCCCTACGGCATGAAAGCTAACGTCGAGTTGTTGCGCGGCTTGATGGACGCGCTCGGCGTGCAGCGAGCGATTCTCGTCGGCAATTCGGCGGGCGGCGGCGTGGCGACCGCTTTCGCTTTGGAATATCCCGCCCGCGTGGAAAAATTGATTCTGGTGGACCCAGGCTTGGGCGGCGGGCGCGGACCTCAATTTCCCGAATGGGCGCTGCCTCTCATGCGAACCCCGCAAATGCGCCGCCTCGGTCCTCTCATGGCGCGCGATATTGCCGAAAGCGGCAACGATACCATTCTGCGCGCATGGTCGGGCCCTTCCAAAGTCACGCCTGAAATCATCGAAGGCTATCGCAAACCGCTGCAAGCCAAAAACTGGGACCGCGCGTTATACGAGCTGACCTTCGCGCCGCCTTACCCTGAACTGCGCCCGCTGCTGCCCAATTTGAAAACGCCGACGCTTATCATTGGCGGCGCGGACGACCGCATCATCCGCCCCTGGTATTTTGAAGCGGTGGCGAAGGAAATCCCAGCCCCGCTGGTTTTGTTGCCGGGCTGCGGTCACGTCCCCCATGAAGAATGCCCCGCGCAATTTATGGAGGAGGTAGTAAAATTCCTGCGCTAAACGCTTATGTTCGATTCCCTGCTTGTCCCCGATATTCCCGCGCCCGATTTTGAAATTGAAGATATTCGCGGCGCCGTCGTTTGTCTCTCCGATTTTCGCGGCAAGAAGCCCGTTGTGCTGGCTTTTTTGCGCGGCTTTATGTGACCGTATTGCCGCGCGCAGTTGGCGCGCATGCGCGATAGCTACTCGCAGTTTGCCGAGCGCGGCGTGGAAATTCTCGCCGTCGGTCCCGATACGCTCGACGCGTTTCAGCGTTATTGGGAGCGGGAAAAGATTCCCTTCGTCGGCTTGCCCGACCCGAAACATCGCGTCGCGCGGCGCTACCGCCAGCAAGTGAGTCTCTTCAAATTGGGACGCATGCCGCTTAACGCCATCATAGATAAAGAAGGCTTCATCCGCTATATTCACTATGGCGGCAACATGGCGGATATTCCCGATAACGAAACCTTCCTGCAAGTAATAGACCGGCTGAACGTTTCGTCCAATTGACATGTCAATCGGACGAGTAGCTTTTCTTGGTTCGGGCGAGACTTCCCTTGCGGGCGGGCGGATTTTTGAAACGCTCGCGCGGACGATTCCCTCCCCGCTGCGAATCTGCATCCTCGAAACCCCCGCGGGCTTCGAGCTGAACGCTTCGCTGGTGGCGGGGCGCGTGGCGGACTTTCTCTCTTCCCGTTTGGGAAATTACAAACCGCGCATTGACCTCGTCCCCGCCCGCAAACGCGGCACGCCTTTCAGCCCCGATAACCCCGAAATTTTGCAGCCCCTCTTGCAAGCGAATTTGATTTTCATGGGACCTGGCAGCCCCACCTATCTGGCGCGCCAATTGCGCGGCTCGCTGGCGTGGGAGTTTATCCGCGCCCGTCACAGGCTTGGCGCGACGCTGGTCTTCTCTTCCGCCGCGACTATCTCCGTCGGCAGATACGTCCTGCCGGTGTATGAAATTTACAAAGTCGGCGAAGACGTCTCCGTCAAAGAAGGGCTGGATTTGTTCGGCGATTTGGGCATGAGCCTTTCCTTCATCCCGCATTGGAATAACGCCGAAGGCGGCATTGACCTCGATACCAGCCGCTGCTTCGTGGGCTTGGAGCGTTTTGAACAATGGCGCGCCATGCTGCCCCCCGAAAGCGTGATCGTCGGGCTGGACGAACATTCCGGGCTGATTGTGGATTGCGAAGCGGAGACTTGTTCGTCGCACGGCGTGAGCTCCGTGACGGTGACGCGCGGTTCCAAAATTAAAATTTATCCCGCCGGGGCGAGCTTCCCTTTGCGCGAGCTGGAATATTGCGGCAAGCCGCAAGGCCCGGAAAGCGGAATCAAACCCGAAATTTGGGAAATGATTCGCGCTGCCGAAAGCGAAGAAGAGACTCCGCCCGAAGAAGCCCTTGCCCTGCTGGAACTTCGTCGTCAGGCAAGAGCGCGCAAAGACTTCGCCGAATCGGACCGCTTGCGCGAACAGCTCGCCGCGCTCGGCTGGGCGGTGGTTGATTCCAAAGAGGGGCAGCGGCTTTCTCGAAAGAAAACGAGCTAATCGGGCGCGCTTTCAAAGCGCCGCGCGCCGTACCTCCAAATGACCGCCAGCGCCGCCAGAGTCGCCGCGCCGACGACGTAAGGGTAAGACCATTCAAACGCGCCCAGTTGCAGCAAGCCGAAGGCAACCGTGTTCGACATGGCGTGAAAAACGCTCGCAAAGAACAGGCTGCCTTGCGTATGCGCGAAGAGCCAGACGTATAGAATCGTCAGCGAGACGCTGAAAAGAACTTCCCATTCCCAGGGCTGGGAAGACATGGGCGAAGAGGGATTGAACAGCAGCGGCAAATGCCACAGACTCCACAGCAGCCCCATCAGAATAGAAAGCGGCAAATCGTCCATCTTTTCGCGCAAGCGGGGGAGGGCGAATCCGCGCCAGCCGATTTCTTCCCAAACGTTGGAAAGCAGCATCGCCAAAAACACGAGCGGCAGGCTGCCCCAGGCGAAGCCGCCGAAGGCGGGAAGTTCTCGACCGAAGAGCGCGCCGACTCCCAACGCCAGCGCCGTCGCCAAAAACCAGAACCCGAAGACAAAAGCGAACTGCCGCGCGGGGGCTTTCCATTTGAAAAGCGCTTTGAACCGCTCCCCAATTTTGTCTTTCTCTTTGAGCGCGAGCAAAGTCAAGATGGCGGCGAGAGTCGGTCCCGCGCCGCCCAAAAAATTAAAGAGCGGGTGGTCAAACGGAAACTGTCCGCGCGCGTTTAACGTCTGCGGAATCCAGCCGAGCCACGAAATGAAAAACGCCAAAACGTAAAACGTAACGATAGGCTGACGCTGAAAGAGGGCGTTAGGATTCGTAGTCTATTCTTTTCTTTGCGGCCATTTTTAAGCGGGCTGAGCGCGATTTGAAAAATCCTATTTTGTCGTCTTTTTTTCGGGGACTAACCGCGCGAGCGGAAGCAAAAGAAAGAGCGCGCTAATCGCGGCGATGATTCCCCAGCCGATTATCCATCCGAGCGCGAAGCCGAAAGCGCCGCCGATGAATTTGGCGAGCGGCGGCGTCAGGATTCCCGCCGCGCCCCAGGCGACCGCGTTTCCGCCTACCCACCAAAGAAGCCCTTTGGCTTTCAACCCGACGATTTGTAAAACGCCGACGGCTAGCCCGACGAAGCAACCGCCGAAGGGCGTAAAAACAAAAAGCGGCGCGGAAGCCCAGCCCAGCGCGCTGGCGAGCGCCCACCATCCGCCGACGGGCAAGTAACCGCGCAGGGCGAACCATTGCATCACGCCGATAGCCGCGCCGTAAACCGCCCAATTGCCGGCTCCCTGCTCGCCTATTGCGCCGCTGAGCGCGCCGCCAAACGCTCCGCCGATGAAGCAGGCTGCGAGCCATTGCGCCCAAGGGAGATTTCTTTCGGTTTCGCCGACGGGTTTTACAGCCTCCTCAATTCCGCTGAGCGCTTTAGGAACAACGTAAGCGATGACCGCGCTGGCGAGCATTTTGATAATCTCATCCATAGCCGCCGCTCCTTTTTTGTTTCAAAGAAAATTGCAGGGTAAATTCAGTATATCCGCGCTTGATTCGTTTTACAAGCGCGCGGGGGAGTTTTTTATGGCGTTCTCCAATAGAAGTTTCTTTTCGGCGTCGGCGGTACAAAATTACCATGAAATTGCTTTGTTATTTCATTGAACAATTCTTTAAGAAAAGTTATACTAGGCGTATAGTCAATGGAACTTTTTAAGATTCATGCGCGTCTCATTTGCGAAACGCAAATACGGAGGAAGAAATGAAATTCATCTCAAAATTTGCGGCTGCTTTGCTCCTGCTCGCTCTGGCGACTTCCCTCATGCCGGCGGCAGCGGCTCAGCCCGCGCAAGCGGCTCAGCCCGCGCAAGCGGCGGCTTGTTATTGGGCGCAATTCATCGCCGACGTCACCATCCCCGACGGCACGACTTTTGCGCCCAACGCCGCTTTCAACAAAACCTGGCGGCTGCGTAACATCGGCTCGTGCGCGTGGAACGCGAACGACGTCTCGCTGATTTTCGACAGCGGAGAAAAAATGGGCGCGCCCGCTTCCCTTCCGCTGCCGACGACCGTGCAGCCCGGTCAAACGGTGGATATTACCGTCGCCATGACCGCGCCTGCTTCCGCGGGGCGCTACTTTGGGTATTACAAACTCAAGAGCGCTTCGGGCGGAGTCTTCGGCATTGGCGCGACGGCGAACAAATCCTTTTGGGTTGAAATTTACGTCTCAGGGACGTCCAGCGCCGGTTACGATTTCACCGCCAACGCGGCTTCCGCGGCATGGTCCAGCGGCGCGGGCGCGCTGAACTTCCCCGGCGCCGAAGGCAGCGCTAACGGGTACGCGGTCAAGCGCGACCAGCCTCGCCCGGAGAACGGCTTTTCCAGCGCGCAGCCCGGTTTGCTCTTCGCTCCCAATAACGTCGTCAACGGCTATATTCAAGCTTCTTATCCCGCTTTTCGCGTGTTACCCGGCGACCGTTTTCAAGCGACCATCGGCTGCGAATACGGGGCGACCAACTGCTACGTAACCTACCGCCTCGATTATCAAATCGGCTCCAATGCGCCGCGAACGTTTTGGACTTTCCGCGAACGCTACGAAGGGCAGGTGTATAACGTCAATCTCGATTTGAGCGCGCTGGCGAATCAAGACGTGAAGTTCACCCTCGTCGTTTCGGCTTACGGTTCCCCGCTGGACGACCGCGCCTTGTGGGTCAATCCCATCATCGCGCGCGCGGGCGGGACTCCCGTCACGCCGCTGCCTACCGTCACTGGCACGCCGCCCACGCTCGTTCCCAACACGCCGATTCCCGCCGCGTGCGATCGCGCGCAATTCATCGCCGACGTCACCGTCCCCGACGGCATGACCTTCCAGCCCAACGCGGCGTTCGCCAAGACCTGGCGTTTGAAGAACGTGGGAACCTGCACGTGGAGCAATTACAGCCTGTTGTTCGATTCGGGCGAGAGCATGGGCGGGCCCGCCTCGGCGGTCATCCCGACTTCTGTCGCGCCCGGTCAAACGGTGGATATTACCGTCAATTTGCAGGCGCCCGCCAACGCAGGGACGTATCGCGGCTATTGGAAGCTCAAGAACAACGCCGGCGTTCCCTTTGGCATTGGCTCGGCGGGGACCAAATCCTTCTGGGTTGAAATTCGCGTCGCGGGGACTCCCGTCACGCCCGCTACGCCCGTCGTCACCGTCACGCCTTCCACGCCGATTACGCCCGCTACGCCCGTCAGCGGCACGGCTTACGATTTTGTAGCGAACGTCTGCGCGGCAAGATGGTATAGCGCCGCCGGCGAGCTGCCCTGCCCTGGAACGGATAACGACCCCAGAGGCTTTGTGTTGATTACCGCTCCTTCGCGTTTGGAGAACGGGACGAGCGATAACCGCCCCGGCATTTTGACCTTCCCGCAGAACGCGAACAACGGCTACGTTCAGGGCTTTTACCCAACATACCGGGTGAAGACGGGCGATAAATTCCGCAGCGTCGTTAATTGCGAATACAACGCGACTTCCTGCTACGTCGTCTTCCGTCTCGATTACACCCTCGCCGGCAGCTCTACCGTTCAAACGTTCTGGGCTTTTGTGGAGCGCTACGAAGGTCAGTATTACGCCGCCGATATTGACCTGAGCCCGTTGGTTGGGCAGGACGTCAAGTTCATCCTCACCGTGCTTTCCACCGGTTCCGCCGCCGGCGATCGCGCGCTGTGGGTGTCGCCGATAATTTACAACGCGGCTTCCGCCCAGCCCGCGCCGGTTTGCACCGCCCCGGCTTGTTCTAACGGAACGCTGGTTTGCCCGGCGGGCGCGACTTGTACGAACGGCTGCGGATTGGTCTGCGCGCCGTTCACGCCCACCGTGACTTCCACGCCCGTGCCGGCGACCACTGTCCCGCCGACAACCGCCGTCCCGGCCACCGCTACGCCGACTATACCCGCGCCTTCCGAAACGCCGACGGCGACAGCCACTCCTTAAACCTGCCGGGCGCAAGCCCTGTTCGGAAAAGCGACAACCCTAAAGGTCTCAACAGCCTTTGGGGTTGTTTTTTGCGCAGCAAATCGAATCTGCAATTACGGAGTCGGGGTTGCCGCCTCCGCCGGCATGGCGGGAGCGGGAGTGGGAGTCGCCGCGCTTGAAGCGGAATTTTCCAGCGAGGCGCAAATGGTGCGCACCACGATAATATCCGCGGCGATGTTGGGGTCGCTATCCAGGTCGGTGGCGGCGATTTCGTCGGCGACGGCGAGCGCTTCGGGGCAGTAATTTTTCTTGGGCGTGCTTAAAGCCGCCAACTCGGAAGCGTAAATATCGTAATAGTAGATTGTGCTGGGCGAAAGCGGCAAGCCTTTTACTTCGGCGGGGACGTCGTTGGGTCCGCAGCCGCCGCGCCCATCGCAGGATTCTTCCGCCGTGCAGCCGCGCACCGCGCATTTCAGGGCGAGAATGCCCGTTTCGTAGTTGCGGTTTTTGTGATATAGCACGCCTAGCTCGCCGTAGAACACCGCGTTATCCGGTTGAAATTCGATGGTCTTTTGCACGTTGCGAATGGCGATGAAGAACTGTCCCATTTGCGAATAGGTCTTGGCGATGGAAAGGTAAGGCACCGGGTCTTGCACGCCTAATTGGGCGTTGATTTGCGCGGTTTGGGCGAAGTAATCGAGCGATTGCAAAAACAGCGGGTTTTCCGTCGGGTCTTGTAGCGGGTCGCGTTCCAATGAGGCGAACCCAAGCCGGCGGTAATTTGCTCCGGCGCGCAGGTAAAGAAAGGTCAGGTTCGGTGTGATGGCGATGGCGCGGTTGTAGGCTTCAATCGCGCCGGCGTAGTCGCCGAGCGATTCCAAAACGTAAGCGTGGACGCGATGCACGTCCATCAAACTGGAATCGCGCTGTAAGGCCTGCTCGATGTTTTGCTGCGCCTGAGTCCATTTCTGGCGGTCCACCAGCGTTTCGGCGTAGAAAGCGAGGGCGAGCGTGTTGGTGTTATCGAGCTGCAAGGCGCGGATGGCTTCTTCTTCGGCGGCGGCGAGCAACCGTTGGACTTCGCGCTCGTCCTTCAGCGTGGGGTTGGCGTTCCAATCCAGCACAAAAGCGCGAACGCCGTGAACGAAGCTATCGTCCGGCGCCAGGGCGACGGCGCGGTCAATGGAATCGAGCGCTTCTTGCAGACGCTTTTCAATCGCCTCGTCTTTGACCAGCATGGCGGAGGAATAGGTTTGGATGCGCGCCAGCTGCGCCAGCGTGCGCGCGTTGTTCGGCTCGACTTCCAGCGCTTTGCGGTAAGCGGAAATGGCGCCGATGGAATCGGGCGAATCTTCCAGCTTGCCGGCGATGAACAGCGCGTCGCCTTCCAGGGCGTAAGAGTTCGCCGAGCGCGTGGGCGTGGGGGTGGGCAGAAAGAGCGGTTTGACGTCGCCGCTTTGCACGGAGCGAATCAACCAGACGCCGCCGAGAATCAGCGTCGTGAGCAAAAACATGCGGTAGAGGTTGGCTTCGCTGCGGCGGCGGAACAGCTCGCGGCGGGGATAAACGTTCATGGGGTGGGAGTCGCCTGCGTTTCTTCAGGGAGCGGGGCGGGCGTTTGTTGAAGGTTTTGCTTGCAGCGGTTGATGATTTCGTTGGCGTTTTCCGCCGCCAGTTCGTTGGCGGGGACGCGTTCCAGCAGCTGTCGGGCGATTTGCAGCGCTTCGCCGCATTGGTTTAGCCGCGCGAGCGCCAGCCCGTAAGTGAAGTAGTATTCGGCGACGCGCGCGTCTTGCGAAAGCGGAATCGCTTCAATCAGCGCGCCGTCGTCGGTCATGCCGCCTTTGACCACGTAGCCCAGTTCCTTCGCCGCTTCGCGCCAATACAGGTTGCGATAATACATCACGCCGAGATTGCCGCGCAGACTCGCGTCGGCGGGGTTGTTATCGCGCGCCGATTCGGCGTATTGCATGGCTTTGGCGTATTCGCCGATGGTGGCGTAGGTGCGCGACATCAGCAAGTCGGGCGTGGGGTCTTCGGGGTTGAGCGCGTTGGCGCGGGTGAATTCTTCTACCGCTTTGTCGTAAATGCCGAGAATGCGGTAGTTGCGTCCCAGCGCGAGATGCAAGTCGGCGATGTTGGGGTTGACGGCGATGGCGGCTTCGTATTCGCGGATGGCTTCTTCGTAGTTGCCGGTGGCTTCCAGCAGGTAGCCGCGCGCGCGGCGCGTTTCCAACAGGTCGGGCGCCAGCGCGATGGCGACTTTCGATTCTTCGATGGCTTTTTCTATGCCGCCGATGACGCCCGCGCCGCTGTATGAAGAGTCCACCAGAATTTCGACATAAACGGCGTGGGCGTAGGGGTTGTTGGGGTCGAGTTCCAACGCGCGTTTGACGCTGGCTTCGGCTTCCAGGTAGTTGCCCTGAAAATCGAGCGCCCAGGCTCGCATGGCGTGCGCCATGGCGTTGTTGGGGTTGAGCAGCAGGGCGTCTTCGGCGCTGGTTTGGGCGTCGGCGTACTTGCCCGCGAAGATTTGCGCGCGCGCCAGCGCGATGTAGGGAGCGGGGTCGCCGGGGTTGGAGGCGATGGCTTTACGATACGCCTCGATGGCTTGCAGCATTTTGCCTTGCTGAAAGTGTTCTTCCGCCTGAGAGACGAAGGATTCGGGGGCGGTGGTGGGGGTCGGCGTGTTTTCAAAAGGCGAAGGCTGCGCGGGGATGACGAAAACGTTCAGGTACGCGCCTGCCGCAATCAATAAGCTCAACAAAACGATGCGAAACCAGTTCGGTCTCGCCCGCTTGCGGTTCATGCTCCATTTGCTTCCTCGTAGATACATGGGTTCATATTACCATTCGGCGCGAAGGCAAGTCAAGCGGGGAAGGCGAGCTCTCTCATTTGTTTTTAACGTAAAAAGCCGCAAAGAGCTCTCCTTGCGGCTTTTATTTATCGCCCTTCCCGCTCGTTCACTCTTCCGCGCGGCGCAGGCGCGAACCGCAGGAACGGCAGAAGCGGTCTCCCTTGCGGGCGCGGACGCCGCATTGGGAGCAATAAATTTCTTCGCCGTCGCCTTCCGCCGATTTGGCTGCGCGGCGGCGGGATTTTCTTGCGCCGGGCTTTCTTTCCCACTGCATGTAAAGAACGCCGCCGATAATTAACAGCGCGCCGATTCCGCCGACGACGTAGGGCAGCGCGTTGGTCAGCGAAGCCCGCCCGGAAGCGCTTTCCAACGGCGCGGGCGCTTGCACGGGCAGATTAATCTGCGAGACGCTGAGCGCGTCGGAGGCTTTTTCGTAGCTTAGCGCAAAAGAGAACGCTTCTCCCGCTTTCACCGCGCCGACCTCGCCGGAAAAATAACGCAGGGAATCTTCTTTCACGCCTTCGTCTTTGAGCGGCAGGGAAAATTTGAAGTTAGAAGCGTCGAAAGGCTGCTGCAAGACGACGTTCAGCTTGTCCACGTTGTAATCGCTTAGCCAGCGGAATTGATACGCCCGCGCCGCGCCTTTCTTTTCTATCGGCGCGTAATATTCGATTTGAATCGCCGGTCCTTCCGCCTGAATGAAAACGACCATCCACTCGCCGTCTTTTTTGGCCTCGTAGGAGACGTTTTGGTCGGACACCGTCTCCGGCGCGCTTCCGACGGCGACGGTGTGAATCTCCGCGCTGGACGGGATGCGCGCCTCGAAACGAACGGGGAACGCGCCCGCCGGGTCGAGCGAGACGCGATAAATCGCCAGCATGGCGGGCTGGTCGTATTCGGGCCACAACTCCACCCACACCGATTGCGCCTTCGGCTGTTGGGCGAAAGCGGCTGAGGGCAGGGCGAGCATGGCAATCAATACAAGCGCAAAAAGCGATTTCCGCATGGAAAACCTCCACGTTGATTTTTGCGTAATCTTACCATGCGTTTGAAAACGATTCATTGCGCGGCGAGGGATTGCACCAGCCGCCAGCAGGCGCGGTTATAAGGCGTTTTGACGCCGTGTTTTTCGCCGCGGCGGGTCACCGCGCCGCAAATCGCGTCTATTTCGGTGGGCGCGCCGCGTCGAATATCCTGAAACATCGAAGAGATGTTCGCGGCGGTCTTGCGGGCGACTTCTTCCGCCGCGCGGACGGGGTTGCTAAACGGCAGGCGGACTCGCTCGGCGGCCGCCACTTCCGCCGTTTCGTTCGCCAGCGCCGCCATCATGCGCCGCGCGGCGGGACGCGCAAGCAGCTCGCCGTTTGCCACGCGCAGCAGCGCCGTCAGGGGATTAATCGCCGCGTTGATTACCAGCTTGCCCCAGATGAGCGATTGCGCGTCTTCTACCGTTTGCAGGTTAAAGTTGGCTTTTTGCAGCGCCTCTTCCAGCGGGGCGAGCAGCGGATTCTTTTCCAGCGAGACGACGCCCTCTCCGCCGCAGCGCGCCAGACCGGGAGCGAGCAAAGTCGCGCCGGTAGTGGTGACGCCCAGAGCCACGCGCCCTTCGCCGAGCTCGCGCGCCAAAGTTTCGCGGTTGCCCAGCCCGTTTTGCAGAGTCACCGCCAGCCCGTCCGCCTCCAGCGCGGACCGGAGCTGGCCGGCGGCGCGTTCCGTCTGCCATGATTTGACCAACACCAAAGCGTATTTTGCGGGCGTGACTTCTTTGGGGTCGGCGGTGGCGAACACGGGATAAGCGCGCTCGTTTCCCTCCGCGTCCGTAATTCTTGCGCCTTTTTCTCGCAGCGAGCGCAGCCCTTCCTTCCACGTCCCCAGCATGGAGACGGAGTAGCCCGCTTCGCTGAAGCGCGCCGCGAACAAAGTCGCCAGCGCGCCTGTGCCTACAAGTAAAATATCGCTCATCTTAACTCTCCGCGTCAGGTTAGTCTTTCAACGATAAACGCTGAAACTCGTTCCATTCCTCGTCGCTCATCTCGACGGTATGTTCGGCGGCGGGGAATTTTTTCGTCTGCACGTCCTCAATGTATTTCGCGAAGGCTTGGCTCATCGCCTCGTGGAAGTTGGCGTACTTTTTGACGAACTTCGGCGTGAAGCGGTCGAACAAGCCGAGCAGGTCGTGAGTGACAAGCACCTGACCGTCGCAGCCCGCGCCCGCGCCAATGCCAATTGTGGGGATGGAGATTTGGCGGGAGATATATTCCGCCAGCCGCGCGGGGACCGATTCCAACACCAGACTGAACGCGCCCGCCTCTTCAAGAATCCGCGCGTCTTCCAGCAGGCGCTTCGCGGCGCGTGCCGTCTTGCCCTGCGCGCGAAATCCGCCCAGCTGGTTGATGGATTGCGGCGTCAGCCCGATGTGACCCATCACGGGGATTCCCGCGCCGACGATCGCGCGGACGGCTTCCGCCCTTTCTCTTCCGCCTTCCAGTTTGACCGCGTCCATCCCGCCTTGCTGCAAGAATCTGCCGGCGTTTTCCAGCGCCTTTTCAACCGAAGTTTGATAGGACATGAAAGGCATATCGCCGACGAGCAGCGCGGACTTTGCGCCGCGCGCCACCGCGCGGGCGTGATGCAGCATTTCTTCCATCGTCACGGGCAGCGTGTTTTCGTAGCCCAACACCACCATCCCCAGCGAATCGCCGACGAGGATGGAATCTACGCCCGCTCTGTCCATCGCCAGCGCGGTGGGATAATCGTAAGCGGTAAGCATGGTGATTGGCTCGCCGCGCTCCTTCTTTTGACGGAACGCGAGAGTCGTCGTCTTTTTACGTTGCGACGCGGTTGCTGAAATAGTCGTAGTGGACATGGTACCCTCCGATTAAGGTAGAGTCCGCGGCGCCGCCCCCTGCATAGCGCTTTGGTTGAGCGAAACAATTAGCCAAGCCTTTCGTCGCGTTCCGTCGGGCGGATACGCGCGAGGCATAGTGTACTACTATTTTGATGAAAACGACAGAGTATCTATTCAGGCATGCATGGCTTTCTCAAAGTCCGGTTTCAGGTGAGAAAACAAACAGGATGGACAGGATTTTTTAGGATGAGCCGCGCAGAAAACAGGGTGAAAACATCCTGTTTATCTTGTTAAACAAAGCGGCGCGAGCGATCACGAGAAAGCCATGCTCAGGCGCGTCATTGCGAGGAGCGTTCTGCCTGCACTGCGCCGCAGACGCGCGTGCGCGACGAAGCAATCTCCCCAATGCCAGATTTGATCGCTGAAACAGGAGATTGCTTCGCAAAAATCGCTCGCAATGAAATTTGCAGTCGTTTTTTCTCTATGGCTGAACAGTTACAATTCCTTTTAAGTTAAGCGGTATAATTACGCCGTTCAAGAAAGCGACTCGTTGGTCGTCAAGCTTCATTCAAGGAGAATTGTATCATGCGTAGAATGTTCGGTTTTTTGATGGGAACATTTGTCGGCGCGCTGGTCGGCTCGACGATTGCCCTGCTGCTCGCTCCCGAAGCGGGCGAAGAACTGCGAGCGCAGCTCCGTCAGCGCGGGCAGAACTTTATGGGCGAGATTCGCAACGCCGCCGACGCGAGAAAAATCGAGCTGCGCAACCGTCTGGAGACGTTGAAAGCGCCGCGGGAGTAAGCGGAACAGGCGGCTTTCAGGCGGGCAAAATAATCGCCTTGTAAAACTCTTCAACTCGCTTCATGTTCTTTTCATACTCCGCGCGTTCGGCGACGAGGCGCGCGTTCAGACCTGCCGCCCTGCGGCGCAGGTCTTCGTTTTTAAGCGCGGAAAGCAGCGCGGCGGCAATCGCCTGCGGGTCGGAAGAATCGAACAGCAAGCCGTTTTCGCCGTGACGAATCCATTCGCGGATGGATTCCAAATCGCCCGCGACGGGAAAGCAGCCGCAAGCCATCCCTTCCAACAGCGAGTTCGGCGTGCCGTCGTGGACGCTGGGCGAAGCCACGATTTGCGCGGCGCGGAAAAGCTCCGCCATTTGGGCGTGACTGACCGGCGGGTTGAACGTTACCGCATGTTCGATTCCGAGCTCTTTCGCCCAACGAAGCGCCTGCGGCTCGCCTTGCATGGCGGAGAAGATGAATTTCGCGTCGGGGATTTCTTTTAGCGCCAGCGGAATGGCGCGGAAGAAAGAATCGTTGCGGACGTAGGCGCGGAAGCCGCGCGGGTTGACGATGACGGGTTCGCGGACAGGCTGCGAGGGCGGATAAAAGACGTCGGCGCGAATTCCGCCGTTGCCCGGCGCGACGAGAGTTGGTTTGGCGGAATCGAAGCCCCATTGGGCGGCGAGGCGAATATCGCGCTCGCAGTCGGCGTGCAGCGCCGCCGCCGCTTGAAGCGCTTTGCGAGTGTGGGCGCTCATCAGCGGGGTGGCGCGGGCATGCAGGGTGAAATCGTTGCCCCAAACGGAGAGAATCAGCCGCCAGTCGCAGCCGAGCGCGGAAGCCGCAACCATGCCTTCGTAGGGAATTCGCATGGCGTGAATCAAATCGGGCTGGACTCTTTCAACGAAGGCGCGCAGCCTTCGGGCTGCGGCGGGCAAGGTCAGCGGGGCGAGCCATTGCCGGATGCGGGTGCGCAGCCCGACCGTTAGAGAAGCTCCGCGCCTGCTTGCCCGTTCGCTTCGCTTGACGGCGCTAAACGCGACGGGGATGAACGCAAAGCCGGCGAGCGGGAATCCTGCTTCTCCCGCAAATGTGGAGGCGAGATATACTTCGTCTCCGCGCTTGACAAAATGGCGAATCCAGTTTTGTGAAATTGGAGAGCGGACGTCGGCAATGAAGAGAATTTTCATGGAATGAATTATACTAACGACCTCAGAAATTTCGCCGTCCTAAACGCGGGCTGATTCTTGCGCGCGTTGCGGGCGGTAACAAAACGAATGAAAAGGAACTATATGCTATGAAGCAAATTTGTGTTGTCGGCGTTGGATACGTCGGGTTGGTGACGGCGGCTTGCTTTGCCGATTTGGGCAACCGCGTGACGGCGTTGGACGTAAACGAGCAGCGCGTGGAAAATTTGAAGAAGGGCGTCATGCCCATTTACGAGCCGGGGCTGGACGAACTGGTTAAGCGCAATTATCAAGCCGGACGCATTTCGTTCACCACTTCATATAAAGAGGCGCTTAAAGGCGCGGAATACGCCTTCATCGCCGTCGGCACGCCTTCGGGCGTGGACGGCTCGGCGGATTTGCAATATGTCGCCGCGGCGGCGAAAGCCATCGCGGAAAGCATGACCGCTCCGCTGATTATCATCAATAAATCCACCGTGCCGATTGGCACAGGCGATTGGGTGGCGGATATCGTCAAGGACGCGCAGCCTAAGCCGATTGATTTCTCCGTTGTCTCTTGCCCCGAATTTTTGCGCGAAGGTTCGGCAATTGGCGATTTTATGAATCCGCATCGCACGGTGATTGGCTCGATGGATAAGGACGCGGCGAACAAGGTGGCGCAGTTGCATCTGCCGTTGCGCGCGCCGATCGTGATTACCGACTTACGCACCGCCGAGATGATTAAATACGCCAGCAACGCCTTCCTGGCGACCAAGATTTCTTTCATTAACGAGCTGGCTGACCTGTGCGAAAAGGTCGGCGCGGACGTGAAGGAAGTGGCGGCGGGCATGGGCTACGACGCGCGCATTGGGCGGCATTTCCTCGACGCCGGACTCGGCTGGGGCGGCTCTTGCTTTCCCAAAGACGTCGAGGCGCTGGCTTACATGGCGAAGGAGAAAGGTCTCAACCCGCGCATTCTCGATAGCGTGATGGAAGTTAATTACGAGCGCCGCACGGCGGCGGTGGATCGGCTGGAGGAAATGGTCGGCGGGCTGAAAGGCAAGACCGTCGGCTTGCTGGGGCTGGCTTTCAAGCCCAATACCGACGATATGCGCGACGCGCCTTCCATTGATATCGCCGAAGAGCTGAACAAGCGCGGCGCGAAAGCGCGCGGTTACGACCCGGTGGCGATGGAAGTGGCGAAGCCGATTTTGCCCGCCGTGGAAATGTTCGATAATCCTTACGAGATGACGAAGGGCTGCGACGCGCTGATGGTGGTGACCGAATGGAACGAATTTAAGCAACTCGACCTGGATAAGGTGAAGAGCTTGCTGAAATCGCCGATCATCTTCGACGGGCGCAACATTTACGACCCTGCCGCGATGAAAGAAATGGGCTTCAAATATCGCGCGATTGGCAGATAAGCGGTTTGAGTTTTCGCTCGCGGGCGTGGCAGTCTCGGCTGACCGCGCCCGCCTTTGCGAGTTTGCCTTAGTTCATGAAACGTAATCTTCCTCATCTTTTGGTTGTTGCGGGAATCCTCCTCGCCCTGATTTCGCTGCTGTTCGACGCGCTGGGCGCGGGAAAGGGCGGCGTTCAAGCCGCGCAGATTTTGGGCGCGGAAGTGGGCGCGACGCTGGCTTTGACGGGAATCGCCTGGAAAGTCTGGCGGGAGCGCGGCGGGGAGTCCGCTTCTCTGGCGGAGCGGGCGCGCAGCCTGCCTTCCGTTTTTTGGGCGGCGCTGGGGATCTTGCCCGCTTTTTTGCCTTTTCTGGTCGCGCCTGTTTTCTTTCACGAGTCGCTGCGTATTCGCTACCCCGAAGGATACATCCCCAAAATCGTCCCGATTGGAACCGACCTGCGCGCCCTGCTCGATTCGCTCGCGTTGTGGTTCGGGCGCGGCGAGTTTTCATGGGCGGTGTTTGCGCCGCTGACGACGGCGCTATTCGCTCCTTTGCTGCTGTTGGGCTATCCCAAGGCGTATTACCTCATCGTCATCCTCACGCTGTTGGGATACCTTGCCTCAAACTGGTTGGTCTGGCTGATGAGCGCCGCCAGGGACCGTTCGGCGGTGATTTTCATCGCCGCGATTTCCATTTTTTCCTACGGGGCGCAATTTGAGCTGGAACGCGGGCAAACGCACACGCTGGCGTTGACTGTGGCGCTGCTGGCGGTTTATCTCTTTCACAAAGCGCCCGATTTTCGCTGGCTCGCTTATCTTTTGTTTTGCGTCTCCGTGCAGTTGAAGTTCTATCCCGCCTTGTTCGTCGTCTTGCTGACGGACGATTGGCGCGATTGGAAGGGCGCGCTGCGGCGCTTTGCGCTGCTTGGGCTGGCGAACTTTTTGCTGTTCTTTTTGCTCGGCTTTTCCTACTTTTCCGCCTTTTTGGAACACATGCTACACGGCGCGCAAGACGGAGAATTAAACCCCTACAATCATTCAGTTCGCTCTTTTGTGGCGACCCTCGCCGCGCCGGGATTTTACCCGTTGGGGGAGGGCGCGCGGATGTGGATTCGCTCTCGCGCTGAAACGCTGGAAGCCGCCGCTTATTTGTATTTTTTGCTGTGCTTCGCGCTGATTGCGCTGCAAGCGTATCGGCGCAACCGCCCCGGCGCGGACCCCGATTTGCTGCTGGCTTGCGCCATCGGCGGCATAACCTTGCCTTCCGTCAGTCACGATTACACCCTGCCGCTGCTGACCGCGCCCTTCGCCTTCGCTTTTGTCTCGTGGCTGGAAAGAACCTCCCGCTGGGGCAGAGCGCCTGTGGTGGCGGCGGCGGTCTTCGCCGCTTGCGCCTATTCGCTGACGCTCTTTCCGCCGAATTACAAGCCGCCTTATTTGGGCAATTCCTTTCCGATGATTTTCGCTCTTCTCACCGTCGCCGCCGCGTTAAGCGCCGCGCGCACGGACTCATTGAAAGACTCAGGAATTGAAACTTTATGACCCATCCTCCCGTTTGCAGTTACGAAGGCTCGGATTATCAAAAAACCTTTTGGGACGAGGGCGGGCGCGCTTACGAGGATTTATCCGAAGCGCTCGCTTTGAAGCGTCTGCTGCCGCCGCGCGGCAAGTTGATGCTGGAACTCGGCGCGGGCGCGGGACGCAACACGAAACGTTACGCGGGCTTCGAGCGCGTCGTCCTCCTTGATTATTCGCTCACGCAGTTGCGGCAGGCGCAGGAACGGCTTGGCGTTTCGGAGCGTTACGTTTACGTCGCCGCCGATATTTACCGCCTGCCCTTCCGCGATAATTTGTTCGACGGCGCGACCATGATTCGCGCGCTGCATCACATGGCGGACGCGCCCAAAGCGCTGGCGCAGGTTTACGCCGTCATGCAAAAAGATTCGACCTTCGCGCTGGAATTCGCCAACAAGCGCAACCTCAAAGCCATTCTGCGCTACTGGCTCAAAAAGCAAGACTGGAATCCCTTCTCGCTTGAGCCGGTGGAATTCGTCGAACTGAATTTCAATTTTCATCCCAAAGCCGTCCGTGGCTGGCTGACCGGTCTGGGCTTTGAAGCGCAAAGCACGCTGGCTGTTTCCCATTTTCGGCTGGCGGCGTTAAAGCGACTGATTCCCGCCAGATTTCTCGCCGCGCTGGACGGGCTGCTTCAGCCGACGGGCGCGTGGCTGCAATTTACGCCCAGCATTTTTATTAAAGCCGTGAAACGCGGCGGCGAGCGGCGGGAGCCCCCCTCCGCCGCGCTGGATTTCTTCAAATGTCCCGATTGCGGCGGCGCGCCGCTGCAAGATAAACAAGACCGCCTGTTATGCGCGGGCTGCGGCGCGCAATGGAAATTTGAAAACGAGATTTATGACTTCCGCCAAAAAGCGTGACCTCGTCGGCTTGTTCGCCGCGCTGGCTGTTTTTGCGATTTCCCGCCTGGCCTACGACCGGGCGGGCGTTCAATTTGAAACGGCTTATATTTTCGGCTGGCAGGCGATTGACCCTCTCTTGCTGCGAACCGATTTGTGGCGCAGCTTGTTTTACTTGCACACTCAGCCGCCTTTGTGGAATTTGTTTCTCGGCTTGGGGCTGCGCGCCTTTCCCGACCCGCAGGTCTTTAACGAGGTTTTCAACGCGCTGTATTACGCGCTGGCGGCTTCGCTCGTCGTTCTGCTGTATTGGCTGGGGTTGTATCTCGGCTTGCCGCGCGGGTGGGCGGCGGCCGCCGCCGCGCTGTTCATCGTCAGCCCGGCTGCCGCGCTGTACGAAAACTCGTTCTCTTACGCTTATCCGCTCGTCGCCTGGCTGGCGCTGGCGGCGCTGTTTCTTTATCAGTTTGCGCTCACGCGCCGCGCGTTGTGGGGAGCTCTGTTCTTCTGCGCGCTGACGGGCGTCGCCTTGCTGTGGAGTTTCTTTCATCTCGTTTGGGTTTTGGGCGCGGCGGCTTTTTTGCTCTTCGCATGGGATGAAAAAAAGAAAGTCTTGCTTGCCGCGCTGCCCGTTTTGACGCTGGTCGCGTGGTACGGCAAGAACGCCGTTTTAGTAGGCGACTTTGCGGCAAGCACCTGGGGCGGGATGAATCTCTCCCGCGTCGCCACGTTTCGCTATCCCGAAGCGGAAAGGAAGAGACTGGTTAAGCAGGGGTATCTTTCGCCGTTCGCGCTGATCCCTCCGTTTCGCAACGCGAAGGTTTATTTGAAGTTGCTGCCGCGCACGCCTGCGACGGGAATCCCCGTTTTGGACAACGCCGAAACCTCGCTGGGGACTCGCAATCAGCACCATCTGGTCTACGCGGAGGCGGGACGTTATTACTTGAAAGACGCGCTGCGCTTAATCGTCCGCGAGCCGGGCGTGTACGCGCGCTCGTTGCTGCAATCCGCTTATATTTATTTTCACTCCGCGACCGATTATGAATTTGTGGAAGGCAATTTGAAAAGATTGGCTGCTTTTGACCGTTTTTGGAATCGGGCGTTTTACTGGCAAATGCAAAGCGGCGAAACCGCCGGAGAACGGCTGAACCGGCTTTCCGCCGCGCATTTCGGCTGGGGAATCCTCGCCGCGTTTGCGCTGGCGCTGGGCGGCGGGATTGACTTTCTCCGCGCCGCGCGCGCGCGCCTGCGCGAGCCGCGTTCCTTGCTCGTGTTGTTCATGGTTTACAACATTTTGTACGCAACGGCGGTGGGAATCGCCATGGAAATCGGCGAAAACAATCGTTTTCGCTTTACGATTGACCCCTTCATTTTGCTGCTGATGTTTTTTACGGCGCGGCGCTTGTTCGCTTTTTGGCGCGGGCGGCTCACTTCATCACAGGCAGGCGAATGAAGAACGTGCTGCCGGGGAAGCGTTCTTCGTCGTGTCCTTCGCTTTCCACCCAAATCGAGCCGTTGAGCGCCTTGACGATGCCTTGCGCGATCGCCAGCCCCAGCCCGGCGCCGCCGCCTTTGTAATTGGTGCGGCTGGAAGAATGCAGCTCCACCTTGCCCAGTTGATACAACTTCTCAAAGATAATTTTGTGATGCTCCGGGTCAATGCCGACGCCGGTATCCTTGACGCGAATTTCGGCGCATTTGCCCAGCCGCTTGTCTTCCACCACGCCGGCGGAGATGGAGATAGTCCCGCCGTCGGGCGTGAATTTGATGGCGTTGACAATCACATGGTCGAGCGCTTTCTTAAACAACTCCGGGTCGGCTAACAGCAGGGGAATTTCCTTAACCGAATCTTCGACGACGAAATTCAACTTGCGCTCTTCCAGCGCTTTGGCGTAATCCTTGTGAATCAGGCGGATGAGCAGGCTCAGGCTGACCGGCTCGACGTGCGGGTTGACCACCTGACTATCCAGCCGCGCCACGTCCAACATGCTGTTGACAATCTGATGCAGGCGGTTGGCGCCTTGCTGCACGCCTTCGACGGCTTGCGCCAGCGTCTCGTTTTCTTTGATGGCGGGCGCGGCTTGCAACATGCCCAGATAACCCTTCATCACCGTCAGCGGGGTGCGTAATTCGTGCGCCGCCACCTGAATAAAAGCCGATTTATTCTTATCGTGCTTCGCCAGCGTGTTGTACGCGTTGTTTAGCTCTTCCACGCGCTGCGAGACCATGCGCTCCATCATCTGGCTGACGCCGGTGATTTCTTCGTACAGGCGGGCGTTTTCCAGCGCGACGGTGGCTTGCATGGCGAAGGTGGTCGCCAGCAGGCTATCGTCTTCGGAGAAGGGAGTCCGCTCGCGGGCGAGCAGCAACGCGCCGATGACTGAATTTTTGGAATAGAGCGGCGCGCCCAGCCAGGCGCGGTAACGCGGCAGCCATTCGGGTTGCGACCAGCCTTTCAGCGAGGTCGCGTCGCCGATGACCAGCATTTCGCCTTTGCGCGCGATCGCTTCGTACAGGTCTTTGCCGTTCACTTGAATTTGCAGGGCGGAAACGTTCGTTTCGGCGGGCAAGCCGAGATGCGAGCGGATCTGCGGGTCGCCGTTCACGTCGGCGATGTAGAGGACGCCGAAATCGTAGGGGAGAATCTGGCGCAGCTGTTCCAAAATTTTCTGGGGAAGCTTATCCACCGCCGCCAGCGAGGAAAGCTGCCGCGAGGAGCGCGCCAGCGCCTCGACGGCGCGGCGGCGGGCTTGCTCGTTTTCGTAGAGGCGCGCGTTCTGTTCGGCGGAACGTTCCGCTGCGTCGCGCGCGCGCGCTAATTCCACCGCCCGGTCGCGCGCTTCCGCCAGCAGGCGCTCAATTTCCTTTTGCGCCTGCTCGCGCTGTTCCACCAGCATGGCGCGCAACAACGCGCTGGAAAGCAAATTCTTCAACCGCAGGTACACGTCCCAATCGGCGGGGCCGATTTCCGCCCACATGAAGCCGAAGCGGTTGCTCGCCAGCGAAAGAGGCATGACGATGGCGGTATAGCGGCGGTCTTCTGGAGTCTTGCCGCGCGGAATTAACCGCCCGGTGGCGACGGCGGATTTTTCGGTCGGGATTTGGAATTTCTTGTTATCGTATTGCAGCAGCAGGCGGTAGCTATCCGGCGTGGGGGAAGAGACCGAGCCGGGCGAGCCGACGTCGCTGCTGTAAAACATCACGTACCAGCGTTCCAGCCCGAGCGCGGGGAAGTGTTTGGCAATCGCCTCGCCGATTTCTTCGAGGGTCATTGCGGGCGCCATGGAAAAGCCGAAGGCGCTTAAGGCTTCTTCCTGCTGCTCCAGTTGCAGTCGGCGGAAGGCTTGCGCCCGTTGAGAAAGCTCTCCTACCAATATTCGCGCCTGCTGGAAGAGATTCTCCGCGCGCAGAATCACGGCTGGGTCAGAGAGACCGCCGAGCGCGTAAGTTCGCAGCGTGGATACTATGTTGTGCCAAGCCATCGGCTCGTAGCCGTTGCGCTGCAACGTTTCTACCGCGGCTTGGGTCATTTTGAGAAAGTCTTCCGCTTTGGCGGCGTCGCGCAGGCTGCCGAGCAGCACGTCCCACGCGCGCCCGAAGACGTCTTGATATTGAGTTTTGCGCGGGTCGTTTTCGGAAATTCCCGCCGCGGCGAATAAGGCGTGAATGGCGGCTTCGCGCTTGTTTTCCAGCCTGCCGGTTTGCGCCACTTCTTTGGGGCGCACTTCCGCGCGCTTGATGCTTTCGGGCAGGCAGCCGCAAGACCAGCGCACCACCAGCGGGGCGGGCAGCAGGTTGACGGGGGGGAGCGTTTCGCCGTTCAGGCGTTTCATCAGCGCGCCAAAGGCAAGTTTGCCCAGATCGTTAAAGGCTTGGCGCGCGGTGGTCAGCGGCGCTCCTACGGATTGCGCTTCGGCGACGTCGTCGAAGCCGGTGATGGCGATAGAATCGGGGATGGCGAAGCCGCGCTGTTGCAAGACTTCCATCGCGCCAAACGCCATGCGGTCGTTCGAGGCGGCGATCGCCTGCACGCGAATTCCCAAATCGTCCAGTAAGCGGCGCGCGGCGGCGCGCCCGCTTTCGGCGGTGAAATCCCCTTCCAATACCAAATGGTCGTCGTAGCGGATTCCGTGCGCTTTCAGTTCTTCCTTGTAAGCGTTGAAGCGCGCGTCCGATTCAATCTGTCCCGCCTTGCCGCGAATGAAGGCGATGCGCTTGTAGCCGTGAACTTCAATCAAGTGGCGGATGACCGCCCGCATGCCCCCTTCGTTGTCCGATAGAAACGTGGTCACCCCTTCCGCCTTGACGGCGAAGGAGACGATGGGCGTAGGAGCGAAGACGCTGCAAAAGCTTTTAACGTCTTCGGCGGGAACGTGACCGACGTCCGCCGCGAGGATGACGCCGTCGAATTGTCCCGGTTTAATCAGGTCGTACAGCCCATAGGAGCGGCGCTCCGATTCCAGCGAACCGACGGGGACGGGTTTGCCGCCGACGAAGTAAACGAGGTTCACGTCGCTTTCAGCGGCGGCTTCCATGACGCCGGACATAAACTCGGCGCCCCATGCGCGACTCAACTGCGCGCCAAGCACGGCGATGGTTTTGCGCTTGCTTTGTTCGTTGGCGGGAAGGTTTGAAGCCATAACAGGATAAGATTATAAGTCAGGACGCGGGTTTTGGGAAAAATTTTCAAAAGCGAAACGGAATTGTCACTTTTTAGCCGAATCCAAAACAGGTCAGGCGCGAATCATCGTCAGCAGCATTTTGAAGGGCTGCAAGGCTTTCAGCGCGTGCGGCTCGTTCGCCGGCATAATAATCGCTTCGCCCGCTTTCAAACGGAAGGGCTTGCCGGAGATAGCGACTTCCGCTTCGCCTTCCAATATATGGGCAAGCGCGTCGAAGGGCGCGGTATGCTCGCTCAACCCTTGCTCTTTGTCGAAGGCGAACAGGGTGACGTTGCCTGCTGCTTCTTTTGCAATCTGGCGGCTGACCACCGCGCCTTCTTGATAGGCTATCATTTCCAATAAATTCAGGACTTTGGATTTTTCTGCTGCGGACATGCTCTCTCCTTTTATCTGATTTCAATTTGATAGCTGGCAGTTTCGCGGGTGAAGCGCGTCATGCCGGAGATGACCAGCGTGGCGGTTTCGCCGGGGTTTAAGGCGAGCGGAATTTCGGCGGTCTGCTCGGGCGAGACTTCAATCATGCGGACTTCGCGGTCGTTGAGAATCAGCGCGAGGCGGAACATTTGCGGCAGGGCGTTTTCCACGCGGACGAAGCCGGCCGCTTGCCAGCCGCCTGTGTCCGTTTCAAAATCGGAGAAATAGCCCGCCGCTTGCACGGTTACGTCGTCGAGCAGCAAGCCTTCGCCGTTGACCGCCGCGTCGGTGACATATTGAAAGCGCACGAAGACCTTTTTGCCGGCGAATTCCGAAAGGTCGGCGGATTCTTCAATCCAGCCGCCGCTGGCGCCGGTGTACGCCCAGCCGAAGGAGCTGCCGGAGAGGTTTCTATCTGTGCCGGAGGGAGTCTTTAAAATCTTCCACGTTTTGCCGTCTTCCGAAGCTTCCAGATAGAGATAATCCCAATCTTCTTCAATGTCGTACCAGACGCGGTAATTGATTTCGATGGGCGCGGCGATGTTGGTGAAATCGAACTCGCGGACGAGGGTCATATCCGATTCGTCGCCGCGATTCGACCAGAAGGCGTATTTGCCCGAATACGGCTTGACGGGCAGCAGTCCCACGATGGTGGAGCCGCTAAACTTCAGGGTGTAATCGCCGGCGCAGGAAATCTGAATATAGTCCGCGCCGTATTGATGCACGCCGCGCGCGAGGGGCTCTTGCGGGCAGGCGGAGATGGTCTCGGTAGGTCTGGCTTTTGGCGCGCTTGGATAATTGCGATAGACGTAGCGTCCGTCGCCAATGGAGCCGTCTTGCAGGTAGTTCGCCAGCGCCCAATCCATAAAAACGTCGTCGGCGGTGAGCGGCTTGCCGCTTTGCGGGTCGGCGATGTTCAGCGCGGCGAGGGTCGAGTCTACGCTTTCAAGGTCGTTGTCGGGGTTGGCGTTCAAATGCCGCGTGGCTTCGCTGCCGAAGCGGTCGAGGAAGTAAGTAAAGAAAAGGAAGCTCGCGCCGTAATGCGCGCCCGCTTCTGGCTCCAAAATATCCACCCAGGTATTCAATTGCAAGTCGGGGTTGCGCATGAATTCGTAATCTTTGCCGCCGGTGGAATAGCCGTTGAGGAAGACTCCGAGTTCGGCGAAGCCTTCGCTCAGCCAGGAGACGTCGTTGCG
This sequence comes from Anaerolineales bacterium, assembly GCA_034432535.1. GTDB lineage: Bacteria > Chloroflexota > Anaerolineae > Anaerolineales > Villigracilaceae > Villigracilis. The sequence continues at coordinate 6,813 of DAOUBR010000019.1, read as the reverse complement.
GTCGGTGGGGAATTGAATCATGTGGACGAACTCGTGCGCCAGCACGCCGTAGGTGTATTCGTCCGCGAGGCTTTGGCTCGCGCCTAGCACATAGGTTTCGTGTCCGTTGGAATACGGCTTGACCAGCGGATGATAAGAATCGGAGGAGTTGAAATAACCGGCGGTGTTGCTGCCGATGCTGTCGGCGTAAATGACGAAGATGCGCGGGTCGCCGTCCACGCCGGGCGTCCATTCGCTGCCGAAAAATTCGCGGTCGGTCGGGTAGATTTTGTTTTCAAACGTATCCATCAGCCGCTGCATGTCTTTCTGGTTGACGCGCATTCCCTCTTCTACCCAGAAATAGGAATGCGGCGTTTCGTACATCAGCGTCGCGGTGATTTGCGTATGCTCTACGTTGTCGGAATTGACGATCCAAAATTTTTCCTTGTCGCCCAGCTGATAGGATTTGCCCGGCACGGTCTTGGGGACGTTGCAAATATTTTTCAGGGCGCAGGCGAGCTCGTAGGGGTCGTTTTCGGGGACGAGGGCGGATTGCAGCGCTTCCAGCGCGCTCATGGGAATTTCTTCTGCAGGCGGGCGCGAGACGGGCGGGGCGGGTTCGGGAGTCTCCTGGTTGAAAGAAGGCGAATTGGGCGAAAACGGCAGGCTGACGCCCCCCCCCGAATTGGCTCTGAAGACCAGATACGCTCCCGCGCCAAAGACGACGGCGCACAAACAGCAGACGGCGACGAGGATGGCGATAACGATAAAGAGAGTTTTTGGGGATTTTTCCATAATTGTTTTTTTTAACGGCGGACGAGCGCGTCGGCCATTTTTGCGACGCGCGCCATTTCCTTCACGTCATGCACGCGGATAATATCCGCTCCGCGCGCGACGCCTATGGCGACGGCGGCGGCGGTGCCTTCCATGCGCTGGTCGGGCGGCAGGTCGAGCGTGAAGCCGATGAAGGACTTGCGCGAAGGTCCGAGCAGAACCGGGTATCCCAGCGCGCAAATTTCGTTCAGGCGGTTAATCAAATCGAGGTTGTGTTCGCGCGTCTTGCCGAATCCGATTCCGGGGTCGAGGATGACGCGCTCGTCGGGAATTCCGGCGCGGCGGGCGATTTCCACGCTTTCGAGCAGTTCGCGCTTGACGTCTTCGAGCAGGTCTTGATATTCCGCGCCGAGATACGCCCCGCCCAATTTTTCGCGCACTTCCACGCTGGCGGGGTTGCTGCGGTTGTGCATGAGAATCACGGCGGCTTTATATTTCGCGGCGACGGGGGCGAGGGCTTCGTCGGCGCGCAAGCCCCACACGTCGTTGACGAAATGGGCGCCGAGTTTGAGCGCTTCTTCCGCTACGCGCGCTTTGCAGGTATCCACCGAAATCAACGCGTTGGGGAATTCTTTTCGCAGCGCGCGGACAACGGGGATGACGCGGGCGAGTTCCTCTTCTGCGCCGACGGGTTGCGAGCCGGGGCGGGTGGATTCGCCGCCCACGTCGAGAATATCCGCGCCCTGAGATAAAAATTCGCCCGCCTGATTCAGCGCGGCTTCCACCGCGTTGCCGCGCGCTATGAGTCCGTCGCCCGAAAAGCTATCCGGCGTGACGTTCAAAATTCCCATGATGTAGCTGCGCTTCCCCCATTCAAACGTGAAGGCTCCGACTTGCAGCGAGGCGCGTTTCATCGCTTCGTCCCTTTACGGAATCTGGTCGAGCGGACGCCCAAGCCACGCTTCGGCTTCGTTAATGTCGGTGAAGATTCTCATGGCGGAGGCGGATTCGGCTTCTGCCAGCGCCGCAATCTTGACCACTTCTTCTATCACTTCGCGGTTCGCCACCACCACCGCGACGCGGATGTTGCGCGCGGAGGGGTCGCTGTTGACGTCCACCGCCATGCGGATGGCTTTTTCGGGAATCTCTTTGACGGCGCGCAGGTCGTAGAGATTGCGGGTGCGGCGGTCGGCGCCGAGCAGGTGCTCAAGCGCGAATTGATGCCAGTGTTCTATTGTCGTTTCGGAAAGGTCGGTAAATGTCAGGGTCATGCCGCCGTCGCCGCGTCGAATGACTGAATAGCCAATGCCTTCAGCGGGAGTCCAGTTCAGGGGTTTGGGGTCGGTCATGGGTTCTCCTTTATTAAGTGATTCAGTTTTTGTTCATTATAAATCAGGATAGTGGACAGTGGACGGAGGACGGCGGGCGGATTTGGCGCTATAATGCGGGTCGCACGGGCGCTTAGCTCAGTTGGTTAGAGCGTCTCGCTTACACCGAGAAGGTCAGGGGTTCGAGTCCCTTAGCGCCCACAATCTTACGCCGAGCCCCATCGAGGGATGATAAAAGTCAGGGGTTCGAGTCGCTTGCGAAGCATCCTGCGGATAGCGCCCACAATCGTCTCCGTGCAGGCAAAACCGTCCACGAATAGGGTCACGAATATTCGAATGCGACGAGGCGTCGGCGGCGAAGAATCTTGTTTTTGGCCAAATTCAAAGATTCTTCGCTTTCCGTTGGCCGCTTAGAATGACGGGCTTTTGGATGAAGTCTAAGAGAGTGTTTTGAAATTCATGTTCTAACCACAGATGAACACAGATAAATTGGATTTATAGGTAAATTCGCCGCGTTTTTTATCAGAATCAGCGTTCATCCGCGTTTATCTGCGGTAAATCTCGATTTATAAAACGCTCTCTAATAGACGAATCTCGCGCCACTTTTACGCAAAAATCGAGATACTATCGTCCAACCACAGACGGAGGCTAACGCTCAAAATCGTTCCAGGCGGAAGGGGCGCAGGTCGAGAGTCGTTTGCTTGCCGTTGAGCAGCTCCGCCATGAGCTGTCCCGTGCCGGGCGCGAGCGATAATCCCAGCATGGCGTGACCGGTTGCGAGGAAGACGTTCGCCTGCCGCGGCGAGCGCCCCAAAATGGGGATTCCGTCGGGAGCGATGGGACGCAGCCCCGCCCAGGTTTCGCTCATTTCCAGATTTTCATCCAGTTTCAGGTATTCGCGCGCCGCGCGTTCAATGCGTTGAATCCAGAACGGGTTGGGAGTCTGGTCGAAGACTCCGGCTTCCAGTCGTCCGGTGACGCGCAGCGTCCCCTTCATCGGCGTAACCGCCACGCGCGGTTCGCCGAGTAGCAACGCATGACGCGGCAGGAGGCCCGCCGCTTTGAACGTCGCGCTGTATCCGCGCCCCGGTTGAAGAGGGACGTTGAAACGCAAGTCGCGGGTGAGGGCGGGGGTGAAGGCGCCCGCTGCCAGAATGATTTGTTCCGCTTCAAAATCGCCCGCGTCCGTTTTGACCTTAACCGCCCGCCCGGCGGCGGTTTCAAACCCCAGCGCTTTTACGCGCGGGCGCAGGTCCGCGCCCATGAAGCCGACGCGCTCGCGCAGCAAGGCGAGGAAGACCGCGGGGTCGAGGCTTGAGTCGCCCGTGAAGTGCGCGCCGCCCAACACGTCGTCGGCAGCCGCCGGTTCGACGCGGCGAACTTCTTCGCGGTCATACGCGCGGAAGGGGACGCCGTGCCGTTGCAGAAACTCCCCTTCGCGGCGGGCGGCTGCCAGCGCTTTTTCGGTCTTGTATAAGAACAGCAGTCCGCTTTGCTGATAAGCGCAATCGAAGCGCTCTTCTGCGATAAGCCGCGCAAAGTTGGCGGCGCTCAAACGTCCGAGCTCGTCTAGCGGTTGCAGCGCGCGCTGAACGTTCGCTTCGCTGCACGAAAGGGCGAAGCGCAGCAGCCAGAAAAGGTAAGCCGGGTCGAGGCTGATTTTCAGCCCAAAGGGGCTGCGCGCTGGCTCGAAGAGCAGCCCTTTCAAAGCTCCGCCGACCACGCCAGGCGCCGCCAGCGGGATGATGTGACTCGGCACGATGTGTCCCGCGTTGCCCGCGCCGCTTCCCTTGCCAATTTCGCCGGAATCCAGCAGCGCGACTCCGCGCCCCGCTTTGAGCAGGTAATACGCGCAGCTCAGCCCCACGGGTCCCCCGCCAATGATGAGAACGTCAGTTTTCGTCGTCATGGTTTTTCCAATCGTTGATTTTGCAAGCGAAGGCGGCGGGATTTACGAATGAATGCCCGTCGCAAACGGGTCGCGCTCGTCAATCAATAACGCGCCTTCCGCCGTCACCCACGCTTCGCCGGTAATCGTCGGTATCATTGCGCCGTCTTCTTCCTGGACAACGCCTTCAAAGACGCTGCCGACCACGCTTTGTTGTTTCCAAGCCTGACCGGAGGCGATTTTTCCATCGGCGTACAGGCAAGCCAGTTTGGCGCTTGTGCCTGTGCCGCAGGGCGAACGGTCGTAGGCTTTGCCGGGGCAAAGGACGAAGCTTTTGCTATCGGCTTCTGCGCTGGGCGCGAATAATTCGACATGGTCAATTTCCGCGCCGCCCGCGCCGGTGATTCCTTGCGCGGCGAGCCGTTCGCGCGCGCGCCATGCGAAATCGGTCAGCGCTTCCAGATTCCCCATGTTCACTTCCAGCCCGTGGTCGTGAACGAGGAAAAACCAGTTGCCGCCCCAAGCCACGTCGCCGTGAATGGTTTTGCCTTCCACTTCCACCGCCACGTCTTTCAGATAACGATAGGCGGGGATGTTTTTGACGGAGACGCGATTGGGATACGCCGCGCCTTCGGCGGGATGCAGAGCGGCTTCGACCACCCCGACCGGAGTCTCAACCCGAATGATTCCTGGCTGGGCGCGCCCCAGATAGGCGAGCGAGGCGATCAGTCCCATCGTCCCATGCCCGCACATGCCGAGATAGCCGACGTTATTAAAGAAGACGACGCCGAACTGGCAAGTCGGGTCGGCGGGTTCGAGCAGATACGCGCCGACCAGCGCGTCCGAGCCGCGCGGTTCAAGCAAGACGGCGCGGCGCAGGTCGTCGTGCCGGGTTTTGAGGCGCGTCAATCTTTCGGCGACCGAGCCGCCGCCTAAATCGAAAGGAAGTTCAGCGATGAGGCGCGTTGGCTCGCCGCCCGTGTGCGAATCTAAAAATGGAATGCGGAGGACGCCGGACATGATTACCCCTCGCAGGCGGCGCGGAAGACTCGCTCAAATTCCGCGCGTTCCGATTCGGTTAGGGGCAGCAGCGGCATGCGCGGCGCGCCGACGGGAATCCCGCGCAGCTCGCAGCCAAGTTTCGCTTTTTGGGTGTATCCGCCGCTTTCCATGTTTCGCAGCAACGGCAACAGCCGGTCCATCGCTTGGCGGGCGGAGACAAAATCGCCGGCGAGCGCGGCTTCTAACACGCGGACGTGCTGCAACGGGGCGCACGACGCCGCGCCGCCAATCCAGGCTGTCGTTCCCCACAGGAAGTAATCCAGCGCCTGATCGTCGCTGCCGCATATCATTTGATAGCGCTCGCCGTAACGCAGGCGAAATTCATAGACGCGCGCCATTTCTCCGCTGGCTTCTTTAATGCCGACGACTTGCGGGTAACGCGTGAGACCGTCCAGCGTTTCATACCCGATTTCGGAGCCGGCGCGCCAGGGGAAGTTGTATAGCACGATGGGAATGGAAACCGCGTGGGCGACGGCTTCGTAATGCGCCAGCAGCTCGCGCTGGTTGGGGCGCGAATAAGGCGGGACGGCGACCATCAGCGCGTCGTAGCCCATTCGCTCGGCAATTTGCGAATAGCGAACGACGTCACGGGTCGCTCCGCTGTTTACGCCCGCAATGAGCGCCGCGCGCCCTTTGACTTTCTCTTTGACGAATTGGAAAATTTCCAGCCTTTCGGCTTCGTTCAGGGCGTACACTTCGCCCGTTGTGCCGCCGGGAACCAGCCCGGTGATTTTGTTTTCTAGCAAAAATTCAATCAGCCGTTCCAGAACGGGGTAGTTGACGCTTTCGTCCGCGTTGAAGGGCGTAACGATGGGGGCGTAGACTCCTTTAAGTTGCATGGCGATTCTCCAGGGGGAAAAGGTGGATGTGCGCCAGAATGATACTTCCCCTATTCAAAGCGGGCAAGAGGGGAGACGCTCGACCCGCGAGGCTTTATTAAAGTCTTTTAGAGAGTGTTTTATAAATCGGGATTTACCGCAGATGAACGCGGATGAACGCTGATTCTGATAAAAAACGCGATGAACCTTTAAACCCAATTGATCTGTGTTCATCTGTGGTTAGAACATGAATTTCAAAACGCTCTCTTAGACGCTCCGCCGTCGTCATGTCGCGGCGAGACGTGTGCGGAGTTGAATCTGCTCTGTCGCAAGACGATTGCTTCGTCGGCTTTCAGCCTACTCGCAGCGACATGGAACAATGTTTGCGACAAAGCGAGTTGAAGCAACATCAGATACTTTTTCATTTGCGTTTCCTTTCGCGGGGAATGCGTAGACGCTTATTTTAAAAAAATAATTTTTGGCGATAAATCGAAAAGCGGAAGAAGCCAGCCTGCCGTTTTATTGCGCCGCCAGCGGGTGTACAATACGCGCGTCACGACCAACGCTTCATTCACTCTCTTGACTGAAGCGCTTGAAGCACGGGAAAGGAGTTTCAATGACTGCTTTGCTCGAATTCCCCCTCGAAGACGGCGGCTCGATTTGGGTGGAAGTGGAAACGCCCGAAGCGCCCGGCATCCGCCAGGCGGGGCGCGACCTGCCCGCCAAAGCCCAGCAGACCTTCGAAGCCGCTCTGGAGAAAGTCCGCCCCACCGCGCAGGTCATTATCCAGAAACTGCGCGCCCTGCACGATCCGCCCGATGAAATCGCCGTTGAGTTCGGGCTGAAGTTGAGCGCCGAAGCCGGGGCGGTCATTGCCGCTGGCGGGATGGAAGCCAATTACAAGGTCACGCTGAAGTGGAGTAAAAAGGCGTAGGACAAGGCTCCGCCTTGTCCGAACCAATCA
>DAOUBR010000018.1:0-5824 GCA_034432535.1 Anaerolineales bacterium | reverse complement strand
CACATCACCGCAACAAGACAAGAATTTATCCACCCACCTCATAGAACTATGACCAACCCAATCTACGTCATCGGACACGTCAACCCCGACGCCGACTCCATCGCCTCCGCCATGGGCTACGCCTGGCTGCTGCGCGAACGCGACGGACTGAACACCGTCCCCGCACGCGCCGGCGCCCTCAACTGGGAAATCAACATGGCTATTCACATCTTGCGCCAGCGCTTCGAAAAAAAACAAAACGCTGATGGATGATGCAGCGAAAGATGGAAAACTTGTTGAAGTTTCCCCTTACTGGCCGCTCTTCGACCCGCTTCGGGAAGAAATCTGGTTCAAAAACCTGTTCAATACGCCGCATGGCGCTTTGCCGCCTTCGTAACTGTTCAGCCATAGAGAAAAAACGACTGCAAATGTCATTGCGAGCGAAGCGCCTGCCCCGAGCGCAGCGTGGGGGAAGCAATCTCGTGTTCCAACGATCAAATCTGGCATTCGGGAGATTGCTTCGTCGCACAGGCCTTTTGAACCGTCTGGAAGGCTTTGTGCGGGCGGCTTCAAAGGGCAAAATCGGTCTTCGGGACGCTTATCCCGAACTGACGTTGAATAGATACCCGCCTTCAAAGCAAAAGCGGCGAACCTGACCCATTTTTCTTATAGGAGAATATTACGTCCCCGCGTCTCTCTGCTCCGTTCAAAGGCGGCAAGGCGTTGGTTTATGGCTATCTTTCTCGATCCAACCACAGTTCGCGGTATTGCCGATTCCAGTTGACGAGAAAGCGCAAGGCGATGACCGCGCCGACCCCGACCGCCGCCCAGAGAGAAAAGTCGCGGATTCCCAACGCCCAGAGGAGAGGCGCGCCCAGAATGCCGGTCAACACGCTGGCGCGCGCCGCGTGACGAATGGTCAACACGAGCAAAATCAACAGGGCGAGCGGAATCAGCAAAGCAAGCGGGTTCAGCGCCAGCAAGCTGCCGCCCGCCGCAGCCAGCCCCATGCCGCCGCGAAATTGCGCGAAAACGGGGAAGCAATGTCCCAGCACGACCAGCGCCGCGGTGAGAACAATCGCAAAAGGCGGCGTTTCCGAGCGCAGGGCGAAGAACACGGGCAAAAAGCCCTTGGCGAAATCCAACAAAAAGACCAGCGCGCCCCAGCCGAATCCCGTCTGGCGGATGGCGTTGGTCGCCCCGGCGTGACCCGACCCGCTATCGCGCACGTCCACGCCCTTGACGAGGCGCACAATCCAAATAGAAAAGGGCAGCGAGCCGCACAGATACCCGAAGAAGGGAAAGAAAAAAGCGGAGAGATTCATAGCCAATTTCCTTGAAGCGAAAATGCCTTCGCCGAAGTTACCGCAGCGCCTTTAACGTCTTCGCCAGCAAAGCGCCGCTGAAGAAATATAACCCATAAGCGCGCAAAAAGCCCGCGAAGCCGCGCGGGGCAAAGTAACAAACCTGAACGAGCCGCGTTACATCTTCCTCCGAGACGACGCGATATTCCACCCAGCGCCTGCCATGCTCCGATTCGGCGCGAAACAAGACGGAAGTTTCGGTCTGGCTTTCTTGCGCGAAGCCGGGCAGAGCCATTCGGGCGAGCGCGTCCAATGTTTTTTTGGCGGAAGCGGGGAAGGGCGCCTCGCGCTGGTCTATGAAGAAACCCTCGTGCTTGAAAGGGTTCAGGCGGCGCAGTTCGCCTTGCCAGACGCGCTCAATGGAATAAGGGTGAGCGTCGCGCAGGGCTTCTTCCGCCGCGGCTTCCGGCTCGATGAGGCGCACGGAATAAGTTTGCAGCGCCGCGCTATCGCGCGCCACGCTATCGTGCGCCAGTCCGCCCAACAGCGCCCGCGCCACCGGGCGCGGAATGGGCGTGAGCAGCTCGACTCCAAAAGCCATCAGTTCGACGGGCAAAAAAGGCAGCAGGATGACCTTGCGTTTGAGTCCGCGCGCGCGCGCGAAGGTCTCCATCAGCTCGCGGTAAGCGAAGACGCGGGGTCCCCCGATTTCGTACACCTGCCCGCGCCCTTCGGGGTTTTCCAGCGCGGCAATCAGGTAATCCATCACGTTTTGCTCGGCGATGGGTTGAGTCTTGTTGTTCATCCACAAGGGGCCGGGGATGACGGGCAGAAGCTCCGCCATAAAGCGAATCATTTCAAAGGAAGCGCTGCCGTTGCCGAGGATGACTCCCGCGCGGAATTCGGTGACGGGAACTCCGGCGCTGCGCAGCGCTTTTCCGGTTTCGATGCGCGAGCGCATGTGCGAGGAAATTCGGCTGGAAGAATCAGCCAGCCCGCCGAGGTAGATAATGTGTTTCACGCCGGCGGCTGCGGCGGCTTGAGCGAAATTACGCGCGGCGCGGGTTTCCATCTGGGTATAGCCGCGTCCCAGCGTCATGTTGTGAATGAGATAATAGGCGGCTTCCGCTTCGCGCATGGCGGGGGCAAGCGTTTCGGGTTGCAGCGCGTCGCCCGGCGCCACTTCCACCTGCGAGCGCCAGGCGCGATGTTCCAATTTCTGCGGCGAGCGCGCCAGCGCGCGCACGGAATATCCGCGCGCCAACAGGCGCGGAATCAACTTGCTTCCAATATATCCTGTCGCGCCGGCGACAAGAATCTTCATGGGCGCGCTTCCCGCGAACGACGAATCAGCGCCGCGCGCTTCGCCAGTTCGCGCGCCATGCCGTCGAAAATAAACTTATGAAAGGGCCACATCGCGTACCAATATAAAAAGCCAGCCGCGCCGTGCGGCGCAAAATAAGCGGAGATGGTGAACAGCGTTTTACCGTCGGCTTGCGGGAAGGAAGTGAACTCCAACCACGCCTTGCCCGGAACCTTCATCTCGGCGAGCAGGCGCAGCCTGCGGTTCTTTTCGACGGCTTGCACGCGCCAGAAATCCAGCGCCTCGCCGGCGTTAATTTCGTCGGGGCTTCGCCGCCCGCGCCGCAGCCCCACCCCGCCGACGACTTTATCCATCCAGCCGCGCAGCGCCCACGCCCAATCCATATACAGCCAGCCGCGCTCGCCGCCAATGCCGGTATAGGCGCGGAAGACGTCTTCCGGCGGCAGGTCAAGCAGCAGCTGACGGCGCTCGATGAACATACCCTCCTCCACCGCGAATTGATACGGCTTGACGGCGCCGGCGTTCACCAGCGCGCCGGACCAGCTCGTCTCCACGTCGTCGAGTTGAACGCGCCTGAGGGCGAGCCGCGTGGCGGTGGCGAAATCAATCGGCTGAATGTGAGGGAAAACGCGCCGGGCGGCGTCGTCATGCGTCACCTGATTGGAGTTGAAGCCTTCAATCAGCGGGGCGACCACGCTCCAATGAATCGGCGTGACGAGATGCACCCAATAGGCGGAAAGGCGGGGCGCGTACACCGGCGCGCGAATCAACTTGCGTTTCAAGTTGCGCTCTTTGGCGTATTCGAGCAGCATTTCGGCGTAAGTCAGCTGCGCGGGTCCCCCAATTTCTATCACGCGCCCGACGCATTCGGGAGTGCGCAGCGCGTCAATGAGATAGGATAGCGCGTCCCGAATGGCGATTGGCTGCGCCTTCGAGAAAAACCAGCGCGGACAAATCAAGATTGGCTCGCGCTCGACCAGATAGCGCATCATCTCGAACAGCGCGCTGCCTGAGCCGACAATCATGCCGGCGCGGAACTCGGTGACGGGCGTCCTGCCGTAGCGCAGGACGTAGCCCGTCTCGTGGCGCGCGCGCAAATAAGGAGAAAGATTCACGGTGGGGTCCACCAGCTCGCCGAGGTAGATGACGTTCTCCAGGCGGCAAGCTTCCGCCGCCTGTTCAAAATTGCGCGCGGTTTTTAAATCGTTTTGGGCGTTGACCTTGCCGCCCTGCATACCGTGAATCAAATAGTAAGCGACGGAGCAGCCGTCCATAGCGCGCTTCAAGTCGTCGAGCGAGAGCGCGTCGCCCTGCGCCACTTCCACCTTGTCCAGCCAGTCGCGCCCCTGCAAGCGGGCGGCGTCGCGCGTAAATACGCGCACGCGGTAGCCGGAATCCAACAGGCGCGGAATCAACCGCCCGCCAACGTAGCCGGTGGCGCCAGTGACGAGGATGGGTTTGGAAAGGTTCATATTAAGAGGGGAAAATTCGCTCAAAAACTTCGGGGCAATATTTTTGAACCGTCTCGGAAGACAAACCGTTCTCTTTGCAAATTTCGGCGTATAAATCCACGCTGGGGCGGCGGATGCGCTTTTGCGTTTCCACCTCCAACCCCCAGAGTCCGAAGCGCTGCGTCCAACCGCGCTCCCATTCAAAGTTATCCACCAGCGACCAGTGGAAGTATCCCTTGACGGGGAAGTTGAAATTCACCGCGCGCCACAGCTGATGGAGATGCAGCGCCAGATAACGCGGGCGCATGTGGTCGTCCGCGTCTTCCACGCCGTTTTCGGTGACGAGGATGGGCAAATGGGGGTACGTTCGGACAATCCACTTAATCGAATCGAACAGCCCTTCGGGGACGTTGGCGATGAAGTTCGTATCGCTCAAATCCGCGCCTTTGGGGTAACCGCTGTGGGAGAACAGCTCGCCGGGACGCGTGACGTCGAACCAGACCGTATCCACCGAGTAGTAATTCAGCCCGAAGAAATCCTGCGTTCCCTTCGCTTCGGGGATGGATTGATTGCCCAGCGGCGATTTCATCACGCCCGTTGAAATGGCGGAAGGGAAGCCCATGTTCAGCCCGTTGTAGCGGATGTTTCTCATCCATCGGTCGAGCGGCGAGAACTTCCAGCGCGGGACCATCGGGCGATAATGCAGCGCGTACCCAACCCGCGCTTCCGGCTGCGCCGCGTGAATGGCGCGGTAAGCGGCGGCGTGCGCTTTGAGCATGATTCCCAAAACGCGCATGGAAAGTTTCAGGTCTTTTTTGCCCGGCGGAAAATCGCCCGTGACGTAACCGGCGAGCGCGTACACGTTCGGCTCGTTAATCGTTACCCATAAACTGCAATATTCTTTCAGCGCGTCCACCGCCTTGCGGACGAATTTTTCAAACAAGGGGACGACGGCTTCGGATTCCCAGCCGCCCTTTTCTTTCAGCCACAGCGGGTCGGTGAAGTGGTGCAGCGTAATCAGCGGGGTCATGCCGCGCTCGCGCAAGCCGCGCGCCATCAAGCGATAACGTTCCAGCGCGTCCTCGTCCCAGCGATCGGGAGTCGGTTGAACGCGGCTCCACTCGATGGAAAAGCGATGCGCGTTTTGACCGGTTTCGGCGGCGCGGTCAAAATCTTCGCGCCAGCGTCCGCCCTGCCAATCCGCCGCCAGCCCCGCTTTGTGAACGGCGCGCCCGGCTTCTTCCCACTGGCTCCAATTGTTGTTGGCGTTGCCGCCTTCCACCTGATGGGCGGCGGTCGCCGTTCCCCACAAAAACCCTTTTGGAAAATGATACGTCGCCTGCGGCATAATGTTCGCTTCCTGAATTTGATATTGGACGCCGCGCAGGGCGTCGGGTAGATTGTATCAAAAAAAAAGGCTTGCCCCGCAAGCGCCGAATCATCGGCGCAGGGTCAGGTCTTTCATCTTTGAAATCTGCGACTTTTATCACGCGCATTTTTCGCCAAAAGCGGATATTCTTGGCGAGAATTAACGATAAAATACAATCGTCAAGGAGCGCGTATGACGCCCATCTCCACCAAACCGACCGCCGCATGGGCGGAAGTAGACGAGAACGGGCGGTTGATTCTCCCGCCCGAAGTTGCCCGCCAATACGGGCTGACTCCCGGCGCAAGAGTGCGCCTCGACGAAGGACACAACTTTATCCGTATGCACCGCCCGGTCACACACCTCACCAAGGTCTACATCGAACCGACCGTCGCCTGCA
>DAOUBR010000017.1:0-37177 GCA_034432535.1 Anaerolineales bacterium | reverse complement strand
CGGCGCGGCGTCAAGTAAATTTCCCGCCGCGTCCACGGCTTTCTCAAAGTCCGGTTTCAGGTTAGAAAACAAACAGGATGAACAGGATTTTGAGGATGAGCCGCGCAGAAAACAGGGTGAAAACATCCTGTTGATCCTGTTAAATAAAGCGGCGCGAGCGATAATGAGAAAGCCATGGCCTCTCGATTTTTGTGTAAAAATGCGGTGCGAATTTACGCAACTTTCGGCGTACTACCCAAGAAAAAAGGCAGCCCCGCGGGCGCCGTGTGCTGCAAAGTTTTGAACCTGCTTTCGCAGGTGGTCTCCTATCGAGAAACGCCGCCTTGGCTCGAGCCTATCGCGTTATTTCTACTGAAATGAGAGACCATTTAGAAGGTGTTGGCTCAAAACGGAAGCGCAGCATCGCGAGCGCCGCAGGGCTATATTTCTTATACCATAATCCGCGCGGCGGGGGTAGATAAAAATTAATCAATCCTTGTCAATTTTGCAAGCGCGGATTATTTAGGCGTGGGCGTGGCTTGCCTTTCTTTGGCGACGGCGGTCAGTTGCGCGGCGGCGGCTTCGGTCGCCATCGTGGTCATGTTCGGCTCGGCGGGGATGTTGTTTTTCCACAGGTCGTATTCCTTGACCTGGTATTCTTCCCGCGCTTTTCGCAGCCAATCGCGGAACGCCTGGTCTTTCGCCGCTGTGATTTGTTCAGGGCTGTAAGGGCGTTCCAGCAGTTGGATGATGTGATAGCCGAATTGTGATTTAACCGGTTCGAGGGTGAAGTCGCCGGGGTTTTTCAGCGCGAAGGCGGCCGCTTCAAATTCGGGGACCATCTGCCCCTTGCCAAACCATCCCAAATCGCCGCCTTGCATCGCGCTGCCGGTATCCGTCGAAAATTCGCGCGCCAGCAGGGCGAAATCTTCGCCGTTTTGCAGGCGTTGAATCAGCTGCTTCGCCAGAGCTTCGTCGCTGACCAGAATGTGCCGCGCGTGAACCTGCTCTTCGGCGGGCATGGCGTCGGCGGCAATGATGGCTTGTAATTTTTCTTGCAGAATTTGGGCGCTAAAGAAGCGGCGATAGACGTCGTATTGAAAGCCGAGCTTCGCCAGATTGTCGGCGGCTTCTTTGTAGAGTTGCTCGTAGCCTTCTTGCGTGTAAGGCGTGGCGGTGGGGCTGGGGGTGGCGCTGGGCGCGGGGGTGAAGGTCGGGGCGGGGGTGTTGGTCGCCGTGGGCGGCACGGTGGCGGTGGCGGTGAAAGCCGGGTTGGGGGTGGGAGTCTTGCTGGGGGTGGCTGTCACAAATTCCAGCAGCGGATTGAGAGTCGGCGTGATGGTGGGAGTCGGCGTGCCGTTGGGGAAGTAGCCGAAGTCCGCTTGAATCCGCGCGTTTAATTCTTCTTCGCTGACGGTGATTCCGCGCTTTTCCGCTTCCTGGCGGATAATCTCCTCGTTAATCATCTGGTCTAACACCACGCGCCCGATGTTTTCCGGCGTGTCCAGGTCGCTCTGAATGCTTTGCATCTGGTTGCTGATTTGCTGCAATTGCTGGCTGACGTCCATGCCGAAGCTTTGCCCGAGTTGCTGGTAGTAGCCGTAGTAAGAATTCAGGCGGTTATATTGGACGAGCATTTGCTGGCGCTGCAAGCGCGCGCGGGCTTGAAACTCTTCCAGCGGGATGGGCTTGCCGCCGACTTCGGCGACTGGGCGTTTCAATTGCAGGTAGCGCTGGTCGAGGTATCCGTAGCCCAGCAGCAAAACGACTGCGGCGAGGATTCCGATAAAGGAATAGAGGATCAGTTGGGTTTGGCGGCGCTCGCGTTCCAGGCGGGCGACGTGTTTCTTGTGTAAGGCGGGCGGTTGGTTGCCCGTTTCGTTAGGCATATTGCTCTCCAAAAAAGCGCGCCGGGAACGACGGAACGTTCCGACGGCGCAAAGAATTTCGCTGCGAGTTTTTTGCGGTTAATGAAACGGGGCATGGAAAGCTCCATGCCCCGCGGGCGCCGTAAACTAATAGCGGTCGTCCATGCTGCCAGCGAAGGGCAGTAAAGCCGCGTGGCGCGCTTGCTTGATTGCCGCCGCGACCATTCGCTGATGTTTCGCGCAGGCGCCGGTTTGGCGGCGCGGGCGGATCTTGCCTTCTTCGGTGATATATTTGCGCAGCAAATCAACTTTTTTGTAGTCAATTTGCAGGGCTTTGTCCGCGCAAAACTGGCAGAACTTGGGCTTGGCGAAGAACTTGCGTTCCCCGCCTTCTCCGCCGGTGGCGTTTCTTTCTTCAGTCATACTGTTTTACTCCAATTTGTTAGAACGGGAACTCGTCCTCCGCCGCCGCGGCTTCGGAAGACGTTACGTCGGCGTCTTGGGCGTTGTTGTTGGCGTCTCGCCGGTCAAGCATAATCATGTCGCTTGCCACAATTTCGACGCTGGTGTGCTTTTGACCTTCTTTATCGTCCCAGCGACGAGTTTGCAGCCGCCCTTCCACGTAAACGCGCTGCCCTTTGGAGAGGTATTGCTTGCAGGTCTCCGCCAGCGCGCTCCAAGCCACTACGTTGAACCATTCCGTCTCGTTGTGACGCTCTCCATCGGAAGCGCTCCATGTGCGGCTGACGGCTACCGTGAAGGTGGTCACCGGTTTGCCGGACGGGGTGTAGCGCATTTCGGGGTCTTTTCCCAGATGCCCGATGATTTGAATTTTATTCAGACCTTTGCTCATGGTCGCTCCTCAATAAAATCGGATGTTCGACGCTAAAATCATTTAACGATGGTGAGCATGTGGCGCAGAATCGTCTCCTGGTAGCGCAGGTTGCGTTCCAGGGCTGCGGTGGCGGCGGGGTTCATGGTCAGGTTCATCAGAACGTATTGACCTTCGCGCTGCTTCTTGATGATGTAAGCCAGCTTGCGGCGACCCCAAACTTCCATCTTGTCCACGCTGCCGCCCGACTCGCTCACCCAACCTTTAATTTTTTCGAGCAAGCCGTTAAACGCGGCTTCGTCCAGGTCGGGCTGGATGACGCAAATCAACTCGTATTTACGCATAGGGAAAACCTCCTTTCCGTGGGTATGTTCCCGTTCAAATCGTGGATTCGCCGGGAACGGAAAGGCGCGCAGAACGCGCCTGAATTAACGGGCGGTAGTTTACCACAAAAACCGAAAAGATGAAATGCCCGAAATTTAAATAAACAGGATGGACAGGATGCTTAGGATGAATCTTGCAGGAGTCCTATGTATCCTGTCTATCCTGTTATAAAGAATCTTATCCGTTCATAAAGGATTCGAGATTGTCTTTGCTAATGCGGTAGGCCGAGCCGATTTTTTTGGCTTTCAGGCTGCCTTCCTGAATGGCGGCCAGCACGTCGGCTTCGGTGACTTTCAAAATTTGCGCGGCTTCGGCGGGAGTCATCACGTCGGGGATTTTCACTCCGCCCGCGCCCGTGTTTTGCATTCCGCCTTGCAGGGCTTGTCCCATCAGGTTGCCGATGCCCATGCCCGCGCCGATTCCGGCGGTGAGTCCCGCGCCGCCGCTGGGGTTTTGCGCCGCGTCTCGCATGGCGTCCGCCGCTTGCAGCTGGGTGTAGGTCGCCATGTCGAGCATGCCCATATCGCGCAGCTCCTGCGCCGACTTATCCGAAGGTTTGAGGTTGCCGATGTAGAAGGTCTTTAAAGTCAAGCCGATGGCGTCGAAGTCGTCCTTCGCCTTGACGCGCACCGCCGCGCCGAGTTCTTCGGTCAGCCCGATGATTTCGGGGACGGCGCGTTTGGCGGCAGTTTCGCCGAGCGCGTCTTGCAGCTTGGAGAGCAATATGGTTCGCAGCCGTTCTTCAATTTCGGAGGTATGGTACGCGCCTGTGGCTCCGACGATTTGCGTGACGAACTGCTGCGGGTCTTTTACCTGAAACGAGTATGTGCCGAAGCCCGTCAGCAGCGCCACGCCCAAGCCCATGCCCGGATTGCGGACGATAATCGGCTGCGGCGTGCCCCATTTGCGGTTGGGGAATTCTTTCATCGAAACGAAGTACACTTCCGCCGGGAAGGGCGTGCGGTCGTTGAACGCTTTGCCAATCAGGTCAATCAGCTTGGGGATGTTGGCGGTGGCGATGGTGTGACGACCCGCTTTAAAGACGTCCAGCGCCTGACCGTCGCGGAAGAAGACCGCCGTCTGACTTTCGCGCACAATCACTTGCGAGCCGATGCGAAAATCGCCGATTCCCTGTTCGGGGAAGCGATGGACGATTTCGTCTTTCATCTCGCTCGGATATTCAATAACGTCAAAAATTCTTGCCATGCTTTTCTCCTTTTTTATGGACAGAAGACGGGGGACGACTACTTTTCTTTCATGGGCTTGCCTGTGCCTTGATGGCGCAGCATTAATACCTCCGCTATGATGCTGACGGCGATTTCTTCGGGCGTTTCAGCTTGCAACTCCAACCCGATGGGGGAACGCACGCGGGCGAGCTGAGCGGCGCCGACCCCTTGTTTTTTCAGCAGTTTGACCGTCTCCGCCCAACGGCGCTTGGAGCCGATGACGCCGATATATCCGGCGGGGGTATCCAGCAGCGGGGCGAGGCCCGCCGCGTCCACCGCCGAGCCGCGCGTAGTCAATATCAGAATGGTTTGACGGTCTATGTTAACCTGCTGCGGGAGTTTATCCATCGTCACAGGGTAATACGCGTCGGCTTCGGGAACGGTTTCAGGATTGCAAAACTCTTCGCGGTCGTCGCTGACCGCCACGCGGAATCCCAGCCATTTGGCAAGGTGAACGACCGCCTTGCCGACATGCCCGGCGCCAATGACGATGACCAGCGGGGCGGGAAGAATAGGTTCCACAAACACCTCCACCTGACCGCCGCACACGCCGACGTCGCCGCGCGAGGGGTCCACTAGGCTGTAATGCAGCAAGCGCGCTTTGCCGTCGCCCAACGCCATCCACGCTTCGTCGAGGACGCGATGTTCCAAATCGCCGCCGCCTACCGTGCCGATGAATTTGCCGTCGGGATAGACCAGCATTTTGCTGCCGACGTGTCGCGGCGTGGAGCCTTTGCTGCTGACGACGGTGCAAAGCGCCGCCGTTCCGTTGCTTTTTTCTAATTCCGCCAACGCCTCGTAAATGGTTTTCATGTTCTCTATTATAGTTTATCGCGGGCGGGTTGGAGAGCTTTTTTATCCTCCGCTTGTCCTGCCGCGCTTTGAGAAAGCCATGCGCGTTTTCCGCGCTTCCCATAGCATAAATTCTTATTTTAAGGTATCCTTGTAACGTACAAACTTTCAGGAGGAAGCTGTGAGCGTTGAAGAAGTTAAGGACCTGTTGAAAGACGCCGAAAGCCGCATGAAAGGCGCAATTAACTCGCTGACGGAAGACCTGGCGGGCATACGCACCGGGCGCGCCAGCCCCGCGTTGGTGGAAAAACTCCACGTGGATTATTACGGCACGCCCACTTATTTGAAGCAGTTGGCGACCATCAGCGTCCCGGAGCCGCGCACCATCATGATTAAACCGTTCGACGCGGCTTCCATCAAAGACATTGAAAAAGCCATTCGCGCTTCTAACCTTAGTTTAAGCCCCAATTCCGACGGCAAGACCATTCACCTCAACCTGCCGCCGCTGGACGAGGAACGCCGCCGCGCGCTGGTGAAGCAAATGCATCACCGTTTGGAAGAGGCGCGGGTGGCGGTGCGAAACATCCGCCGCGACGTCCACAACGAATTGCGCGAATATGAAAAAGAAAAGCTCATTACCGAGGACGATTTGAAATACGGCGAAGAGGAATTGCAGAAACTCACTGATAAATACGTTGAGGAAATTGCCAGTCACGGCGTCGCCAAAGAAAAAGATATTATGGAAGTGTAATCCTTCCGGGCAAGAATGACCGAAACCCCTTTAAGCGTCCCCCCCGAAAAAATTCCCCAGCATGTCGCCATCATTATGGATGGAAACGGACGCTGGGCGTTGCAGCGCGGACTGCCGCGTCTTGCAGGTCACAAAGCTGGAACTGAAAACCTGCGCCGCGTGATTCGCGCTTCCGTCGAATTCGGCGTAAAGTACCTGACCATTTACGCCTTTTCCACCGAAAATTGGGGACGTCCTCCCGAAGAAGTCAAGGGGTTGATGTACATTCTGGAAGACGTGATTGACCGCGAATTAAACGAGCTGCATCAAGAAGGCGTGCAGCTGCGTCACATTGGCAGGTTGGAACGTCTCGCGCCTCACCTTCAACAAAAAGTGTTGAACGCCATGGAGTTGACCAAAAACAACAGCCGCCTGATTTTGAACATCGCTTTCAATTACGGCGGGCGCGATGAAATTGTTCAGGCGATTCAGCGCATCATGCGCGACGGCATTCCGCCCGAAAAAGTCACCGACGAGGTGGTCAATCAATATCTTTACACCGCCGGTTCTCCCGACCCGGATTTAATCATCCGTACTTCAGGCGAACTGCGCGTGAGCAACTTCCTGATTTGGCAGGCGGCGTATTCGGAATGGTACATCACGCCGACTTACTGGCCCGATTTCGACCGCGAGGAATATCGCCAGGCTTTAGAAGCCTTCGCCCAGCGCGATCGGCGCTTTGGCAAAGTGTCCGCCGCGGAGATTCAAGAATCCAATGCTTAAGCGAACCCTCACCGTTCTGGCGCTTGCCGTCGTCGGCGTTCCCGCCATTTTGCTGGGCGGCTTCTTTTATTACTTGTTGATAGGGACTTTTTTGGTCGGCGCGGCGTGGGAATACGTCCATCTGTTTCGCGCCGTCGGCGTACAGCCGAACCTGTATTTGACGACGGGCGGAGTGGCGCTGATTGGATTTGCGCGCGCCTTTCCCGCTTTCAGCGAGTACGCCTTGCCTGCGTTTGAGTTTTTCACTTTGGCTGCGCTTGCCTATCATTTGTACGAGTACGAGCGCGGACGCGAGCAAGCCGCGGTGGATTTCGCCGTCTCCGTCGCAGGGCTGGCTTACATCGGCTGGGTTGGCGCGTATCTCTTCGATTTGCGCAACCTGCCCGAAGGCGGCTGGTGGCTGATGCTGACGATGTGTTCCCTCTGGCTGGCGGATTCCGGCGCGTACCTCATCGGCGCGGCTTATGGCAAGCATAAAATTGCGCCGCGCCTCAGCCCTAAGAAAAGCTGGGAAGGCTACTTCGCCAGCGTGTTCACCGGCTTGATTGGCGGCGGCTTTTTCGCTTATGCTTTTTCCGCCTATGGCGCGCTCGCTGGCGACGTGACCGTTTTGCAGGGCGCGGCGCTGGGCTTGCTGATGGGAACCCTGCCCACGCTGGGCGACTTGGGCGAAAGCATGATAAAGCGCCAATCGGGCGTCAAAGACTCGAGCGACGTCATCCCCGGTCACGGCGGTTTCTTCGACCGCATTGATTCGTGGCTGTGGGGCGCGCTCATCGGTTATTACTTCATCGTCTGGTTTATTAAACTCTAAAACGCTTTCAGCCTTTTAGAGTTTTCGTTTTAAAAACTCACTTTAAGCGGCAGCGCGAGATTCTCGTCCTGAGCCCGCCGAAGGGTATCTCGCGTTTTCGGGCGATACGATGCGTCGCGCTACGGAGAAACCGCGTAACATCAGTTAAATAAAAACGGAGGAACTATGGAGCAAAAGGTATTGGGCGCCACCCCCACCCGCAATCTGGCTTTGGAACTGGCGCGCGTCACCGAAGCCGCCGCCATGATGGCGGGGCGTTTCATGGGACGCGGCGATAAAGAAGGCGCCGACCAGGCTGCGGTTAACGCCATGCGTCTGGTCCTCGGCACGGTGGATATGAACGGGATTATCGTGATTGGGGAAGGGGAAAAAGACAAAGCGCCGATGTTGTTTAACGGCGAAATCGTCGGCAACGGCTCCAAACCCGACGTGGACGTGGCGGTGGACCCGATTGACGGAACGCGCCCGCTCGCTTTTGGGCGTTCCAATTCCATTGCCACCGTCGCCATCGCTCCGCGCGGGACGATGTTTAACCCCGGGCCCTTTGTGTATATGAACAAAATCGCCGTCGGTCCCGAAGCCAAAGGAAAAATTGATATTGAAAAGCCCGTCGCCGAAAATTTGAAAGCGATTGCCAAAGCCAAAGGCAAGGACGTCGAAGACCTGACGACCATCATCCTTGACCGCCCGCGCCACGAAAAGATGATTGCCGAAATCCGCGCGGCGGGCGCGCGCATTCGTCTGATTCCCGACGGCGACGTCGCCGCCGCCTTGATGACCGCCCAACCCGAATCCGGCGTGGACGTGCTGTTCGGCATTGGCGGCACGCCCGAAGGCGTGCTCGCCGCCTGCGCTTTGCGCGCGATTGGCGGGGAGATTCAGGGCAAGCTCTTCGCCCGCGACGAGAACGAATTGCGGCGCGGACGCGAAGCCGGCTACGATTTCGATAAAGTCCTCACGGTGGAAGACCTCGTCTCTTCCGAAGACGTCTTTTTCGCCGCGACGGGCATTACCGATGGCGAGCTGCTCAAAGGCGTGCGCTATTACGGCGGACATATCATCACCGAAAGCCTGGTGATTCGCGGGCTGACCGGCACCACGCGCCGCATCATCGCCACGCACAGCGCCGAGAAATTGGACAACCTGAGCGCGCTGCGCTACTAACCCGCTTACGCGAATCTTTTCGCAAACGCGAAGACCGCTGATAGTTTGGCGTCTTCGCGTTTGCGCTTTTTAGAGAGCGTTTTATAAATCGAGATTTACCGCAGATAAACGCGGATGAACGCTGATTCTGATAAAAAACGCGGTGAATTTACCTATAAATCCAATTTATCTGCGTTCATCTGTGGTTAGAACATGAATTTCAAAACACTCTCTTAAGGCTTATTGGAACCTAGACGGAAGCTTGCGGCAAATTCCAGCCAAGCCCGCCAGACGGCGGGAGGTTTTGCTCCTCCTGCTGCAAGCCTTTAAAACGGGAGCGAACTACACGGAAAAGGAAGTCAATGAAATTTTGCGCCGCTTCCACGCCGACGCCGCCGCGTTGCGCCGGTATTTGGTGGACGAAAACTTGCTCGCCCGCGAAAGCGACGGCTCGCGCTATTGGAGAATCGCTCGATGAGCGAAGAACTGCTTCGATTTTTCAAGGCGCTATCCGACGAAAGCCGCCTGAAAATCATCGGGCTGCTGGCGCGCAAGCCTTACAGCGTGGAAGAGCTGGCGGCGCTGCTCGACCTCAAGCCTTCCACCGTTTCGCATCATCTCTCCAAACTGGCGCAAGCCGGGCTGGTCAGCGCGAAGGCGGAGAGTTATTACAATGTCTATCAATTGGAGCGAAAAACGCTCGAAGAAAAAGCGCGCGGTTTGCTCTCGCGGAAACGCCTCGAATCTTCGACGGCGCAAATAGACGCCGACGCCTACGACGCCAAAGTGATTAAGGACTTTACGCGCAAAGACGGCGGACTGAAATCCATCCCCGCCCAGCGAAGAAAATTGGACGCCATTTTACGTTACGTCGTCAAGTCTTTTGAGGTTGGGAAGCGTTACAGCGAGAAGAAGGTGAACGAAATCTTAAGCAAATATCACGAAGATACCGCCGCCTTGCGCCGCGAGTTAGTCGGCTGCGGGCTGATGAAACGCGAAGGCGGAGGCGGAGAATATTGGAGAGAGTAAGATTGGCGATTGGCAAATCGTAATCGGTTATTGGCGATTGGTTTTACCGCGCAACATAAAATTTTCAGCCGAAGCAAAATGCGAAACCAGCGGCTCCGAATCGAGCGCCATCACCCTGCTGTTGGCGAAGAACGAGAAATCGAAATTCGTCTCGTCGCCCGCTTGCTTGCCGGGAATGGGAAGCAGCCGCGCGGTAAGCGGCTTGTCCAGCCGCAGCGCCAGCGCCGCAATATCCAGCAGCAGCGGGGCGATTTGTTCCGCCGTCGCGTCGCCCGGCAGCGGGACGGTATCCAGCCCGGTTCCGCACACGGCAGAATAGAGCAGCGCGTCTTTGACCGTCAGCGTCCCTTCGGCGGCGCGGCGCGCCAAAACCGAATCTTCAAGGACGGGCTGCATAAACCCGCTGAAACCAACGCGCGGGAAGTCGGCGCGCTCTACCGCCTCGGTCAAAATGGCGGCGGCGGCAAGCGAGCCATGCAAGCCGATTTTCGGGACGCCCATTTTTTCCACCGCCGCGCCCAACGAATGCGAATCAGCGGGAAAAGGAGCGAGGGAGAAATCAACGCCCTTAAAAAGTAAGGGACGATGCGCGGCGAGCGATTGCGCGACGCGAGCGATGGCTTGCCCGTGTTTGGCGATTTCCGCAACGAGATTCGCGCGCCCTTCTTCCAACGTTTTTGCGTTTTCAAAACAGGCGACGGCAAGATCGGCCGCTTCCGTGGCAATTGCGAACGCGGGCAGGTCGCCATCGTGATAAGCGGCGGGAAAGAAAGGCGCGCCCGCAGGCACGTTAGCGAGCGCGGCGAAACGCAAATTGGCGAATCCGTCGGGAGAGATAGTTGAAGCGCGCTTAATGATTTCCGCGCAGGCGCGTATCGCCGGCATGGAGATTCCGCCGCGCCTGTCCGCCATCACGCTGCCGAAAAAAATATTTTCGCCGGCGGCAATCGCTTCGGGAATGACGGCGTAGCTTTCGGGCGCTTCTATCAACGCGGGGCCGAGCGCCGCATACGCCGCGCCAGTTTGCGGCAACAGGTTGGCAAGTTCCTCCGCCGCGCGCGGCAACTTCTTGACGTCGTTCAGCAAGCGCGGAAAGGGAATCGTCGCCAGCCGCGTCGTCTGGACTTCGTATCCGCCGCTTTCATAGGCGGATTTCGCCCGCGCTAAAAACTCCCCCGCCCCGCGCAGCGCGGATTCGTCAAAGGGATATTTCGGGTTGAGAAAATAGGTGATGGAACGAATCTTCATTTACGTCAAATCCAAATCGCGGCGCAGCAGGTCGTCTATCGTTTCGCGGCGGATCATCAGCCGTTCCGCGCCGTCTTCCAGCAGCAGGACGGCGGGTTTGCGCGAGCCGTTATAGTTGGAAGACATGCTCAAATGATACGCGCCCGCGGCAGGAACGGCGAGCAGCTCGCCTTCTTTGATTTCCGGCATGGGCAGGTCTTCAATCACAATATCGCCGGATTCGCAATACGGTCCCGCGACGGAGACGGGCGCGAAGGCTTCGCCCTGCGGGTTTGAAACCGACAGGCAGGAATACCTCGCCCCGTAAAGCGCGAAGCGCGGATTATCAGTCATGCCGCCGTCGGTCAAAATCCAGGTTTTGTCTCCCCGCCGCTTAATTGCGCCGACGCGATACAGCGCCACGCCCGCCCGCGCAATTAAACTCCGTCCCGGCTCCAAATGCAAGACGGGCGGAGTCAGCCCGCGCGCCCGACTTCCTTCGACGACGCGCCGCGCGATAAACTGGACGTATTCGGCGGGGTCGGGCTGGGGAAGTTCGTCTTCGTGATAAGCCACGCCCCACCCACCGCCGGGGCTGAAATGCCACTCGCCCGCAAAGCCAATTTCCTTTGCGCAATCCAGCCCGATTTCAATCGCCTGCGCCAACGGCTGCGGGTCGCGGAAGTTGGAGCCTTGATGAAAATGGATTCCGCGCAGCGGCAAGTTATTCCGCTGGCAAAACGCGGCGGCTTGAGAAATTTCCTCGCGCGTCATGCCGAACTTGCTATCGTGCTGGCCCGTCTGCGTGTGCGCGTGATGCGTCCCGACGGCGACGCCGGGCAGCAAGCGCAGCCAGAGAGCGGGAAGCGGAGCCGGCAAGCGGGAAAGGTTTTGCAGCTCGGCAAGGTTATCCACGACGATGGTTCCGGCGTTTTGGGCGGCGGAGCGCAAATCGGCGAGAGATTTATTCACGCCGTGAACGAGGATGCGTTCGCGCGGAACGCCGCCCGCCTGAGCGACGGCGATTTCGCCCTCGCCGGTGCAATCCACCCGTAAGCCAAGCTCTTGAGTCCACCGCGCGACGGCTTTGCACAAAAACGCCTTGCCGGCGTAAGTGACCGAAGCGGGCGCGGGGTAAAACTCGCTCAGGGCGGAAAGGTAAGCGCGCGCGGCGGAATCCATCGTGGCGCGGTCGTATAGATAGAGGGGCGTGCCGTGCCGCCGCGCAAGGTCTTCCAGGTCGCAGCCGGCGACCGTCAGTCGAGAATTTTCAATTTTTGCGGAAACGGGGAAAAGCTGCAAGCGTTTCATTTATCCAGTTCGCGCGCGCTGATGATTTGATTTTTGCCGAGCCGCTTCGCCAACAATTCGGCGTGGTCGGCGGCAAGCACCAGGCTGGCAAAGTCGCGCCCGTCTTTGGGGTAGGTAGCGACGCCGATGCTCAAAGTATATCCCGAAGCGCTGCGGTTGCGCCAAGCCGATTTGGGCGCGGATTGTCGCGCGGCTTTAAGCAAACGCAAAGCGAACAAGCGCGCGCCGCGGCGGTTGGTATCCGGCAGGATGACGGCGAATTCGTCTCCGCCGTAGCGGGCGGCGACGTCGTAAGTCCGCAGATTGCGGAGGATCAGGTCGGCGACGCCCTTCAAGCGCGCGTCGCCCGCGGGATGCCCCCAGGAGTCGTTGTAGTCTTTGAAAGAATCCACGTCAAAGATAAGCAGCGAAAGCGGGGCGCCGGAGCGAGAGGCGCGCTCAATTTCGCGGTGAAGTATATCCTCGAAGGCGCGGCGATTATACAAGCCGGTGACCGGGTCGGTGGCGGCGGCAAGCTTCACCTGCCGATGCAGCCGCGCGTTATCCAACGCCAACGCCACGGGGCCCGCGAGCATGGTCAGGATGTCGGCGTCGGATTGCGTCAAAGGGAAGCGCTCGTCGCCTTCCACGTTCAGCGTGCCAATCGTTTCATTATCCTTCAATAACGGCACGCAAATTTCGCTCCGCACGTCGTCGGAATATCTTAAGAAATCCGGGTCCTGCGTCACGTCGGCGACAAAGACGGTTTGCTTCAAGCGCGCCGTGCGCCCGCTGATTCCCTGACTGATGTGAATTGCCGCGGGAAATTTATTATCGGAGTATCCGTGCTGCGCGCCCAGCGTGAGATATTCGCCTTCCAGCATGTAAATTGCGACGTAAGAATAGCCGAAGGTGGATTGCAGCGCGTCCACCAGCAATTGGTAGATTTTTTCCAGATCCAACGAAGAGGAAACGATTTGCGAAACCGATTGCACGGCGGACAAAGCGCGCAAACGCTCGCGGGCGCTGGCGTACAGGCGCGCGCGCTCGACGGCGGAAGAAATCTGCTGGGCGAGCGTCTCCAACGTTTGAATATCGTCCGCTGGAAAAGCGTTTTTCTGCGCGCTTTCGATATACAAAACTCCCAACAAGCGCTTTTCCTTCATCAGCGGGACGCCAATCGCCGAGCCGCTCTCGGCGACGTTGGAATAATAATACGGGTCGGCGTTGACGTCGGGGGCGAGATAGGTCTGGCAAATTTCCGCCGTATGCCCGATGATTCCTTCGCCCATTTTTTGGCGGTAATGGACTCTGTAACCAAAATCCTGAATGCCGGAGATGGCGGCAACCTCAAGCCAGCCGTCCGTCGTCAGCATGGAGATAGCGACTTCGGCGTAGCCGAAGAAATCGGTGATGAGGTCCGCCGCGCGTTGCAGCAACTGCGCCTCGTCGAGAATATCCGCCAGATTTCTGCCGGTTTCTTCCAGCAGCCCCATCTGCACGGAATGGCGGAACTCCGCTTCCAGCAAATCTTGTTCGGGGGTGACGTCGTGAAAGAGAGTCACCCATCCGAGCAAAACGCCCGCGTTTTCCAGCCGCATGATAGAAGCGTCGAAAGAAGCGCGTCCGTTTTCCGTCTCGATTTTGAACTTGACCCGCGCGCCTTCTTCGTTCCATCTCGCGCGAAACAAATCCGACTTGGGCAAAATATCGAAAACCGAAGCGCCGACGGCGTTATCGTCCAGATTCAGCCAGCGCCGCGCGGCAAGATTGAATTGGGTGACGCGGTGGAAAGCGTCGGAGACGATTACTCCGTCGCGCAGGCGCTCGATGATAATCGGCGCGGCGACGGGGAAAACGTTAAACACCCCCCGGCGGAAGAATCCCGCCGTCAGCAACGGCGCGGATAGGGCGAAAGAAACCGGGGTCGGGTCCAGCTCTTGCGACAGCGCGCCGCTCAAAAACAGCGCGTTCACGCAAAAGACCACGAACACCCCCGAAAGAACCAGCCGCGTCTGTTTGCGAAAATGCTGCGGCGCGCGCAAATACACGCTTGCGTAAATGAAGACGCCAGCCAAAATCAAAGCGTAAGCGATAGCCGTATAAACCCAAAAGACGCTTCCGTAAGTCAGGCGCAAGGGACCAAGCGAGCCTTCGGCGGGCATGGCAAGCGAGCGCCAGATAAGATGGTGGCGCTCGTTGGTCAAGCCCAGCGTAAAGGCAATGAACCCCGGAACGGCGAGCAGCAAAACGCGCCCGTGCTGCGACCACCAATGACCATAAGGCGTATAACGCAGCGCGAACGCCAGCCAATACGGCGCGGATAAGGTCATGCCCAAATGCACCATCTTGCGGGCGACGACTTTTTGTTCAAAATCGGGGAGGATGATTTCCAAAAGATAAAACAGCGTCCACACGCTCATCGTCAGGGAGAGGATTCCGAAAGTGCGCGCGCCGGGACGCGGAATTTCCATAAAAGCGCGAAGCGCCAACGCCCCCGTAAACGCCGCCAGCGTCCCAAGCAAGACCATGTAGATATTCAGGCTCAACATAGCGGCGCAGGATTCTCCCCCGCAAAACTACTCTTCAAAAAACAGCTTCCACCAGATTTCCCAATTTTCCAAAGGCGTGGGAACGACGGTGGGCGTGACGCCCGCCGCCAGCACGCTGCCGGGGACCTCCACCGGAACGACGGGACGGTCGCCAGGACGAACATAATGCCCTTCGGTGCGCGCCCATTCTTCCACCGCCGCGGTGGATTGAGCGTAAGCGACCTGAGTTTGCAAAGCCAGATGAGTTTGCGCGACTTGAGTCGCGCGCGCGCGCGTCTCGTCGCGCTGGGCGCTCAGACGTTTTAGCTCTTCCAAACGCGCGTTAAATTCCACCACTAACAGGAAAAGCAAAAAAATCCCCGCAAACACCGCCACCCGGCGAAAGCGAAGCGGCAAAGAAGACATGCTATTATCTTAACTCCAATCATCCGGGTTGGCAAGCCGCGCCGCGCGAATTGATATGCAATTGAAAACTTTGTGGTAGAATTTGCTTTTACGGAACGTAGTACCCTTCGTTCCGACTCTATTCTTCAGAAAAGGGCTTAAATCATGAAAGTATTGCTGGTTAAAGACGTTTATAAACTGGGACACGCGGGGGATGTGAAGAAGGTCGCCGACGGCTACGGGCGCAACTTCCTCATCCCGCAAGGTCTTGCTGTGCTTGCCACGCCGGGCGCCATGAAGCAGATTGAAAAAATCAAGGCGCAGGCGGAAATTCGCCGCCAGGCGCAAAACGAAGAGCTGAAAGGTCTTGCCGACGCGCTGCAAGGAATCACGCTGACTTTCGCCGCCAAAGCGGGCGAAACCGGCAAGCTCTACGGTTCGATTACCACGCAAGATATAGCCACGGCGCTGACCGAAAAAGCGCGCTATGAAATCAAGCGCCAGCAGGTGGATTGCCAGCCGCTGCGCGCGCTTGGGCAATATGTCGCGCATGTGCGCCTGACGATGGACCTTGTGCCGGAAATCAAGATTGTGGCGTACCGCGAAGGCGAATCGCCGGAAAGCATCACCAACCCCGAAGCGTACGCCGCCGCGAAAGAAGAAAAACGACGCGGAGGCGGACGCAAGCCGAAGGAAGCCAAAGCGGAACCCGCCGCGGCGCCGGAACAAACGCCCGCGCCCGAAGCGGCTTCTAAATAGAAGAAACTCTCAGACCCTAAAGGCTTCCCCTTTAGGGTCTTGCGTTAAAATAAATCCATGTCCGCCTCTATCGGTCAGCGCTTGAAGCAGGAACGCGAAGCGCGTCGCCTGACGCTGGAAAAAGCGTCGGAAGACACGCGCATTCGCGTCGTTTTTTTGCGCGCGCTCGAAGCCGATGATTATTCGCTCATGCCTTCGGCGGCGCAAGGACGCGGCTTTTTGCGAAATTACGCCGATTATCTCGGCTTGAATTTAGACGAGCTGATTGAAGAGCTGCGCCGCGCCGCGCCTTCTCCCGAGCTCAGCGGCCCGCTGCCGCAGGTGAATCTGGCGGAGACCGAAGCGCCGATTGAATTGGAAGCGGAGCCGCAGCCCGCGCGAAGCTTTCTGACGGGCTGGCTGGCGCGCCTGAAACGAGACTCCGCCACGCCCGAAGTTGAATCCGCGCCGCGCGAGACGGAGACTCAGCCCGAGGCGCCGCCCCCGCCGCGCGAGGAGATTCCCTCCGCCGCGTCGGAAGAATCCCGCGCGAATCTTTTTTCAAAAATCAAGGCGTTTTTTCCCGCCCGACCACATCCGCAAGCAAATGAAAGGGAATCGGCCGCGCCCGCCGCAAGCGAACCGCCGACTCCCGCCGACCAAATCTTTGCGGAAATCGGCAGGCAATTGCGCGAGCAGCGCGAGCTCATCAGCCTGACGGTGGAAGAAGTGGAGCGTCACACCAAATTGCGCGCGGCGTTCATCCGCGCTTTGGAAGCGGGACAGCATCGCAGCCTGCCTTCTCCGGTGCAAACGCGCGGCATGTTGGCGAGTTACGCGAACTTCCTCGATTTGAACGAGGAAGCATTGTTGCTGCGCTTTGCGGAAGGGCTGCAAGCGCGACGGCGCGAAAAATACGCGGACGTTCCGCGCGGACAGATTCAAATGGAAGTACACGCCTCGCTGCCCTTGTGGCGGGTTTTGCTGACGGGCGACGTGGTCTTTGGGCTGGCGATGATTATCGCCCTGTTTGGGCTGGCTTTGTGGGGAATCAACCGCGCGCTGACCGCCCAAGAACAAGTCGTCGCCACCGCGCCCGCCATCTCAGACGTGTTGATGGAAAACATCCCCACGCAGGCGCCCGTCGGCGTGACTTTTGTGCCGGTGGAGGAAAAGCTGGCGACCCCGACTGTGGAAGCCGCCGCAGAGCTGCAAGCGACGCCGACCTTTGGCAGCGCCGCCAATATCGCAGTGGAGTTATTCGCGCTGGAACGGGTGTTTGTGCGCGTTTCAGTGGACGGCAAGGTGGCTTTTGAAGGGCGGCTGCTTCCGCGCGAGGCGCGCCTCTTCGAGGGAAATCAGCAAGTGGTGGTATTGGCGGGAAACGGAGCGGCGCTGCGCGCGCGTTACAACGGAGAAGATTTGGGGCTGATGGGCAACCCCGGCGAGGTGGTTAATCGCGTGTATTTGATTACGGGCGTGGCGACTCCCACCGCGACGGTCTCCCCCACCCCGACGAACACGCCTAACGTCACGCCGACTTTCACGCCGACGCAAACGCCAAGCTTCACGCCCCCGCCGCCATAAGCGGGCAAATCTTATTTTTATTTACAAAGGGCATTTCCTTGAACAAAAACTCTTTTTATCTGGTTTCTCTCGGCTGCGCCAAGAACACGGTGGATTCCGATTCGATGGCGCAGCTGCTTGCGCGCGAAGGATACCAACCTGTCGAGGATTCGCGGCAAGCGGCGACGCTGATTGTGAACACCTGCGGATTTATCGGACCCGCGAAGGAAGAATCGTATCGGGTTTTGCGCGAGCTGGCGAAAAAAAAGCGCAAAGGGCAAACCCTGATTGCCGCGGGCTGCCTGACTCAACGATACGGCATGGAGGTGGCGGAAAAAGTTCCAGGCGTGGATGGGATTCTTGGAACGCGGCGCTGGATGGACATTGTGGAAGTGATTCGCAAAACGCGCGAGACGGAACGCCCGCCGGTGATTTATCACCTGCCGGAAGAGGCGCTCGTCGTCGGTTCGGACGAAAAGGGCGCGTTGCGCGCCAGCCGCGCAGGAGGCAGCGCCTACCTCAAAATTGCCGACGGCTGCCGCCGCCCATGCGCTTTTTGCGCCATTCCGCTTATCAAAGGGACGACGGTCTCGCGTCCGCTGGAAACGCTGCTGCAAGAAGCGCGGCTCTTACAAGAAAGCGGCGCGCGCGAGCTGATTCTCATCGCGCAGGATACGACGGATTACGGTCACGATTTGGGGATGAAAGACGGGCTGGCGGTTTTGTTGGAACGTTTGACCGAATCGCTGCCGGCGCTGGATTGGATTCGCGTGATGTACGCTTACCCCGGCTACGTCACCGACCGCTTGATTGAAGTCATGGCTTCGCGCAAACAGATTTTGCCCTACCTCGATATGCCGCTGCAACACGCGCACCCGCAAACGCTGCGCCGCATGAAGCGCCCGGCGAACATGGAGTGGGTTTACAAGACGATAGAAAAGATGCGCGCCGCGCTTCCGAACCTTGCCATTCGCACGACTTTTATCGTCGGCTATCCGGGCGAGACGGAAGAGGAATTTCAAACTTTGTACGATTTTATGAAGGAGATTCGCTTCGACCGCGTGGGCGCGTTTCAGTTTTCCTTCGAGCCGGGAACCAGCTCCGCGCCGCTGGGCGACCCCATCCCCGCCGAAGTAAAACGGGAGCGCTACGAAAAGCTGATGGAATTGCAGCAGAGCATTTCACTGCAAGTCAATCAATCCTACGTCGGCAAGACGCTGGACGTTTTATTTGAAGGGTACGACAACGGCGTATCCATCGGGCGTTCTTTCCGCGACGCGCCGGAGATTGACGGGCTGGTGATTGCGGAAGGGAAAGCGGAAATTGGCGCGATTGCGCCGGTGAAAATTAGCGGAGCGATGGCTTACGATTTGACGGGAACGCTGGCGCGGCAGCCTTAAGCCGCGCGGGCGAACGCGGTGGCTGCGAGGATGAGCGCCGAAAGCAAGAAGTTCGCCCGCAGCAAGAGCGTTTCGCGGCGGTTGAGCGTTTGCAATTCTTCCTCGCTCGCGCCGCCTTTTTTCATCAAAGCGCGCTGAACGGCGGGGAGGACTTCCCACGTTTGAACGGCGCTGACGACGACCATGACGATCGCCAGAGCATGCTTTATCAGAATGGCGAACGACCATTGCGAGCTGGGGTTGAGGAAGCCGTCGTAATGCTCGTTCGCGCTCATTTGGAACATGCCCGTCGCCAGCAAGATTCCCATGCAGAGCCAGGCGAGCGGTTCCAGCCTTTTTTGCAAAGCGGAAATAAACCGCAGCCGCGCGGCGGAATCCAGCGCGCGGCGGGCGGCAGGCAAGACAAGCAGATTCAGCGCGGCAAGGCTGCCCACCCAAGCGATAGTCGCCAGCAGGTGCAGCCAGTAAATCAGCGCCATTATCCAGGGGGCGGGAGCGTTCATCCCGTTACGGCGAGGGCGTATCGGTGGGAACTTCAAGCGGGACTTCGGGAACCGGCGTCGGCGGATAACATTCCACATAGGCTTTGTTCATGCGCCAGGTCGCCTTTTCGTCCAACGTCGTAGCGCGGCTGTAAGCGTCGTAAGCGGGGCACACGTCGTTTTGCTCGAAGAGAAAATCGCCGTAGCGGGCGTAAGCGGTATTCAAACGCTCGGCGGCAGTCATGCTGCCGTCCCAAATGTTGGGAGGCGTGACGGCGAAATATTCCGCCGCCTTTTGCCAGTTAATTTCCCAAAAGCTCGCGCCGATGATATACGCCCGCGCTCCTTCGCGCATTTGCACGGCTTCGTTATCGAGAGGCCCGAAACGCTCGGCGAGGGAAAGCTGGTAAATGCCGCCTTCCAAATTGCCCTGCTGAATCAGGCGCAAGCCGAGATTCCGCAAAGAGAAATAATACATCCCGTCCACTTGCGCGGTTTTGTAATTCGGGTCTAATTTGCGAACAATATCGAGCGCGGCGACGGCGTTTTGCCAATCCTGCGCGGCGACGAGCTGCTGCGCGCGCAGATAAGCGTTTTCCACGCCGCTGACGTCGAGCGTGGCGGTGGGCGGCAAAGTAGGCGTGACGGTGGGGACGACGCTCTTGACCAGAATCTCGGTCAGTTTTTCCGCTACGCCGGGGAAGGTCGGGTCTTTGGAAAGGATAAATTCCAGACGCTGGCGGGCGGTATCGTATTGTCCAAATTCAATTTCCACCAAGGCGCGCTGATATTGATCGAGCAGCTGCTTTGAAAGAATGGCGGATTCGGCGCGGGTGCGGTCGTTAATGCCCGCCGCGTATCCGCCGTAGCCGCCGAGTCCCACCAGCAGGAGGAATCCCAACAAGCCGGTAAAGAAGGAACGCCAGCGCGATTTCTTCCCGACGGGCGGAGTCGGCTGCGCGTCTTCGGGTATTTCCGCAGCCTGTTGCGCGTTCAAAGGCTGCGAAGGCTGCGTGCTTTCCATCTGAGTCGGTTGCGTGTTTTCGAGGTTCTCTGTCATGCGGTTGATTATACTTCCCTATCGATTCCAGTTTTAAAAACGTTTAAGCGCAAAAAGATTTTCGCCACAAAGGATTCTAAGTCAAAACTTCCTTGTTTTAGGTCCGAAAACGTATCTATAACAAGGCTATCTCTCCAACACTTCTATAATTCTTTTTATAATTTGCGAAACTCTAATTGCCGACGAATAGCTTGGACGAACGCGATTGATATTGATGGAAGTTCTGTATTCCCCGCTTTTCCCAGAAGACCGCGTTGCGTCAGGAAAAGGCTCAAGCGCTTCGTCTATTCTTCGCGACATAATTACTCTAGCCTTTTCATAAGAGAGTTCAGCAAGCGACAGTTTGTCGTGTAACGACAAAAAAAACCTCAAGTTCATTTCGCTTTTTTTAGAAGCGTCGCACTCAATGTTTATTTCAGTTCGGCGACTCGCCGAAAAATAACTTTGTACGCTCTGATTAGCCGCTTCCGGTTCATCCAGTCCTAAAATTTCAAACTTAACCTGAAACAAAAATTCTTCTTGACTCAATATTCTTTCTGTGTCGGTTTCGGAAAGCAAGCGCAAGACGTCATGAATTTCTTGCCAAATTTGTTCAAATTCTCGATATCTATCCGACGGCTTTAGCTGAGAGCACTTCCTGTAAAGGCTCAAAAATTTTTCCGCGGCTTGAGCGCTTGGCCAGTCTTTCAGATAAGATGAAAGAGAAGCAAGGTTTTGCTGCAACCCGCTAGGAACCGGATCGGTTTTCAGAAGCATAAAAAACGCCAATTGCCCAAACGCATAAATGTCAGTCGTTCTGGCATGAGATATGGCGGCTCCGGGTTGCGCGAATTGTTCTGGGGCGGCATAAGCAAAAGCTCCTATTCCAACCTTGGTAACATGGGAAGCCGCAGAGAACCACGCCAAATCAAAATCTGTTAAAAAGGGAATCCATTGATTGGAATTTTGTTCATAGCGCATAAGAATATTCTCTGGCTTAACGTCTCTATGAACAACGCCTTTGTTGTGAGCGTGACGCAATGTATCCACGACGTCCAGCATGTGGTGCAATATTTCTTCTCTGGTCTGTTCTACGCCGGAAAAATCGCGCAAATTGGGGCCGTCAACATATTCCATGTAAAAGCCAATCGGCACTTCTGTAAACTCCCCAACTTTTACTACTTGGGGGTGATCCAGGCGCTTCATAGCCTGATACCCTCTTTTAAATCTTACTAGTTTATCTTCCAGATCAAGCTCCTGCGAATGATACGCTTTAAAAGCCAGCATCTTATCATCCGGCGTTTGCACTTTCCACACCGTTCCAAAAGTTCCAGCTCCCAGCTTATCTATGACGCGCCCTTTTTCTGTGTTTACGCCAGGGTATAAGCTTCCTAATCGAGACAACTCGGCATTGGCGCGTTGGAGCGCGCGTTTGAACTCTTTGCTTGTTTTTAGTTCTTTATATTCAGTGATTTTTTTTCTTTGCCAATCAATAATAATACCAAGTTGAGCGCACGCGCTCTTAAATCCTGCAATTCGCCATTCTTCATCTGCGACTGATCGCGAAATTTCTTCAAGATATTCATCTAATAGACGATGAGATTTCTGTTCGATTCTAAGCATCTCATTAGCTGGCATTTGGCTTTGAGAAACGGGAAATCCTTTTCCGATAATAATATTGCCCCAAATATCCCCGCTAAAAGCGGGCGTTTGTAAGTCAATATCATTAAAGATACTGCTAATATATTCGAATAAGCTGGTGGGGGTAATATTCCCGTCTCTATTAGCGGCTCCGCCAAGCAAGCCATCCAGAAGGTGCAATGTGAATACGCCATGACCTTCTTTAGACAGCTCAATGGCGCTCTCTTCCGGTTTACAAGCAGCCAATAAAACCCTCCCTTGACCGCTTTTGATAGATTGCGCAACAACCTCTTTTGTAAGCGTTTTTTCGCCGTAGTCGTTTTCCCCTCTAATCCTGGCAATGCCGGCATGGCAGCAATCTAGTATTAAAACAAACGAAGTTTCCGGTTCGACTCTTGCTTGAAGCAGCTTATTTAAAAGGTCAAGACTTAAGCCAGGGTCGTCCAATTCTAAATAATCATGCGTAACTAAATAACCGCCCAAATCAGTTACAACTCCGTGCCCGGAAAAATAAAAAACCGCTAATTCTGGTTTTCCCTCTAACAATCTATTTAACCCTTGGCGTAAAGATTGCAAAGTAGCGTCTTCATTTGTACAAGTTTCTATGGAAAATCCATAATAATCCGGCTCGGCAAGTAGTTGAGCCATTTCCTCAGCGTCTTTCACGCAAGCGTCTAAGGGTTTTTGTTTATAATTATCAATTCCAACTATGAAGGCTTTTTTCATGATAAGTTCTCCGCGTAAAACGCAAGGGTTATAGGGCTGAGGATGAGATATTCAAGTTCGGGCCCGATCCAAATATTGTCAGGAACTCAAAAAAAGAGAAGCAGGCGACAGAGCCGCCGCCTTGATCTAATTTTTTTCATTCATTGAATACTCTTTCCCGCGCCGCGCGGCGACGGGGTTATTGGTCGTCGCCCTCTTCTCCGCTGGTTGCGCCCGGCTGCTCCACGCGAACGACTTCGCCGTGATAATTGACGACGACGCGAAAGCCAATCATGCCGAGATAGGCGCGCGCTTCTTCGGGGAAGCCGGTTTGCATCAGCGCCTCGAACTGCCGGTCTATGTTTTTGATCTGTCGTTCAATCGCCGCTTTAGAGAAAGGGTCGTCCTGTCCGAGCATTTTGGCGGCTTGCTCGGACAGGAGCTCTTCGTTGCCCTTCATCATTTCGGCGATGTGAGAAAGGACGGCGCGGTCAATTTGCGCGGCGGGGACGTGGCGGCGAAAGCCCGCGTCGTCAATAACGTAGCACGGCTCGCTGCCGATGAATCCCGGCTCGGCAGGGACGCCTTGTTCGTCCGTCACCAACCCGATGAAGAGCGGTTGATTGGGCATGAGAAGTTTATTCCTGCTTTCCTTCGATGGCGGCGAGCAAAATCGCGGCGGCGATTCCGACGCGGCGGTCCAACAAACGATTGACGTCCATGCTGAAATCGATCGAAAGGCGATAGGTGAAGGGATTGAAGTTCTGCCTGAAATCGGCGGCGCGGGTCGAGCCAACGAACAGGTCGTAGTTTTGCGGGACGAGGTTGCTTAAAAAGCGGCGCAGCAGCGCCATGCCCATGCTGTCTTCGAAAAGTTTGCCGACGACGTTATCGTTTACGTCGAGGACTTCCCATTCGTCGCGCAGAATCGAAGCGAAGCCTTTGCGGCGCATCGCGCCGACCTTCCGCCCTTCCAGAGAATCCATCACGTCGTAGGCGGCGGAAAAATCCACAATCTGACGCGCCTTAATCGTCAGGACTTCCTGCGATTTGCCTTCGTCGGCGTACACGCGAATATCCTCGCGCAGTTTGAACAACTTTTGCTCGACGTATAAGACCAGCGCGCCGCCGGGGTCATAGACGCGAAACTTCCCCCCCAACGCAAAAACCTGACGGCTGAGCTTATATTGATTGAAGTTAAAAGCCGGATGCATGTTTTTCTCCTTTTCTTCGCAAACGGAAGAGCGCGCGGTCAGGCAATGACAACGCGCGTTCCTTCGCCGGGCAGGTGCAGGTAATCCACGTCCGGCGGAACGGCGGGAAGACACCAGCGGTAAAGCCGTTTCGCGTCTTCCGATTTTAAGTTAACGCAGCCGTGACTGCGGGGGCGCCCGTAGTCGTTATGCCAATATGTGCCGTGAAAGGCGTTGCCTTCGCTGGTGAAGAAGGAAGTCCACGGCACGCCGGGCAGGCGGTAATAATCCTTCACGCCTTCTTCGTCCTGATTGGTCATGTGAATGGAGGGACCTTTATGATACGTGAAGAACTCGCCCTTTGGCGTGCGCGTCCCCTTTGCCCCGCTGGAACAGCGCGCGGAGAAGACCAGCGTCTCGCCTTCAAACGCCGTCGTCATTTGAGTCGCCAGGTCCACATGAATCAATTTTTCGGCGTTGGGAACTTCGGGGGAAAGCGGGGTCAATTCCTCGTCGGGAATCAACCTCATGCTGTGAGAGGGGACGTAAAAAGAAGTTTGCAGCTGCTTATCGTAAATTTCATACCAGACGCTTTTTTCTTCGCGGTTCACCGCGACGCGGGTCGCCCAGTGCGCGCTGCCGTAATACAGGCGGTAACCTTTCGACGCGCGGATGGAAGGTTCCAGGCGAGTGACGCAGACCGGGACGCAAATCTCCCCCAGCTGGCGCGGCGGGCGGATTTCATAAACCGGCTTTTGATATTTCGTCTCCACCGGTTGAATCCAGCCGGAGTAAGCGTAGCCGTCCTCAATTTGATACCAGATTTTGTTAAACGGGTTGCCGTAGCCCTCGTCGCCTTCGACTTCGGCGATTATGTTCACCGTCACGTCAATGCCGAATTTTTTAATTTCCTTCGCTTTGAAGAAAGGCTCGGATAAAAGCGGCACGCCGCTCCAAGTGATTCTGCCTTGCGAAGTCGGCGGCGCGGCGAGCGCGCGTCCGGCTCCTATTTCGGCGAGAATAAAGCCCAGCGCCCCTGCCGCCGATAATTTCAAAAAATCGCGTCTTGATAAGCTTTTCAATTCGTCCATTCGTCCATCATCCAAACGCCCGCTTCGCGGGCTAATAATGCACGTTCACCAAGGTCCCGACGGAAGCGAAGTTATACAGCCACTCCGCGTCGGGGATGGAAAGATTCACGCAGCCGTGGCTCATGGGCGTGCCGAAGTTGTTGTGCCAGTATGTGCCATGCAAGCCGTAGCCTTTATAAAAATACATCACATACGGCACGTTGGTCAGATAATATCCGGGTCCCGACATGGTGGTAGAGCGCAGTTTTACCCAGATGTTAAATTTGCCCGTCACGGTGGGCGTGGGCCACGCCCCGGTGGAGACCAGAAAAGAATTGACGAGCGTATCGCCCGCGTAAGCGTACACGCGCTGCTGCGAAAGGTCCACGTCAATCCAATGCTCGCCGTTTGCGGCGGCGTCGAAAGGCGAAGAAGAGGACGACGCGGCGGGCTTATATTCGGGCGTGGGCGTATCGGGGACGATAGCCGCGTACACCGAAACGAGCGGCGGCTCAAAGGTGGGAGAGAGCGCTTGCGACGCGTCTTCCGCCGCCGGGGAGGGAAAAACCTCCGCCTGCGGCGCGGGGCTAAACTCCGTTGGGGCAGGCTGGGTTTGCTCGGCTGCAAAAGACGCGGGCGGGTTTTCTTGCGCCGCGGATAAAGCGAAGGCGGAAGGTTTGGGCAAGCTCACCTGCGCGAAAGGCTGTCCCCTTTGAGGCAGCGGCGCGGGTGGAAAAATCATCGCGGACGCGCCCCCGCAAGCCGTGAGAATCAACGCGACAGGTAAAACCGTCCATACCCAAAAAGGAGCGCGCAAGTTTTTCATTTCTCTCTACCTTTGTTCGGGAAACGATAAAAGTCCGAGTTCAAGCGTCCTGAAAGATTCAAGGAGAAGACAAGCCCAAGCATTAAAATTATACCCTGCGAGGGGCAAAGCGCGTCTTTCGTCACCAGCGTATTTCCACCGGCGTTCCAATTTCCGCCCAATTATAAAGCAGCCCTGATTCGTAAGTTCCCAACACCACGCAGCCGTAAGAGATAGGAACTCCCAGATAGCCCGCCCACAAAGTCGCGCCGTTGGGGAGAATCGGCAGAGCGTGAATGCCGTTTTCCAATCCGCCCGCCCAATAAATGCCAAGCCAGTTCGGCATCCAGATGCCCCACGTCGAGCCGTAGGCGTTGGGAATTTTATCCAGCACGCTAAACGAGCCGACGCGGGTGGCGTTATTCATGCCGGTAGAAGCGACGAAGCTAAAAACCAGCGCGTCGCCCTCGTAAACGTACATGTGTTGTTCGGAAATATCCACGAGGATGTATTTGTTTCCCGCGTAAACGGGCGCGGGCGCATCTTGAACCAATTGCGCGCCGGCGACGACAGGCGGATTAAAGACAGGGGCGGGCGTGGACGTAGGGACGGGCGTGTAAGTCGGCTTGGCGAGGCGCGCAAAGCCAAAGGCGGCGGGGCGCGTGGGCGTAGCGGCGGCGCCCAGACTCATGGCGGCGGGCAAAGAAACAAAGAGCCACGCCGCGGCGCTCAACAAGGCGCAAGTCAGCGCGCCGAAAAAGAAAACGTAAGGCGCTTTCACGGAGTCTCCGGCATGGGCGTCGGTTCGACGCTTTCGTTATTGAGGTAGCACAAGATTCCCTGCGCAACGCCTTCCGCCACCCGCTCCGTTTGTTGAGTCAGAATTTCGCGGTCCAGGTAAAGGAAGCCCGTCTCGATAATGGCGGTGACGGTATTGGGGTTAATTTCTGAAAAAGCGTGATATTCGCGCATATCGGCGGTGATGCTGCCGGCGTGAAAAGTCAAGCCGGTGATGCGCGCGTAACGATCCGCCAGACAGGCGGTCAGGCGCTGGGCGCGGTTTCTATCCACCGTTTGAGCGGAAGACGTGACTTTGAATCCCGTCGCCTCGTCGTTGATGTATTCGCAGGAATCGTTATGAATGGACACCAGCGCGACGGCGCTATATCCGCTCAGGCGCGTGTCGAACTCGTTGAGCAAATCCACCTGATAGCCGCGTTGCAGCAACTTGCCGCGCGCCAGGTCGGCGATTTTTTTATTGACCTCCGCTTCGGTCAGCGTGACTTCGCCGTTTTCGTCCACGCACACCGCGCCGGAATCGCTGGCGTTGTGACCGGCGACCAGGCCAAGGCGCAGCGCGGGCTGCGGCGAACCGCCCGCCGCCGACGGCAGCTCGGCTTGAGGGGTGAGAATCAGGCTGAGCTGCTGCCGCAAGTTATCGGCGAACAGGCTATTGGGCGACCACGCGGTGAACAAAGTCGCCAGTAGAATCGCGACTCCTATCGTCGCTAAAAAAGGATGGGCGGCGGCGCGGACAGGGGGCTTGGGGGGCGTTTCTTTGCGAGTAGATTCCATTGTGAAAGTCATTTTAACACGGCGGACGGCTGGTAGATTAACTCCGTGCGCGCTCAAAAAGTTCCCGCATGGGACGCAGCGCCGAAACCGGCACAGCCAGATTTTTGAAGCGCGTGCGGCTGTATTGAAAAACGTCCGCTTGCGGGGGCAGGCGTTCCGCCTTTCGACGAAACTCGCCGCGCGAAAGATAGCCCGCGAAGAAAATCTCCGCGCCGTCTATGCGGATATTCCGCCAATCCTGCGGGGCGATAACGCGCGCCCGCTTTTCAACGGAAATGCCCAGCCGCGCGGCGGGCGTTCCTTGCAAATGAATGGAAGAAAGCGAATAAAAAGATTGTTTGACGCGGACGCGCGTCTTGGGCGGAAGAATCAGCCGCTCGCACAGAAAGCCGCGCGCTTCGTCCAGCCCATGCAATTCTGCTTCCACCCGCAGAGTCGCTTCGGATTTGAGAATCATCTCCCCCAGCGGGCGCCAATGCGCGGGCGCGCTCCACCAGGGGGGCAGAATGTGAAGGAAATAACGCGGCTGCTCCGCGCGCAAGGAATCCGCCTTCGCGCCGAAGACAAACGCAAAGAGGCAAAAATCCGAATCGGCGCGTCCTTCCGCCGCGTCGGCTTCGGCAGAGACCAGCGCGGGCGCGTTTAAGAGAATTTCGGGGTTGCGAAGCGCTTGTTTTATCTGGCTGGGACGCGAGACGAAGAAAGGCTGAATTTCGCAGCGGCGCGCGCCGAGCCGCAAACGATATTTGCTCAGGTCGTCCAATGGCAGCGCGGATTCGACTTCAAAGGGAACGCCCAGCCGCGCAAGGTGGCGGCGCAGCGCCAGTTGAGCGGCGAACTCCGCCGTCAACCGAATCAAGCGCTCGTAGGACGTATTTTCCCGCGCCAGCAGGCGCAAAGCGTAAGCGATTCCGCCTTCGCTCAGGTCGGCGGAATAAGGCAGGCGCAAAAAGTCGGCGGGCGAAACAGTCATTTGATTTCCCTGACGACCAGATTGAAAAAAGAAACGACCACGGGAGTCTCTCCTGCCGCGTTCACGAACACGCCGAAATTTCCGGCGGGATAGTTTTCGTTAAAGACGCTGAACTGATAACGTCCGTTGAGAAAGAGGCGCATTTCCTTGCCGCGCGCCCACACGCCAAGACGAACCTCGCCCGCGCCAACGGGGACGTCGGCGCTGGGAATCGGCTCTTGCAGAATAAAGCGCGATTTACCTTTCGCCCGCTCCGCGCCGACCCAGCCGCCGCAAGACAAGGTAAAGCGATAAGCGGAGACTCCGCTGGCGCGAATCAACACGCCGTAGGTATCGTCCCCGCGGCACAGGCTGGCGAAGGCGCTAATCTCCGCGTAAAAGTCCGAAAGAATCGGCTCGCGCCGCAAACTCGCCAGATAGGCTTTTTTTTGCGCGGCGAGATTCAAGCGCCCGCCCGCGACGTTCGCTCCCGGCGCGGCGTCCCACAGGGAAGGGCGGGAAAAGGAATCGCTTAGGAAGACCTCGCCCAAACTGGGGCGCATATCGGGCGTAGGCGCGCGGGTGAAAAAAGGCTGGGGCGAAGGCGTGGCGGACGGCGGGAACCAGACGATGGTCGGAGTCGGCTGCGCGGTTTCCGTCGGCGGGGGCGTAGCGGGAACGGCGAAGAAAGAATCCAGCGCGGCGCAGGAAGTCAAAAAAAAAGCCAGCAGCGTCCAGCTGGCGGCGGTTTGCAAAATGAAGTTCCGCCGCGGCGGAAAACGTAAAAACATCACGCGCCTTTTATGACAAAAAAATTCGGATTCTGGCGTAAAATACGCCGCGTGTGATTCTAGCATAACAAGGAGCAAATTCCATGAGCGAGAAGCAAGCGCTGGTGACGGGAGCCTGCGGAGAAATTGGTCAGGCGTTGGTGCAGGAATTGGCGAAGCGCGGCGGGTATCGGATTGTCACCGCCGATATAGCGCCGCTGCCGGAAACGATTAAGAATCTTTCGGCGGAGCATGTGCAAGGCGACCTGGTTTACAAAATCAAAATCTTTTACGATTACGATTTCGACGTCATCTTCCATCTGGCGGCTTCGCTTTCCTCCAAAGCGGAAATCGCCACCGAAGAGGCGCACCGCATTAACGTGGAAGGCACGATGCAGCTATTGATGATGGCGGCTTACCGCGCGGAAAAATACCGCAAGGAAATCAAGTTCCTCTTCCCCAGCTCCATCGCCGCCTACGGCATGCCCAATTTGGAAGAGAAAAACCGCGTAGCGAGGGTGAAAGAAGAAGAATATAACACGCCGCACACCATGTACGGCTGCAACAAGCTCTACTGCGAAAAGCTCGGGTTGTATTACAGCAAATACTACGGTCAAAAACATTTGGACGAAACGCCGCCCACCATGCTCGACTTTCGCGCCATTCGCTTTCCCGGCTTGATTAGCGCGTTCACGCTGCCCAGCGGCGGCACGAGCGATTACGGGCCCGAAATGCTGCACGCGGCGGCGCAGGGCAAGCCTTACGCCTGCTTCGTCCGCCCGGACACGAAAATTTCGTTTATGGCGATGCCCGACGCGATTAAGTCGCTGCTGATGATGACGGAAGCCCCGCGCGCGCAACTTTCGCACACGGTGTATAACATCGCCGCCTTCGCCGTCACCGCCGAAGAGTTCCGCCAACAGGCGCTGCAAGCCTTCCCCGGCGCGAAAATCTCCTTCGAGCCGAATCGCCGCCGTCAGGGAATCGTCGATTCGTGGCCGCAGGACGTGGACGATTCGCTCGCCCGCGCCGAATGGGGCTGGAAGCCCGATTACGACGCCGACCGTTTCTTTAACGATTACTTCCTTCCCGAAATTCGCAAGCGCTACGGCGCGTAAGAGATTGTAGATTATATTGGAGATTACAGTTTGGAAAGTTATAGCATCAAGCCGGCGACGGAATTCGAGCTTGCGGCTCTGGCG
Organism: Anaerolineales bacterium; assembly: GCA_034432535.1. Lineage (GTDB taxonomy): Bacteria > Chloroflexota > Anaerolineae > Anaerolineales > Villigracilaceae > Villigracilis. Next base: position 7,006 of record DAOUBR010000017.1, on the reverse strand, counting down.
GAGCTGCTGACGCGCGGCTTTGAAGATTACCCGCTGCCGATTCACGTCGGCAAGGCGGAATTGCTCTCAATGCTGCGGCGCGACAGCGTGGACTTGAACGCCAGCCGAATCTTGTTTCGCGGGGAGGAAGCCGTCGGTCTGGCTTTGATTGCGCGGCGCGGCTGGAACAGCCGCCTGGCGGCGATGGGAATCGCCGCCCACGCTCGCCAGCAGGGCGCGGGCGCGCTGCTCTTGCGGCGGCTGGTGGAAGAAGCGAAAACGCGCGGCGAAAGAGAAATGACTCTGGAAGTCCTCGCGCAAAACGAAGCGGCGAAGCGGCTGTATCAAAACGCGGGCTTCGTGGTGAAGCGCAACCTGTTCGGGTATTACGCCGAACATCCCGAATCCGATTCAAAAGACGCGCTGGAAGAAATTGATTCGCGCGAAGTGGCGCGGCAGGTGACGTATCATGGGCTGAGCGACCTGCCCTGGCAGCTTTCCGGCGCCACGCTGGCGAACTTCACGCCCCCGGCGCGCGCCTTCCGCTTGAACGACGCTTACTGCCTCGTCAGCGATACGGAAGCTTCGCAAGTGTGGATTTCCTCGCTGCTGGTGAAAACCCGTTCGCGCGGCGCAGGGCTGGGCCCCGCTCTGCTGCGCGCGCTGTTCGCCGCCTTCCCCGGCAAAGTCTGGCGCGTTCCGATTTTATATCCCGAAGAGATATGTTTCGTCTTTGAAGCGGCGGACATGAAACGCGAGGAACTCTGGCAACATCAGATGGCGCTAACCTTGTGAAGGGGTTGAAAGCGTCCGGGCTCGTTTTTTTCGCCTGGCTAGCTTTGAGCGCATGGGCGGCTGGCGTTGCGCGGACGGAATCTTCCGCCGCGGCGAATTTCACGCCGACGTCCACCTTCGACCCCTTCGTCGAAACGCCGCTGCCGCCGCATCCCACCGAGCTGCAATTGGGCGCGAACCTGTACTGGCATTGGTGCATGCCTTGTCACGGCGACCACGGGCAAGGGCTGACCGACGAATTTCGCGGCTTGTGGGAAGAAGACCATCAAAACTGCTGGGGACGCGGATGCCACGGCGGGCGGGTGGAAGACGAGGGTTTTCCCATTCCTACCGTCGTCCCCGCGCTGGCAGATTCAGCCCGCATGGAGCGTTTTTCCTCGCGGCAGGAGCTGGCGAATTATTTGCAAGCCACGCATCCGCCGCAAAGTCCGGGAATCTTAAAGAGCGAGGAATATCAAGCCATCGCGCTGTTTGCGCTGACTTTAAGCGGAAGAACGCCCGCCGCCGCGGAGGAGACTCGCGCTCCTCTGCCGACGGCGGCGCTGCGCGAAACGACCGCGCGGCGCGGATGGGGCTGGGGGCTAGCTTTTTTCGGCGCGGCGGTTTTGTCTGCGCTGCTCGTTGTTTTTCTCGCGTCCCGCAAATCTACTTGATAAAGTTCCCCACGGTGTACACCGTCCCGGCGACGGGCGGATAGCTTTTCATCTCAATTACATGCCCTGTGGAAAAAACGCGGCGCGCGGCGGCGGCGATTTCCTTTTCCGTCGAGAAGTGCTCGTCGCGGATGTTGTGTCCGAGCAGGCGGAACATGAAGACCATGAAAGGCTTTTCCACCGGCGTTCCATAGACCATTTGCCCGCCGGGTTTCAGCACGCGATGAATTTCATTCATAGCGCGCGCCAGCTCGTCCGCTTTGAGATGCTCCAAAATGCTGACGAGCAGCGCCGTGTCGAAGGTCTCGTCGGGATACGGCAAATTTTGCACGTCGCCTTTTTCTAAAAACAGGGGGATGTTCATCGGCGCGAAGACCGAGCGCACGGCTTCAATGTCGGCGGTCAGGTCTATGCCGTGAATCTCCTTGTACATCTCATGCAGATTGGGAAAGGCAAGCCCGGTGCCGAAGCCGACTTCAAGAACTTTATCGCCGCCGGAGCATTCGCCCAGCGCCAGTTCCACGCGGCGGCGATACATTTTGCCGAACACGGGCCAGTAATAATATTTGATAGGATCGTATTGATTAACGCCGATATATTTTTCCGCAGGCAGCAGTTTCAAAACGGATTGGGATTTATTCTTCGTCGTCGTCATCTTCGTCAAATTCCATCAAATCGAAATGGGTTAAATCCTCGTTGAAATCGAGGTTTTCCAGCGCGTCTTCGAGATATTCGCGAGCGTTCTCGTCTTCGAGATTCTCCAACATGCCGACGAGAAAAGCGCGCGCGCCCTCCCCGCCGATTTGCGAGAGGCTCCACACCGCGGCCATGGCGAGGTCGTCGTTTTCGTCCGCCTCTTCCAAAATTTGCATGATGGCCGACGCCGCGTCGCGCAGGTTTAATTCGCCTGCGGCTTCCACCGCCGCCAGACGGACGCGCGGGTCGTCGTCCAACAGTTTGCTAATCGTCGCGTCGCCCCATTTTTCTTCATCCTGCGAGCGTCCCATCGCGCGCAGCGCGCTGGCGACCCATTCCGGTTCGCTGCGCTCGTAAGCCGCTTCAATCAGCGCGGCGAGTTCCTGCCGCGAAGAATATCCCAGCGCTTCCAGGGCATGGCGGCGCAAAACGGAATCTTCGGCGCCGCGCGCCACGCTGACGAGCGCTTCTTCAATTTTGCGCTGCGCCGCCGGGCTGATTTTATCCAGCTCGCCCAGCAGAACAAACTCGCCCAGCAGGTCGGCCGCTTCGATGCGCGGAGCGAGCTCCGCGTCGCGCAGCAGGATTCCGATGAACGAGTCAACCAGGCGCAGGTCGTCCGATTCGGCCAGCAGATGCAGCGCGCGGGCGCGAACTTCGCCCGAAGGGTCGGTCAGCAGCGCGCGCCCAATCTCTTCGTAAGAGACCATCGTATCCGCCGCGTAGCGCGCGAGCAGCGCGTCCAGCAATTGAATCTTGCGGGCGGTTTCCACTTCGCGCCACGTCGCCATAAACTGGCCGAGCGACTGAGGTTCGAGGTCGGAATATAGCTTCAAGTGGCTCTGCGGGAAAGATTTTTTCGATTCCCGCAGGTAATCCAGCGCGGTTTGGAAGGAGAGTTTTTCGGACATGGCTTAGCGGGAAGGGAATTGCGCCGGGCTGACGAAATCCATCACGTTCACGAAAATCATCAGCGCAATCAGCAGCAACATGGCGACGGCGTTTACTATGTTTTCGCGCTCCGGCGGAATGCGGCGGCGGAAGAGAATCTCCGGCAGGACGAAGAGAATGCGCCCGCCGTCCAACGCCGGAATGGGGAACAGATTCATCACGCCCAGCGAAACGCTCAACAATCCAATCAGGCTGAGGGTGGAGTTGGTCGTCGGGACCATCGCGCTGGCGGAGGCGGCTTCTTGTCGCGAGATCATATCCTCCTGCACGGCGAGGTGGAACATATCGTATATGCCTTTTAAACCGACCAGTCGCGCGTATTGCGGGGCAATCAGCCCGCGCACGATGGCGAAGGGGAAGTAAAAGATAATCGCCGTCTGAATGGCGGTGATGGCGACGCCGCTGACGACGATTTCCAGCGCCGTCGCCGGGCGGGTGGGATAGGATAGGCCGACTCCCAGCGCGCCTTGTTTGGCGCGGTCGCGCTCCGAAAGCGGCGTGGCTTCCACGATTACTTCCCCGCCTTCGCGCTTCAATAAAAGCGAGACGGGCTCGTCCAGATTCGATTTAATCAGGTCAATGGCGAGTTGAGGGGCGGTCACCGGCTGACCGTTGACCGAGAGGAGAATATCGCCGGGCAAAATGCCGGCGGCTTCGGCGGGCGAGTTTTCCATCACCGAAATAATTTGCACCGAGCCCGGCACGGGGACGCCGCTCATCGCCACCATGAGCGAGAAGATGATCGTAGCCGTTATAAGATTCATCAAGGGACCGGCGAACAGCACGCCCAGCCGCTTCCACGGGCTGGCGGCCGCCAACCCGCCGGGGACTTCGGGGTCGTTTTCGCCTTTGGGGCGCACGAAGCCGCCCAGCGGCAAAGCATGAACGGTGAATTCGGTCCCTTTCCATTTGAAGAGGGTAAAGAGTTTTTTAGAAGGTAGTCCAAAACCGAATTCTTCCACTTCCACTCCCGCCCAGCGCGCGGCGATAAAATGTCCCAGTTCGTGAACGATAATCATGAAGCTGAGGGCGAAGAAGAAAATTAAAAACGCAATAAAAGAGGTAAGCATATTGCAGTCCTTTCCACAGCGCGGCGATTATATCCGCAAACGCCGCGCGGCGCGGTTAAAGATTTGTTAGATAATCCGCGCCGCGCCGCCGACGGAGGCGGTCAAAACGTCCTGCACGCCGGGCAGTTCGCGCAATTTTCTTTCGACCGTGGCGGCGTATTCGCTGGCGCAAATCACATGCACGTTGGGGCCCGCGTCTACCGTGTAGGCGACGGGCAAGCCGGCGGCACGCCATTCGCGCACGGCGTGAAGCGTTTGCAGCGTGGCGGGCAGCCAATACATCAGCGGCGGGCTGGAAGTCATCATCACCGCGTGCATCATGTCGGAATCGAGTTCGATAATCCGCGCCAGCGCTTCGAAATCTTTTTTAAGAATCGCTTCGCGGCAAATTTGCAGCCTGCGGGCGGAATCTTCCACCCGCGCGTTTTGCAGCGGGCTGGTGGAAGCGAGCGCGTGACCTTCGGTCGAGCCGGTCTTTTTGTGCGCGGCGCTGACAATCGCCACGCAATCGCTCAACGTCCAATAGTCGGGCGGCGCGATGGAAAAGGCGTAGCTATCCTCGTCGCCGTCGCCCATCTGCCATTCCACAAATCCGGCGGGGACGGAACGCGCCGCCGAACCCGAACCGCGCCGCGCCAGCCGGGAAAGCTCCGCTTCGTTCAGTTCCAGCCCGACGGCTTTGGAAGCCGCCAACGCCAGCGCGGCGAAAGCGGCCGCCGAAGAAGCGATTCCCGCGCCGGAAGGGAAGTTGTTTTCGCTCTCTACGCGCATATATTCTTTCCTGCCCGCGCGGGCGCGCGTCAAGTCGAGAACGCGGCTGACGCGCGCAAGCCCCTTTCCGCCGATTTCCCTGCCGTTGATGAAGAGCTCGTCGCGGGCGAGAGAATCGTCCAGCGTGACGACGGTGCGCGCATACAACCCGTCGAGATTCATAGAAATGGAACCATTAACAGGCAGGCGTAATTCGGAATCGCGGTTGCCCCAATACTTGCAAAAGGCGATATTAGGATGGGCGATAGCGGTTGCGGTTAAAGTTGAAACGGGCATAAAACATAAATCGCTTTTCGATATTTTTTACAGTCAGTTTACCACGAACGTTCTGAAATCAAGAATGAAAAAGAAAGCGCTTAACAGCAAAACAAAATAAACGGGATGTTTTCGTCCGACTTTCGAAAAAATCCCGTCTATCCTTTTCGTGTTTGAACGCCGGAAAAGATTGAGGGCTGTTTGTTTTTTGCGCGGCTACTTCTTCATCGCCGCAACGATATGCCGCACGCTTCCATCGCGCGCAAAGATGTGGCGGGTGGTTTCTTCATCCAGCATGCGTCCCGGCAGGGTGCGGGAAGTTTCATCAGCGTAGTGGATAACGATTTCGTCGCGTCCGCCAAGGGTCACGATGATTGGCGTCTGGCAAACGGAGCAGGTCAACGCCCCGGCGGGCAGGTTGAGGGTCTGTTCTTCGCCGCCAACGTCCAGATAGGTGAACTCGCGCGGGGCGGCAAGCAATTCGGCTTCATCCAGCAGGAAGGGATTGAAAACAATTCGCCCCTCCGCGAAGGTCACGCCGGTTTCAGCCTGGCGGGTGAGAATTTCCTCCTTCACCACGCCGGTCATGCCCGGCTGACGCGCGCCGCTCCCGGCTGGAGTGTGAGAGTATGGATCGGTGGGAAACGCGCCATATTCAGCCGGCGATTTGCGGTATCCCAGCCCGGCGCGAATGTCTTCATAAGCGGCGCGCAAACCTGATGCAACGGGGTGACTCTCGAAGCGCAGAGCGGTTTCCTGCGCCGCCAGCAGCAGTTTGGCGACCATGTGCCAGTACACGCTCCCCAATCCCTCGTAGGCAAAGAACGTGCCGGAGCGACCCGTAAATTCGGCGTGGCGGAAGACGCGCTCGAACAGGGCGAGGATGGCTTCGCCTTCGGCTTTTGCCAACGCGGCGTATTCGGTGCGGGCTTGCAGAGCGTCCAAGACGCGGCGGACATCGCGGGCGTTGCGCAGGTCGCCGCTGAAGTGAAAGCCGCCGTTTATGTCTTGAATCAGAAGCGAGGTCTCGCCGTTGTGCGCGAGCGCGGCAGGCAGTTTGAGGCGGCGGATTTCTTCGGGCGGGATGGCGTTCTTTTCCAAAAAGGCGGGCAGGGACTTATCGGGATAAAGGATGTAAGTGTGCTGGTCGGCGCGGTAGAGCGCGCTTTGCCGCAGGCTGCGGAGCAGGGCAAGCGATTCTTCGGCTTCGAGCAAGCCGGAAGAGAGGATGGAGACCTGCCCTTCGAGCATTTCGTAAAGATGGTCAATGTGCGCGCCGCCGGCTTCGAGACGCAGGAGGTTATAGGAATGATAAAGCGCATCGGCGCGGCGGTTGGCGCGCAGGCTGTGTTCCACATACCGCTGCGTCAGAGCAAGGAAATCCTGCACGTCTGCGGCGGAAATCTGGCTGACCGATCCTGAAAAGCCGTTCTGATAAACGTTCCAGCGGTAGCGGCTGCCGGCTTCGCCGAGAGAGTCCATGATGGCTCGACGCTGCGCGGGTGAGAAAGAGCCTTCCAAGAGCGGCTGAAAGCGGCGCAAAGCGGAAGCCGCCGCTTCGTACCATTCGCCCACTTCCGCGTGGATGACGAAAGCGCCGCGCTCATCCCGAATCAGGTCGCGGAAGAAGGCGAGGAAACGGCGCAGGTAGCCCAGCGTCACCACCGAAAGTCCGCGTCCCACCAGAGCGTTGTTGGCGTCGTTCCATTCGGGGCGCTGGGTATTCATCCAGATTCCGCCTTCGGGGACGAAGTTGGTCAGTTTCGCCAGCAGCAGGGTGAGCAGTTTTTCGGTCAGGGAGGCATGCAGGGGCGTTCCATCGGCAGCGCGCAGCAG
>DAOUBR010000016.1:0-31902 GCA_034432535.1 Anaerolineales bacterium | reverse complement strand
CGGCGCGGCGTCAAGTAAATTTCCCGCCGCGTCCACGGCTTTCTCAAAGTCCGGTTTCAGGTTAGAAAACAAACAGGATGAACAGGATTTTTAGGGTGAGCCGCGCAGAAAACCGGGTGAAAACATCCTGTTGATCCTGTTAAACAAAGCATGCGCGAGCGATAATGAGAAAGCCATGCCGCCGCGTCCGCCTAACGTTCCACGCTGATAACGCCGCCGAGCGCGTTGAAAGTTAAAGTCCACTGGCTGCCGATTTCAAATTGTTCAAACTCCGCAACCGAAGACGGCTTGTAAGTTTCGATTCCTTCCGGCGTGGAAAACGTGACGCTTAATTCTTCCGAGCGCTCGCCCAGCCGCTGCCCGCCGACGATGACAGGCGAATCGTACACGGGATGATTATCGTTCCCGCTCAGCGCGTAAGTCTGCACGGTCGTCCATTCGTCCAGCGTGTAATCGCAGTATTGCGTATCGTGAGTCGTGCATTCGGTGACTTCTTCCGCAAAGCCGTTGCCCTTATCTTCCATGCGGGTCGTGCAGCTTTCTTCGCTGCGCGTCTCGCACGAGACGTTATAAGCGTCGGGGGGCGGGCTGCCGGCTTCGTTTATGTAACGCTTGGGTTGTTGTTCTTGCACCGCCACGAAGGTTCGCCATTGCAGAGCGGTCACCGTGCCTTGAACGGATTTGGAAGGGGTCAGGAATAAAAAGAAAATCAGCGCGCAGCAAGCCAAAAGCGCGGCGATTCCTGCCGCAGCCCACAGCCAGGGAAATTGATTTTTCGGCTGCGCGGCGGGAGCGGCGCGGGTCTGTTCCGGCGCCGCGGGCGGAGGCGTTTGGGGGCGGGCGAGCGGGGCGCCGCATTTGACGCACAAGCGCGCGCCGGGCGAGTTTTCCGTCCCGCATGCGCCGCATATCTGCGGCTGCGGCGCTTCGGGGGCTGCCAGCGTCTGACCGGCTTCGCGCCGCTTGCCTTCTTTCAAATCCGCTCCGCATTGCGAGCAGGTCGCGGCGTTGGCGGGGTTGCGCGTTCCGCAGTAGCCGCAGTGAATATCCGCGCCTGCCTGCGCCGCTTGAATTAATTTTTCGTCTTCAATAATCTTCTCGTTCGCCGCGCGGCGAAATTGGACGTTTTCGGGCTGGGGCGCGCCGCAGCTTTCGCACGTCCGCTGCGAGCCGCGGTTGACTCCCTGACAGTTCGGACAGACCCATTCCAATTCCACGAACCTGCGGCCCTCGTTTTGCTTCATGGCGGCGCTCCTTAAATAAAACTTCAATCGCTTTTTCTGATAAAGTTGAAACCGTTTACCCGAAGCCGTGATAGCGCCGCGCTTCCGCGATGCGCGCTTCGCAATCCGCTTCGGGGCGCGGATTGGAATCCCCCTCGTAGGGCGCTTCGGCTGCGCCGTTCAGGGCGGCGAAGACGGCTGCGACTCCCCGCGCCACGTTATGCGGGTTGTATCCGCCTTCGAGGACGAAGAGGACCTTCCCGCCGCAGAGTTCGTCCGCGAGCGCGACGATGCGCCGCGAGAGCTCGAAGAAGCCGCGCGTCGAGAGCCCCAGCATGGTCAGCGGGTCGTTCCAGTGCGCGTCGAATCCCGCCGAGACGAGAATCAACTGCGGGCGAAAGTTTTGCGCGAAGGGGACGAAAATCTCTTCCGTCGCGCGCCGATACGCCTGGTCTCCCGCGCCGGCGGGAAAAGGCAGGTTCACAATGCGGCGTTTCGCTTGCGGGGCGTCTTCAATCCAGCCCGTGCCGGGATAAATTCCCCATTGATGAGTCGAAAGGAAGGCGGCGCGCTCTTCGCTCAGAAAAGCCGCCTGCGTGCCGTTGCCGTGATGCGCGTCATAATCGAAAATCAGGACGCGTTCCGTTCCGCTTTCCAGCGCGGCGCGCGCGGCGACGGCGACGTTATTGAACAGGCAAAATCCCATCGGGCGCCGCGGCTCGGCGTGATGTCCCGGCGGGCGAACGACGGCGAAGGCGCGCTTCGTTTCTCCGCGCAGCAAGGCGCGCAAACAGGCGAGCGTTCCCCCGGCGGCGAGCAGCGCGTCGCGGTAGGAACTTTCGGTCACGAAGGTCGGGGCGTAATCTATGACGGCGGGCGCTTGTTTGCAGGCTTCTTCGACGGCGCGAATCATGTTGGGATGGTGCACGCGCGCGATTTCTTCGGGCGCGGCGGGCGCCGCTTCAATGCGCTCCGCGCCGAAAGAATCCAGCGCCGATTCGAGAACGCTCAACCTTTCGGGGCTTTCGGGGTGGTCCTGGTATTCGTGCGCGCGCGAGGGGACGTAAGCGTATAGCGCGTTCATGGGCTTATTGAAAATATCCCAACGCCAGACGCAATCTCTCTTCCACGTCGTCCGGCGCGTCTTTGGGGAGCGATTGCAGCGCGGCTTGCGCTTCCACCACCGAATAGCCCAGCGCGGTCAGCGCCGCGATGACTTCTCCGTCCGCGTCCGAGAGGGCGGCAATTTTGGCGAGCGTATCCGTCGGTTTGAGTTTATCTTTCAAATGCAGCGCGATTTTTTGCGCCAGCTTCTTGCCCACGCCCGGCACGCGCGCGAAGATTTCCGGCTCTTCGGCGAAGACGGCTCTTTGCGCCGCTTCGAGGCTGAGCGTGGAAAGAACAGCCAGCGCCAGCTTGGGGCCCACTCCGTCCGCGCCCAGCAGGGTGACGAACAACTCGCGCTCGGCTTGATTTTCAAACCCGTAGAGTTGCAGCGCGTCTTCCCGCACGACGAGATGCGTAAAAAGGAGGATGGACTCGCCCGTTCGCAGTTTGCCGCGCAAGGGAGCGGGGACGAACACGCGCAGCCCCGCCCCGCCGACTTCGACCACCAGGGCGTTTTCTTCAATTTGGAAAATTTCTCCGCGCAGCGTGGCTATCATGAGTACAATTATAAACCTAACCGCATCCGCTTTTTTATAGATAAGGAGTTGAAATGCCTCACGAATCTTTCGCCACCGTCACGCGCGGCTTAAACCGCGACCTGCCGCCCATGCGCCTGTATGAGCGCGCCAAAAAACTCGGCGTGTGGAATCCCGCTGAGATTGATTTTTCCCAAGATAAGCGCGATTGGGAATCCTTCAAAGACGACGAGAAGGATTTGATTTTCCTGCTGCTGGCGCTGTTCGTCGCCGGGGAAGAAGCCGTCACGCTCGACCTGCTGCCGCTGATTGAAGTCGTCGCGCGCGAGGGGCGCATTGAAGAAGAGATGTACCTGACCACCTTTTTGTTCGAGGAGGCGAAGCACACCGATTTCTTCCGCAGATTTTTGGACGAAGTGTGCGGCGCGCCCGCCGATTTATCCCGTTATCACACCGAAAACTACAAGCGCATTTTTTACGAAGCCCTGCCCGACGCGCTGCTCGCCCTGAAAAGCGACCCCAGCCCGGCGGCGCAGATTCGCGCTTCCGCGACGTATAACATGATTGTCGAGGGCGTCCTCGCCGAGACCGGGTATCACGCCTTCTTCACCATGCTGGAACGCAACGACCTCGCGCCCGGCTTGCGAAAAGGAATCTCGCTGTTGAAAACGGACGAATCGCGGCACATCGCCTACGGCGTGTATTTCCTCTCGCGGCTGGTGGCGGAACATCCCGCCGAATGGGAGACGCTTGAAACGCAGATGAACGCCTTGCTGCCTTTCGCCGTCGGCGTCGTCGGCGACGCCTTCGCCCGCTATTCCGTCGTTCCCTTCGGCTTATCCGAAGACGATTTTATTCAATACGCCATGACGCAATTCGGCAAACGCTTTGAGCGCCTGCAAAAAGCCAAAGGCGCCGGTTTGGATGAAATCAACCGCGCCGCCCGCGAAACGGAAGAAGCATGAAGCCCTGGCTGATAAAGTCTTCCGCTTACGTCCGTCCGCGCTTCCGCGTGGATCAATGCGAATTGCCCAACGGCAAGCCGCTGGAAGCGCTGGTGATGGAGTTTCGCTCGTGGGCGAACGTGATGGCGCTGACGAAGGACGAAAAGGTCGTGCTGGCGCGACAATATCGGCATGGCGCGCGCATGGATTTTTTGGAATTCCCCGGCGGAATCATCGAAGACGGCGAAGACCCCGAAGCGGGAGCGCGGCGCGAACTTTTGGAAGAGACGGGCTACAAAGTCGAGACGATGATTGAAACCGGCGTTTTGTATCCCAATCCGGCGTTTCAAACCAACCGCCTGTATTGCTACCTCGCCTTGGGCGCGGAAAAGGCGGAAGCGCAAAACCTCGACGACGGCGAGGATATTGAAGTGGAACTGGTCTCTTTGGACGAGCTGCTCGACCTGTGCCGCGCGGGCAAGTTTCAACACGCGCTCGACGCGGCGGTCCTCTTTCAAGCCTTGCTGCATTTGAAGCGCGTGATTTGAACTTTTCCAGAACGGGGCGGAATGGTGTAGAATCAAAGCATATCGTATCCTTGAAAGGATGTGCCTTATGAACCTGCGATGTATTTACTGCCAGACGCCTTTCACCATCGGCCGCGCCGAAATGCTGGGCGCGATTATCACGATGAACGAGAAGAATCAGAATCACTACGACGCGCACTGCCCGCGCTGCCGCCGCGCCAACTCCATTTCGCGTCAGCGCATGGAGCTTTTCTACCCCAACTGGAAAGAAGACGCCGCTAAGCAGAAAGCCGCGGCGGAATCGGCCGCCGCCGCGCCGCCGCCCGCCCCCAAGGCGGAAACGCCCGCTTCCGCTTTCCTGCCCACCGAGCCGATAGAAAAACCTGCGGCGCAGAAAAAGCCCGCCGCCTCCAAGAAGATGACCGCCGCCGCAAAGCCCGCCGCCAAAAAACCGGCCGCGGCGAAGAAGACTTCCGCCAAAACGAGCGCCGAGAAGAAGCCCGCCGCCTCCAAAACGACGACTGCCGCCAAAAAACCCGCCGCTTCCAAGACGACGACTTCCGCAAAGAAGCCTGCCGCGCCAAAGAAGAAATGACCCCCTTCCGCGCGATCTTTTTCGATTTTGGCGGAGTGATTCTCCGCACCGAATATCAAGCGCCCCGCCAGCAATTGGCGGAGCGCTTTCGCATGGATTACGAAGACCTCGACCGGCTGGTCTTTAATAGCGAATCCGCCAAACGCGCCGCGCTCGGCGAAATTCCCGAAGAAGAACACTGGCTGAACGTTGTGCGGCGGCTCAAACTCCCCGAAGCGGAAGCGCAGGCTTTTCAGGACGCTTTTTTCGGCGGCGATTTGCTCGACCTCGCGTTGATTCAATTCATCCGCGAGCTGCGCGGACGCGGGCTGCGAGTCGGGCTGATTTCCAACGCATGGAGCGGTCTGCGCGCGTATTTAACCCGCCAGAAAATCGCGGACGCTTTCGACAGCCTGACCATCTCCGCCGAAGTCGGCGCGGCGAAACCCGCCCCCAAGATTTTCCGCCTTGCGCTGCAAAGCGCCGGCGCCCGCGCGGAAGAATCCCTCTTTGTGGACGACGTTTACGAAAACATCGCCGGCTGCGAAAAAATCGGCATGAAGGGCGTGTTGTTTAAAGACCCGCAAAAGACGACGAGGGATGTAAAAAGAGCGCTTGCCTTGAACTAATCCGCAGAGTCTTCCGCGCTCAGATTCGGCAGCGCGGATTCAATTTCCTCCGGGCTTTGACCGGCTTCCAGCCGATCCACCGCCTCGTCGAATTCTTCCGGCAGGTTCTCCCCCATTTCTTCTTTCATTTCGCGCATCATCTTGCCGAGCGCGCGCGGGTCGTTTTCTATCCCTTCCAAATCGGCGAAACGTTCCGCCGCCGATTCCATGCGGCTTTCTTCCGATTTGGCGACGCGCACCTTCGTCATCTTTCGGCGCGCGTTCGCGCTTCCGCAGCGCGGGCAGCGGGCGGGCTTTTTGCCGTATTCTTCATAGGAAAAGAAAGCCTCAAAGGGCTGCTTGCATTGATTGCAGATAAAATCGTAGGCGGGCATAGGCGCAAGAGCAATTCGGAAAAGATTTAACGTTCAGAACGCAATAGAAAACCAATTTAATTTTAACGCAAATCGGGGTAGAATTGCGGCGGCTATGTGGAAACTAAACGTCAACGAACCTGAACGGGACGCTTACTGGGCGGAGTTGAAACCCGGCTCTACGCTGATTGGACGCGGGTCCCAAAACGCAATCGCGGTGTGGGACGCTTCCGCCTCGCGTCAGCACGCCGAAATCGAATGGGACGAAAAAAACAACGTCATTACCATCGAAGACCTCGATAGCGCCAACGGCACTTACGTCAACCGCAAACGGATTGAAGGCAAGGTCGCTCTCAAAAACGGCGATAACATTCGCATTGGGCGCGCCATGCTGCACCTGACCAACGAAGACGGCGAGACGCGCGTTTCGCTCGCCGGCACGCACGCTTTCACCCGCGAAATCATCCTCGAATCGCTCGACGAACACGCCATTTTGATTGACGAAGTGGCGCGCAAACTCAGCTCGCTGATGGACGTCTTTTCCATGCGGCGCGAGGTGGTCGTGCAAATCAAGCGCATTTTGATGATGGAAGACGTGCGGGTGACGCTGGCGGAAGAATTTTCCACGCTGACGGAAGAGGAAGCCCGCCGGGCGGTGGAAAGCCGCGCGGTGGAAGTCACCCCGCTTCAGATGTTCGTTCCCATCGCCGACGGCGACCAGACGCTGGGTCTGATTACCCTGACGCGCAAGGCGAATGCGCGCCCCTTCACCCACCGCGATATGGGCTTGGCGACGGCCATCAGCCATCAAGCCGCGCTGACGCTCAACCGCTTGAAATTGCTGGAAAAAAACCGCGAGCAAGAACGCATGCGCGAACTGCTGCTCCGTTTCGTCTCCCCGCTCGAAGTGGAATACCTGTTGAAGGATTATCTCGCCACCGGCAAACTGCCCGAATTTGACGAGGAAAAAGTCACCATCTTGTTTTGCGACATCGCCAATTCCACCGCCCTCGCCGAGCGTATCGGCTCGCAGCGTTTCGCCCAATTGCTCACGCGCTATTATCAAGACGCCACCACCGTCGTCTTCCGTTACGGCGGAATCATCAAATACATTGGCGACGGCGTGATGGCGGCTTTTGTTTCCACCTCTAAAACGCAAACCGTCGTGCCGCAGGAGATTCGCGGGACTCAAGCCGGGCTGCAAATCCTTCGTCAGCTTTCGCGCCGAGAATACGAGCTGGACGGCGAGCGAATCGTCGTGGGCGTGGCGGTGAACACCGGTCCGGCGATGGTCGGCTACATCGGCGTCGGACCGCGCGCCGAGTTCACCGTGCTGGGCGATACGGTCAATATCGCCAGCCGCATGGAGGGATACGCCCGCCCCAATCGCTTGCTGATTGGCCCCGATACGCTCAAAATTGTGCAAGGGCGGTTTCAAGTCCGCCCGTTTGGCGAAATTGAAATGCGCGGCAAAAGCGTCCCCGTGCCGGCTTTTGAAGTCGTCTCAGATGGATGAAACCGAATTTAACGCGGCGAGGAACGCTTCCGCCATCGTGCGGATGTTAATTTCCTCCGCCACAATGCGGAAAGATTCCGCCCCCATTTCCCTTAAACGCGCCGGATTCTCCAGCGCGTTTTTTAATGCCGCCAGCAGCGCCTCCTCGTCGTCCGGCGGAATCTGCCAGCCGTTCTCCGCGCGCACTAAATCGTCCTGCGTGCCGTCGCCCTTCGCCACAATCACCGGCAAGCCGCGGCTCATCGCCTCTTGCACGGCGAGTCCGCCTGTGCCGGGCAGCGTGAACAAATGCGCTTGCTCGAAGTAAGGCTGCAAATCCGCGCCGTGTTTTGCGCCGACGAATTCCGCCTGCGGATAAATTTCGCTCGCCAGCGCTTCCAGCCGCGCGCGGTCGGGACCTTCGCCCACGATGAGCAGGCGCGGCCGCGATTCCAGTTTAGAGCAAGCCCGCAAGAGCGAGTCCACCCGCTTTCTTTCTTGCAGCCTGCCGACGAAGAGCAAGGTCGGCGGCGCGTCGCGTTTCGGACGTTTCGGCGCTTCGGTCGGTTTGGGCGAGACCGCGTTGCGCGCCACGAAAATTCGCTCTTTCGGGAATCCTAGCGCGGCGTATTCTTCCGCTCCGCGCGCGCTGTAGGCAATCAGTCCGTCGAACTGGCGCGCGAACCCCGCCCAGAAAAAATTTTTGCGCGGCGCGCCGAGCCCCCAGCCGAGAATCTTTTTCCCGCGCGCGCGCGCCCAGCGAACCGCGAAGGGCGTCGCCAGATAACGCGGGTTGGCTTCCACAATCAGCGCGTCGGGATTCCAATGTTCCAGCCAGCGGGTCAAGCCGCGTTGATAGCACAGGTAAAAGGAATCGCGGAAGAGATGAACGTTTTCCGCCGCCTGATAGTTGGTTTTCAGCGAGCGGCTGCCGTCCGTTATCATCTCTTCGGGGCGCGCTTTGCCGGCGAACAGGCTCAGCCCGCCCGCGCAAGATTCCGCCAGCAAGTTAAAAAACGGGACGCGATAGCCGGGCAAGACGCGCTGTTGAATCGCCAGCTTTCCGGGGTAAGCGGGTTTCTTCATGGCTGCGAGATTTTTTGATAAATGGAAACGCCTTGCGCCGCGTAGCGCGGGCGATACCTTTCCGCCGCCGCGAGCGATTCCGCCAGAGGCGAATCGCTCGGCGCGAGGACGTATTCAAACGCGGCGCCGCTTTGAAGCGCCCGGCTTTCCACGCAGCCCGCTCCTTGATTCAGGCAGGCTTGCAGGCGGGCGAACTCTTCCATGCGCGCGGAAAAAGGCTTGCCGGGCAGCCATTCCCAGCCTTGCACGGCGGCGGCGCTGACGTGAGAACTCAGGGCAGGATACCATTCCGTGAAGCCGTCGGCGAAAGCCAGCTCCTGCCCGGTGATAATCAAAACGCGGCTGCGCGGCGGCAGATTCTCCGCCGTCCATTGCGCCGCGGCGCGCTGCCCGGCGTTCACGCTGATTTTCAAATAGACCTGATTGGAGACCGTCGCCCCGAAGAACAGGTAAAAAAGAATCACGCTGAAAACAATTTTCGCCAGCCGCGATTGCAGCGGGTCTTCGGGCGTCGTTTTGTTTTGCAGCGCGTAAAAGCCGGGCAGGACGACTTCCGCAAAGCCGATAGCCGCGAGCATACACCAGAAAATAATGGAAACCGAAGCTGCGCTGCGCGGGTCCGCCAGGGCGGGAATGAGCCACAGGGCGGGCAATAGAAAATCGCGCCGCGTCAGCGAAACCAGCAAGCCCAGCAGAGCGAAGGCGGAAACCAGAGTAATCAATTTTTCGTCGGCGAAAGAGCCGGTGAGCAGCGCCAGCCAGGCGGTCAGGCTGTGAAAGCCGGTCGCCGCCGCATGTTGATAAGGGGCGAAGCCGTGCCGCGCCAGAGTCAGCCCAAAAAACGGCGAGACCGTCAGCAAGATTCCAAAGGCGACCAGCAGCGCGTTTTGAACGCCCCGCCGCGACCTGCCAAAGAACGCCCACAGCGCCAGCGAGCAGGTGGCGGCGTGCAGCGCCAGCTCGGGATGGCTTAAGACGACTCCGCCGCCGAAAAGAACGGACAGCGCCAGATATTTCGGGGCGGGCGCGGAAAAAAGAAGATAGACGGCGCGCAGAGTCAGCGTCAGGAAAATCGCGCCCAACGCGCGGGTGATTCCGCCGCCCATCACAAACCAGCCGATGGAGCGCGGCAGGAAGAGAAAGAAAATCGTCGCCAACAGCGCTTTGAACGGCGAGCGCAGCAAGGCTTCCGCCAGTGGATAAATCAGCGCGGCGAACAGCAAGCTTTCCACGGCGGGCAGCCAGCGGAAAACTTCCATCAGCGGAATCCCAAATAAGCCGTTGAGCGCCGCCGCCAGATAAAACCCCAAAGGCGGATAAGCGAAGGGGATGGCAAGCCCGTTGTATTCCACAAAGGCGGGCGGGACGCATCCGTTCTTTTGCAGCGCTTCAGTCATCGCGTAGAACAAGCCGCCGTCGCCGACGGGGAAGCCGGTCAGCAGCGCGGGCTGCAAGCGGACGTACGCGCCCAGCAGCAGGGCGAAGACGAACAACAGCGAATGCAGGGGCGGGAGTTTCGTTTTCATGGTCGAGGCGCGCGGCGGGAAAAAACGACGGCGTATTCGTCGCGGTATTCTTCGCGCCATTCCGGCGAGGCGGAGACGGCTTCAATTAATTTGCTTTGCGAAGCGCGCGAAAGCAGCAGCAGGTTGATTCCTTCGCGCTCGAAAACTTCCTGCCAGCCTTCGCCTTTGCTGACTGCGACGTACTCCGCCCATTGTTCGGGCGGAAAAGCGTTGAAACGGCTGTCCATCCACGGTTTGCGCTCCGGTAGATGAAATGAAAGATACCCGCCAAAGGCGTAATCGGCGAACAGCTCGCCCGGCAGGCCGGGGCGGGATCTCAGCCATTCGGCGGCGGCGACGGGCGAAGTGGAGCGCTCGTACATCGGGACGGAGTCGCCCATCCAGCGCTCGCGGATTCCAGGCAGGAAGAGCGCCGCCGCGCAGAGCGTCAGCGCGCCGAAGGCGAAATCCAGCGCGGGGAAATTTTTTCCGCTCCGCTCGAAACGCTTGACCCAATCGCTCAACAGCGCGGCAGTCAGCGGCGCGAGCAGCGCCAGAAACCAAAAGACGTACCTCATGCCCGAAAGCGCCAGCCAGCCAAAGGAAAGAAAGAACGCCCATTCCAGCGCGGAAAGCTTCTTGGGGCTGAAACTTGCCAGCGGGGCGAAAAGCAGCAGCCAGCCGAAGAACAGGTTCATTTGCCACCCTTCGTTGCGGGGCGGCGACCACTCGAAGGCGAACAGCTGGTCGGAGGGCGAGCGCATCATCGCCGCGAAATATTGCCACGCGCCGAAGCCGCGCGGATTCAGCAGAGTCGCCAGCAACATGGCGGCGAACGCCGGCGCCAGCGCTTTTTTATCGCCCCTGCCGAAAAGCAGCGCCAGCCCGGCGAGAATCAGCGGCAGGACGAAAGAGCCGTGCAAGTTCGCCCACAGCGCCGCGACGGGCGGCAACGTCCACAGATAGGTTTTCTTCGAGGAAATTGTATCATTGTGCCATCGCAGCAAGACCGCCAGAGTTACGGCGAAGAGCGGATAAGCGAATAACTGGCTGCGCATCGCCCAGTTGTTCCCGCCGGCGAAGCCGAGCGCCAGAATTAAAAACGTCGCCGTCGGCGGATTGGAAGCCCGCCGCGCGGTCTTCCACAGGACGGCGTAAGCGCAGCCGAGCAGCGCCCCGCGCAGGACGAAGGTCCCCGCCGCGTCGCCCAATTGGTCAATCAAATAAAAGAGAACGCCCGCGAGCCAGGGCTGGTACAGGATGGGCTGTCCCGCCCGACTCGCGCTGATGGTATCCACGATGGGAATCGCGCCGTTTTGAACCGTCTCCTGCCCGACTCGCAAAATCCACCAGTAATCCTGCGGCTGAATGGGCAGCAAAAACGAGACGGCAAGCAGCGGCGTTAGCGCCAGACTCATCCAAAGAAAATCGCGGGAACGCGAGCCGTTCATCGCTTTCACTCCAACAGGGCTTTCAAATAAGCGTCGGTCATCTTTTCCAAATCAAAGAGACTCTCGGCGCGCGCGCGCGCCGCCGCGCGGAAGGCGGGCAAACGCTGCAAGACCTCTTGCGCCGCGCGCGCCAGCGATGGAATATCGGGCTTTTCCAGCGCCCACGAGTTCGCGCCGTAAGGGACGACGCGCCCGGCCGATTCGCCCACCAGTTCCAGCGCCGCGCCCGTATCAAACGCGACGACCGGCAGCCCGCACGATAGCGCTTCAATCACCGCGTTGGGACAGGCGGGGTGCAAATCAGCCGAGAAGAGCAAATGCGCCGAGCGCATCAGCGCGGGAATTTCCTCGCGGGGGACGACCCCCAGCCAGCGGAGGGCGGCGCGGCTTTTCGCTTCCGCTTGAGCGCGCAACTGCGGCGAAACGCTACCGGCGACGAGCAATTCGACGGGCGTTTGCGGATTCGCGTTCAAAGATTCCGCCAGCGCGAGGGCGTTCTCCAACCCCATTTCGTAGCCGCCTCCCAAATTACCTTCCGCCAGCAGCAGGCGGTAAGGCGGCGCGGGCGGGATTCCTTCCTGCGGGGCGTAACGTTTCAAGTCCGCGCCGTTGTGAATGACGCAGGAAGGGACGCGGGTCTCGCCGTACCAGTCTTCCCACCAATTTTTTGAAAACGCGCTTTGATAGACGACCCGCGAGGCGATTCGTCCGCGAATGAAAGACAGGACGAGGTTGCCGTATTCCGCGCGCAGAAAGTGACGGACGCCGGTGTTTTTCTTGCGATGCACCCAGTTGATTCCGTCCAGCCGCTGAACAATCCGAACGCCGCGCCGCCGCGCGCGAATCAGCGCGGGCAGGTCGCGCGTCCCCGCGATGACCAAAACCGCGTCCGCTTGTTCGGGCGAATCGTGCGAGACTTCCACGCCGCGCGCGCGAAGCGCCTGCTCGAACTTCAAGCGGAAGGTCGCCATGCCGCCCAAGCCTTCCACGCGGGGAAGGACGCACACGCGCGCGTTCATTGCGCTTCCTCCGGCTTGCGCGTAACGCCGTCGGTGAAGACCCAGCCGTTTGCGCGGCTGTAAGTATGCGTTGCCAACAAGCCGCCGCGCGGCAGGATTTTTTCCACGCGGGTTTCGGCGTATTCGCGCTCGTTCAAAACGTCCACGCGGTTGAGGTTCACGGCGTAGCCGTATCTGCGCGAGGAATCCTGCGAGGGGCGATAGAGGACGCCCTCGCGCTCGAAGAAAGGTCCAGCGGGGCGGGCGGCGCGCGCGTCCGAAATCAGCGGGTTGAGCGGGTGAGGAATCCATTCGGCGGAGAGCGGGTCTTCGGCGTAGAACAAATGCAGCTCGTCCCACGAGGAAGCGCCCGGTTCGCTCATCAGGTTGGCGAACAGCCACCAGCGCCCGCCGCGTTTCAGCAGGGTGGAATCTACCGCGTAAACGTCCGGCATGAGCGTTTCGCATAACTCCCAGCGGGCGGGGAACTTGATACAATGATACACTTCAATCGCGCGGCGGGCGGCGGTTTCGGGAATCATATACAGCTCGCCTTCGCGCTCGAAGACGAAGGGATAGGAAAGATGGTACGGGCGTTCCAGCGCGACCTCCCGCGCAACGACGCGGGCTTCGGAATCGAGCGTCAGGCAGACGATTCTTCCCCGCCGCTGCGCGCGGACGTATTCCTCCACGAACAGATACGTCGCGCCGTCTTTGGCGAAGGCGACGGGGTCCGCCCAATAAAAGCCCGGCGGCGCGAGCAGTTTTTTTCGTTCCGTTTGTTTCGGCGGCAGCCCGTCTTCTTCCCTTTCGGCGAAGACCAGCCAGGTTTCTTGCGGGCGGAACTTTTTTTCCAGCGCGCGCGCCGCTTGCTTGAAGACGAGCGCGGCGGCTTGCGGCGGGCTGAAACTGCGCGGCGGGCGGATTGGCTCTTCGTCCGCGCTTTCGTCCCATAGTTCGCCGTCTTGCAGCGCGAGTTTTTTCAGCGCCCAGAGCAGCGTGGCGGCGGCTTTGAGGTAAACGCGATGGCGGTTGCGCGTCGCCGAAAGCCAATCGGAGGCGAAGACCGCGCGGCGCAAAATTTTCGTCTCGCCGTTCGGCAGGCGGGCGGAAAGCTCGCAAACCGTTAGCGGCGCGCGGCGATACGTTTCTTGAAAACCGGCGGCGGGGGAAATATCGTTCCAGCTCCATGTTCCCAATCGCGCGGGCAGCGGCGCGCGCGGCGGCTCGTCTTGAAAGCAAACGACGACGTCCAGCGCTTGCGCCGCGATTGTTTCCGTCTCCGCGGGCGAAACGACGGGGATTTCCGGCAGCGCGGCGCGCAAGTCCGAAACCTGCCGCAGGTCGGGGACGTTGTTCAGCAGGCGGCGTTCCAGCGCGGCATAGGCGTCGGTCAGCGCGGCGGAGGGCGCGGGCTTTTCGGCGTTGATCCACAAGGCGATTTCGATTCCATCCAGCGCGGCGAGTTTTTTCGCGAGGCGGATAATCCACGCGCGCGCGAAGCGCGAGTCGGTCAGTAAGCCGAGTCGCAGCGGCGGGCGACGGCTCGGAATCGGGGGGAAGGTCATGGCGGGAATTATAACGTCCTCGCGGCGATTGGCGGTTGACAAACGAACGCGGCGGCGTACAATCCATAGCGGTTATACAATCATACAATTTGCGAGGACGCGCGATATGGCTAAAAAACTAACTTTGCGGCTGGATTTGCGCTCGGAGCTGCCGGCGTACGTTCAAATTGCGCGGCAGGTGCAAGAGCGCTTGGCGGGCGGTTCGCTGCGCGTGGGCGAACAGTTGCCCACCGTGCGCGAGCTGGCGCGCGAGCTGGGCGTCAACTTCAACACGGTGGCGCGCGCGTATCGTCTGCTGGATCGCGAAGGCGCGCTCTCCGCCCAGCAAGGGCGCGGCACTTACGCCGCCGCCGTCCCTTCCCGCCGGGCGCGGGAGAAAACGCGCGCCAAAGCGCTGCATCTGCTGGCGCGGCGCTTTATCGCCGAGGCGCGCAGTCTCGGCTTTTCCGCGCGGGAAATTGAGCGCGCGGTGAAGGACAGGCTGGACGCCTAACGGCTTCCGCCGTCCCTTTGTTTCACGTGAAACATGCAAGGAGAAAAAATGACCGCTAAAACCGCTTTTTGGATTTCCGTCCTGCTCATTGCCGCCGCTCTGCTGGCGGGCGCGCTGCTGTGGGAGCGGCTGCCCGACCCGATGGCTTCGCATTGGAACGTCCGCGACGAGGCGGACGGCTATATGTCCCGCTTTTGGGGCGTGACGCTCATGCCGCTGGTCAGCGCCGCGCTGCTGGCGCCGCTTTTTCTGCTGCCCGCTGCGGACCCGCTGCGGGAGAATCTCGCCGCTTTCCGCTCCGAGTATCACGGGTTCATCGTCTGCCTGACCGCTTTCATGCTTTACCTGCACGCGCTGACGCTGGCGTGGAATCTCGGCTGGCGTTTTGCAATGATCTCCGCGCTGACCCCGGCGCTGGGCGCGCTGCTCATCTTCATCGGCGGGCTGCTGCGCCGCGCTAAACGCAATTTCTTCATCGGCATTCGCACGCCGTGGACGCTTTCCAGCGACGCGGTGTGGGAGAAGACGCACGAACTCGGCGCGACGCTGTTCGCGGCTTCGGGCGCGCTCGCTATTCTGGGCGGATTCTTGGGCGGCGCGGCGGCGCTCTGGCTGCTGCTCGCTCCGCTGCTCGGCTCGACGCTGTTCCTCTTCGTTTATTCCTACGTCCTGTACCGCCGCGAAACGCGGGCGTGAACGTTTCACGTGAAACCATCGCGCCCGCAACTTAAACTCCCGCCGCGCGTATGAGGATAGCGGCTCGTAACGCCTTTTGCGCGCTTTGGAGGAGACATTTATGACCGAAAGAAAATCTCTCGTCTGGTTTCTGGGCTTGACCGTCCTGCTTTCCTGGCCCCTCTTTCTCGCTCCGCTGGCGTTGAGCGGATGGGACCCGCGGCAAAAAGCGCTGGTCACGCAGGGCTTGTGGGCGCTCGCCATGTGGGCGCCGGGGCTGTCCGCCCTCGCGGTCACGCTGTGGGTCGAGAAACGCCCGCTGTCTGCGCTGCGTTTAAACGCGCTGGGCGCGAAGCGTTTTTACCTTTGGGCGTGGCTGACGCCGATTGCCTTTACCTTACTGGGCGGCGGGCTGGCGCTGCTGCTGGGCTTCGCCAAACTAGACCTGCAATTCACGATGATCCAAGAGGCGATGAAAGGCGCGCCGGGCGGCGACGCCGTTCTCGCGGGCATGGCCGTCGCTTTGCAGGCGTTGACCGCTTTGACGGTCGGGCCAATTATCAACATGTTATTCACAGTTGGGGAGGAATTGGGCTGGCGCGGATACTTGCTGCCCAAATTGCTGCCGCTGGGGCAGGGGAAGGCGATTTTGCTCAGCAACCTGATTTGGGGCTTGTGGCACGCCCCAGTCATTATGCAAGGGCATAATTATCCGGGCTATCCCTTTGCGGGAATCTGGATGATGGTCATCTTTTGCCTGCTGGCGGGGACGATTCTCTCCTGGCTGACTTTGAACGCGAAAAGCGTTTGGGTCGCCGCGCTCGGTCACGGCTCGATAAACGCCGTGGCGGGCTTGCCTTTGCTGTTCTTCGCCCCCGGCGTGAATATAGCGCTCGCCGGCACGCTGGCTGCTCCCACCGCATGGCTGGGCATGGCGCTCTTCATTTTCTGGCTGGTTCGCAGCGGGCGGCTGCCCGTGGCGGAGGGATAACGAAATAGAACAAATGTTCTATAAAGTTTTCTAAAAAAAATCCCGCAATCGCGCGGGATTTTTTTTCGCCGCTCTTTCCAGTCCGCTCTTGTACTTTTCCGAATCATCGTGACAATCCTTTTGCGCCGCGACACATCGTCCCCGAATGGGGATTCATGCCGCCCCCCATCGCCTGCTTCAAAGGCGAGATGAATCTCGCGCGACGCTATGACGTTTGCGCCAAAGGCGAGATACCCTTCGACAGGCTCAGGGCAAGAATCACGCGCGACGCGATTGGCGGATTAATTTGTTAAGGCGCAAAAGACGGCTATCCGTTAAGCGGACTCTTCGGGCTGCGCGTCCCGCTCGCCGACGAGAAACGCCACGGCGCGACTCTCGCGCGCGTCCATGATTAAATCCATGTAATGCCCGCGCCGATAATCTTCCACCGCAATTAATTTCAAGGCGTTGACGACGCGCGGGTTGTCCGTCGAAATAAAATCGAGCAGGCGGTTGGGAGTCTCGTAAAAAAACTTGCGGTTGAAGACGGCGTCTTCCTCGTCGAGGTACACGCCCAGCGGGTAGATTTTCGCTTCCATCAAATCTTGAAAGAAATGCGTGCCGAAGGAAGGCTCCGGCGAAGCGCCGATTTCCTTGCCCGCCAGCTCCACCAGCGCGCGGGCGTTGTAAATATCGCTGTAACCGACATGCACGCCGAGGTCGGGCGTGGAAGTTCCCCAGCGCCCGGGTCCAACCGCGATGTACACATGCTCCTTCAAAGCCTGATTCAACTGTCCGATGGCGCGTTCCAGCAGCGTTCGCTCGGCTTGCGATTCAAGGCGGAAGTATCCTTCCGCGGGGACGAACAGCACGTAGCGAATTCGCAACACCGCGCCTTGCGGAATCATCGTGCGCGTGGAAAAAACGACGTCCTCCGGTTCAAGTTTGGCGGGGATTTTTATCTCTTCGCTTTCTTGAATGTGGCTTTGCGGGCGGCATTGCAGCAACGAAATGCGGACGTCGGGTCGCCCGTCGGGGCCCAGAATCTCCAGCGCAAATTCGGTGTCCACCGGCGATTCGTAATGCGTTTCCAGCAGTTTGAGCGCCGCGCGGATGGTCGGCGCGAAGGGCGTGCGCGAGAGCAGCCCGTCGAAGGTCAGCGCCATTTTTTCCGGCTCTTCCAGGCGGCTAAGAATCGGAGCCAGCCCGCCTCCTTCTTCCACCTGCGCGACGTAACGCAGCGCGGGATAATCCGCGTTCAGCAAATCGCGCACGGGAACGGCGGCGAAGGCGTTGGCTTGCAGGTCAATCACGTCGGCGTATTTTTGCGAGTAACGTTTGATGTTGCGCAGGTCGGAGGAAGAATGCAAGCGCGGGTGGCTGAGCGCGACGAGGCGCGGATAATCGTCGCCGACGGAATCCACCGCGCGCGTGCCGAGTCCCAGCACCAGCCGCAGGAAGCCGTCCTCCTGTTTGATGTGCGGCGACCAGCGGTACAGGTTGCGGCTGAAGGCCACGCCCGCCGCGTGAGGGAAGTAATACCGCCCCCAGGTTTCGCCTTCGACGAATTGAATCAAGACCCCGATGCGCTCGTCGTAATCGGCGAGGTCTTTCAAGTGACGATAGATCAGCGCGTCGGGGTGCAACACGCTGGCGTACACGCTGGCGATAGCGCGGGAGAGCTCTTTCAGGTTTTCTGCGCGGCTGCCCTGATTGGGCAAAAAGATGCTTTCGTATTTTCCGGCGAAGGACGTGCCGAAGTTGTCTTCCAGCAGGCTGGAAGAGCGCACAATCAGCGGACGCTTGCCCGCTTCGTCTAAAATGCGTTCCAGGCTTTCGGCGACGTCAACGGGAAATTTGCCCTTTTGAAAATCGGCGCGCAGCTGCGGGAAGTCCGCGCGCATTTCTTCCTGCGTCTTATACTTTTGACCGTTCCAGTGCGTCAGGTCGTTCAGCGTCATGAAATTGTAGAAGACGTCGGAACCGAGATAGTAGGAGGGCGGAATTTTGAAGCGCGCGGCGATTTCGGGCGGGGCGGTTTCTTTCAGGACGCGCATGGCGAGCAACATGCCGGCGGCTTTTCCGCCGATTTTGCCGCCGCCGATTTTGCGGGCGCGAATTTCTTTCAGGTCTTCCACTTTTAGCCATTTGCGCGCGATTTTGACGTATTTGAGCTGGTCGCTGACCATCGTGCGTATCAGGACGACTTTAAGTTCCTTCAAACGCGCGTCGTATTTTTTGCGTTCCTCCGGCGGCATGGATTCAATCATCTCCGCCTGCTCGAAGAGCATTTCCTGCGGAGCGAGCTCCGGGTTAAACCAGACGAATTCCTCCTCGCGGACTCCGCGCTCGTTCAGCGTTTGGCGGACGATGGTTTCAAATTCCTCGTAAGGCAAATTATGGGCGAAGTAGAAATCGGTCAGCGAATCGCGGATGCGCATGCGGCGCGTTTCCCACACGTCGGCCGGCTCTTCTTCCAGCGGGTTATACACTCCTTCGCGGCGCTGCGATTCCACCGCCCTTTTCTTGACTTCTTCGTCCAACGCTTCCTTTGAGATCACGCCGCGCGTGTATAGTTCCCGCCTCATCCGCGAGCGGATGGCGCCGCTGAGGATGGGGTATTGGTTGAGCGCCAGAAAAATTTTTAAGACGTTATCCACCGATTTTTTATGCCCGGTCATAAATCTCCTTTGCGAATAAAAAAATCTCCCGAAGCGCTCGGAAGATTTTTTTGCAAGGCGAGGAATTAGCCCAGATGCATGGGCATAATGACGTGCAGGAAGTTGTCGTCGCCGACGGGCTTGATGACTCCCGGCGCGTTGGGGGCGGAAGTTTCCAGCGCCACGTTGGGGGTCTTGACGACTTCGAGGACCTCGCGCAGGAACTTGACGTTGAAGGCGATTAACACGCCGCCGCCGTCCACCGTCGCTTCCACAATCGTTTCGTTTTTGCCGGTCTCTTCCGAGACGGCGGTGATTTCCACTTCGCTGGGCTGCATTTCGCCGCTGGCTTGCTTAATGTCGAAGCGCGCCACGTTGGAGCCTTCGCGCGCGAAAATTTCCGCCTGCTTGCAGGCTTTGAGCAGCGCCGCGGTGGAAACCAGCGTGCGCGACTTATAACTGCGCGGGATGATTTGCTGATAATCAGGGAACGAACCTTCGATGAGCTGCGAGACGATTTCCACGTCCTTGACGCGGAACATTACCTGACCGCGATTCTTGGGCAGCGACATGTAAATCGGCTCGTCCGGTTCGTTGGCGACGCGCGCCAGCTCGTTGAGCGCGCGGGCGGGGATAATCACGTTGACCGATTTAGAGACCGGCTGCGCCAGCTGCGCCTTGCGCACCGAAAGGCGGAATCCATCCGCCGCCGCCAGCGTGAGCTGGTCCTTCTCAATGTTCATTAATACGCCCATCAACACCGGGCGCGATTCGTCGGCGGAGGCGGCGAAGACCACCTGTTGAATCATCTCTTTGAAATCGCCGACGTTCAGTTGAATCGCGCCTTCCATGTCGGAAGTCGGTAAGGGCGGGAATTCCTGCGCGTCAATGCACTTGATGTCGTTGTTAGAGGAGCCGCTTTGCACGTGCAGCGTTTGCGTTCGCGCGTCGAGTCTCAGTTGCACCTGGTCGCCGGGCAGGGTGTTGACCAAATCGGCGAAAGTGCGCGCCGGCACGGTGGTGGAGCCTTCTTCGTCAATCCGCGCGGCAATCCAGCAGGTCACGCCCAATTCCAGATTGGTGGCGGAGAGTCGCAGCCGCCCTTCGTCGCTGGCTATCAAAATGTTCGACAAGACGGGCAGCGTGCTGCGCGGCGAAACGGCGCGCGAGACGACGCTCAATCCGCGCGCAAGATTTTCTTGAAGGACGGTGACTTTCATAAGATAGCCCTCGATTTCATCAGGATTTTTTGGAAAGTATATCATAAAGGTTATAATGACGGCGGACGATGAACGGAGGACGATAGGCGATGGGTTTTTTTGCAGGGCTGAACGACGAAAAATACGACCGGCAATATTCCGACCGCGAATTGACGCGGCGCATTTTAGAATTTTTCCGCCCGCAGAGCGGCAGGCTAACGCTGGCTTCTCTGGTGACTCTGCTGCTGGCTTTCATTGGCGCGGCGCTGCCCGTCGTGGTCAGCCGCGCGGTGGATATGCTTGGCGAACGCCCGACGTTGAGCGCGATTGCGCTGGTCGGGCTGGCGCTGGCGTTGACGGGAATCGCGCTGTGGGGGTTGAACTGGCTGCGCCGCGCGCTGACGGTGAGCGCCGTGGCGGACGTGATTCTGGAATTGCGCGCCCGCGCCTTTCGCGCCGCCGCCGAGCATGACCTCTCTTTTTACGACCAGTTCTCTTCCGGCAGAATCGTTTCGCGCATCACTTCCGACGCGACCGACTTCGGTCAATTGGTGGTCATCGTCGCCGACGTGGCTTCGCAGATCGTTCAGGCGCTCGTTTTGGGCGTCGTCCTCTTTCGCGCCGAGTGGCGGCTGACTCTGTTGCTGCTTTCCTTTTTGCCCGTCATCTTCGCCGTGGCGGCCGGCTTTCGGGCGATGGCGCGCGCCGTCACCAAACGCGGCATGAAGGCGATGGCGAACGTAAACGCCGCCATCAAAGAGACCGTCAGCGGCATTTCCATCGCCAAAAACTTTCGGCAAGAAGAGAGCGTCTTTGCTTCGTTCGACGAATCGAACCGCCAGTCTTACGCCGTGAACGTGCGGCGCGGGTTTGTGCTTTCGCTGGTCTTTCCGACTCTCAACGCGCTTTCGGGAATCTTCGTCGGCGTTCTGGTCTATGCGGGCGGCATGTCCGCCGCGCAGGGGATGGTCACCGTTGGCGCGTGGTATCTCTTCATCATGAGCCTCGACCAGTTCTTCTTCCCCGTTTTGAACCTCACTTCGTTTTGGGCGCAAATTCAAGCCGGGCTTTCCGCCGCCGAGCGCGTCTTCGCCTTGATTGACGCCGACCCTAACGTGACGCAAATCGCCGCGAACGACGTGCCGCGCCTGAAAGGCGAAATTCGCTTTGAAAATTTTTATTTTGAATACAAGAACAACGAGCCGATTCTGCGCGACTTCAACCTGACCATTCAGCCGGGCGAGACTCTCGCGCTGGTGGGCCATACCGGCGCGGGGAAATCTTCCATCGCCAAACTCATCGCGCGCTTTTATGAATTTCAGGGCGGGCGGCTGCTGATTGACGGGCGCGACGTCCGCGCCTTCGACTTAACGCAATACCGCCGCCAGCTGGGAATCGTCTCGCAAGTTCCCTTCCTTTTTTCCGGCACGGCGGCGGATAACATTCGCTACGCCGCGCCGGGAATCCCCGACGAGGAAATTTTGCGTCTGGCGCGCCAAATCGGCGAAGGCGAATGGCTGGAAACCCTTCCCGAAGGTTTGCAGACTCAAGTCGGCGAGCGCGGCGCGCGCCTTTCTATGGGGCAGCGGCAGCTGGTGGCGTTGATGCGCGTGCTGGCGCAAAACCCCGCCATCTTCATTTTGGACGAAGCCACCGCCAGCATTGACCCGTTCACCGAACGGCAGATTCAAGACGCGCTCAATTTGATTTTGCGAAACGCCACCAGCGTTCTCATCGCCCATCGCTTATCCACCGTCAAAGCGGCCGACCGCATCGTCGTCATGCGTAAGGGCGCGATTATCGAGGAAGGCAATCATCAGGGGCTGCTGGCGCAGGGCGGGCATTACGCCGAGCTGTATAACGCCTATTTCCGTCACCAATCGCTCGATTACCGCCCGGATTGGATTGACGACAGCGCACGTTTAAAAAAGAGGGCGCAGGCGGGGTAGATTCCCAGTTTTTCGCCTTTCCCCCGTTGTTTTAAGGCGGGGCGTTTTCTCATTAGAAAATCATATAATATTCCGCTCTCACGCCGCGTCTAAAAGGCGGGCTTGGTATAATGATTGCCCGTGAACGTATCTTTTGGAGGATTCTGTGAATTCCCGTAATCAATCAGCGTTTGTCTATTTCCTGCTGACAGCGGCGATTATCGCCATGGCGGTCATGCTTTTCCGCGACGACTCGACCGCGACGCAGGAGACCCTTCCCTTGAGCGCGGTGGCGCAATTGGTTCGCAGCGGCGAAGCGACCCGCATCGTCGCCGAAAGCAACGATACCATCCGCGTCATTCAAGACGGCAAAGAGAATAAATCCCGCAAAGAGCCGGAAGCCACGCTCGTCGAGCAGCTCCGCAATTTCGGCGTAACGCCCGAAGAGCTGGCGAAGGTCGAAATCGAATCCAGCGCGCCTTCCGTTTGGAGCGGCGTCCTCGCCAGCATGGCGTATCTCTTACCAGTAATTTTGATGGCCGGGGTGCTGTGGTTTATCTTCCGTCAGGCGCAAGGCAGCAACAACGCCGCCATGTCTTTCGGCAAATCGCGCGCGCGCATGTTTAGCGGCGAGCATCCCACCGTCACCTTCGCCGACGTCGCCGGGGCGGACGAATCGAAACAGGAACTTGCCGAAGTGGTCGAGTTCCTTAAAGAACCGCAAAAATTTATTCAACTGGGCGCGCGTATTCCAAAGGGCGTGCTGCTGGTCGGACCTCCCGGCACGGGCAAGACTCTGCTGGCGAAAGCCGTTTCAGGCGAAGCAGGCGTGCCGTTCTTCTCCATCTCCGGTTCGGAGTTCGTGGAAATGTTCGTCGGCGTGGGGGCGAGCCGCGTGCGCGACCTGTTTGAACAGGCGAAGCGCCATTCGCCGTGCATTGTGTTCGTGGATGAAATTGACGCCGTCGGGCGGCAGCGCGGCGCCGGGCTGGGCGGTTCGCACGACGAGCGCGAACAAACCTTGAACCAAATGCTGGTGGAAATGGACGGCTTCGACACCGACACCAACGTCATCATCATCGCCGCCACCAACCGCCCCGACATCCTCGACCCGGCGCTGCTGCGCCCGGGACGCTTTGACCGCCGCGTCACCCTCGACCGTCCCGATATGAAAGGGCGCGAGGCGATTCTCAAAGTTCACGTCAAAGGCAAACCCTTGGAGCCTTCGGTGGATTTGGCTTCGATTGCGCGCGGCACGCCCGGCTTTGTCGGCGCGGATTTAGAAAACCTCGTCAACGAGGGCGCGATTCTCGCCGCGCGCCGCAATAAGAAGACCATCGGTCAGGCGGAACTGGAAGAAGCTATCGAGCGCGTGGTGATGGGACCGGAGCGCAAGTCGCGCTTGATTTCCGAAGAGGAAAAGCGCGTCATCGCTTACCATGAAGCCGGTCACGCCGTGGCGATGAACGCCATGCCCGAAGCCGACCCGGTGCAGAAAATTACCATCATCGGGCGCGGATGGGCGGGCGGGCTGACCTGGTCGCGCCCGGAGGACGACCGCATCCTCACCTCGCGCAAGAAGATGATCGCCGATCTGGTGGGGCTATTGGGCGGGCGCGTGGCGGAGGAACTCATTTTCGACGACGTGACCTCCGGCGCTTCCAACGACTTGCAGCGCGTGACCGAAATGGCGCGGATGATGGTCACCCGCCTGGGCATGTCTTCCGAGCTCGGCTTGATGACCTACGGCAAGAAGGAAGAGCTCATCTTCCTCGGGCGCGAAATTTCCGAGCAGCGCGATTATTCCGAAGCCGTCGCGCAGAAAATCGACGCCGAAGTGCGCAAACTGGTGGACGACGCTTACAAGGCGACGAAGAAGATTCTCACCAAGTACCGCAAGGAGCTGGACGCGGTGGCGAAGAAACTGTTGGAAGTGGAAACGCTCACCCGCGCCGACTTTGAAGCCATCTTCCCCCCGCCGGCTCAGAAAAGAAGCGGCACACCGCAGGTGGCTGGATAGTCTGATAGTCGAAGTTAGAGAGGTGCGGAGCCTTTGTTGAAAAGACAGAGGCTCTTTTTTTTGTTTTCGCTTGTCGCGAAGGTTTCAGGGCAAAACGGTTTGGGCGGCGCTTTGCAATTGCGCGGCGAGCTCCGCCGAAAAGCCGCCGTAGTAAGGCAGCCCCTCCGGGCTTTGCTGAAAGATGACCGCGTAGAGGACGCACGCGGCGAGGTAAGTCCCTTGCGGGCTGGGCTGCGCGCCGTCTTCTTTCCACAATTGCAGGTCGGGGTTTTGAGTCAACGCGGCGAACCATGCGTCGCCCGCCGGGGCGACGGCGATTTCCGTCTCTTCGGCTATGCCGGCGTAGCCGAAATCAATTTCCGCTTGCATGGCTTCAAAGGTCGGCAAGCCGAGCGCGCTCATGCCGTCCCGCCGCGCCCAGTTTTGCAAAAAGACTGGCTGCGCCCCCGCGTGGCGAATCGCCTCCGCGAGCGCGCGGGCGGCGGGATGAGTCAGGTTAATGCGTGCTTGTTCCGAAGCGGCGAGCTCGTCCTTCTCTTGCAGGACGACGTAATCCCAGCGGGATTGTTGCAGCGCGTTATGAAATTCGGCGGAGAGCGTGTGTTCGGAGAGCCCCCAGCCCTTGGGGGCGAGCAGCTTGACTTGAACGGCGCGTCCGCCCGCCGCGGCAAGATTGGAGAACATGCCCGGCAGATTGTTGGCGGAAAGGGCCTCCCCGCCGACGAAGAGGACGCGCGCGCAGTTCGCGCATTCTCGCGGGCCGCAGCCCGCCAGATTCAGCGCCAGCAGAGATAGAACGAGAAGAATTTTTTTCATTGGACGATGACCTTGATGTAAATGGGGTCGCCGAACAAGACTCCCTCCGCGTCGGCGGCTTGCCACGAGCTTTCATATTCGCCCGGCGTTTGCGGCGCGGTAAAAAGGATTTGCAAAACGGCTTGCGTTCCGGCGCGGGCGGGGTAAAGCGGCTGACTCTCTTGCGCGCCCAGCGGGTCGCCGCCAATCCATTTCAGGCGATAGGACGCATCCCAATGGCAGGAGCCGCTGTTTTGCGCCAGCCAGCGCTTGTCCAGCGTCGAACCGGCGAAGACGAGCGAACCGTCGGGTATCGTTAAATCGCTGATGAATTGCAAATCGTTCAGGCAGGGACCTTCGGGCGAAGGAGTGAAGGTGGCGGTGGGCGGGGGAGCGTACACGGGGGGGAGCGGCGTCAGCGTGGGAAGCGGCCCCGTCGGCGCGGCGGAAGTCGGCGGGCGGAAGGGAGTTGGCGCGGGCTGCGGGGCGCACGCCGCCAGCAGGAATAGCGAAAGCAAAATCAGGCGTCGCATATCCTCATTAAATCACAATTTGCGGCTGCGTCACATCGTTATCAGCGCGATGGCGATGAACGCCGAAGCGATTCCGATTCGCTGCGCGGCGGATAACTTTTCCTTCAAAAAAATCCACGCGAGGACGACCGTCACGCCCGAATACAGCGAACTCAACACCGAGGCGACGTCCAGCCGCCCGACTTGTCCGGAAAGAATGAAAAAGAAGTTGCCGCAAATATCCAGCGTTCCGTTTAAAAAAATCAGCGGCAAGGCGGAAGCGTCGCGCATCTTCCAGGAAGAACGCGAGAGGAGCATGTACGCCGCGACCAGAATCGTCCCGCCCGTGCGCGAAGCCAGCATGGGGTAAAACGCCGCGCCGCCGGTGGCGCGGTGCATCAAAATAAAATACGAGCCGAAGCCGATTCCCGCCAGCAGGGGCAGCTTCAAATCGGAAAGATGTTTGAGCAGGTCGGGGATTCCTTCCGTGCCTTGCGAAATCATCCACACGGCGAAGAGGGCGAAGCCGAAGCCAAGCAAGGTGAATCCGTTCGGCAGCCCTTCAAGAAGCGCGCCGACGACGACGGGCAAAGAAGCCGCCAGCAAAGCGGAAATGGGCGCGGCGACGCTTATCATGCCTTCCGACGTCGCGCGGTAAAGCAAAATCAGCCCGACCGTGCCAAGCGCGCCCGCGCTCATGGCGAGCGTCCACAAGCGCCAGCCCGGAAAGGTCTCGCCGGAAAAGGCGAGAAAAAGCAGGATGACCGGCAAGCCGGTAAACTCGGCGTACATCACGGCTTGATAGGCGTTGGCTTTGCGCGCGGCAAGCCCGCCTGAAAAACCCGCCGCGCCCCAGCCGAGCGCGGCGAGCGTTCCGTAGAAGATGGAGAGCAACGCGAGTCCTTTTTGGGGAATGAAAGAGAATTATGCGGGCTTTTGGGGCGCGCCGGCGTTCGCCCGCGCCAGAACTTTTTGCGCGTTTTTGAGCAGCGGCATGTCAATCATCTTGCCGTCCAGCGCGTACGCGCCTTTGCCTTCTTTTTGATGCGCCTCAAAAGTTTCGACGATGCGCTGCGCGTAAGCGACGGCTTCCGCGCCGGGAGTGAAGGCGCGCTGCACAGGCTCGACCTGCGCGGGGTGGATAATTTGCTTGCCCTGATAGCCGAGCCGCGCGCCAAATTCCGCTTCCGCGCGCAAGGCTTCAAGGTCTTTATAGTCAATCGTCACAATGTCTATCGCCTGCAAATCGTAAGCGGCGCAAGCGACCACCACCGCCTGCCGCGCGTAGAGCAGTTCCACCGCCTCTTTGGTGCGCGTCGCTCCGACGCTGGCGGCGAAATCTTCCCCGCCGAAGATGACGGCGTCGAGGCGCGGATGCGCGGCGATTTCTTTAAGGTTCAGGATTCCTCTGGCGGTTTCCACCCCAACCAACACGCGGACGGAGTTCGGAGCCCAGCCGCGCTGCCGCTCGGCGGCTTCGATGAGTTTGCTCGCCCATTCGATTTGCTCGTACGATTCCACTTTGGGGATGACGATTCCGTCCGGGCGGCTGGAGAGCGCGGCTTCCAGGTCGTCCTTTTCCAACCCGGAGCCGACGGCGTTGACGCGCGCCAGCTTTTCGCTCGCGCCGAAATCCAATTCGCGCAGCGCTTTGGCGACGTTCGCGCGCGCTTCGGCTTTTTTATTCAGCGCCACGCCGTCTTCCATATCCATACAAATTGAATCGACGCCCAACGTCAGGGCTTTGGTAATCATCTTCCAGTTGTCGCCGGGCATGTATAACAACGCTCTTCTTGGGCGCATAAAGCCTCCTGAAGAAAATTATAGCATGTTTGAAATGGAAGGCGCGGGCGGGCGCTATAATCGTCGTATCATTTTGTTCGAGGAGCTTTTGACATGCTGAGAGTCGGATATATCGGTTTGGGGCTGATGGGCAAATCTATTGCGCGCAACATCTTGAAGGCGGGATTCTCACTGACGGTTCACAACCGTTCGCGCGCGGCGGTGGACGAGCTGGTCGCCGAGGGCGCGGCGGCGGCGGAATCTCCCAAAGAGGTCGCCGCCCGTTCAGACGTGGTGTTTACCAACCTGCCCGATTCGCCCGACGTGGAGCGGGCGACGCTGGGCGAAAATGGAATCATCGAAGGCGGACGCGCCGGGCTGATATTCGTGGATAATTCCACCATCAAGCCCGCTTCCGCGCGCAAGATCGCGGAGGCTTTCAAGCAAATGGGAATGTTTGCGCTGGACGCCCCCGTTTCGGGCGGAGATATTGGCGCGCGCAACGCCACGCTCACCATCATGGTCGGCGGCGAGGCGAAAGCGCTCGAAAAGGTCATGCCCGTCTTTCAGGCGATGGGCAAGACCGTCACGCACGTCGGCGGCGCGGGCGCGGGACAGGTGGCGAAAGCCGCCAATCAAATCATGGTGGCGGCGCAGATGGTCGCCATGGGCGAGCTGCTGGTCTTTGCGAAAAAGGCCGGCGTGGACCCGCGCAAAGTGGCGGAGGCAATCAAAGGCGGCGCGGCGCAGTGCTGGACTCTCGACGTCAAGCCCCCGCGCCTGTTTGAAGGCAACCGCAACCCCGGCTTCAAAGCGCGGATGCAGTTGAAAGACCTGCGGATTGTGATGGAAACTGCCAGAGAGTACAATATTCCGTTGCGCGGCGCGGCTGCGAACACGGAACTCTTTGAGGAGATGATTGCGCTCGATATGGGCGAGCTGGATAATTCCGCCGTCGTCGGCGTGATTGAGAAACTCGCCGGCGTGGATATTTTGGATTAACGATGTCTTCGACTTCCGTTCAACTCAACGAACCCGCCCCCGATTTTGAGCTGCCCGACCTGGAAGGCGCGCCGCGCCGTTTGAGCGCCTATCGCGGG
Organism: Anaerolineales bacterium; assembly: GCA_034432535.1. Lineage (GTDB taxonomy): Bacteria > Chloroflexota > Anaerolineae > Anaerolineales > Villigracilaceae > Villigracilis. Next base: position 3,772 of record DAOUBR010000016.1, on the reverse strand, counting down.
CGAATCGTCGTCCTCAATTTCTGGTCTTGCGAATGTCCCCATGCGGAACGGGTGGATCAGGCGCTTGCTCCGCTGCTGACCGAATGGGGCGCGGACGTCGCGCTGCTGGCGCTTGCCGCTAACCGCAATGAAACCCTCGAAGCGTTGCAAAACTCCGCCCACGAGAGGGGTTTGCCCGTCGTGTTGCGCGACGCGGATTGCCTGGTCGCCAATTTATACGAAGCGCAGACCACGCCGCATGTCTTCCTTATAGACCGTGAAGGCGTCCTGCGTTATCGCGGCGCGGCGGACGACGTAACTTTTCGCAATCGCGTTCCCTCGCGCTTTTATCTCGCCGAAGCCGTCAACGCCTTGCGCGCCGGCGCTCTTCCCGCCCTGGCGGAAACCCCGCCCTTGGGCTGCGCCATTGTGCGCGAAATTTGATAGAATCGTCGCATGGATTTGAAGCAGCGCGTCATCCTCATCAATAGGATTCATCTCTTTAACGGGTTGAAGGAAGACCAGCTGGCCGAAATCGCCGAGAAGTTTGCGGAAAAAACTTACGAAGCGGGCATGGCGATTTTCAAACGCAACGACAAGCCGGACGGCTTTTACATCATCATCGAAGGCAAGGTGGACGTCGTCCGTCCCGACCCCCAACAAGGCAACCGCGAAAGACGTTTGATTTGGCTGGCGAAAGGCGATTACTTCGGCGAGGAAGCGTTGGTGGAACGGCGCAACCGCTCGGCGACAGTCAAAGCGGTTCAAAAGACGTCCGTCCTGTTTCTCTCGCGCGAATATTTTGAAGCGCTGCTGAACAAATTCCCGATTCTTAAGCCTAATTTTATCGTCGCCATTAAAAGCCACAAGCTCTCGCGGGCGTGCAACTTCAAATGGCTGGGCGACGACGAGATTATTTACTTCATCGCGCGGCGGCACAAAATCCGCCTGTATCAGGCGCTGGTTGCGCCGATTCTTTCGCTGTTGGCGCCGCTCTTCTTTTTCGCCTGGGCTTTGCTAACCGGAGCGACCACGCCCTGGGCGCTGGGCATTGTGACGCTGCTCTTCTCGCTCGGCTGGATTGCGTGGAACGCGGTGGATTGGAGCAACGATTATTATATCGTCACCAACACGCGCGTCATCTGGCTGGAAAAGGTCATTGGCTTGTATGACAGCCGCGAAGAAGCTCCGCTCAGCACCATCCTTTCCGTCGGCGTGGAAACCGACCAGCTCGGGCGCATGTTGGATTACGGCAACGTGATTGTGCGCACCTTCGTCGGGCGAATTGAGTTTGACTACGTAGACCACCCCAATCAGGCGGCGGGGATGATTCGCGAATATTGGGAGCGCGTTAAATCCATCACCACCATTTCGCAAAAAGAACTGATGAAAAACACCATCCGCGAGAAGCTCGGGCTGCCGGTGGAAAAACGCAGCGCGCCGGAGCCGCCGCCGGTCTTCATCGCCGACCGCCGGGACGCGCAGCGTTCCTTGTGGATTCTGGCGCTGCGGCAGCTCTTTAACCTCAGGCAGGAAGACGCGGGCAAGGTGATTTATCACAAGCATTGGATTGTGCTGTTGCAACAGGCATGGCAGCCGTTCGCCGCCTTTTTGGCGATATTGGCGCTGCAAATCTGGCGCGGAATTTATTTGTGGAACTCCGAGACCGCCTCTTTCATCCAGCGCGGCGCGGACGGCAAAATTCATCTAGATACCATCACGCTCGCCCTGCCGCTGATTGCCGTGCCGTTCGTCATTTGGGCGGTGTGGGAATACGTGGACTGGAAGAACGATATTTTCATGGTGACCGGCGAGGAAATCTTCGATATTGACCGCAAACCCTTCGGCAAAGAGGAAAAGCGCGCGGCGCAAATTGATAGCATCTTAAGCACTTCTTACACCCGCGAGGGGTTCATCGCTTATCTCTTCAATTACGGCACGGTGAAAATCACCGTCGGCGGCGCGCAGTTTGACTTTCAGGACGTGGCGGACCCGGCCGGCGTGCAGGCGGATATTGACCGCCGCCGCATGGCGCGCATCGCCAAAAAGAACGAGAACGCCGGCAAGGATGACCGCGAGCGCTTCGCCACCTGGATTGCGGCGTATCACGAAAACCGCGCCGAGTTTGAAAAACCGATTGTTCCAAAAGAAGAGAAAAAGCAGTAAGAGAATGAACGGCAAAAGGTTCAAAGGTAGACAGAGGATAGAATCAAAATGGCATTGAGACAAATTGTAACCGTCCCCGACCCGGCGTTGAGAAAAAAAGCCAAAGCGGTGACGAAATTTGACAAGGAATTGCAAACCCTGATTGACGATATGATTGAAACCATGCGCGAAGCCCCCGGCGTAGGACTCGCCGCGCCGCAAGTCAACGTCCCGCTGCAATTGGCGGTGATTGAATACGGCGAGGACGAGGACGAGGAGGAAGAACTCCCCCAAGGCGCGCAGCCGCAGCCCAAACCGAAAAAGTTGTTCGTCGTTATCAATCCGGAGATTGTTAAAAAATCGGACGAAACGGTGATGGGCATAGAAGGCTGCCTTTCCGTGCCGGGTCTCATAGGCGAGGTGGAGCGCCATCAAGAGATTCAGGTGAAGGCGCTGAACCGCCGCGGCAAGCCTGTCAAATACAAAGCGGAAGGCTGGCTGGCGCGCATCTTCCAGCACGAAATTGACCACCTCAACGGCGTCATTTTCACCGACCTGGCGACAAGGGTGTGGAAGCCAAAGGACGAAGACGAGATTCCGCTTGATTAGCGCAAATTGGTAAATGGTAACTGGTAACTCGTAATTTCCAATCTCCAATCTCCCCCCTCATGTTTCTCACCCGCCTTTCGCTCTCCAACTTTCGCAGCCTTGCCCGCCTGGATATGGAAATTCCACGGCGGGCTGTTCTGCTTACGGGGGATAATGCTCAGGGCAAGACCAGCATCCTGGAGGCGATTTACTTTCTCGCGGCGTTCACTTCGTTTCAAACCCATGCCGACAGGCAGATGGTCAATTTTCACGAGGCGAAGAACCTGCCCGCCGTCGCCCGCCTTGTGGCTGATTACCGGCGCGGCGGAAAAAAACATCGCCTTGAAGCGCGGCTGATTCTTGAAGCGACGGGCGTGTTGAACGGTCGTCGTTCGCGCAAGGAGATTCTGCTCGACGGCGTAAAGAAACGCGCAGCCGAAATCATGGGGCATTTCAACGCGGTGATTTTCGCCCCGCAGACGTCCCAAATCATCGAAGGCGCGCCGGAGGAACGCCGCCGCTATCTTAACCTCGCGTTGGCGCAAACCACCCCGGCGTACGCCCGCGCGTTGAGCGAATACAATCAGGCGCTGACCCAGCGCAACGCCCTGTTGAAGATTCTTAACGAGCGCGGGGGAAACGCCAATCAACTGGACGTCTGGGATGAGGCCATCGCCGAAACGGGGGCGCAAATCATCCTTTGGCGGATTCAAGCGGCGCAGGAAATCGAACGCTTTGCTTCGCGGATTCATCACGAACTGACTCGCGGCGCGGAGGTCTTGCGGCTTGCCTACGAGCCGGCTTTCGACCCGCTGCCCGCCCCGCCGAATCAGCTGGGGTTGCGACTCGATATTCCGATAGACCGTTCCGCGCTGGCGTTGGACGACGTCCGCAGGAGATTCTCCGCGCGGTTGAAACAGATCCGACAAGAGGAGATTGCGCGCGGAGTCACCGGCGTCGGTCCGCACCGCGACGATTTGCGATTCCTCATCAACAAAGCCGACGCGCGGGATTACGGCTCGCGCGGGCAGATTCGCACCGCGCTGCTGGCGCTCAAACT